>JBGASN010000090.1:0-4871 GCA_044229665.1 Holophagaceae bacterium
GGCGCCCTGTGGCTGCCCCACGCCTTCAACTTCATGGTGAACTTCGGCCGCCCCCGCCCCCAGCCCACCACGGACTGGGGCAAGCCCTTCGAGCACGGCACCGCCGACGGCTACGCCTACTTCCTCCGCCTGGGCAGCCTCGCCCACACCCGGGAGCTCGCGAAGAACATCCCGTTCTGGCTGGAGATGATGGACCACCCCAACTACGACGCCTTCTGGCAGTCCAGGAACCTGCGCCCCCACCTCAAGGCCATCAAGCCCGCCGTGCTCACCGTGGGCGGCCTCTTCGACGCCGAGAACATCTACGGCGCCCTGCAGGTGTACCAGACCGCCAATGCCGGGAGCCCCCAGGGGGATGTGAAGCTGGTCATGGGACCCTGGTTCCACGGCGGCTGGGCGCGCGGCGAGGGGGAGTTCCTGGGCAAGGCCGCCTTCGGCAGCAAGACGTCCCTGCACTACCGCGAGACCATCGAGTTCCCCTTCTTCATGCACCACCTCAAGGGCGCGCCGGATCCCAAGCTGGCCGAGGCCACGATGTTCAACACCGGCGCCAACCAGTGGCGCAGCTTCGAGGTGTGGCCCCCCAAGACCGAGCCCAAGAAGCTCCATTTCCTCCCGGGCGGCAAGCTGGGCTTCGAGGCCCCTCCTGCCGGCTCGAAGGTCAGCTTCGTGAGCGATCCCGCCAAGCCCGTGCCCTTCATCGAGAACGTGGCCATCGGCATGACCCGGGAATACATGACCGCCGATCAGCGCTTCGCGGGTCGCCGTCCCGACGTGCTCGTCTTCCAGTCGGAGCCCCTGGCGGAGGATGTGACCATGGCCGGTCCCCTGCTGCCCGAGCTGCGCGTGGCCACCACCGGGCGGGACGCCGACTGGGTGGTGAAGCTCATCGACGTGCATCCCGATGACTACCGCGACCCCCGGGAGAAGCTGACCGACGACGACTGGGGCCAGCCCGCCCAGGCCCGGAGCGGCGGCTACCAGATGCTGGTGCGTGGCGAGGTCATGCGCGGCCGCTTCCGGAACAGCTTCGAGAAGCCTGAGCCCTTCCAGCCCGGAAAGCCCACCCGCGTGGCCTACCGCATGAACGATGTGCTCCACACCTTCAAGAAGGGGCACCGCATCATGGTCCAGATCCAGAGCACCTGGTTCCCCCTCATGGACCGCAATCCCCAGACCTGGGTGCCCAACATCAACGACGCCAAGGACACAGACTTCAAGGCCCAGACCCACACGCTGGTGCTTGGACCCTCGTGGCTCGGGGTCGGTGTCCTGAAGTAGCACCCCGCTCCAGGGGGTCGCACAACGCCCCATCTCGACCCTCCCGAACCCCCGTGAGATCCTGGATCCACGGGGGTTCGTGGCGATTGGCACAGCTGCTGCTCATGCCGCTCATCCCCCTGGAGGAACGATGCGACGCACCTTGCCCCTGGCCCTGATGGCCGTCTCCCTGGTGGCCCAGGAATCCGGAACCCGGCTCCCGGAAGGCGGGATCCGCCCCGGGGTCGCCCTGCTGGTGGCCTCGGGCCTGGGTGACATGAGCCATGACCTGAACCACCACCCGGGCCTGGGCTTCCGCATCTCGGTGGATGTGCCCGTGAGCTCCCACCTCGCCCTGCGCCCCGCCTTCGAGTGGACGGGGTATCGCGTGAGCGGCTACAACCTGGCGGCCCGCGCCTTCAGCTCGGCCCTCGGGTTCGACTACGACGAGACCCGCACGGTGTTCCGCACCTACCGCCTCGGGGCCGACGCCGTGGTCTACCTCCGGGAACCCCAGCGGGGTCCCTTCCTGAGCCTGGGCGTCGGCGTGCAGCGCAGCCAGGTGTACCTGGAGGACCGGGCCGTCGACAGCAGCGGCACCCAGGTGACCACCCTCGACACCGGCGCCCGCAAGACGGGCCTCTGGCTCGGGGCCGGCCTGGGCTACCAATGGCGCCACGCCAACCTCGAGCTGCGCCTCTCCGAAGCCCCTTACAGCTACACGCCTGAACGCACCACCGGCGCCGGCAGCGGTGCGCAAGCGCCCTTCGACGGGCGCCAGGGCACCGCCCTGCACCTGATCTGGGGCGTGCGCTTCTGAGGTCGGCCCCCCCGGGGAGGGGGCGGAAGCTCCGCCCCCTCATCCGGTGGCCAGTTCCAGGAAGCGGTCCATGAGCAGGGCCCGGGGGGACCGCGGCTGGAAGCGCAGGCGCATGCCGGCCTGGGCCGGGGTGCGACCGCCCTTCCGCTGGTTGCAGCCCAGGCAGGCGGCCACCAGGTTGCCCCAGGTGGTGGGGCCCAGCTGGCAGCGGGGCACCACGTGGTCCACGGTGCTGGCCTTCCGCCCGCAGTAGGCGCAGGCGTAGCGGTCGCGCCGCAGCACGCCGCGCATGCCCCCCAGCTGCAGGAGCCGGGCGTCGCTCATGGCCTGGGCCCCGGGATAGAGGATGCAGGCCACCCCGCCGCTGAAGGCCTCGAGACCGGACCGGGTGAAGGTGCCCAGGTCGAGCACCTCCGCCCGGCCCGTGACCACGGCCCGCAAGGCGTGGCGCCGGGTGACCTCCCGCAGGGGGATGTAGTTCCGGTCCACGGCGATGACGGGGGACCGGCAGAGCATTCGGGTGTTCATGGGAATCCTTGGAATGGGACATGGGTTGGAAACATGGGGTGGCCGCCCGGAGTTGAACCGGGCCCTCCGGCTTCACGGGCCGGCATGCGACCGCTACACCACGGCCACCATGGGCGGGGCCCCTCGCGGAGCCCCGGGTCGTTCGCCTCAGCCCTTCAGGGCGCCCAGGCCGCGGAGCACCTCGGGCTGGCCCATCACGAGGGTGAGGTTGGGGATCGCGGATGCGATCTCCTTGAAGGCCTCCAGCTCCTTCAGGCGCAGGAGGGCGGGGTTGCGCTCCAGCATCTGGGCGGTGTTGGCGAGGGAGCGGGTGGCCGCCACCTCCTCGCGGCGCAGGATCACCTGGGCCGCGGCCTTCTTCTCCGCCTCCATGACCTGGTTGAGGAGCTGCTTCATCTCGCCGGGGAGGACCAGGTCCTTCACATCAAGATTCAGCACCTCCGCACCCCAGGCGGCGGCCCGCTCGCGCAGGGCCTCGGCCATGGGGGCCACGGCCTGGGCGCGGCGCTCCAGCAGCTGGTCCAGGGTCTGCTCCGCCACGGAGTGGCGCACGGACATCTGGGCCTCGAGGTAGAGCGCATCGCGCAGGCTCGTCACCGTCTGCACCGCCTTCACGGGGTCCGTGACGCGGTACTTCACGATGAGGTTGAGGCGGAGCGTGACCTTGTCACGGGTCATCAACTCCTGCCCGAGGATCTGCACTTCCTGCTCGCGCAGATCGATCCGCATCACCTCCAGCTTGCGGTTGAGCACGCTGTAGGCGTACCGGCCCTCGCCAAGCAGCTCGCGCAGCACACCGTCCACGTGGACGAGGGCCCGCTCGAAGGGCAGCACGAGCACCGTCTGCAGCTGGGTGCTGGGCAGGAAGGCCCAGAAGGCCTCGGGCACGGCGGGCCGCAGGTCCAGGAGGCTCACGGTCTCCAGGGTCACGGGGGCCGCCAGCTGCCACAGGAGGTACCGGCCCGGCTGGAGCACGCCCTTGGCGAGGCCGTCGGCGCGGAGCAGACCCACGTGCCCTTCGGGCACGAAGGCCTCCACCACGGTTCCGGCGGGGGCCACGGCCTTCAGCTCGGGGCTGAAGGGGCTCCAGAGGGTCTCGCGGCTGAGGAGCGTGAGCTCCCAGCGGCCCCGCAGGGTGACCACCCGGGTGGCGCCGGGCTCGAGCCAGCGCACGAGGCGGCCATCGCGGGACAGGAGGCCCCGCTGGGCATCGGGAATGAGGTAACGGGTGAACATGGGATTCCTTTCGAATGAGCAAACGCCGGGGCCGCGGCCCGGAGGGCGCCGCGGCGGAGGCCCCTGCCGGGGGCCCGAGGCCGGGCCGCCCAACTTCGGCGGACCGGGAACCCAGGCCCGGGCCCCCTCCCGACTTCGGAGGGGTGGGGCTTGCAGGGCCGCGGCTTCCCCGCCCACGGACGGATCCGCAGGCAGGGGCCGGGGCCCCGGCGGGTGGGTGGAACAAGCTCCTTCCGGAGCGGTGCATACCGATGCACGGCGTACAAGGCCGTAGGGGATTCGAACCCCTGGTTGGGACACTGCGTGGTCCAAAACGGGAGGGTCCGCCGAAGGCCGAATCGCGGGACACGGGACCCCCACTGCAGCAGGCGCTGCAGGTCGTCACGTGCCGCACTTACCTCGGGTTCCCCCCAGCCCCTCCCTCTGGCTTGCGAGGGAGGGGGAGGTCAATTCAATAAGCGGGATGCGATCAGCCCTTCACGCAGAGCACCTGCTTGAGCTGGTACTTCACTTCCACAAGGTCGGCCTGGTTCGCAATGACCTGGTCGATGTCCTTGTAGGCGGCGGGGGCCTCGTCCAGCACGCCGGTGTCCTTGCGGCACTCCACGCCCCGGGTCTGGTCTTCGAGGTCGCGCAGGCTGAGCTTCCGCCGGGCCTTGGTGCGGCTCATGCGGCGGCCCGCCCCGTGGGAGGCGCTCTCGAAGGACTCGGGGTTGCCGAGGCCCTGCACGATGTAGGAGCGCGTGCCCATGGAGCCGGGGATGATGCCCCACTCGCCCCGGCCGGCGCGGATGGCCCCCTTGCGGGTGACCAGCAGCTCCTCACCGAAGTGCACCTCCTCCGACACATAGTTGTGGTGGCAGAGGATGGGCGCTTCGAAGGCCACCTCGGGGAAGTGGTCCACCAGCACGGCCTTCAGGAGGGTCAGCATGGCCTCGCGGTTGGCGAAGGCGTAGGACTGGGCCCAGAAGAGGTCGTGGCGGTAGGCCGCCATCTCCTTCGTGCCGGCCAGGAACACGGCGAGGTC
>JBGASN010000034.1:0-35603 GCA_044229665.1 Holophagaceae bacterium
GGCGGCCTTCCTCCAGGGTGGGGATCCACTTGGCGGGGATGGCGGCGTCCTTGTCTCCGAGGGAGACGGTGCGGGCCAGGGCCTCCTGGGCCGCCAGGTAGCCCTTGGCGCGGGCCGCATCCAGGGCGAGGACCCCGCCCTCCACACGGCTCTGCTGGAAGCGCTGCTTCAGCTGCTCCCGGGCTTCGGCCTCGGAGAGGCCCTCGGCCTTCAGGGCCGTCAGGGTGCCCTCCGCCCACTGGTGCAGGGCGGCGGCGGTCCAGTCCGGGGCCAGGTAGGCCCCGTGGCCCCAGATGGAGCCCAGGTGCTGGCCCCCGTGGCCGAGGTAGAGCTTCTGGCCCTCCAGGACGGCCCCCTCCGGAGCCAGGACAGCCTCCCCGGACACCACCCGTCCCGGGATGGGCGGGGCCTCCCGGGCGATGCGCAGTCCTCCATATCCCAGGATTCCAAAGCCTCCCAGGACGATCATCAACAAGGCAAACCAGCGGGCTCTCACGGGCACCTCCTGCCTCCGAGGGTGCGCGGACCCGGCAAGGTCGACCTTGATGCATGTCAACGGCCGCCACCTTGAGATCCATCAAGGCCGCCCGGACCACCGGGAGCCACCCTGGAGGCACTGAAGGAGGCCGCATGAGCCAGGCGTGGATTGCCAAGACCGTCGGGGAGCTGGTGCTGGAGAAGCCCAGCCGCTCGAAGGTGTTCGAGAAGGTGGGGCTGGACTACTGCTGCAAGGGCCATCAGGCCCTAGGCCTGGCCTGCGCCGAGAAGGGCATCGAGGTGGGGGGCATCCTTCAAGCCCTGGAGGCCCAGGACGCCGCCGGCCAGCCGGAGGAGGACCAGAGCTGGCAGGCGAGCATCCCCACCGCCGTGGACCACATCGTGTCCACCCACCACGTCTACATGCGGGAGTGCATGCCCCGCCTGGACTTCCTCACCCAGAAGGTCGCCAATGTCCACGGCCATGAAGACCCCCGGCTCGTGGAGCTCCGCCGCATCTACCTCCAGTTCCAGGAGGAGACCTACGCCCACCTGGAGAAGGAGGAGCGGGTGCTCTTCCCCATGTGCCTGGGGCTCGCCGAGGGGAAATCCGGTGCGGCCCTGGGCGGCTGCCACATGTCCGTGCAGATGCCCGTGGCGGCCATGATGCACGAGCATGAGAACCATGGCGCCAACCTCGAGCGCTTCCGGGAGCTCACCGATGGGTACGTGCCCCCCGCCGAGGCCTGCAACAGCTGGCGCGCCATGCTGGACGGCCTGCAGGAGATGGAGCAGGACCTCCACCGCCACATCCACAAGGAGAACAGCTGGCTCTTCCCCAAGGCCGTGGAACTCGAAGGCCGCTGATCTCGATTTATCCCAAGGGGCCCCGGATCCAGCCAAGGTCCGGGGCCTCCGGCTGTGTGACCTGACACAAATCACTGGTGGAAACGGCTACCGGCCTTGTACCTTGACCTTTCCACCAGCTCTTTCCAGGGAACTCCATGGCCACACCCCTGTTGCCCGTCACCCTCACCTGCAACACGGACCTCCGTTTCATCGACCTCATCCAGGTCGTGGGCGCGGAGTTCCTGAAGCACCTGAGCTTCACGCAGGAGGATGGGGAGCAGCTCTGGCTGGCGATCCAGGAAGGCATCGCCAATGCCATGCGCCATGGCAACAAGCTGGATCAGACCAAGCCCGTGCGGGTGACCTTCATCCCCAAGAGCGACCGCTTCGAGATCCAGATCAGCGATCAGGGCAAGGGTATCGATCTGGAGACGATCCCCAACCCGAACCTCCCCGAGAACCTGATGAAGCCCGGGGGTCGCGGGGTCTTCTTCATGAAGGCCGTGATGGACGAGGTGCGCCTCGACCGCAGCCCCGAGGGCAGCACCCTCGTGCTCATCAAGGCCCGGAAGGTCCGAGAAGCCGAGGCGTGATGGACGCCCAGGTCCGCGCCCGGGCCCTGACCCTCGCAGGGGTCACGGTGGGGTGGAACCTGCTGGAGGGCATGGTCTCCGTGGTCATGGGGGTGAAGGCGGACAGCCTCTCCCTGTTCGGGTTCGGCCTCGACAGCTTCGTGGAGGTGGGCAGCGCCCTGATGGTGCTCTGGCGCTTGCGCCACGAAGGAGCCAGCCCCCGGGAGCGCACCGCGGCCAAGGCGATCGGCGCCCTCTTCCTGCTCCTGGCCCTCAGCGTGGGCTATGGGGCCGCCCATCGGCTCGTGACCCGCGAAGCCCCCGACACGGCCCTGCCGGGCCTCCTCATCAGCCTGGTGAGCCTGGCCTTCATGGCGTGGCTCTGGCGGGCCAAGAAGGCCGTGGCCACCCAGGCCTGCAGCCCCACCTTGGCGGCGGATGCGGCGTGCAGCCTGGCCTGCATCCAGTTGAGCCTCGTCCTCCTGGCGGGGAGCCTGCTTACAGCCCTCGCGCCGAAGCTCTGGTGGGCGGACGCCGTGGCCAGCCTGGTCCTGGCCGCCCTCATCGCCCGCGAGGGGTGGTCCATCCGCAAGGCGGCCGCCCGTGAGGACTTCGCGGGCGGCTGCGGCTGTCATTAACGCGGGGCTACTCCCGGGTGAGCGTCATCTCGAAGAAGGACACCCAGGTGGTGCCATCGGCGCTGCGTTCGCCGGTCTCCACCCACTTCCCCTCGGGCGTCAGGGTCATGGCGTACCGGATCTTCCCGGCGCGGGGATCCTCCCAGCCCCAGGTGTAGCCATGGCCCTGGGCCTTGAGCTCCAGGACGAAGTCCTTGCTGAGGCCGTTGGCCAGCCAGCTGCGCATGCGGTAGCCCTGGGTGGCCGGGTCGTAGGCGATCACGGCGAAGGCCTGGTGGACCGGGCGCCCCTGGTGGGTGCCGTTCCCTTCCACGGCCACCACCGCCCCACCGGCCTTGAAGGCCACCACCTCGGTCTGCTGGAAGGCCACCCGGGGGCCGGGGCCCATGGCCATGGACCCTTCGCCCTTCCAGCGGCCCTCCAGGAAGGCGAGCCGCTTCATGGCATCGGCGGGGGCGACCCCCTGGGCCGGGGGCACGGGGGCCTGGGCGAGCAGGGGCAGGGACAACATCCAGATCAACGATTTCATGGTTCCTCCAGATCCCAGCCTCGGGATGGATCCACGGCCCCGCCAACGCCATCCGACGAAAGGGGGATTCCTCCGGACGAAGGGGGGAAGCCCTCAGGCGAAGGCCCAGGCCTTGGCCGCCTCCCGCAGGGCCTGCACGGCGGGATGACGGAGGCGCCGCTCCACGTTCACGGCGTAGATGCGCTCCTGCACGCCCTCGGCCCGGCCCAGACGCTTCACGTGGTACTGGCGGATGACCTCGGAGCCGGTGGCTTCCGGCGCCGCGAAGATGCCGGCCCCCGCCTGGCCGAAGGCCTTGAGCAGGGCGCTGTCGCTGAACTCCCCCACGATGCGGGGGCGGAGGCCGTGCGTGGCCAGCCACTGATCGAGCCCCCGCCGCAGGGCCGTGCCCGGCGTGGGCAGGAGCCACGGGGCGTCCTGGAGGCACCCGGGGAAGGGTCCCTTCAAGCGGCGGACCAGGGCGGGCGGGGCGTAGATCGCCACCCCCGACTCCGCCAGCAGGTGGCTGAAGGCCTTCAGGCGGGCCTGGGAATCCAGGGGCCGGTCCGTGAGGATCAGATCGAGGTCATGGGTGGCCAGGGAGGCCAGCAGGCGGTCCGTCTCATCCTCCACGCACCGGAGGCGGGGCGCCTCGGGCATGGCCAGGGCCGGCGCCAGGAGCTTCTGCACGATGAGCTTGGGCAGCGCGTCGGAAATCCCCACCGCCAGCACCGGACGGCGCCGGACATCCCGTCCCGCCAGGGCATCCCGCAGCTCCCGCCCCAGGCCGAAGATCTCGTCGGCGTAGCGGAAGACCACCTTCCCCGCCTCGGTGAGGGCCACCCCGCGCCCGGCCTTCTCAAAGAGCTTCTCCCCCAGATCCGCTTCCAGGGACCGGATCTGCGCACTGAGGGTGGGCTGGGATAGGCGCAGCACCTCCGAGGCGCGGGTGATGCCCCCCTCCCGGGCCGCGGTCCAGAAGTACAGGAGGTGGTGGTAGTTGAGCCACTCCAGGGTCGGGTTATCCATAGATTCATTCTATATGTTTTTTGTTTTTTTCGATTAGATCTCTGCTTTCCAAATCGGGAACCTGAATGGGCCCCGTTGGGCGCATCGAGGACCTCCATGCACATCGACCTCAAGGGTCATGGCGTCACCTTCACCGAAGCCCTGGGCGAGCATGCCCGCCGCCGCCTGGCCTTCGCCCTCTCCCGCTTCGAGCCCCGCCTGGCGCGCGTGCGCCTCCACCTGGAGGATGTGAACGGCCCCAAGGGGGGCGTGGACAAGCGGTGCCGGGTGGTCGTGCACCTGGCCCAGGGTGGCGAGGTGCTGGCGGAGGATGTGTCCGCCGATGCCTACGAGGCCATCGCCAGCGCCGTGGAGCGGGTGGCCCGGGGACTGGGCCGAACCCTTGAGCGCCTCCGCGAAGGGAAGGGCTGACCATGGAGATGACCCTCGGTTCCCCCTGGATGTGGGGCGCCTTCCTCGCCTTCGTGCTGGCCATGCTGGCCCTGGACCTCGGCGTGTTCCACCGCACCGCCCACCGCGTGTCGCTCAAGGAGGCCGCCATCTGGAGCGCGGTCTGGGTGGTCCTGGCGCTGGCCTTCGGCGCGCTGATCGGCAAGGTCTACGGCTCCGAGCGGGGGGTGGAGTTCCTCACGGGCTACCTCATCGAGAAGGCCCTCAGCATCGACAACATCTTCGTCTTCGTGCTGATCTTCGGGGCCTTCGCCGTGCCGGAGGCCTACCAGCACCGGGTGCTCTTCTGGGGCATCCTGGGCGCCCTGATCATGCGGGCGATCTTCGTGGCCCTGGGGGCCGCCCTGCTGGCCAAGTTCCACTGGGTGCTCTACCTCTTCGGCGGCTTCCTGCTCCTCACGGGCGTGAAGATGCTGGTGCTGCGCAACGCGGCCTTCGACCCGCGCGACAACCCCATCTTCAAGCTCTTCCGCCGCTTCGTCCCCGCGGTGGACACCTACCACGGCCCCGCCTTCACGGTGGTCCAGAACGGGAAGCGCTACGCCACGCCCCTGCTGCTGGTGCTGGTGGCCGTGGAGCTCACCGACGTGATCTTCGCCGTGGACAGCGTGCCCGCCATCTTCGCGGTGACGCAGGATCCCTTCCTGGTCTTCACCTCCAACATCTTCGCCATCCTCGGCCTGCGCTCCCTCTACTTCCTGCTGGCGGGCGTGGTGGACAAGTTCCACCACCTCAAGGTGGGGCTGAGCCTCGTGCTGGTCTTCGTGGGCCTGAAGATGCTGGTGGTGGACCTGTTCAAGGTGCCCCCCTTCGCCAGCCTGGGCATCATCGCCCTGCTGGTAGGCGGCAGCGTGGCCACCTCCCTGATCTGGCCCAAGCGCACCGACGCACTGCCGGAGGCCGGGTGACCCGCCCGGGGCCCGGATTCGGGTCCCTGCTCCTGACCCTGGCGGCGCCGGCGGCGCTGCCAGGGTTGGGCTCATTGGCGGCGCCCGCCGTGGGTCTCGCGGCCATGGCCCTCGGCTGGCAGGTGGTGGCCGGGCGGACCACCCCCTGGATCCCTGAACGGGCCCGACGGTGGCTAGCCCCCGTGCCCGGCCTGCGTCCCTGGCTTCGGCGCGCCCTGCGTCCCCTCCGGGCGGCCCGGCGCCTGCCGCTGCCCGCACCCCCCCGCTGGGTGATGGGCGCGGCCGTGGCCTGGACCGGCTTCCTGATGCTGCTCCCCCTCGCCTTCATGCCCTTGAGCAATGCCATTCCCGCCGTGGCGCTGGGGCTGCTGGGTGGTGGCCTGAGTCCCAGCCGGAGCGCCTGGGCCTGGGCGGGCCTGGGGCTCAGCGGTACCTTCACCGCCGGCCTCGCCCTGGCGGCGGACCTCCTCCTCGCGGCCCTCGGGGCCCTGCTCCGGTCCTGACCCCGTGGTGCCGGATCCCTTGCGCCGCCCCGAGGCGGCCCGACCCGGGCTGGGCGAAGCCGTGGCCATCCTGCGGCGCGGTGGGCTCGTGGCCTTCCCCACGGAGACGGTGTACGGCCTGGGGGCCGATGCCCTGAATCCCGAGGCCCTGGCGCGGATCTACGTGGCCAAGGGCCGACCGCGCACCAATCCCCTGATCCTCCATGTGTCCGGGCTCGCCATGGCCCGCCCCCTGGTCTCCGAGGTGACCGCCGCAGCCTTGAGGCTCATGGAGGCCTTCTGGCCCGGGCCCCTCACCCTGGTGCTCCCCAAGCGGGCGGTGGTGCCGGACGCGGCCACGGCCGGAGGTCCCACCGTGGCCCTGCGCATGCCGGACCATCCTCTGGCCCTGGAGCTCATCCGCGCCTTCGGCGGCCCCCTGGCCGCCCCCAGTGCCAACCGCTCCGAGCATGTGAGCCCCACCACCGCCGCCCACGTCCGCACGGACCTCGGGGACCGCATCGACCTGATCCTCGACGGGGGGCCCTGCCGGGCGGGCCTCGAGAGCACCGTGGTGGACCTCGGCGGCCCCGTGCCCCGCCTGCTCCGGCCGGGTCCCCTCACGCCGGATCAGCTCGCCGCAGTCCTCGGCACGCCCTTGGCGGTGGGCCCCGCCGGCCCCGGCGTGGCCCGCTCCCCGGGGCAGGCGCGCCGGCACTACGCTCCCGGGGTTCCCCTGATCCTGCGCCATGCCAGGGATCCCCTGCCCAGCCAGGGTCCCCTGGGATGGCTCTCCCTCGGCCCCCCCTCCCAGCGCCCCTCCCAGGTGGCGGCCCACCTGGCCCTGCCCACCGACCCCGAAGGCTACGGACGGGCCCTGTACGCCGCCTTGCGGGAGCTGGAGTCGCTTGAGGTGCGCGCCCTGGTGGTGGACCTGCCCCCGGAGACCCCCCCTTGGCGCGCCGTGCACGATCGCCTTGTCCGGGCCGCCGCCCCGGCCCCCGACCCCGCTGCCCCGATTCCCCCGGAGTTCCCATGAGTCCCTGGAGCATGCTGCTCGAACCCGCCATCCTCTTCTTCGTCCTGGGGGTCGTGGTGGCCCTCATCGGGTCGAACCTCGAGATCCCCCAGCCCGTCGCCAAGTTCCTCTCGCTCTACCTGCTCATGGCCGTGGGCTTCAAGGGCGGCCAGTCCCTGGCCCACACGGGCCTGAACGCCGAGGTGGGGCGCGTGGTGGGGCTCGCCATGGTCCTGGCGGTGGCCATCCCGGCCTGGAGCTACCTCATCCTCAAGCGCGGGGTGGGGCTCTTCGATGCCGCCGCCATCGCGGCCACCTATGGCTCCGTGAGCGCCGTGACCTTCACCGTGGCCTCCCAGTTCGTGGCGGCCCACGGGGATCCCACCTCCGGCGGCGCCACGGTGGCCCTGGTGCTCATGGAATCCCCCGCCATCATCATGGCGGTGCTCCTGGCCTCCTGGGCCCGCAGCCACGTGGCCGCGCAGTCCGCGGTGCCCGGCGTGGGCGCGGCCGAACCCGGTGTGGAATCCGTGGTGCCCGAGGCCGTTGCCGGGGATCGCCCTGCCGCGCCGGTGCGCCTCAAGGCCGTGCTCCACGAGGCCTTCACCGATGGTGCGCATCTCCTGCTCATCGGCAGCCTGATCATCGGCGCCCTTGCGGGGGAGAAGGGGGCGGAAGCCATGAAGCCCTTCACCGGAGACCTCTTCAAGGGCTTTTTGGCCTTCTTCCTCCTGGAGATGGGCATCCTCGTGGGCCGCCAGATGCGTCAGGTGCGGGATGTGGGTCCCTTCCTGCTGGGCTTCGGCCTGGTGATGCCCCCGCTCCACGCCCTGATCGCCATCGGGCTGGCCCGGGTGGCGGGACTCTCCACCGGCGATGCGGTGATGCTGGCGGTGCTTGGCGCCAGCGCCTCCTACATCGTGGTGCCGGCGGTGGTGCGGTACGCCATCCCCGAGGCGCGGCCCAGCCGCTACTTCACCCTCTCCCTGGCGGTGACGTTCCCGTTCAATGTGCTGGCGGGCATCCCCTTCTACCACCACCTGGTGCGGCGGGTCTGGGGGGCCTGAACCCGCAGGTCAGACGGGCTGCAGGCGCTCGATGGCCAGCTTCGGCAGGGCCTTCTCGTAATCGGAGGCATCGAGCATCCGGATGTCCCGGATGCTCAGCCCGTAGAGGCAGTTCTCCAGCTGCGGGCGGAGCGTCAGCCACACGTTGTGCATGAGGCAGGGGCCAGGGTCATTGCAGGGCCGGTTCTCCAGGATGCAGGCCGGCAGGCCGAGCCCCTCGCCCAAGGCCTGGGACACACAGGCGATGGTGACTTCATGTTCCGGCCGGGCCAGCTTGTAGCCGCCATGCGGCCCCCGGGTGCCTTCGACGATGCCGGAGCGCGCCAGGGTCTGCATCACCTTGGCCAGGAAGGGCCCGGGCACATCCGCCCGCTCGGCCAGGTCGTGGACGGCGATCCTCGTGCCATCCACCGGGAGGCGGACGAGCGCTTGCAGGGCGTAGGAGAGGCTGGTCGGGAAGAACATGGGCGAACCCCTGTTCCAGGGTGAAGAACATTCCGGACCTGGACAAATCAATGTTGACGGCCATCACGGGATTCGAGGGGCCGGGCGTGACCTTCAAGCCCGTTTTGCCACAAGGAATCGGCGGCGGAACGGGAAGAGGGTGTGACCGCCCGTCAATTCCGGATAGGCAGGCGTCAAGGCGGTGAGGTAGGCCGCCTCGAAGGCCGCCGATTCACGGGCATCGAGCCGATCGAGGAAGGGACGCAGGGCCGAGCCCTTCACCCAGGCCAGGATGGCCGGGGCCCCGGCCATGGCTTGCTGGTACACGGTGTCCCACTGGTCCAGCTCCGCACCGAGGGGGGCGAGGAGGCGGTGCATCTGCTCCGGCGGCAGTGGGCGGTGCCAGGGGTCGAATCCGACGAAGCGGTCCTTCCAGGGCCCGCGCACAGCCACCTCCTGGATCAGCCGGTGGGCCGGCTCCCCATGGTTGGCCGGCATTTGGACGGCCAGGACGCCCCCGGGCGCCAGGTGGGAGAAGAGCTGCGGAAGGAGCCGCACATGGTCCGGCACCCACTGGAGGGAGGCGTTGGCGAAGACCAGGTCCACCGGTTCCGATGGGGCCCAGGTTCCCAGGTCCGCCTGGGTCCAGGTGAATTCCCCCCCGGCCTTCGCCGCGGCGGCCAGCATGTCCGCCGAATTGTCCACGCCCGTGATCCGGGCCGACGGCCATCGTTCCCGCAGGAGGCGGGTGCTGGTGCCGGTGCCGCACCCCAGATCCACGACCGTGGCCGGCGCGACCAGGTCCACCCGGGCCAGCAGCTCCAGGGCCGGGCGCAACCGGAGATCCTGGAAACGAAGGTAGAGGTCTGGATCCCAGGCCATCACACCGCCATGGGCGTGACCACGTAGCGACCCTTGGGATCCCGATCCACGGTGCCGGCGGGGATCTCGGGATCGTGCTCGAACACGAGCACCGTGCCCGTGCCCGTGACCTGGTCCAGCAGCTTGATCCGGTTGTCCACGCAGGCCACCACGTCGAGGTCGTAGCCCATGACCCAGGCGGGCTGGATGTGGCGGGCCGTGGGGATGAGGTCCGCCAGGTACACGAGCTTGCGGCCGCCGCCTTCCACCGTGACCGTCTGCAGGCCCTCGATGTGGCCCGGGGCCAGGTCCACGGAGATCCCCGGCAGGAGCTCCGCAGGACCGTCCACGACATCAAGCAGACCCGCGGTCTCCAGGGGCTCCCAGTTCTTGGGCAGGTAGCTGGCCTTCACCCGCAGGTGGGGGTGCTTGGCGTCGGCGAGGTCCTGCTGCTGCACCACGTAGCGGGCATTGGGGAAGCTGGGCACCAGCTCCCCGGCGGCGTTGAAGCGGGTGCTGCCGCCGGCGTGGTCGAAGTGGAGGTGGGTGAGGATGCACAGGGTGATGTCCTCGGGCCTCACCCCGTGCTTCGCCAATTCGCGATCCAGGATGCCCCGCCCCTCGAACTTGAAGCGGGCCATGAAGGCGTCCTCCTCCTTGTCCCCGTTCCCGTTGTCCACGAGGATCACGTGGCGCTTCCCGCCCACCTCCCCGCGGATCAGCAGGCAGTTGGTGGCCATGGTGATCTGGTTGTCGGCGTCGCAGGGGTAGACCTTGGCCCACACCACCTTCGGCACCGTGCCGAACATGGCCCCGCCATCCAGGGCGAAGGTGCCGGCGCTGATGATCTGAACATCCCAGGGACCCAGCTGCATGGTGAACTCCTGGGCCGATTATCTCACTTCTGCGTGAACTTCTCGAAGGCCCGCATGAGCTCCATGGGGAGGGGGAACACGATGGTGCTGTTCTTCTCCACGGCGATCTCCGTGAGGGTCTGCAGGTAGCGCATCTGCAGGGCGGCGGGGTTCTGGCTCAGCTTGTCGGCGGCCTCCAGCAGCTGCTGGCTGGCCATGAGCTCACCTTCGGCAGCGATGATCTTGGCCCGCTTCTCCCGCTCGGCCTCGGCCTGCTTGCCCATGGCCCGCTGGATCTGCTCGGGCAGATCGACGCTCTTCAGCTCCACGCTGGAGACCTCGATGCCCCAGGGCTCCGTGGAGTGGTCGATGATCTCCCGCAGGCGCAGGCTCAGCTTCTCGCGGTCCGCCAGGAGCTCGTCCAGGGTGACCTCACCCAGGATGGAGCGCAGGGTCGTCTGGGCGATCTGGCTGGTGGCGTAGTGGTAGTTCTCCACGCCGATGATGGCCTGCTTGGGATCGAGCACCTTGAAGTAGACGACGGCGCTCACCTTCAGGCTCACGTTGTCGCGGGTGATGATGTCCTGGCTGGGCACATCGAGCACGATGGTCCGCAGGGAGATGGTCACCGCGGTCTGGAAGGGGCGGAACACGAAGCAAAGACCCGGCCCCTTGGGCACCTGACCCACCTTGCCCAGGGTGAACACCACCAACCGCTCGTACTCATTCACCACCTTCAGGCAGCTGAGGATGTAGACGAGGGGGATGAAGAGGAAGGGGCCGCAGCCGAGTACGGAGAGCAGGGCATCCATGGGTTCTCCTGGGACTGGGCTGATCCTACCCGCTATTGGCGTCCGCGACCGGATTCCCGCGCCACCCACCGAGCCAGCGCCTCGGCGCAGGCCCGGCGGACCGCCCGGGGATCCTGGGCCTCGGCCGCTCCGAGGGACTCCGCCAGTTCCCGGAAATCCTGGGCATCGATGCGGCACTCGCCGGGTCGTTCCTCCTCCGGCCAACGCAGGGACACCCGGGCCCGGAGCTCCGGAAGCGGGTACCCCCGCCGGGCGTCCTGGATCCGCGACTTCACCTTCTGCACCACACCCGTCACCACCAGGGGGATCGCGACGCTGCCTACGGGAATCCACATCAGGGCGTCCCATCCCCGCGCATCCCACAGGGCGAGGGTCGCCAACCCGAGGATCACGCCGCCGCTCCCGAGGAGGCGGTTCCCGCCGGAAGACGCGGAGCCCAGGCGGAACCGGTCGATGTGGAGGGTGAGGACCGGCCGGTCCGGCGGCGCGGGCGCCCCCTGGGGGACCACCTCCCACCCGGACCCGAAGGCAGCCACGAGATCCGCCCGCAGCTCAACCCCTTCCTCAATGCCTTCGGCCACCGCCAGCACCAGCGCCACCGGGGCCGACCGGTCCGGCAACAGGAGGGGGGAGCGGCATGCCAGACCGGCGAGGAGGAACGCCAGGATGCTCCCGAGTCGGAGCCATCCGTTCCACGGCACCGTTCGCATGGGACCTCCCCTTGAAATCCGAGCGGACACCCGCCTTCAAGGTCGGCCGCGAACCCGTGATGGGCTTCACATCACCCGGCCACGAAGGGATTCTCAGTCCGCTCCTCACCGATGGTGGTGGCGGGCCCATGGCCCGGGATCACGAGGGTGCCCGGTGCCAGGGTGTACAGCTGCCCCTGGATGCTCGCCTCCAGCTGGTCGAAGTCGCCGCCCCAGAGGTCGGTGCGGCCCACGCCCCGGCGAAAGAGGGTGTCGCCCGCCAGCACCACGCCCCCCTGCTCGAAGGCACCGTGGAAGCAGCAGGAACCCGGCGTGTGCCCTGGCGTGTGGAGCACTCCCAGGTCATGGTGCCGCTCCCCGTGGGCCAGCTCGGCCATGGTGGGCTTCGGGATGGCCGGCATGCCGAAGGCGCCCGTCTGCATCTTGAGGTTGTCCACGAGGAAGCCATCCCCGGGATGCAGGTAGGCCGGCACCTGCCAGAGGTCCTGCAGCTCCTGGGTGGCCCCCACGTGGTCGAAGTGCGCGTGGGTGTGCAGGAGCGCGGTGACCTTGAAGCCCAGCTGGGCCACCTTGGCGGCGATCTTCCGGCCATCGCCCCCGGGATCCACCACCACGCCCGTGCCCTTGGAAGGGTCCCAGAGGAGGGAGCAGTTGCAGCCCAGGGGGCCCACGGGGAAGGACTCTAGCTTCAGCATCCGATCAGTGTCCCACGGGTACACTGCCGGACATGGCTCCCTCCTGGTCCCCATTACCTCCCGGCGCCGCCCTGTGGCAGCGCCTGCTGGCCCTCCTGGGCCTGGCCCTCGTAGCCGTGCTCCTGTGGCGGCTCACCGGGGAGCTGGGTGCGCGCCTCCGGGCGGGTATCCGGGGCCGGTGGCTGGCCAGCCTGGGCCCCTTCCGCCTGGGCAGCCTGGAACTGGTGCCCGCCCTCCAGGTACGCCGGTGG
This sequence comes from Holophagaceae bacterium, assembly GCA_044229665.1. Taxonomy (GTDB): domain Bacteria; phylum Acidobacteriota; class Holophagae; order Holophagales; family Holophagaceae; genus JAFDVN01. Next base: position 12,626 of record JBGASN010000034.1, read on the forward strand.
GTGCACCGGGGCGTCGGCCTGCTGGTGGGGTTCCTGCGCCTGGTGGGGGCCTATGTACTGGCGAGCGCAGCCCTGGGACTCTTCCAGCCCACTTCAGGCCTCGCGGGGCACCTCCTGGACAAGGTGGTGGAGCCCCTGGCCCTGTTCGGCCATGCGCTCCTCGAGTACCTGCCCTCGGGGCTCGTGCTCCTGGTGGTGGTGCTGGTCACCCGAACCCTCCTGGGCCTCGTGAAGGGCCTCTTCGATGCCCTGGGCGAAGGGCACCGCACCGCCGAGGGCTTCGACCCCGACTGGGCCCGCCCCACCTACACCCTGGTGCGCCTGGGGGTGCTGGCCTTCGCCCTGGTCCTCGCCTTCCCCTACCTGCCCGGCGCGGGAAGCGAGGCCTTCAAGGCCATCGGCCTCTTCGTGGGCGTGCTGGTCTCCCTCGGCGGCAGCGGCACCATCGGCAACCTGCTCAGCGGCGCCATCCTCACCTACACCCGGGCCTACCGCGTGGGCGACGTGGTGAAGCTGGGCGAGGATGCCGGCGTGGTGGTGCACCGCGGCCTCCTCACCACCCGCCTCCGCACCTTCAAGCAGGAGGAGGTGGTCATCGCCAACGCCACGGTCCTGAACGGCAAGGTGCTCAACTACAGCGCCCAGGTCCGCCCCGAGGGCCCCGGCGTGGTGCTCCACACCACCGTGAGCATCGGCTACGCCGTGCCCTGGGACCAGGTGCATGGCCTCCTCCTCGAAGCCGCCCGCCGAAGCCAGGGGATCCTCGCGGATCCCAAGCCCTTCGTCCTCCAGGCCAAGCTCGACGACTTCTACGTGGTCTACGAGCTCAACGCCCACACCCGCGAACCGGAGCGCATGCCCGCCCTCTACGACGAGCTGCACCGCCACATCCAGGACACCTTCGCCGAGGCCGGCGTGGAGATCATGAGCCCCCACGTGCACCTGCTCCGGGATGGCCATGGCGAGGCGCTGCCGGGGAAGCCCGCGAGCAAGGGGTTCCGGGTGGAGGGGCGGTAGGGCATTGGTTGGGCGGTGTAAAAAGCACAACACGAAGGCGCGAAGGGCCCGAAGGGGCACGAAGGGAAAAAGACCTCGAAGAAAAGCCGCGATTCGCCCCTCCCTGGACCAACCAGGAGATGGTGTCTAGCCGCCAAACGTAAAGCGGATCAACCGCCTCTGGGAGAACCCTAGCACTCACCTTCGGGCCCTTGATTTTCTTCGTGCCCCTTCGGGCCCTTCGCGCCTTCGTGGTGTGCTTTTTACGGTCTACAAATCCAACCGCAGACTCAGATCCGCCGCCGGCGCGCTGTGGGTGAGGGCCCCCACGCTGATGAAGTCCACGCCCGTCTCGGCGACGCTACGGACCCGGTCGAGGCTCATGTTGCCGCTGGCCTCCAGGAAGAGGTGCCGACCTGAGGCATCCCGCAGGGCCACGGCCTCGCGGGTCATCTCGTTGGACATGTTGTCGAGGAGCACGCCATCCACGCCGGGGCAGGCGAGGCAGGCTCTGAGCTGATCCAGTGTCTCCACCTCCACCTCGATGCGGATGAGGTTGGGGGCCACGGCCCGGGCGGCGGCCACGGCACCTTCGATGCCCCCGTGGGTCATGAGGTGGTTCTCCTTCAGGAGCACCCCGTCCCCCAGGTTCAGCCGGTGGTTGTAGCCGCCCCCGCAGCGCACGGCGTACTTCTCCAGCAGCTTGAGGCCCGGGGTGGTCTTGCGCGTGTCCAGGATGCGGGCCTGCGTGCCGGCCACCGCATCGGCGAAGGCGCGGGTGAGGGTGGCGGTGCCGCTGAGGCGCTGCAGGAGGTTCAGCATCACCCGCTCGCCCATGAGGAGGGCGTGGGCCCGGCCCGCGATGCGCAGCACCTCCGTGCCCTTGGCCACGCGATCCCCATCCTTGGCGAGGAGGGTGACCTCGACCGCGGGATCCACGATCCGGAGGACCTCCAGGGCCACGGGCAGGCCCGCCAGGGTGAGGTCGGCCTTGGCCACCACGCGTCCGGCCATGGGCCGGTCCGGCACGGCGGCGGTGCTCCAGTCCTGGGTGCCCCAGTCCTCCCGCAGGAAGGCCCGGAGACTGTCGCGGTAGCTTTCGGGGTGCGGGGCGTTGAACATACAGGTAGTTTGCCAGAGGTCGCCATGCACCCCATCCGAAGCGAGTGGATCGAGCTGTCTGCCGAGGACGGCACCGCCTTCCGGGCCTGGGTGGCCCGGCCCGTGGGCCGGGCGAACCCGCCCGGGCTCCTGGTGCTCCAGGAGGTCTTCGGGGTGAACGCCCACATGCGGGAAATCACCGAGCGCTGGGCCCGGGAGGGCTTCCTGGCGATCTGCCCGGAGCTCTTCCACCGCACGGCCCCCGCCTTCGACGCCCCCTACTCCGACCTGGCCGGGGCCCGGGCCGAGGCGGCCCAGCTGACCCTGGAGGGCCTGGACGCGGACTTCCGGGCCAGCGCCGCCTGGCTCGCCACCCAGGGCGCCGACCGCCAGGCCGCCGTGGGCTACTGCATGGGGGGCCGCATGGCCTTCCTGGCCAACACCGCCCTGCCCCTCCGGGCGGCCATCTCCTGCTACGGCGGCATGATCCCCCAGCACCTGGACCGCCTGCCCACCCTCTCCGGCCCCCACCTCTTCCTCTGGGGCGGCAAGGACATGGCCATCACCTGGGAGCAGCGCCCGCTGCTGGAAAAGGCCCTCCTGGAGGCCGGCAAGCCCTTCGCCAGCCTCGTCTACAGCGAGGCCCCCCACGGCTTCTTCTGCGACGCCCGCCCCGAGCACTTCCACCCCGAGAGCGCCCGCCAGGGCTGGGTCACGGGGCTGGCGTTCCTTCGGGAGCACCTGAACTTGGAACGCGAATAGCGCGAATGAAAGCGCGAATGGCGCGAATGAAATAGAGATCGACCGCATCTGGATCCAGCTTCCAAGGGTGGAGGCCACCCCAGGCGATCTCCAGCCTCATGCCGGTGCCATTTCCATCACATCTCCATTCGCGCCATTCGCGCTTCTATTCGCGCCATTCGCGTTCCCAGCGATAATCAAAGTTTCCATCTGGAGGACCCATGTCCCTCGTGCTCGTCGAGAAGCAGGACCGCATCGCCTGGGTGACGCTCAATCGCCCCGAGAAGATGAACGCCCTCAACAACGCCCTCCTCAAGGAGCTGGAGTGCGAGATCGCGGGCCTGGAGCACGACGCCGAGGTGGGCGTGGTGGTGCTCACGGGCGCGGGTGAGAAGGCCTTCGTGGCCGGCGCCGACATCAGCGAGCTCAAGGATCTGGACAGCGGCTCCGCCCGGGAGCAGGCCTTGAAGGGCCAGGCTGTGTTCAACCGCATCGCCGCGATGCCCAAGCCCGTGATCGCCGCCGTGAACGGCTTCGCCCTGGGCGGCGGCTGCGAGCTGGCCCTCTCCGCCCACATCCGCGTGGCCTCCGAGAACGCCAAGTTCGGCCTGCCCGAGGTCTCCCTGGGCATCATCCCCGGCTACGGCGGCACCCAGCGCCTGCCCCGCCTCGTGGGTGCCGGAATCGGCCTCGACATGATCCTGAGCGGTGACATGATCCCCGCCGCCGACGCCCTGCGCATGGGCCTGGTGAGCCGCGTCTTCCCCCAGGCCGACCTCAAGGCCGGCGTGGAGAAGCTCGCCAAGACCATCCTCAGCCGCGGCCCCCTGGCCCTCACCCGGGCCATCTCCGCCGTGCAGCAGGGCCTGGATATGCCCCTGGAGCAGGGCCTCCAGTTCGAGGCCGCCCTCTTTGGCCTGCTGGCCGCCAGCCAGGACATGAAGGAGGGCATGGGCGCCTTCCTCGAGAAGCGGCCCGCCGCCTTCAAGGGGTGCTGAGCATGAGCCTGTTCCAGGGACGAACCTCCCTCTTCATCAAGGAGGAGGTGGCCCTCCTCAAACTCACGGACACCTACAACCTCCTGGATCCCGAGACCGGCGCCCAGCTGGGGCAGGCCAAGGACGAGCCCTCCATGAAGTGGCTCCGGCTGCTCGTGAAGAAGGCCCTCCTGCCCACCGATGTCCGCGTCTACGGCCCGGGCCAGATGGCCCCCCTCCTCACCGTGCACAAGCACGTGGGCTTCCTCCGCACCCGCCTGACGGTGCACGGCCCCAGCGGGGAGCTGCTGGCCCAGCTCCGTTCGAAGATCTTCACCCTGGGCGGGGCCTTCGAGGTGAACGATGCCCAGGGGCTTCCCCTGGGCGAGCTGAAGGGCGACTGGAAGGGCTGGGACTTCACCTTCACCGTGAACGGCCAGGTCTTCGGCCGCATCACCAAGAAGTGGGCCGGCCTGGCCAAGGAGCTCTTCACCAACGCCGACCAGTACCTGGTGATCCTGGATCCCGCCGGGCAGAGCCATCCCCATGGGCTGGCCCTGCTCACCGGCCTCGCGCTGGCCGTGGATCGGGTCTACAAGGAACAGCAGGGCTGACCCCAGGTCGGCGCGGCGTTCAAGGGGCGGCTCCAGCCGCCCCTTTTCCATGGTTCAACCGGGAGGCGCCTGCCAGGGTCCAAGGAGGGATCCGGAGCTTCCATGCGCATGACCTTCCTCGGCCTGGCCACCTTGGCCGTCTTCGCCCAGGGACCCCAGGCCCCCCCCCTGCCCGAGAGTCCCCTCCACGCGGACCAGAAGGCCCTCCATCTGCTCAACCGGCTGGCCCATGGGCCCCGACCCGGCGAGGCGGAGCGTCTGGCCCAGGGCGGGGATGCCGCGCTGCGGGCCTGGATCCTGGCCCAGCTGCAGCCGGGGAAGGAGCCCGCCCTGGAGGCGCGGCTGAGGACCTACACCACCCTTGGGATGACCATCCCCGACCTGCAGAAGGCCTATCCGCGCCCCGAGGCGGTGGCCAAGCAGGAGGGGCTCGGTGCCGAGGAGGCGAAGGCCCGGCGGGCGGAGCTGCCCAGGGACCAGCGCCCTGTGCACATCGCGGAGGAGCTCGCCTCCGCCAAGCTCTTCCGGGCGGTGAACGCCCAGCGCCAGCTGGAGGAGGTGCTGGTGGATTTCTGGTTCAACCACTTCAACGTGGATTGGACCAAGGGCGAGTGCAAATGGTTCGTGGCCGACTACGAACGGACTGCCATCCGGCCCTTCGTCTACGGCCGCTTCCGCGATCTGCTGGGGGCCACGGCCCAGCACCCGGCCATGCTGTTCTACCTGGACAATTGGCTCAGCACCCGGGAAGGCTTCGATCCCTCGGAGTACGCCCGGCCCGGTTCCCCGCGGGCCCTGGGGCGGGCCCAGCGGGCAGAAGCCCGGATGGAGCAGGATGCGCGACGTGAAGCGAAGGGCCGGCCCTCCGCGGAGCGCAGCCTCGACCAGATGGCGAAGGATCTGAGGAGGCCCAAGGCGGGTCCCCTGGGCCTCAATGAGAACTACGCCCGGGAGCTGATGGAGCTGCACACCCTGGGCGTGGATGGCGGCTACACCCAGGCGGATGTCCGGGAGGTGGCCCGGTGCTTCACGGGGTGGACGCTCGACCAGCCCCGCCTGGCGGCCCGTCCCCTCTTCCGGCTCGTGGCCCACGACAACGGCGACAAGGTGGTCCTGGGCAAGGCCATCACCCTGGGGGGGGTGAAGGACGGGGAGGCGGTGCTCGACCTCCTGGCCGCCCACCCGGCCACCGCGCGCTTCATCGCCACCAAGCTCTGCCGCCGCTTCGTGGCCGACCAGCCGCCACCGGCCCTCGTGGACCGCGTGGCCCAGGTGTTCCTCGCGACGGGTGGGGACCTTCGGAAGACCTATGGGGCCATCTTCTTCAGCCCCGAGTTCTGGTCCGCGGAGGCCCATCTGGCCAAGGTGAAGACCCCCTTCGAATTCATGGCCTCCACCCTGCGGGGCCTGGGTGCCGAGATCGAGGAGCCCCTGCCCCTCATCGCCCACCTCAACCGCATGGACCAGCCCCCCTACCGCTGCGCGCCGCCCACCGGGTGGAAGGACACGGCGGAGGCCTGGGTGAGCACCGGTGCCCTGGTGAACCGCCTCCAGCTGGGCATGGCCCTGGGTCGCCAGCAGGTGGAGGCGGTGAGCTGGGATCGCGAGGATCTCCGCGCGGCCGTCCAACACGCCACCCCCGAGGAGGCGCTGGATCGCCTGGGACGGCTCCTGCTGCAGCGGCCCCTCAGCGAGGCCACCCGGGCCGCCCTCCTCAAGGAGCTGCAGGGAGAAGAGACCCGCATGCCCGATGGGGAGATCCGCCCCCTGGACCGGGCCAAGCTGGTGGGCCTCATCCTGGGCTCCCCTGAATTCCAACGGAGGTAGCGTGGACCGTCGACTCTTCCTCAAAGGCGCCTCCCTCGCCGCCGTGGGCCTGGGCTTCGCGCCCCGGCTGCTGGCCGCCGCCGAAGGCGCCACCCCCGGCAAGACCCTGGTCCTCATCCTCATGCGGGGCGCCGCCGACGGCCTCAGCCTCTGCCCGCCCCTGCAGGAAGCCCGCTACGCCGAGGCGCGCCCGACCATCCACCTTCCCGCCTCCGGCGAGGGCGCGGCGCTCAAGCTCGATGGGGCCTTCGGCCTCCATCCGGCCCTGATGGCCCTCAAGCCCTTCTACGACGACGGAACCCTGGCCGCGATCCACCAGGTGGGTTCCCCGGATCCCACCCGCAGCCACTTCGACGCCCAGGACTTCCTGGAGAGCGGCACCCCGGGCGTGAAGCGAACCGAGGATGGCTTCCTGGCCCGCGCCATGAAGCGATTGGAGGGCCCTTCCCCCCTGAAGGCGGTGGCGCTCCAGCCCAGCCTCCCGCGGGTCCTGATGGGTGGGGACGCCGTGGCCATGGGCAGCCTCGCCGAGTTCCGCCTCCAGGGCACCGCCCCGGGCGCCGGATTCGAGGGGATGTACCGCCAGGCCCTGGATCAGAGCCTCCGCGGCACGGGGCAGGAGGCTTTCGAAGCGCTCAAAGTGATCCGGCAGAAGGATCCCCGGGGCCTCACGCCCGGGGCCACCTATCCCACGGGTCCCCTGGGCAAGCGGCTCCTGGAGATCGCCCAGCTCATCAAGGCGGACGTGGGGCTCCGGGTGGCGGTGACGGACGTGGGCGGCTGGGACACCCACGTGGGCCAGGGCAATGCCAAGGGCCTCCTGGCCAACCGCCTCCAGGACTTCGGGGATGCCTTGGGCGCCTTCCTCCAGGACCTCGGCCCCCGGCGGGATCAGGTGCTGGTGATCGCCCTCACGGAGTTCGGCCGCACCGTGAAGGAGAACGGGAACCGCGGCACCGACCATGGCCACGGGGGCCTGGCCTTCGTGGCGGGCGGGTCCCTGCGGGGCGGCCGGATCCTGGCCCCGGGCTGGCGCAGCCTGCGCGAGGAGCACCTGCACGAAGGCCGTGATGTCCCCATGACCACGGACTTCCGCGACCTCCTGGGCGAGGCCCTCACCCGCCACCTGGACCTGCGGGACCTCAGGGACATCTTCCCCGGCCACGCCAACGACCCCCGGAAGTGGCCCGGGCTCTGGAAGGCCTGAGGCTCTCAGGTCTTCTGGGGGATGCCCAACCGCTCGAACTCGGCGTCCAGCTTCCCCACCACCATCAGCGCCACCATCCGGTGGTCGCTGAGGAAGCTGAGGAAGGGGTGGCCGAAGGTGGCGGGGCGGTTTTTCTCCAGTCCGAAGTGCCCGGTCCAGGCGCACCCATAGGCCCAGACCGGAAGGGCCAAGGTCCAGATCCAGAGGCCGTGGGCGGCGATCCAGGCCAGGCCCGCCAGGTAGCCGAGGGTGCCCAGGGCGTGGAGCCGGCGGTTCCCCCGGTGCCGGTGGGCCTTCAGGTACATGGTCCAGAAATCGGGCTCGGCCATGGCCTCACTCCACCGGGGGGGCGGCCAGGATGCGGGGCAGCCCCGCAGCATCCAGGGCCTTCTGGAAGGCGGCCAGCTCGGCCGCCTCCAGGGCGGCGACATCCTTCAGGACCGCGGCCTGGTCCGCACCGAGGCGCTGCGCGAGGGCCAGGGATCCCGGCGTGGGCCGGGCGTCCGCGGAGCCCACCACGTAGGCCAGGAAGACCCAATCGTGGTCGAGCATCGGGGGGTAGACCAGATCATCCTCATCCGCCTGGATGTCGGGGTTCGTGAGGCGGCGCTCCAGGGCCTCCAGCTTGGAGGCCAGCGCCACGCTGCTGGCCTTCAGCGCCTCGGTGCGCTCGCCCCAGGCCCGCACCTGGGCCCGCAGGTCCCGCAGGTGCGCGACGGTGCGGTGGTTTTCGTCCAGCCGATCCCGGATGGTCCGGAGGAGGGCGTGCTGGGCCCGCAGGTCGGCCTCGGAGGTCCGGAGGGCGGGGTTCCCCCTCACCTCCACGCGCCGGGTGGCCTCTTCGGCGCCCAGGCGCACCTTCAGCACGTAGGTGCCCGGGGCCACCCGCGGCGGGGCCTTCTCCCCTTCGTTGAATACGGCCTTGGGGGCGACCCAGGGCGGAAGGATGCGCAGGTCCCACCGGATCCGGTTGAGCCCGGGCTTGAGTTCCAGTGGCTTGTCCTTCATTCGTTCCCGGTCGCGCGCCTCGCCCTCCTGGCGGGCCTTGAGGTCCCCCTCCGCTTCCACCTTGAGGGAGGTGAAGCGCCGCAGGAGGGTCGGACCATCCCACACCTCCACCGTGAGCGGGGACTTGGGAACCTCCTTGAGCCAGAGATCCAACGCGGCGCCCACGGGCCGGTTGGCGCCCAGGGCGGGGCTGGGGGTCTCGCTCTCATCCTGCACCCACTGCTGCATGCGGAGGCCGGTTCCGGGCTCGAACACATGGAGCGGTTTGGCGGCGAGGCCATCCTCCCACTGCCGGAGCGGAGCGAGGTCATCCAGGATCCAGAACGCGCGTCCCTGGGTGGCCACCACCAGGTCATCGCCCTTCACGGCGAGATCTGTGAGGGGGACCGCGGGCAGGTTGCGCTGGAAGCCGCGCCACGCCCGCCCCCCGTCGAAGGACAGGAAGAGCCCCGTCTCCGTACCCGCGTAGAGCAGGTCGCGGCGGATGGGATCCTCGCGCACCACCCGGACCCAGGCCTCCGGGGGCAGGCCGCCCGTACGGAGTTGCCAGGTCTTGCCCAGATCCCGGGTGTGGAAGATGAGGGGCCGGAAGTCGTTCCACCGGTAGTGGGTGGCCACCACCCAGGCGGCCCCGGCCTCAAAGGGGGAGGCCTCGATGCTGTTGATCTGGGTGCGATCGGGCAGGCCGGCCCTGCGCAGGGCCTCCGTGACGTTCACCCAGGTCTTCCCCTGGTCGCGGGTCAGGTGCACGAGGCCATCATCCGTTCCCGCCCAGAGGAGGCCCGGCTCCCTGGGGGATTCAGCGAGGGCGAAGATGCTGCCATACACTTCGGCGCCGCTCACATCCATGGTGATGGGGCCCCCGCTGGTCCCCTGGGTCTCCGGATCGTTGCGCGAGAGATCGGGGCTGGCCTCCTCCCAGGTCTCGCCCTCATCCCGGCTGCGCAGGAGCTTCTGGGACGCGTGGTAGATCACCTTGGGATCATGGCGGGAGATCAGCAGCGGGGCGTTCCAGTTGAAGCGGTACTTCAGCACGGAGGTGGGACGCCCGCTGCCCAGCTGCGGCCAGGCCATGATGTTGCGGGTCTGCCCCGTGCGGTGGTCATAGCGGGTGATCTGCCCGCCGTATTCCCCGGCGTAGGTGATGTCGGGGTTCTGGGGATCGGGGGCGATCCATCCACTCTCCCCCCCGCCCACCGGGTGCCAATCGGTGACATCGATGCCGAGCCAGGGCGTGGCACTGGGGATGGACACGCTGGTGTTGTCCTGCTGGGCGCCGTAGAGGCGATAGGGCCACCGGTCATCCACCGCCACCCGGTAGAACTGGGCCGTGGGCTGGTTCATCTGGGTGGACCAGGATCTGCCGCCGTTCAGCGTGACCGTGGCCCCGCCATCGTTACCCACGATCATGCGGGCGGGATCGTCGGGATCGATCCAGAGGTCGTGGTGGTCGCCATGGGAGAAGCCCCCCACCTGGGTCCAGGTGCGGCCCCCATCCGAGGTGCGATGCATCATCACGTTGGGGCACCACACGGTGTCCTCGGCCTTGGGATCGGGGTACACCCAGGTGTAGTACCAGGCCCGCTCCCGCAGGGCATGGTTGTCTGACGCATGCACCCACTTCTCACCGCCATCGTCGCTGCGGTAGAGGCCGCCCCGGGTGCGGTGCTCGATCAGAGCCCACAGGCGGCCGGGGCGGGAGGGGGCCACGGCCACACCGATCTTCCCGAGGATGCCTTCGGGGAGTCCCTCGGTGAGCTTCTTCCAGGTCTCCCCGCCATCGACGCTCTTCCACAGCGAGCTGCCGGGGCCGCCACTCACGAGCTCCCAGGGCCTGCGGACCACCTGCCAGAAGCCCGCATAGAGGATGCGGGGATTGGTGGGATCCAGGGCCAGATCGCTGGCGCCGGTGCGGTCGTCCACGAAGAGCACCTTCCGCCAGGAGCGCCCCCCATCCGTGGTCTTGTAGACGCCCCGCTCGGGGTTGGCCCCGTACATGTGGCCCTGGGCCGCCACCCAGGCCGTGTCCGGATCCTGGGGATGCACGCGCACACGGCTGATGTGGCGGGTGGCCTTCAAGCCCATGTTGCGCCAGGTTTGGCCGGCGTCCGTGCTGCGGTACACGCCGTCGCCGTGGCTCGCGTTGCTCCGGATCGGGGCTTCGCCCATGCCCGCGTAGATCACGTTGGGATCGGACTCCGCCACGGCGAGGGCGCCCACGCTGCCCGTGCGGAAGTCCCGATCCGAGACGTTGACCCAGGAGGCTCCGGCATCCGTGGTCTTCCACACCCCGCCTCCGGTGGCGCCGAAGTAGAACAGGGAGGGTTGCCTCCTCACCCCGGTCACCGCCGTGACGCGCCCGCCGCGGAAGGGGCCGATGCTGCGGAAGGTGAGCCCCTCCATGGAATCGGAGAAGGATCGCGGTTCCCCCACCCGGGGCGCCTGCGCCACGAGGGAGAGAACGGCGAGGAAGGCGAGGGCCAACCGACGCATGCATGCTCCGGGAAGAGGACCCTCAGTATACGTAGGCCCATCGGGGCTCTGGCGGGATTCCTGGTACGCCATGCGAACGCGGGGCCCCGCCCGCGTTCGAGGATGCTCCCGATCCTATTTCCTCGGAGCGGATCCGATCCCGAGGCTGGCGCTCTGCTCGTTCAGGGCGAGGTCGGTCACCCGCACCACCACCCGGTCACCTCGGATCAGCTCCCGGGGGAGGAGGATGTCGAAGCGCTCCTCCTGCTGGTCGAAGACCCGATCCTCGGGCGCCACCTGGATCCAATGCTCACCATCCGCGCTGAGGGCCGCCTCCTTGAGGACGCTGTGCTCATCGCGGGCCGTGAAGCGGATGCGCAGGCCATCCCCCTCCGGGGTGGCGGTGAGATCGGACAGCATGGGCGGCGTGTGGTCCACCACGAACACGGGGGTCCGCCACGTGGCGGACAAGGCGAAGTTGAAGGGCTGGGTGGGCTGGTCCGAGGCCGCGATCTCCATGCGGTAGCGCCCGTCGGGCACGGGCAGGGTATCCATGCTGAAGAAGCGCTCCCGCCAGGCCCTTTCCAACAGGATGGGATTGCCCTTCTCCGGAAGGAGGCGGATCTGGAACTGCAGGGAGTCGTTGTTGGGATCGGAGACGTGGAACACGAAGCTCTGGGCCGCCCGGCGGAAGCTGCGCTTCTCGCTGCCCTGGTAGGCCAGGGCGGGGATGAGCTTCTGGGTCTCCAACGGCACCCGCTCGATGCCGATGTCCTCGGGGGGAGCGTTGCGGGTGATCACGAGCCCGGGCGGCATGATCTCCACCCCCTCCCAGACCGGGGGGAGGTTCCGGTTGGCGAGGTGCATGGTGACCGACTCCACGGTGGGGGTGGCCCCGCCCTTGACACTGGTCAGCTTCAATCGGAACTGGGCGAAACGGCTCACGGCGGCCCCGGGGCGCTCACCGCTCTTGAGCGGCGGGCTCCAGGGGGACCAGGTGCCATCGGGAGTCTCCGTGTTCCCGGTGCGGAACTGCAAGGCAACGGAAGTGCCCTGCGGGACGTCGGCGGTGACATAGGCCCGGCCCCAATCCGCCACCGGCGCCCCCCGGAGCACCCGGCTCTCCAGGGTGCCTTCGGTGGCCTGGGATTCCGAGAGTGCATGCAGCTCCCCGGGGTTTGAGCCCACCACCAGGAGGTCGCTGCCGCTGGGCACGAAGGCCGTGGCCTGGGCGGTGCCGAGCTCCTGGAGCACCGCGAAGGGTTCCTGGCCCTTGGCGAGGGGGAGGGCGAAGAGGCGGCTGCGGTTGCCGGTGCCCACGAGGAGCTGTCCCTTCCAGGCGGTCATGGCGAAGATCTGGCTCTGGGCGCTCTGCCAGAGCAGCTCGGGCACCCGGTCCTTGCCGAGGCGGATCACGCCGCACCGGACCCCGGTCTGGGCCTCGGCCTGGAGGAAGCCCTCCCGCCGTTCCAGCTGGCCGGAGACCATCTGCCGGGCGAGCCCGTTGTTGCCGCCCACGTAGAGCTGCCCCTCCTGCAGCACGAGGGCGCGGACTTCCTCGAAGGGGGTGTCCATGAGGATCTCCACCCGGTCGCCGCCCCGGTACCGACCCACGAGGCCACGACCATGGGTGCCCACGTACCAGCCGCCTTCCCCATCGGGCAGGAGGGCCGTGAAGGCGGGCTCCTCCTGGAGTTCCGCGAGCCGCCGGCTCTGGCCCTCGGTGGCGCGGATCAGCACCGCACCACGCTCGCCCGCCCCGGCCACGGTGAGCTCCCCATCCCCGGCCCGCATGGTCCAGACGACCCGCGCATCGATGTCGGCGAAGGGGCGGACATCGCCCGCAGCGGTGACGCGGTAGAGCTTCCCCTCCCCGCTGGGGGCCACGATCAGGTCCTGCCCCAGGCGCTCCATGGCGAAGACGATGCCGCCCTTCACCTGGGCCAGGGGCTTCACCTGGCCGTTCTGGTAGCGGAAGAGCTTGCCCTCGGTGCCGGCGCTCAGGAAGAGCCCCCCCTGGCCATCCGAGATGGCGCACCAGATCACCCCTTCCGGGACCTGGCCCACCCGGCGGAGGGAGGGAGCCAGGCGGAGCCGCCCGTCCGCCCCGATGCGGACACCGGTGGCATCGCTGCCGATCCAATCATTGAAGGCCGTGAAGGGTTGGACCGTGGTGAGTACAGGGGCCTGGCCGGCACTGCCCGCCTGGGCCAGTGCGGGCATGGCGGTCAGGAGGACGAGGGGAAGCAGGGATCGACGCATGCGGGGGATTCCTTGGGACCGGGGGAGCGCGGGAACGGCGTTACTCGATTTCGACTTCGACCTGGGTGAGGCCCTTCACCTCGCGCTCCAGGGGGAGGAACGCCCGACCGAGGATCCGGCGCTGCAACCTTGGACTGGCCGAGGGACCTTCCACGCCCGCCAGGGTGGCCACCGTGGGGGGCACGCCTTCGATGCGTGCCCCCCGGAGCCCCACGCCCGTCTGCGCCTGAACGAGGAGTGCGTAGACATGATTGTTCCGCAGGGCGCCGTTCATCATGCGCACCACGTCTCCCAGGCTGCTGATCTCCACGGCCCGTTCATCGGGGTCCGTGGCCATGAGGCTGAGGCCATCGCCCACCATGAGGATGGCCTTGCCCCGCTCCGCCGAGGTGGGAACGGGCACGTTGAAGGTGGCGGTCTCCCGGACCCCCTGCACGTTCTGGAGCGTCACGAGCACCGGCAGGATCTCGCCCCGCTTGACCCGGGGCTTCAGGAGCCGCACGCCGACCACACCGGTGAGGTCGAGGCGTTCCTCCGCCTTCACGGTGAGGCTGATGCCCTCGATGACTGGGCGCTCGAAGGGATTGAAGGTGAGGCCCTGCAGCATCGCCCCCAGGAACTGGGCCAGCCGCGCGGGATTGAGGTCGGCCACCATGTTCTCGATCTGGATGGCGGGATGCCCGGCCACCTTGATGTTCCCCTGGAGGGCCAGGCTCTGGAAGCCGAGCCCCCGGCTGTGGGTGTCCAGCGTCTGCGCGAGCACCGTGGCGGCCAGGGCCGGGGTGATCACCGGGTGATCCATGATCTCGTAGCGGAAATTGAGGTTCCGCTTCCCCCCGAGGTTCAGGCCCAGGCGCAAGGGCACCATGCGCGCCTCCGCACCGAGGATGCCCGCGATGCCGCTGCTGCGGTCCAGGCGCAGGGCCCCGATGGGGGCCACCGGCGTGCTCAGCTTGAAGGACATCTGGAAGCTGGGCATCACCGTGGCCACGGAAGCGCTCCACAACGGCAGATCCACGCCCCCCAGGTTGAAGAGGGGATGCCCGAAGGCCAGCACCCGCTTCTTGTCCACATAGGTGATGGTGCCGCTGGCGGACATGTCCAGGTCACCCTGGACGAGGTTCACCGCCACCATGCCTCCGGGTTCCAGGGGACTGGGCTCACCGGAGCCGGCCCCCGAGGTGCTGGCCGTCACAAACCGGACGCCCGAATCCTTCCAGAAGGACTGGGCGGATTCCCCCAGGGCCGAGCCCCCGAGCACCAGGGGAGAGCCCTGGCCCTCGAATTCCCCGAAGGCCGAAATGGGCATCATCTGCCCCAACATCGCGGACTTCAGGACCTTGGGCGGCTCCAGCTTGGGCAGGATCAGGGGCGTCCGCTGAGCGGTTTGATCCGGCAGATCCTTCAGCTGGTCCAGCATTTCGAGGATGGGGGTGATGCCGCCGATGGGCTCCTTCTGGCTCGCGAACCCGAAGGAGAGGGCCCCCACCAGTTTGCCGTCGATGTAGCAGGGGGATCCGCTCATGCCCTGGATGATGCCTGCCTCGGCCAGGGGTCCGCCGCTGGTCTTCACCAGGATCCGGGTCCGGCCAGGCGCGGAATTCTTCATGATCCCAATGACCTCGAACTGGAAGGAATCGATCTTCCCTCCCACCCACACGGTGCGACCGACCCCCTTCATGCCCACATGGATGTCCGACACCGGCATCACCGGTACGGAGGTCGCTGTGGGGCTCGGGGTCGGCGGGGCTTGGGCGGGCGGGGCTTGGAGCGCGGGAGGAAAGAGGATCATCGGCATCTGGGAGTGGGGTGCCCCAGGCTATCAGATGGTTCCAATCCAGGTCGGGGACAGGGACGAGATTAACTTCCGGTAGGGCCATTTACCGAATCGTTCCAACCCACACCTACCTCGGAATGGGATACTCTCCTTAGCCCAATCCATCCAGGGAACCTTCCCTCTCTTTGGAGCACTTAATGCGAAGCCGGAACCTCCGCATCCTCACCGCCCTGTCGCTCACGGTGGCCGCTGCCTACTCCCAGGGCAGTGACACCACGGGTGCGTTCCGGGGCAAGGTCAGCAGCGTCAAGGGTGGCGCGCTGGCCGGTGCCACCATCCAACTGCGCAACTTGGAGACGGGCCTCACCCGCACCGCCCAGACCGGCGCGGATGGCAGCTTCTCCATCGGCCTGCTCCCCGTGGGCACCTACAAGGTCTCGGTGAAGGCCCCCGGCCTCAAGAGCGTGGATGACCAGATCCGGGTGAGCCTCGGTGAGGCCGCCTCCCGCAATTACCGGATGGATGAGGAACTCGCCGCCGCCACGGTGGAAATCATCGCCGCCGCCCAGCAGCTGGACGCCGCCCAGGTGAACTCGGTGTCCACGGTGGACGAGAATCTGGTGCAGAGCATCCCCCTCGTGAGCCGCAACTTCATGGACCTCGTGCGCCTCACCCCCGGCGCCGTGGCTGGCCCCGGCAACCCGCCCCGCCTGATGGTGGGCGGCGCCCGCCAGATCATGAACAACCTCCAGATCGACGGCGCCACCAACAATTCCAGCTTCTTCGGTGAGCAGCGCGGCGGCGCCATCATCCCCTTCGTGTTCGGGGCCGACACCATCCGCGAGCTGCAGGTCATCACCAATGGCTTCGACGTGCAGTACGGCAATGCCGCCGGCGCGGTCATCAACGCCATCACCAAGGGTGGCACCAACGATTTCAGTGGCAGCGTCATGCATCTGGTGCGTAACGACAGCTGGATGGCCAAGGCCAAGCCCACCCCGTTCGCGACCAGCGCCACCTCCAATTCCACCGCCAACCTCACCCGTGTGGGCAACAGCACCAACAGCAACATCACCGTTGGCGGCCCCATCCTGAAGGACAAGCTCTTCTACTTCGTGGGCATCGAAACCTACAAGACGGAGCGGGGCGCCACCCCGTCCTGGAGCACTTCGGGTTCCTACAACGCCGAACGCACCGCGCTGGGCAACTCCGCATTCATGGATATCTTCACCCGGGCCGGCGCGACCCTTGAAGATGAAGTCGGCAACATGCGCACCGGGGTCGCGGGCAAGCCCTACGTCCAGCAGACCAAGAACACCAGCTACTTGACGCGCTTGGATTACAACTTCAGCGACGTCCACAGCTTCGCCCTGCGTGTGAATTACAACAAGTTCGAAGACACCATCGGCGGTGGCAACACCCAGTCCAATACCGCGGAAAGCAACCTCCTCCTCAACACCACCAACGCCATCTCCTGGGTGCTCGAGGCGAAGAGCATCTGGTCCGCCGACCTCCTCAGCGAAACCCGCCTCCAGGTCTCCAACGAACGCCGCCCCTTCGCCGGGAACGGCATCTCCCCGGCCATTTCCCTCGCCAACATCTCCGCAGGCACCAAGACCAGCACCCCCCGCCAGATGAACGAGATCATGACGGAACTGATCCACAACACCACCTGGACCCACGGGGACTGGACGGTGAAGGGCGGCTTCGATCTGCAGACCATCTCCATCGGGAACCAGTTCTTCAACAACGGGAACGGCTCCTTCGTGTTTGGGTCCAGCGGCGCTGCCTACGGCACCGCCTACCGCTGGTTGACCAATGGGCTGACGGCCACGGCTACGATTCCGAATCCTGACGGGGGAACCCCGCCCACCATCGCCAACAACGACCTCAACCTCACGTACAACGGCGCCACCAGCGTGAATGGTGGGCGGGTCGATATCGACCAGCACCTGAATTCCATTTACGTGCAGGGCCAGTACCAGGGCCTGTTGGAGAAGCGGCTCACCCTCACCGCCGGCCTCCGGCTGACGCAGCAGAAGATCTCCGACAACCCCCTGCCCAACCCCAACTTCAAGGGCTTGGACAGCGCCGTGGACAGCACCCACACGGATCCCCGTTTCGCCTTCTCCCTGGACCTGGATGGCAAGGGCAAGACCATCCTCCGGGGTGGCTATGGCTGGTTCAGCACTCCTACCCCCATGCTGCTCGTGGCCAACACCATGACCGGCAACGGGATGAACATCACCAACTACTCCTTCCGCCTCACCGCAGGGACGCTGGCCAACTTCAATACCGGTGGCCTCCTGAGTGCCAACAATCTGCTGAGCGGCCAGACCCTCCGCAAGGTCACCGATGCGGAACTCCAGACCCTGGCCGGCATCTTCGGACCTGGCAGTGCCAGCCCCACCCAGCTCTGGGATCCCGAGACCAAGATGAGCCGGGCCAAGAAGACCCACCTCGCCCTCGAGCACGACATGGGCAACGGTCTCACCGTGTCCACCAAGTTCACCTACACGAACTTCGAAGGCCTCCAGTACCTCCAGAACATCAACCTGAACCAAGGTGCTGTGGCCGCACCGGGCACACCCGCGCCCTACAACGATGGCTACGCGAACCCCAGCCAGAACCTGTTCAGCCGCACCAACCGCCCCGGCCACGCCATCGTTCGCGGCCGCGACGTCACCTTCGGCCCCACCCTCCGTGCTCCTGGAGGTTTCGCGGATGTCTACCTCGTCAAGGGGGATGGCATCGGCCGCTACCGTGGACTCTCCTTCGAGATCTCCAAGCGTTTCAATGAGAATGCCGGGTTCATCACGAACGTGACCTTCTCCAAGTCCGAGGACACCAACTCCAACGAACGCGGCACGTACACCTCCACAGGCGGCGTGCTGTCCGAGCTGGTGCTGGCTAGCACCTCCAACCCCGCCAACCCACGTGCGGACTACGGCCCCAGCTATGCCGACCGTTTCATGGTGCTGAACTTTGCCGGGTATTTCCCCATCGCCTACGGCGTGAAGGGCAGCGTGCGCTTCAACTACGCTTCCGGCTTGCCCTACACCGCCATCGCCGGTGTGGATCAGAATGGCGACGGCATCCTGAATGAGCCTGTCTTCGGTGGCCGGAATGGCCAGCGTCAGCCCGACACCAAGACCATGGACCTGCGCCTGTCCCGGGAAGTGAAAGTCTGGCGCACCGTCAGCATCGAAGGCTCCATCGACGTCTTCAACGTGTTCAACTGGTCCAACCAGTTCGTCCGCGACGAAGAGACGGTGGCCACGGGTTCCAACGCCGCCAACTTCCAGAAGATCGGTGGCATTGACCGCAACACCCGCGAAGTCCAGTTCGGTGTGCGCGTGAAGTTCTAAGCATCACCCGTACCACGCAGGGGGCCCTCCGGGGCCCCTTTGCTTTGCCCGGCGTGGGGCCCCCTGCGATCATGGGGAATGCGCATTCTCTGTCTGGGCGACGTGGTGGGGGAACCGGGCCGGCGGCTCCTGGAGGCGCACCTGCCGGAGCTCCGGCGCACCCACGCCGTGGACTTCGTGGTGATCAACGGCGAGAACGCGGCCCACGGGCACGGGATCACGGAGCGCATCGCCAAGGAGTGGTTCGACACCCTGGGGGTGGACGTCATCACCACCGGCAACCACGCCTTCGACCAGAAGGGGGTGGAGGCCTTCTTCAAGGCGGAGCCCCGCCTCCTGCGCCCCCTGAACTTCCCCCCGGGCACGCCGGGCCAGGGCTTCGTGAAGCTGCACACCCGCGAGGGCCTCGAGGTCATGGTGGTGAACCTCATGGGGCGCGTGCACATGCCCCTCTGCGAGGACCCCTTCCGGGCCATGGACACCCTGCTGATGAAGGAGCGGGCGGACCTGGTGGTCGTGGACATGCATGCCGAGGCCACCAGCGAGGCCCAGGCCATGGGCCACCACCTGGCGGGCCGCGTGGCCGCCGTGGTGGGCAGCCACACCCACGTGCCCACCCTGGACGCCAAGGTGCTGGCCGGCGGCACCGCCTACGTCACCGACATCGGCATGACGGGCCCCTACGATGGCGTCATCGGCATGAAGAAGGAGGCCAGCCTCAGCCGCTTCCTGAGCCCCCTCAAGGCCAAGTACGAAGTGGCCGAGGGGGACCTCCAGCTCCACGCCGTGCTCGTGACCACGGAAGGCCGGAAGGCCGTGGGCATGGAGCGGGTGGAGCGCCGCCTGTGATCCTCCGCCGCGCCACCGAAGGCGATGCCCCCGCCCTGCGCGCCCTCCTGCGCTCGGTGGCGGCCCAGCCCGGCGGGCTGGCCCGGGGCCCCGAGGAGATCACCGAGGAACATGTGGCCGCCATCCTCGCCCGCCCGGCCAAGGGGGGCTTGGTGATCCTCGCGGAGGACCAGGGCCTCCTGGGCATGCTGCAGGTGGCCTCTCCCGCCATCGCCTCGGTGAGGAGCCTGCTCACGGACCTCACCGTGGCCGTTCATCCCACCGCCCAGGGCCGCGGCGTGGGCCGGGCCCTGTTCACCGAGCTGCTCCGCATCGTCCAGGCGGAGATGCCCCACATCCAGCGCATCGAATTGCACACCCGGGCCTCCAATGCCGCCGGGCTGAAGCTCTACACCGCCATGGGCTTCGAGGTGGAGGGCCGGCTGCGGCGGCGTATCCTCACCGCCACGGGCGAGCTCGAGGACGATCTGCTCCTGGCCTGGCTGCGCCCGTGAGCGAGGCCCCCCGCCCCGGCCTCGCGGCCCGCCTGGGCTGGGTGAGCTTCTTCAACGACGCCAGTGGGGAGGCCATCACGCGCATCCTGCCCCTCTACCTGGCCACCTTGGGCGGCCCGGCGATGGTGGGCCTGGTGGAGGGCTTGGCCGAGGCCGTGGCCTTGGGCCTCAAGGCCTTCTCCGGCTGGATCTCCGACCATTTGCCGAGCCGCAAGCCCCTCGTCGCGGGTGGCTATTGCCTCTCCGCCCTGGCGAAGGTGCTCATGTTGGCCGTGGGGTCCCCCCTGATGCTGGGGGCGGCCCGGGTGCTGGACCGCACCGGCAAAGGCCTCCGCGGCGCCCCCCGCGACGCCATGGTGACCGATGCGGCCCAGCTGGGCCGCCTGGGCCGCGACTTCGGCCTCACCCGCTTCCTGGACACCCTGGGCGCGGTGGCGGGGCTGCTGGTGGCCCTCGCGGTGGGCCTGGGTGCCGTCATCGTGGATGCCGCCCTGTTCCGGCGCACAGTGCTCTGGGCCCTGCCCGCGGCCCTGGTCTCCGTGGTCCTGGTGCTGGTCTGGATCCCCCGCATCCCCCGCCAGGGTCCGGCCCGCCGCCTGGACTTCTCGGTGCCCCGGGAGATCCGCGCCTACCTGGCCCTGGTGATGCTCTTCACCCTGGCGGCCTCCAGCGACGCCTTCCTGCTCCTTCGGGGACGGGAGCTGGGCCTCTCCCTCCGGGAGCTCCTGCTCCTCCTCGTGCCCTTCAACCTGCTGGCGGCCCTCCTGGCCCTGCCCGCGGGCCGCCTCTCCGACCGGATGGGCCGCCTCCCCTTCCTGCTCGCGGGCTGGGGGGTCTACGCCGCCTGCTATGCCCTGCTGGGGCAGGTGACATCCAAGGCGGCCTTCGGCCTCACCTTCCTGGCCTATGGTGCCTTCTATGGCCTCACGGAGGGGGTGGAGAAGGCCCTCCTGGGTGACCTGCTGCGACCCGAGCACCGGGGCGCCGGCTTTGGCGCCTTCCAGCTGGCCGTGGGCCTGGGCACCCTGGTGGCCAGCCTCCTGATGGGGTGGATGTGGGCCACCTGGGGCAGCGGCGTCGCCTTCACGGTCTCCGCGGTCATCGCCCTGGCCGCCACGCTGCTGCTCGGCGCCTGGGCCCGTCTCCGGTCCGCATGAGAAAGGCCCCGCCGGAGCGGGGCCCTTTCGTGCACCAAGCCGTGGAGCTTAGTACATGTCCTCCATGCCACCCATGCCGGGGCCGGCGGGAGCGGCGGCCTTGGGCTCGGGGATCTCGCTGATGATCGCCTCGGTGGTGAGCATCATGGCGGCCACGGAAGCGGCATTGCGCAGGGCGGACTTGGTGACCTTGGCGGGATCGATCACGCCGAAGCCGACCATGTCGCCGTACTCGCCGGTGGCGGCGTTGAAGCCGTAGTTGCCCTTGTTCTCGCGGACGGTGTTGACCACCACGGAGCCCTCGACGCCGGCGTTGTTGGCGATCTGCTTGAGGGGCTCCTCGAGGGCGCGGCGCACGATGTCCACGCCGGTGCCCTGGTCGCCCTTGGCACCGAGCTCGATGAGCTTGGGGAGGGCGCGCAGGAGGGCGACGCCGCCGCCGGCCACGATGCCATCCTCAACGGCGGCCTTGGTGGCGTGCATGGCGTCTTCCACGCGGGCCTTCTTCTCCTTCATCTCGGTCTCGGAGGCGGCACCGACCTTGATCACGGCCACGCCACCCACGAGCTTGGCGAGGCGCTCCTGCAGCTTCTCCTTGTCGTAGTCGCTGGTGGAGATCTCGATCTGGCTGCGGATCTGCTTCACGCGGCCCTGGATGGCCTCGTGGGAACCGGCGCCCTCGACGATGGTGGTGTTCTCCTTGTCGATGACGACCTTCTTGGCGGTGCCGAGGTCGGTCAGGGTGAGGTTCTCGAGCTTGAGGCCCAGGTCCTCGGTGATCGCCTTGCCACCGGTCAGGATGGCGATGTCCTCGAGCATGGCCTTGCGGCGGTCGCCGAAGCCGGGGGCCTTCACGGCGGCCACGTTGATGGTGCCGCGGATCTTGTTCACCACGAGGGTGGCCAGGGCCTCACCATCCACATCCTCCGCGATGATCAGCAGGGGGCGGCGGCTGTTCACGACCTGCTCCAGCAGGGGCAGGAGGTCGCGCATGTTGGAGACCTTCTTCTCGAAGGCGAGGATGAAGGGGCTGTCCAGCTCGACCTTCATCTGGTCGGGGTTGGTCACGAAGTAGGGGCTCAGGTAGCCGCGGTCGAACTGCATGCCCTCGACCACGTTGAGCTCGGTCTCACGGCCCTTGGCCTCCTCGACCGTGATCACGCCGTCCTTGCCCACCTTGGCCATGGCTTCGGCGATGATCTTGCCGATCTCGGCGTCGCCGTTGGCGGAGATGGTGCCCACCTGGGCGATGGCGTTGCCTTCCACGGGCTTCTTGATCTCGTCGATGGCCTTCACCACGGTGTCCACGGCGAGGTCGATGCCCTTCTTGATCTCCATGGTGTTGGCACCGGAGACCACGGCCTTGATGCCTTCCTTGTAGATGGCGCGGGCCAGCACGGTGGCGGTGGTGGTGCCGTCGCCGGCGATGTCGGAGGTCTTGGAGGCGACCTCACGCACGAGCTGGGCGCCCATGTTCTCGTGCTTGTCCTTCAGCTCCACTTCCTTGGCGACGGTGACGCCGTCCTTGGTCATGAGGGGGGAGCCGAACTTCTTCTCGATGAGGACGTTGCGGCCCTTGGGGCCGAGGGTGACCTGCACCGCGTCGGCGAGCTTGTTCACGCCGCGCAGGATGGCCTGGCGGGCTTCTTCGGAATAGATGATGGACTTGGCCATTTAAGTCTCCTGTTCGATTCAGAGGGGTTGAGAGAGGTGGCTTCGATGAACCAGGCTTCGGTCGTCAGGCTTCAGGCGTCGGGTCCACTGTTCCCTGCCTCGCGGCTCGCACTACGACCTGACGCCTGACGTCAGACGTCGGCGATTAGCCGACGATCGCCAGGATCTCGTCCTCGCGGACGATGACCATGTCCACGCCATCGAGCTTGACCTCGGTGCCGCTGTACTTGCCGATCAGCACCTTCTGGCCGGCCTTGACGGACATGGGGATGCGCTTGCCGTTGTCGTCGAACTTGCCCTCGCCCACGGCCACGACTTCGGCCTCCATGGGCTTCTCCTTGGCGGTGTCGGGGATGATGATGCCGCCCCGGACGGTCTCAGCGGCATCGACGCGCTTCAGCATGACGCGGTCGAAAAGGGGGGTGATGGCCATGGGAATCCTCCAACAGGGGTG
>JBGASN010000002.1:0-154091 GCA_044229665.1 Holophagaceae bacterium
CCACCTCGCGTCCCACGAAGCCCGTGGCCCCGACGATCACCACCTGCATGCAGGCCTCCTCCCTCCATCGTAAGATGGGAGTTCATGTCCACCCTGGCCCTGAAATACCGACCCCGCCTGCTGTCCGACCTCGTGGGGCAGGAGGCGAGCGTCAAGGCGCTCACCAACGCCCTGAAGCGGGCCCGGGAGACAGGCAAGCTGCACCAGGCCTACCTCTTCGCCGGCGTGCGCGGCACGGGCAAGACGAGCACGGCCCGCATCCTGGCCCGGGCCCTCAACTGCGTGCAGGGGCCCACGGCCACGCCCTGCGGCGTGTGCGATCCCTGCAAGGCCGCCGAGTCCCCGGACCAGAACCTGGACATCGTGGAGATCGACGCGGCCTCCCGCGCCAGCGTGGAAGATGCCCGCGCCCTGCGGGAGCAGGCCCAGACCCGCCCCGCCTTCTGCCGCTACCGCGTCTACATCGTGGACGAGGTGCACATGCTCTCCCGGCAGGCCTTCGACGCCCTGCTGAAGGTCATCGAGGAGCCGCCGCCCCACGCCATCTTCGTGCTGGCCACCACGGAGCTGCAGGATGTCCCCGACACCATCAAGAGCCGGGTGCAGATCTTCCCCTTCCGTCTCATCCCCGTGCCCGTCATCGAGGCCCGCCTGGCCTGGGTCTGCGCCCAGGAGGGCGTGACCGCCGAGGGCGAGGCGCTGCGCCTCGTGGCCGAGGCGGGGCAGGGCTCCATGCGCGACGCGCTCACCACGCTCGACCGCGTGATCGCCGCGGGCGATGGGGTGATCAGCGAAGAGCTCGTGCGCGAGCTGCTGGGCATCGTGCCCGCCTTCCGGGTGCAGGGCGTGCTGGAGGCGCTGGCCGCCGGTGATGCCGCGGGCATCCTCGACCACACCCAGGCCCTCGCCGAGCAGGGCGCGGACTGGGACACCTTCTGGCGCGAGCTCGTGACCTCCCTGCGGGGCCGCTTGGAGCAGGAAGCCCGTGCGGGGGGTGGCCCCCAGGCCCTGCTGAAGTGGGCCCGCGTCACCCAGCTGCTCCTCCAGCGGG
Organism: Holophagaceae bacterium; assembly: GCA_044229665.1. GTDB lineage: Bacteria > Acidobacteriota > Holophagae > Holophagales > Holophagaceae > JAFDVN01. Next base: position 1,052 of record JBGASN010000002.1, read on the forward strand.
AGCGTGACCTCCGCGACAGCGCCCTGAAGCGGGCCGTGGTGGAGCTGGCCCTGGTCACCGCCTCCCAGCTGCCCCAGCTGGCGCCCCTGGAGGCGCTGCTGACGGCGGCCCCCGCCGGGGCGCCGCGGTCTCCCGCCGGACCCCCGCCCCCGAGGCCACCCGCAAACCCTAAGCCGGCCCCCCAGGCGACCCCCGCGCCTGCGGCGGCCTCCGCACCCGCCGGGGACCTGATCCAATCCCTGGCCCCGGGCACCGCGGGCGAGGCCCTGCGGGGTGCCGTCGCCATGGTGCTGAAGGGCGCGGCCAGCCTGCCCCGCACGCTGGGGACCCTCCCGCACCTGGCCAGCCTCGTGGCCTGGGAGGCGGACGCCCTCACCTTCCGCTTCCCCGCCAATGCCAAGGCCACGGCGGAGCCCCTGCTGCGGGAGCGGGAGAGCCCCCACCTGCTCGCCACCCTCGCCCCCCTGCTGCCTGGCTTGAAGCGGGTGGAGGTGACCTTCGAGGAACCGGTCCAGACGGAGCCCCCCGAGGCGCGCATCCGGAAGGACCCCGCCTTCCAGGAGCTGCTGCGCCTCAGCGGCGGCGAGGTGGTGGAGGTCCGGAAGGACTAGGCGCGCTTCGGATCGCGCACCCAGATCCAGCCCTCCCTGCGGGCCAGGTCCAGGTGCTCCGGAGGCCAGCAGGCACCCTCCAGGAAGTCCGCCGCCGCCCGGAGGCAGACCACGGCGTCGAGCACATCCGCCTGGGCCAGCAGCGGCGCCACGTCGAGGTCGAGGTCCATCCGGGTGCGAAGCCCCGCGAGGATGGCTTTCCGGAGGGGGCGCTGATCGGACGACTTGTAGCCGCGGTCGGGAAGGCCGTGCACCGCCAGCGTGGCCGCCGGGTAGACCTCGAGGGCCGAACGGGGGGCCAGGTCACGGGGATCCCAGGCGAGGGGCAGGGACTGGCCCAAGTTGGCGCCGAGGTCCGCCAGGAGACCCAGGGCGGCGTGGGCGGTCCGGGCGATGCGGTCGGCCCCCACGTCCAGGGGGGTCTTGCGCAAGGTGCGCTGGAGGAAGCGGTCCGTCTCCCTCCGGAAGAGGTCGTGGGCACGGCCGCGCAGGGGCTGACCCGCCGCATGGTGAACCAGCCCTTCCCCGAGGGGTGCCGGCCACCCCAGGGGCGCATCGACGGCCACCAGGATCGGTTCCGGAGCCCCCTGCAGCCAGCCCAGCAGGGTGGCCTTCATGCCCTCGGCGGTGCCACCCGGGCCCGCCGCCAGCACAGTGATCCGACCGGCCTCCCATCGGCCGAGGGCCAGCCCCACCTTGGCGGGGTCCGTGGCGCAGTCGAGTCCGATGAGGCGGACCCGTTCCGGCATCCCTACACCCGGTAGGTGTCGGGCCGCCAGACCTTGATCCGCTGCTTGATGGCGTCGGCGCCCAGGTTCTCGTCCAGGGCCTGCCGCACGAGGTCGGCCACCTCCCCATCGGAAGCGAAGCGCAGACCCACGTACTGCTTGATCGTGAGGGACTCGGCCCGACGACGGAGGTCCTCGGGGAGCAGGGTGGCCAGGCGGAGGCGCTCCTCGAGCCGGATCACCCGATCCTGGACCAGGAGGGCGTAGGACCGCGTCTTGAGCCAGTGGACGAGAAGGCCCAGGGCCGCGAGCACCGGGGCCAGCTCCGGCAGGGGTGCATGCTTGACCATGGCGGCGATGGCCATGATGGCGAACCCCACGTAGCAGGTGGCGGTGAACACATGGAACAGGGGGTCGAGGCGGCGGTGGTTGGCGAAGGTCTGGTCGCTCATGGGGTCCTTTGGGGGTGAGGTGCGTCCAGGGTGGGGGGGATATTTCCTGGACGTACCTTGCGGGGGTGGGGAAGGGATGTAAGTTCTACCACCAAAGCCCACGTCAGCCCCTCTTCCCGACCTAGACCCGGTGTGTCATGACCGAGCTCGCCCTGAGTGTCCTCACGGAAGCCCACCTGAGGGACGCCATGGACGCCATGCCTGTTCCCGTGGCTGCCTTTGATCCCTTTGGGCGGGTGCTCTGCTGGAACCAGGAAGCCCGGCGGTGCACGGGGTGGACCCTGCAGGACCTGCAGATCGGGGCGCTGGAGCGGCTCTTCCCCAACCCCTTGGAGCGGGCCTGCCTCATCGAGGAATGGTCCCGGCGCGGGGAGCGGTTCGAGGGCTGGACCTGGCGGGTGAACTGCAAGGATGGTCGCGCCGTGTCGTTGACCTGGACCAGCCAGGGGGAGCGGCATCCCATCCCCGGCTGGAGCCGCTGGATGGTGGCCGCGCCCGTGGTGGCCGAGACCCCCCGGACCTGGCGGCCCCCCTACGTCCAGGTGGCGGGCTGAGATCCGGCCTGCAGGGGAAGGCCCCGCAGCGCGGGGCCTTCGGTGGGGTCGGGGATGTGCTACTTGGGGGCCGTTTTCGTTTCCCAGGCCTCCCGGGTGCCCAGGGCGAGGGGCGCCGGCCGGCCGGCATTGAGGGCGGGCAGCTCCCGGGCGGCCAGGCTCTCCACGGCCTTGGCCACCTCGGCCAGTTCCGCCTGGAGGGTCTTGAGGCGGTCCAGCTGCTCGGGGCTGGGGCGGCCCGGCTGGCCCAGGACATCGCGGTAGAGCTTGCTCAGCTTCTCGCGGAGCCGCTCCTCTCCGGTGATGGCGCCTCCGGATTCCTTGGTGCTCACGAGGCGACCCCGTTCGGCTTCAAGCGCATCCGCGAGGCCTGAGAGCTTGGCCTTCCTTCCGCCATCGGCCTGCGAAGCGGCGGTGCGCACCGCATCCCGCAGGTTCAGCACCTGGTCCGCGCGGAAGGCCAGATCCTCCACCAGTCCATAGAGGGCGAGGCTGGTCTGCCACTTGGCTTCCCGATCCGCTGGGGAATAGGGGCTGGTCGGATCGGCCTTCAGCTCGAGGGTGCCGGTGAGCACCTCCTTGCCCTTGGTCAATCGGTAGGCATAGGAACCCGCCAGCACCTCGGGGGCCTGGAAGATCGCCCCATCCATGAAGTTGGCGCCGGTGGCCGCACGGGGCAGGCGGAGCTGCCGATCCCAGGTGATGCGGTTGAATCCCCGGCGCTTGGAGCCGGGCAGGGTGCGGAGCACCTTGCCATCCGCGCCCAGGATCTCCAGCTTCATCTCCCCGATGAGGTGGCGCTTCTTCTGCCAGAAGGCGACCACGGCCCCATAGGAGCGGTCGGTGCCACTGTATTCCTGATCGCCATCGGACCAGCCATCACCACCCCTGTCCAGGGAGCTGGCGGGGCGGGTGGGCAGCAGGGCCACGTCCTGGCTCAGGACCTCGGGGGTGAGGGCCCGGAGCGGCGTGAGGTCATCGATGATCCACAGGCCGCGGCCGTGGGTGGCGAGCACCAGGTCGTGCTCCCGGGTCTGGAAGGCCATGTCCCGCACGGCCACCTTGGGGAAGTCCCCGCCCTTGAACGCCGCCCAGGTGGTGCCCCCATCCACGCTGATGTAGAGGCCGAACTCCGTGCCCAGGTAGAGCAGGTTGGGGCGCACGGGATCCTGCTTGATGACGTGCGCATACCCGGCGATCTCGGGCGTGGCCAGCGGCTTCCAGGTCTGGCCGAAGTCATCGGTGCGGAACACGTAGGGGGTCATGTCCCCCACCCCATGGCCATCGAAGGTGACGAAGGCCGTGCCCTCCGCGTGGGGGCTGGCCTCCACCCAGGAGACCCCGGCCAGCTTCGGTACGCCGGGGACGCGGGACCGGAGGTTCACCCAGGTCTTGGGGTTCCCGTCTTCCCGATTGAGCTGGACGTTCCCATCATCGGTGCCCACCCAGAGCACCTTCGCGTTCCGGGGGCTCTCGGAGATGCTGTAGATGGTGCAGAACGTCTCGGCGGCGCTGTTGTCCACGGTGAGGCCACCGCTGTCCTCCTGCTTCTGGCGGGCCGCATCGTTGGTGGTGAGGTCCCCGCTCAGGCGCTCCCAGGTCTTCCCCTGGTCCCGGGTGCGGAAGAGGAACTGGCTGCCGAAGTAGAGCACCCCCTTGTTCGTGGGGCTCAGGGCCATGGGGGTGTTCCAGTTCCACCGGAACTTGGGCTCCCCGGCCTTCTCCTTCGGCTGCACGGGCATGCTGCTGAGGGTCTTGGTGTTCACCCGGACCAGCGTGCCGCCCTGGTACTCCACGTACACATGGTCGGAATCGGCGGAATCCGGCAGGGCCCAGAACCCATCGCCGCCGTAGAGGTTCGTCCAGTGCTTGTTGCCCAGCCAGGTGCTGCTGTAGCCCATCCAGGTGCTGTTGTCCTGCAAGCCCCCGTACACCTTGTAGGGCGTACCCTGATCCACGGCCACATGGTAGAACTGGCCCACGGGGAGGTTGCGCACCATGCGCCAGGTGTTGCCGCGGTCCTCACTCACGAAAAGCCCGCCATCGGTGCCGAGGTAGAGCACTTCGGGGTTCTGGGGGTGGAAGAACATCGCGTGGTGGTCGCCATGGGTCGAACCGCCCAGGGTGCTGAAGCTGATGCCGCCATCCTCGCTGGCGGCGAGGTTGAGGCCCGGCTTGTAGACCTTGAGGGGGTCCTTGGGATCCACGAAGAGGGCGCTGAAGTAGAAGGGGCGGATGGTGATGTTCGCGCCGGCGTTGCCGCGCTTCCAGGTGTCCCCGCCATCATCGCTGCGGAAGATCGCCCCGTCCTTCGCTTCCACGGTGGCATACACCCGCTTGGAATCGGAGGGTGCCACCGCCACGGCGATGCGCCCCAGCTCGCCCATGGGAAGGCCCCGCTTGGGATCGCCCGTGAGCTTGGTCCAGCTCTTCCCCCCATCGGCGGAGCGGAAGAGGGCGCTGCCCGGGCCACCGCTGCGGAAGGACCAGGGCTGCCGGCGGTGCTGCCAGGTGGAGGCGAAGATCACCTTGGGGTTGCTGGGATCGAGGCCGAGCCCGGCGCAGCCGCTGTCGTCATTGGCGAACAGGATGCGCTCCCAGGTCTTGCCGCCGTCGGTGGTCTTGAAGAGGCCCCTTTCCCCGCCCGTGCTCCAGAGGTTGCCCATGGCCGCCACGTACACCGTGTTGGAGTCCGTGGGGTCGATGGCGATGGCGGCGATCCGCTCGCTCTTGGGCAGGCCCATGAGCGTCCAGGTCTCGCCGCCATCCGAAGTCTTGTAGAGGCCTTCGCCGATGGAGACGCTGTTGCGCACCCAGGGCTCACCCGTGCCCACCCAGACCGTGCGCGGGTCCTTGGGATCCACCTTGATGGCCCCGATGCTCTGCGCGTGCTTGTCGAACACGGGCTTCCAGGTGGTCCCCCCGTTCATGCTCTTCCACACGCCACCGCTGGCGGCACCCACATAGAGGGTGAGGCGGCCCTTCTCCATCACCCCGTCGATGGCGGAGATGCGGCCCGACATGATGGCGGGCCCGATGTTGCGGGCCTGGAGGCCGGCGAGGGCATCGCTGTCGAGGGTCACGGCGGGGGCTTGCCCATCGGTCCATGGAGGCACCTGTGCGGACAGGGGGGCGACGAGGGGCGCCACCAGGAGAAGGGCGAGGGGCGACAGCGAGGGCATGGGCGTCTCCAGCGGATGGGAAAGGACAAGGCCCGTGGGCAGGCGGTCGCCTGTCCACGGGCCGGGATTGGTCCGGGTTACTTGGGGGCGGGCGTCGCGGCGGCGGGAGCGGCCGGCGCGGGCATCTTCAGGCTGGCGGGATCGAGGGGGACGTTGGCCTCGATCTTGTCGACCACGATCTTCATGCGCTGGGGCATGCCCTGCATGCCCTGCTCGATGCTGAAGGGGTAGAGGACGCCGGCCACCTCGCGGAAATCGCCGTAGTAGCTCTCGACCTCCACCTCCTGCTCCCGGATCTTGCGCTTCGAGGTCTGCTTCACCTCCAGGTAGCTGTCGGCATCGAGGAAATAGGTCTGGGCATCCCCGTTCTTCAGGGTGACCTTCACCTTGTGGGCGGGCGCCCCTTCCACCGTGTCCTTGCCGAGGTACTCCACCTTGTGGCCCTTGGCTGCGTAGTCCACCAGCGGTCCATCCAGGTCGGCCTGGACCTCGGCGGCCTTGAGCTCATCGGCGGTCATGGCTTCGGCGTTCTTGCCGCCGCCGTAGCCCTGGAAGGGATCGATCTTCCACCCCGCCTTGCCATCGAAGGCGGAAACCTGGGTCATGCCCTGGACGCTGATTTCCATGCGGAAGGCACCGCGGGCCTGGATGCCGGAGATGGAGATCTCCATGGGGCCCTGCATCATGCGGCCGGACATCTTCATGGATTTGACGGCCTTCATCTTCGCCAGGCCACCCTTGGCTTCGAAGTGCTTGGCGAGGATCTGGTCCACGGTGGGGGCGGGCGCCTGGGCCACGAGGACCGGGGCTGCAAGGAGGAGGCCGAGGCCGAGGGAACGCATGGGAACTCCTGATGGGGCGGCCACGGGGCCGTTGAGGATCAAGGGGAAGCTTGGCAGAGGACGGAACCGGCCCCAGGGGGGTGGCCGATCCTACCGCCCAACGGCGGTTCCGGGAAGGTGAACGGAACTCCCCGGCCGGGGGGTCACCGCATGGCTTCCATGGGGCTGAGGCGGCTGGCCTTCAGGGCGGGGTACAGTCCGAAGACGAGGCTCAACCCCAGGGCGCTCGCCCAGGCGAGGAAGAGTCCGAAGGGATTGACCACCAGCCCGTAGGGGAAGCTTGCGGAGAGCGCGCCGCACACCACCTTGCCCAGGAGGCTCCCCAGGCAGGCGCCCAGGGCGGCGAGTACGAGCGCCTCCAGGAGGAACTGCACGAGGATCTCGCTGTCGGTGGCCCCGAGGGCCTTCCTGAGCCCGATCTCGAAGCGGCGGTCGGAGTAGCTGATGAGCATCACGCTGAGCACCCCGACGCCCCCCACGAGGAGCACGGTGGCCCCCAGGCTCTGCAGCACCACCTGCCAGCCCCAGATCTGATCCTCGAACTGCTGGTTGGCCCGCACCAACTCCGCCCCCAGGTCCGCCACCTCGATGTCCTCGATGCCGCGGTGGGCCTGGCGGGCCCGGCCCACCAGCATGGCGGTGGCCTCGTCCACATCCTGCTTGCTCCGCAGCTTCACCACCACCTGGCTCAGCTTGTGGGTGGTGTCCATCCGGTCCATGTAGGTCTCAAGGGGCATCAGGATGCCGTTGGCGTCGATCCAGGTGTCATCGCTCATGATCTGGAGGGGAGCGAGGACGCCCACCACGATGAGGCTCTGGCCTTCGAGCTGGATGGTCCGGCCCACGGGGTCCGCCCCCCCGAAGAGTTTGCTGCCCATGGTGCCGCCCACGACGCAGACGGCGGATCGCCGCTTGATGTCATCTTCCGTGAGGGCCCGGCCGCTGCCGATGGCGCGGTTCTGCCAGGGGAAGTAATCCGGCGTCACCCCGATGGCGAAGGTCCGCTCATTGCCGCCGGGCAGGCGGACGCTGGTCTGCTTGAAGGCCCGCGGCAGGTAGGCGAGCACCTTGTCGTTGGGCGCGGTGAGGCGCCCGAGGTCCTCGTAGCGGAGCCCGGGGCTCATGGCGAAGCGCTTGGCCTGCTCCGTGGTTTCCGGCGCCTTGGCCACCAGCTGGAGGGATCCATCGAAGCTCAGCCCGGAGAAGCCCGTCGCGATCTTGTCGCGCACCCCGTCCATCACGCTGGTCATGATCACCAGGGCGAACACGCCCAGGGTCAGGAGCGTGAGGGTGAGGAAGCTGCGGAGCTTGTGGCTCCAGAGCTCCACGAAGCCACCGCGGATCACCTCGACGGCCATGGCCAGGCGGACGGAGGCGCCCGGGCGGCGGAGGGCCTGGGCAGGGTCGGCGGGGCTCAGCACCGTGGGGCCGGGGCTGGGGAGGGTGATCTCACTCATAGCGCAGCGCCTCCATGGGGGAGAGCTTGGAGGCCTTCCAGGCGGGGAACAGGGCGAACACGAAGCCGAAGACCACGGCCAGGCCATAGGCCCAGAGGAAGCTCTTCAGCTCCATGCCCAGGGGGACGCCGATGAAGGAGGTGATGGTCCAGGAGAAGCCCACGCCGATGACGAGACCCACCAGGCTGCCCAGGAGCGTGAGCAGGAGGGCCTCCGTCATGAACTCCTTGAAGATCTCCCGACCGCTGGCGCCGATGGCCATCTTCACCCCCACTTCCCGTACGCGCTCCTTGAGGGAGGCCAGCTGGATGTTCACGTTCACGATGCCGCCGCCGATCAGGCTCAGCACACCCGAGAGGAGGAAGATGAGGTCGTAGGCGCCCACGGCGTTCTGCCGCTTGCGCATGCGGGCCTGGACGTCATCGAGCCGGAAGTCCTCCTGCTGGCGGTGGTTGGCCTTGAGCAGACCCTCCAGCTCCTTGGAGAAGGCGGCCAGCACGGTCACCTTGGGGATCCGGAAGGTGAGCCGGTCCACGCGGCGGAAGGCATCGCCCTGCATGCGGCGCTGCACCAGGGTGGCGGGCACCGCGATGGCCCGGTTGCGCCGCCAGAACATGTTCCCCTGGCCCTTCACGTTGCGGAACCGGAACACCTGCTCCTGGAAGACCCCGATGACGGTGAGGGGCATGTCGCCCACCCGGATGGTGGCGCCGAGGGCCCCGCCGGTGGGGAAGAAGGTCTGGGCGGCTTCGCTGCCGAGGATGGCCACGGGATTCGCATCCCCGAGGTCCTGGGAGGAGAAGTTGCGGCCCTCGGCCAGCTCGTAGCCTTCCAGGGCCACGGTGTCCCCGTAGACCCCGATCACTTGCCGTTCCTGATCCGCGGCGGAGGAGCGGACCCGGGCGCGGGCCCGCTTCTGGACGCTCACGCCATGGAGCTCCTCGGGATTCAGCAGGCTCCCATCATCCAGATCCTGGGTGCGGAGGCCCCGGTTCGCGGTCTGCAAGGCGGAGGGGGTCCCTTCGGTGGCGAGCTGCTTGGCATCCACGTTCAGCTTGTCGAGGCCGCCCATCTTCACGTAGAGCTGCTCGCTGCGCTTGCGGAAGGAGTCCGTGATGGAGAAGCCGCCCAGCACGGCCGCCACCCCGAGCATCACCCCCAGGGCCTGGAGCGAAGCCCGGCCCAGGTTCTCCCGGATCTCGATCCAGGCGGACTCAAGGCGGATGAGGAAGGCGCCGCGCATCAGGCCGCCCCTTCGGCCACCGCCACGAGGCCGTCCTTGATCTCCACCCGGCGCTGGGCCTGGGCGGCGATGGATGGATCGTGCGTCACCAGCACCAGGGTGTTGCCGGCGGCATTGAGTTCCTTGAACAGGGCGAGCACCTCGGCCCCCGTGCGGCTGTCCAGGGCGCCCGTGGGCTCGTCGGCCAGCAGCAGGGCCGGCTGGTTCGCCAGGGCCCGGGCGATGGCCACGCGCTGGCGCTGGCCCCCGCTGAGGGCGCCCGGGAGCTTGTCCGCCTTGTCGGGGATGCCCACCTTCGCCAGCAGGTCCATGGCCCGCTCCCGCCGCTCCCGGCCGCCGACCCCGGCGTAGAGCATGGGGAGCTCCACGTTGCGGAGGATGCTGGCCTTGGGGAGCAGGTTGTAGCTCTGGAAGACGAAGCCGATCTTGGTGTTCCGGATGGCCGCGAGCTCCGCGCTGGAGCGACCCTGGACCTCCTGGCCATCCAGGCGGTAGACCCCCTCCGTGGGGGAGTCCAGGCACCCGAGGATGGCCATGAGGGTGGACTTGCCGGAGCCGGAGGGGCCGATGAGGGCCACGAACTCGCCGCGGTCCACCTGGAGGTCGATGCCGCGGAGGGCGTGCACGGCGTTGCCGTTGCTGCCGAAGACCTTGGTGAGCCCGGTGGTCTGGATGATGGGGGACATGGTCGCTCCGCTGGCGGAATGGGGGCTCAGGCCGAGGCGATGCCTCGGTCCCTTCACCCCCATTGAGGGCCTAGTTGTTCTCGTCGTCCTTCTCGACCTTCTTCTTGGTGGGATCTTCCAGGGCGACCTGGTCCCCGGCCTTGATCCCGGAGAGGATCTCCACCCGCTCCAGGGTGGCGATGCCGGCCTTCACGGGCACCACCTCGTAGAAGTCCTTCCAGTGGTCCGCCATCCAGATGAACTTGGAGCGGCCCTGGAGACCTTCCTTGGCGGCGGCGATCTGCTCGGGCTTGAGGCCATCCTTCAGCTTGTAGACCACCGGTTGGCCGTCCTTGCGCTGCAGGGCTTCCAGGGGCACGCTCACCGCCTTCTCGCGACGCTCCCCGAGGATCTCCACGTTGGCGCTCATGCCGGTCCGGAAGGCCTCGGTCAGCTCATCCAGGGCAACTTCCACTTCGAAGACCTTGATCTTGTCCACCAGCTTGGCGGCGGGGGCCACGAAGCGAACCTTGCCGGTGAAGGCCTTCTGGGGGTAGGCGTCCAGGCTCACCCGGACCGCCTGGCCCGTGCGCACCTTGGCGATGTCCACCTCGTTGAGGTTCACGCGGATGATGAGGGACTTCAGGTCCGCGACGGTGAACACCACGGTGCCGGCGTTGAAGCTGGACACGCCGCTGGTGATGGTGTCCCCCAGCTCCACGCCCTTCTTGATGACCACGCCGTTCATGGGACTGGCGACCCGGGCGATCTGGGAGGAGGCGTTGCCGCTGATGGGGATGCCCCGGTCCTCCACGATCTGGTACTTCATCTGGGCGTTCTTCAGGCTCTCCTCGGCCAGGTCGCGGCGGGTGCGGGCGTCCCGGTGGACCTGCTCGGAGATGAGGCCGGCCTTGAAGAGGGCCGCCTGCTGCGTGTACTCCCGCTCGGCGTTCTGGAAATTGAGCTTGGCCTGGGCCAGGCCCCCCTTCACCTCGGAGAGGGTCTGGGCCTGGTTCACGTCCGGCTCCACCTCGGCCAGGGTCTGCCCGGCGGTGACCACGGCGCCCTCCCGGACCTTCAGCCCCACGATGCGGCCCGAGACGCTGCTCTTCACATCCACCTTAGTGAAGGGGTCCACGGTGCCCACCTCGCGCACGCTGACCTGCATGTCCTCGGCCTGCACCTTGCCGAGGCGGAAGGGGAGGTTCTGCTCGCCCTTGCCCTTGTCGCCCCCCTTGGCGGTGATGAGGAGGCCGCCCACGACGATCACGGCGGCCGTGGAGGCGATGACCCAACGCTTCTTCATAGGGAACCCCATGGGAAAGACTCCGTACCAGCCGGATGCTGTCCCGGGGTACGGAGCCTTTCGGGGGTGGTTTAGGCCCGGTCTAGGTGGTCTTGAAGCGCTTCATGCGGGTCTGGAGGTCCTGGGCCAGCTGCGCCAGCTGGTCGGCGGTCCGGGCCGTCTCCTGGATGGTGGCCGCCAACTGGATGGTGGCACTCGCATTGCGCTCCACCATGCTGGAGGTCTCACCCATGCCCTGGACCACGGACTCCGTGGCCTTGCCCTGCTCCTCCATGGCCAGGGCGATGGTCCGGATGTGGTCGGTGTTCTCCTTCATGTTGGATTCGATCAGCTCCAGGCTGCGGCCGGCGGCATCCACGGCGCTGGCACCCACTTCCACGCGCTGCTTGCTCTCCTGGATGAGCTGGGTGATCTCCTTGGCGGCGGCGGCGCTGCGCTCCGCGAGCTTGCGGACCTCCTCGGCGACCACCGCGAAGCCCTTGCCCATGGCTCCGGCCTTGGCGGCCTCGATGGCGGCGTTGAGGCTCAGCAGGTTGGTCTGGCGGGCGATGTCCTGGATCACGGTGGTGATGCGGCCCACCTTGTCGCTGCTCTCCTCGATGGCATCCATGGCCCGGGCGCTCTCGCGCACGCTGTCGGCGCCCTGCTGGGTGGTGAACTGGGCCGACTCGGCGAGGCTCTCGACCTTGCGGGTGTTCTCCAGCACGCTGTGCATGGAGGCGCTCATCTCCACCAGCGCCGCCGAGCTGTTCTCCACGGCCTCCCGCTGGACTTCCGAGGCCCGCCGGAGCTCATCGGTGGTGCTGTTGATCTCGTCGGTGGTGGCGCTCAGCTCGGTGGCGCTGGACGCGGTGCCATCCGCCACCTGGGCGATGGCGGTGATGTCGAAGCGGAGCTGCTCCACCACCTCGTTGTAGGTGCGGCCCATCTGGCCCAGTTCATCGGTGCCGCTGAGGATGCTGCGCTTGGTGAGGTCCCCCTGGGCCAGGCTCTCCAGGCGGCCCTTCAAGTGGTCCGCTGCCCCCGAGACCTGCCGGCTCACGTAGGTGGCGAACCCATACCCTGCGATCACAGCCACGACCACGGAGATGATCATGTAGGTCTTCGCATCCCCGGCGAGCGTGTCCACGCTGACGAGGCCGTCCTTCGTCTGGCGGGTCTGGATGTCCAGGACGGCCCCCAGGCCGGCACGCGCCTTCTCCAGGGTCTCCCGGCCCAGGTTCTGACGGTCGAACCGGGACATGGCCTTCGCCTTTTCCAGGTCGGCCGTGAACTCGGCCATGTAGGCCCGGGTCTGCTTCACGGCCTCCGTCACCGCGACCCGCTCCTCAGCATCCCAGTTCGGGTTGGCTTCCAGGGTCTTGATGTCCTTCTCCAGGTCGGCCTCGGCCTTCTGGACCTTGGGCAGGAGGGCGGCCAGGAAGGCCGGATCCTCGGCGCCGGCGAAGGCCGCCTTGTGCTCCCCCCGGAGGAGGTTGAAGTGGTACCGGGCGCTGGCGGCCAGGACCTGGTGCTGCATGTTGTCCGCCGTGTCCTCGGCCGTGCTGTGGATCTTGGCCAGGGCCAGCCAGACCATCACGGTGAGGAAGATCATCACGGCGATCTGCCCGGCCCAGAGGAAGAGGAACTTCCCCTTGATGCTCAGGTTCTTCAGAAAGGTCGACACACTCATGGCCAGTGGCTCCGGGCGATCCCGTCTCAGCGGCGTCCGGGGCCCCCCCCTTGAGTTTGGTCAGGCCCCGAAGACCCCTTCCTTCAAGGATTCCGGGTCGGGGAGGGGCTCGCCCAGGGCCTGGTCGGCCCGGGCGGCCAGCTCCGCGACCAGCCGGTCCCTCAGGGTCGGGTCCGGGAGCCAGCCCTGGCCCCCCAGCCAGGCCTCGAAGCGGGGCAGGGGGTCCTTGGTCCGCCACTGGGCCAGGAGCTCGGGATCCACGTAGCGCTGGTCGTCGTGCTCGGCATGGCCCGAGAGGCGGAAGGTCTCGCACACCAGGAAGACCGGGCCCAGGCCCATCAGGCACTGCTGCCGGGCGAAGGTGGCGGCCTGGTAGACGGCCTTGGCGTCGTTGCCATCCACGGTCAGGGTGTAGGCGCCCTGGTTGCGGTCCGCCAGGCGGCCCCGCATCTGCTTCTCGGGGGGGGTGGAGTAGGCAAAGCCATTGGACTCCCCGACGACGATGAGGGGGAGCTTGTGGACCACGGCGAAGTTGAGGCCCTCGTAGAAGGCCCCGGTGGAGCTGCCGCCGTCCCCGATCCAGGTCATGGCCACGTTGGCCTTGCCCTCCTGCCGGAAGGCCAGGGCCACCCCGGCCATGACGGGCACCAGGGCCCCGAGCATGGAGGTGGGCGCGATCAGGCCCTTGGCCACATCCCCGAAGTGGTTGTTGTGCTCCCGGCCGCGGCTGGGGCTGGTGGCGCGGCCCAGGTACTGGCGGAAGACCTCCAGGGGGTCGACCCCCCGGGCCAGCATGCTGCCGAGGTTGCGGATGAGGGGTCCGATGGCGTCGCCCTCCTCCAGTGCCAGGGCGGTGCCCACGGCCGTGGCCTCCTGGCCCAGGGAACGGTAAACGCCGCCCATGGTGTGCCCCTGGCGGAAGAGGGTGACCAGCCGCTCCTCCGTGAGCCGGGTGAGGAGCATCAGTTCATGCAGTCGGAGCGCGGTGGCCTGATCCATACCGATAGGATAGAGCCATATGCTCACCATCCGTCCCGCCGCCCCCGCCGACATCCCCCTGATCCTCGCCTACATCGGGGAGCTGGCCGCGTACGAGCGGGCCCCGGAGGCCGCCGTGGCCACCCCGGAGGACATGGCCCGGCACCTCTTCGGCGAGCGCCCCCTGGCCCATGCCGTGATGGCCGAATGGAGCGGTGATCCCGCCGGCTTCGCGCTCTGGTTCTACAACTTCAGCACCTGGGAGGGGAAGCCGGGCCTGTACCTGGAGGACCTCTGGGTGCGCCCCGCCTACCGGGGCCACGGCATCGGCAAGTCCCTGCTGCAGCACCTGGCCAAGGTGGCCGTGGCGGAGGGCTGCACCCGGTACCAGTGGCAGGTGCTGGACTGGAACACCCCGGCCATCGACTTCTACAAGGCCCAGGGCGCCGCTGTGCTCACGGAATGGCTCACCTGCCGCGTGGAGGGCGAGGCCCTGAAGGCCCTGGCCGCCGGGGCCCCATGAACCGGCTGCGGCGGTTGGGTGAGGCCCTGGGCGCGGACCACCTCTGGGTGGTGGGGGGCGCCCTGCGCGATGAACTGCTGGGCCGCTCCCACGGCGATTGGGACCTGGCCACGGACCTCCTCCCGGAGGCCGTGATGGCCGCGGCCCGGGAGGGCGGCTTGAAGGCCCTGCCCACGGGCCTCCAGCACGGCACGGTCACCGTGCTCGTGGAGGGGGAACCCTTCGAGATCACCACCTTCCGCAGCGAGGGGGGCTACACGGATGGCCGCCGGCCGGACGAGGTCCGGCTGGGGGTCACCTTGGAGGAGGACCTGAGCCGCCGGGACTTCACCATGAACGCGCTGGCCCTGCCCCTGGCGGACCTCGGCCATCCCGAGGCCCGGACCCGCATCGTGGATCCCTTCGGGGGCCGGGCCGACCTGGAGGCCGGGATCATCCGGGCCGTGGGGGAGCCCACCGCCCGCTTCGGGGAGGATGGGCTCCGGGTGCTCCGGGCCTGCCGCTTCGCCGCCCAGCTGGGGTTCAGCCTGGATCCGGCCACGGAGGCGGCCATCCGCCCGAGCCTGCCCATCTGCGCCAAGGTGGCGGTGGAGCGGGTGCAGGTGGAGCTCACGAAGCTCCTGGGCGGCCGGTGGGCCTCCCGGGGCCTGCGGATCCTGGAGGGCACGGGTCTGCTGGATCAGTGGCTCCCGGAGCTCCGGCCCATGGTGGGCGCCGCCCAGAACCCCCATCACCGCTATGACGTGTGGACCCACACCCTCCGGGCCCTGGACTGCGATCCTAGTTCCGATCCGGAGCTCCGGTGGGCCCTGCTGCTCCACGACGTGGCCAAGCCCGCCACGGAGACCGTGGGGGGGGACGGCCACATCCACCACCACGCCCATGAGGTGCGCTCCGTGGCGATGGCGGGGGAGCTGCTCCGGCGCCTGAAGTGCAGCCACCAGCTCCAGGCCCGGGTGGAGGCCTACATCCGGCACCACGGGATCCACCCGGATCCCACCTGGAGCGATGCGGCCTGCCGGCGCTTCCTCCAGCGCCTCCAGGAAGACGGCTTGAGCCTGGCCGACTGGGGACGCTTCCGCCGGGCGGATCAGCTGGCCAAGGGGTGGGGGGACCCAGCCGGGCCGGAGGGTCCGGGCCCCGTGCCCGCCCATGTGGCCCAGGTGGAGGCGGCCTGCCAGGCCGTGGAGGACCGCCTCCAGGCCCTCCTGGACGCCCGCCCGGCGCTGCGGGCCCGGGACCTCGCCCTGGATGGACGGGCCCTCATGGCCCTGGTGGGCCGCCCCGGGGGCCCCTGGCTGGGCGAGCTCCAGCGGCACCTCCTGGAGCGGGTGCTGGATCACCCGGAGCTCAACGCCCCGGAGGCGTTGAAAACCGAGGCCCAAGTCTGGATTGCCCAGGAACCATCTGGAAATTGATTCTGGGTCCAAGGGGCCGATGAGGCGGGGAACCCTCCCCGGAGTCCGCCATGGGCATGCTCGATCGCCTCCGCGTCAAACCCAAGCTCTTCCTGCTGGTGGGGATCCTCCTGGGGATCGCCCTGTTCATCTGGGGCACGGGCACCTACGACCTGGCCCGGACCACGGCCTCGGTGCAGGAGTCCTACCAGGAGACGGAGGAGGCCATCGCGGCCTCGGATGCGGTGCGGGAAGCCCAGTCCGACTTCAAGACCCAGGTCCAGGAGTTCAAGAACATCCTCATCCGGGGCTACGAGGCCGCCGACCTCACCAAGCACCGGGCCGCCTTCGAGAAGTACGAGAAGGAGGTCGTGGAGGACCTGGGGAAGGTCAAGGCCCTGCTCCCCAAGATCGGCCTCGAGTCCAAGCTCGCGGAAGATGTGCTGAAGGCCCACAAGGAACTTGGAGAGAAGTACCGGGCGGCCCTGGGCACCTTCGAGCCCGCGAAGCCCCTCAGTTACCGCGATGTCGACAAGCAGCTGCGGGGCATCGACCGACCCATGGCGGAAGGGCTCACCGGGCTGTCCGACCGCATCCTCAAGTCCGCGGCCCAGGGCCGCGCGGACCACGTGAAGGAGCTGGATGAGCGCCGGAAGACCTCCATGATGGTGGGGGTGATCGTGCTGGTCCTGGGCATCCTCGTGGCGCTCGGCATCACCACCTACATCGTGAACGCCATCACCCGGCCCCTGGGGGGCCTGCATCGGGCCATGAACGCCATGGCCTCGGGGGATCTGACGGGCCGTTTGAACGTCACCTCGGAGGATGAGCTCGGTGAGATCGCCCGGAACTACAACGCCCTGCTCGCCCGGTTCACGGAGCTCTTCACCCATTTGAAGGACGCCGCGGGCCAGGTGGCCCACGGCAGCACGGAGCTCAATGCCACGGCCCACGAGATGCAGCGGGCCACCCGTGAGATCGCCGACTTCGCGGAAGGTCAGCGCCAAGCCCAGGAGCACACGGCCGCGGCCATGACCGAGCTCAGTGCCAGCGTTCAGCAGGTGGCGGGGAATGCGAAGGCCAGCCAGGGTGCCACGGATGAGGCCGTGAGCGCGGTCTCCGAGGGCACCCAGCAGGGCACGGCCACGGAGCAGGCCATGGGGTCCATCAGCGAGGCCTCCGGCCAGATGGTGCGGGCCGTCCAGGTGATCCAGGAGATCGCCCGCCAGACCAACCTGCTGGCCCTGAACGCGGCCATCGAAGCCGCCAAGGCCGGGGCCATGGGGAAGGGCTTCGCGGTGGTGGCCGAGGAGGTCCGGAAGCTGGCCGAACGCAGCAGCGGCGCGGCCAAGGAGATCGGAGCCCTCATCGAGGCCACCAATGGGGCCATGGGCGAGGGGGCGCGGACGGTGAAGGCCACCGTCGAGACCCTGGGGGTGATCCGGGACAATGTGTCCCAGCTCGCCAGTGCCATCGCCGAGATCAGTGCGGCGACGGAGGAGCAGGGCCGGACTTCCGAGGAGGTGGCCAGCCAGGTGGAAGCCTCCGCCGCGGCCACGGCCCGCAGCGCCGCTGCGGCCACCGAACTGGCCCAGACCGTGGAGGAAGTGAACCGGACCAGCGAGCATCTGGCCCGGATCGCGGAGGAGCTCAGCGGCTCCATCGCCCAGTTCCGTACGGCCTAGTCCCGCTCCAGCAGCACGATCGCCTGGGCCGCGAGGCCCTCGCCCCGCCCGGTGAAGCCCAGCTTCTCCGTGGTGGTGGCCTTCACATTCAGGTCCGCCTCCGGGATCCCGAGGATGGGCGCGACCCGGGCCCGCATGGCGGCCCGGTGGGGCGCGAGCTTGGGGCGTTCGCCGATGAGGCAGACATCGGCGTTCACCACCCGCCAGCTCCGGCTGCGGAGCTCACCCATGACGCGCGCCAGGAGGAGCATCGAATCCGCCCCCTTGTAGGCGGGATCGGTGTCGGGGAAGTGCTGGCCGATGTCCCCGAGTCCCGCCGCGCCGAGAAGGGCATCGGCAAGGGCATGGAGCATCACGTCCGCATCGGAATGGCCGGCGAGCCCCCGGTCATGGGGAACGTGGATCCCCATGAGCATGAGGGGGCGGCCCTCGGCGGGCTCCGCGAAGCGGTGCACATCGATGCCCTGGCCGATGCGGAGGGCCATCAGCTGGGGTCCTCCAGCCGGCTGGGGTGGGGGTTGGGCTGGGTGGGCTGGTGGTGCTTGCCCGTGTTCTCATCCGTCTGGGCCCGGGCCCGCATCTCGTGATCGGGCAGGGTCATCACCACCTCGGTGCCGTGGCCCTCCTCGCTGATCACCTCGAGGGTGCCGCCATGCTCCTCCACGATCTTGCGCACCGTGGCCATGCCGAGACCGGTGCCCTTCTTCTTGCCGAAGCTGAAGAAGGGTTCGAAGATGCGCCGCATGATCTTGCGGGGGATGCCCTTCCCATTGTCCTTCACGCGCACCACGGCGCCGCCGGTGGCCCGTTGGATCTGCACGCAGACTTCGCCCGAGGGGCCTTCGAGGGCATCCAGGGCGTTGCCCAGCAGGTTCTCGATGACCCGGGTGAAGCGCTCCGGATCGATCTGGATGGACACATCGTCCCCTTCAACTCCGATGCGGGCCCCGGCCTCGGTGGCCCGGGGCACCATGGGCTCCACCAGGGACTCCAGGAAGGCCTTCAGGGAGATGAGCCGCCGGCGGGGCTCCTGCACCTTGGCGTACTCCAGCACATCCTGGCTGAGGGTGGTGAGGCGCCGGATGCCCTCCTGGATGCGGTCCACGTGGTGGTGCACCTTGGGATCCCGGGTGGCCATCTCCAGCAGCTCCACATGCCCGCGGAGGACGAAGAGGCCGTTCTTGAAGTCGTGCACGATGCTGGAGGCCACCTGGCCCACGGTGGCGAGCACCTCGCTGCGCAGGTTGGCTTCGCTCAAGCGGGTGCGCTCGATGGCGATGGTGGCCAGGGCCACGATGGCCTCGAAGGTCTCCCGGCTGGGGGGCTCCGTGATGGGGCGGCGGCTGTCGAGGTAGACCACGCCGATGCGCTTGCCCTGCAGGGTGAGCGGGAGGCACAGGATGGTCTTGAGCTCCAGGCGGAGGATGCTCTGCTGGCTGAGCATCTTCTGATCGTCGGCGACGTTGAGGATCCAGATGGGCTCGCCAGTGTCGAACACCGAGTGCACGGTGCTCATGGAGAGCTGGATGGCCCCCTCGGGTTCCTGGCCCAGGTTCCGCTGGGCCTTGATGCGCAGCTCGGCCTCCTCGAGCAGCATGATGAAGCCCCGGTCCGTACCGGAGATGCTGAGGAGCCGATCCAGGGTCTGCTCCAGCAGGTCCTCGAGGTCCACCTCCTGGGCGAGCAGCTGGGCGGTCTCCAGGATGGCCTGGAGGTGCACCTCGCTGCTGGTCTGGTTCTGGCTCAGCAGGGTGAGGCTGTAGGCGCCATCGGCCAGGCGCAGGGGGGTGTTGGGGTCCCACTGGATCCGGCCCAGGGGCTGATCCTTGAAAAAGGTGCCGTGGGTGCTGCCCAGATCCTCGGCCCACCACACATCGTCCTTCACCTCCAGGCGCAGGTGGTTGCGGCTGATCATGCTGTCGGAGAGCACCACGTCGCAGAGGCTCTGCCGGCCCAGGGTGATGGAGCGGGACAGGGGGACCGAGCGCTCGAAACCATGGCGGTCTCGGATGAGCAGTTGGTAGCGCTGGGCCAAGGTGTCTCCGGGGGGGCGGGACTGATGGTATCGAACAGGGAGGGGGGAAGGTTAATTACCAGTCCCAGGATACGCTGCCCCCTATCCAGGGGAAGGCCCCCACGGGAAACTGGGGGGGATGAACCTGCACCGCCATCCCGATCTGGACCCCAGCGCCTCTGACGCCGCGGAGTTCTCCCTCCGGCCCCAGCGGCTTTCCGAGTACATCGGCCAGGTGAAGGTGAAGGCCCGGCTGGACATCGCCCTCCAGGCGGCCCAGCGGCGGGGCGAGGTCCTGGACCATGTGCTCCTCTTCGGCCCTCCGGGCCTGGGCAAGACCACGCTGGCCCACGTGCTGGCCAACGAGATGGGCGCCCCCTGCAAGGTGATCCAGGCCCCGGCCCTGGAGAAGAAGGGCGACCTGGCCGCCATCCTCACCAACCTGGAGGAGGGGGAGTTCCTCTTCATCGACGAGATCCACCGGCTGTCGGCGCCCATCGAGGAGATGCTCTACGCGGCCATGGAGGACCGGAAGCTCGACATCCTCATCGGCCAGGGGCCCAGCGCCCAGACCCTCAAGGTGGACCTCCGCCCCTTCACCCTGGTGGGCGCCACCACCCGGGCGGGGCTCATCTCCAAGCCGCTCCACGACCGCTTCGGGATGGTGCACCGCCTGGAGTTCTACACCCGGGAGGAGCTGGGCATCATCGCCGCCCGCAGCGCCGACCTGCTCAACGTGGCCATGGCGCCGGAAGGGGCCGCGGCCATCGCCCGCCGGAGCCGCGGGACCCCCCGCATCTGCAACCGCCTCCTCCGGCGCTGCCGGGACTACGCCGAGGTGAAGGGCGATGGCACCATCACGGCCGAGGCCGCGGATGCCTGTCTGAAGCTCCACGAGGTGGACGACCTGGGCCTCGACAGCCTGGACCGCCTCTACCTGGAGGCCCTCTGTGGCAAGCACCGGGGCGGGCCCGTGGGCCTGCGCACCCTGGCGGCGGCCCTGGGGGAGGACGAGGGCGCCCTGGAGGACCTGGTGGAGCCCTACCTCATGCAGGTGGGGTTCCTGGACCGCACGCCCCAGGGCCGCAAGGCCACGGAGCACGCCTACGCCTACCTGGGGCTGAAGGGCAGCTCCAGCCCGGGCCCGCTCTTCACCTAGCTGCTACTTCTTCGATTCGGCCTTGGCGGTGCCCGGGAGGCTGCCGCCCTTGGCCACCTCGGCCGGCTTGGGCGCCTCCTCCCGGCGGAGGCAGGTTCCCTGCAGGATCCCGCCCTCGTCCACCACGAGGCGGCCCACTTCCACATCGCCTTCCACCAGACCCGTGCCGTGGATCTCCAGGCACTCGGTGGTCTTCACGGTGCCCTTCACCTTGCCGGTGACCACCAGGTGCTTGGCCACCACGAGTCCGGTGACGAGCCCGCCCGGGGCCACGATCACCTCCCCCTCGCTGGTGATGGTGCCATCCACGTGGCCCTCGATGCGGATGCTGCGGGTGCCCGCGTTGATCTCGCCCTTGAAGACCATGTCCTTGCCCAGGATGGTGTGCACCGCGGGGGCGGGCTCGGGCTTCTGCTTCTTGCCACCGAAGACGGCCATGGGACCTCCTAGGAATGCTGGGAAAGACCACCCAGCCACTGGCGCTGGAGCTTGAGGTAGGGGGCGGGGTTGATGGGCTTGCCGCCGCGGCGCACCTCGTAGTGCAGGTGCACACCCGTGGCATTGCCGGACCGGCCCATGCCCCCGAGGATGTCGCCGCGCTGGACCTTCTGGCCGACCTTGACGTCCAGCCGCTCCAGGTGGGCGTAGAGGGTCTCGAAATCGCCCCCGTGGCGGATCACCACGCCGTGGCCATACCGTTCCATCCAGCCTGCTTGCACCACCTCGCCATCCGCCGTGGCCTGGATGGGGGTGCCCGCCTGGTTGCTGATGTCGAGGCCCGTGTGGAAGCCGAGCAGGCTCTCGTTGTCTTCCTTCACATTGGCCAGCGGGGCCACCCGCACGCCGTAGCCGGAGGACAGATAACCGGCGGTGGGGGGGATGGAGGGCGTGGCCGCCCACGCCTTCAGGATGGGTTCCATGCGGGCCCGGATGAGCCGGGCCTGGGCCTGGCGCTGGTCCAGCTGGTTCTGGAGCTGGCTCACCCGCTCCTTCACCTCGGGGGAGGGGGCCTGCTGGGGCACCGGCGGAAGGTTGGGGCCCGGCGCCTTGGGGTCCAAGAGCTTTAGAAGTTCAGCGTGTTTTTCTTGCAATGTCTGGATTTCGGCCTCAAGTCCCTGGGCTTGTTCCAGGGTGGCCCGGAGCTTGTCCTGCTGTTCCCGGGTCTCCCGCTGCAGCTGGGTGAAGGTGACCACCTTGCGGAAGGACCACAGCCCATAGCTGCTGCCCACCACCCCGAAGGCCCACACGCCCAAGGTGCCGCCCAGGATCCACAGCAGCTTCCGCTTGGACACGGACCAGCTGAAGGAGCGGTGGCTGAGGATCACCATCACCGTGAGCCAGCGGAGTGCGTCCGGTCGGCTCTGCCGTACGGCCCGGCGGGGGTTCTCGATGGGGGTGGACATGGCCTTCCAGCTTACCTGGGAAATCGGCGGTTGCCCCCTCGGGAAGTACAACCTTGTGACACGGCTGGCCCAATGGACGGATCCACCGGTCCAGGCACCCGGGCCCCCCCCGGAAGCGGGGCCAACGACTCAGGCCAGCTGGCTCCGCATCCACAGTTCCACGGCATGACCGCTGAAGAACACCAGCCCGATGAGGGCATTCAGGGTGAAGAAGGCCTCATCCATGCGGGAGAGGTCGCCCCCCCGCACGAGCCACTGCTCCCGGAGCAGGATGCCGGCCACGGCCACCCACCCCAGCCAGGGGAAGAGGTGGGCGCCCTGGTCCACATTGAAGAGCGCCCAGCAGGTGAGGGCCAGCAGGTGCAGGACCCGGCTCAGCGCCAGGGCGCCGGTGGTGCCCAGCCGGCTGGGCACGGAGTGGAGTCCCGCCGCCCGGTCGAAGCCCTGGTCCTGCAGGGCGTAGAGGATGTCGAACCCGGCGGTCCAGGTGAGCACCCCGGCGGCCAGGAGGAAGGCGCCCCGCTCCACCTGCCCGGTCACGGCGATCCAGGCGCCCAGGGGCGCCCCGGCGAGGGAGAGGCCCAGCACCACGTGGGCGAAGGCCGTGAAGCGCTTGCAGAGGCTGTAGCCCAGGATGATCACCAGGGCGAGGGGGCAGAGCTTCCAGGTGAGGGGGCCCAGGGCGCCCGAAGCGAGGCCGAAGGCCACGATGCCCAGCCCCATGAGGATCACGGCACCGGCGCGGCTCACCCTGCCTGCGGGGATGGCCCGCTGGGCCGTGCGGGGGTTCTCGGCGTCCACATCCGCATCCACCAGCCGGTTGAAGGTCATGGCGGCGGTGCGGGCCCCCACCATGGCCACGAGGATCCAGAGGAGGGTGCGCAGGGGGGGGATGCCCTGGGCCCCCGCCAGGGCCCCCAGCAGGGCGAAGGGCAGGGCGAAGACCGTGTGCTCGAACTTGATCATGTCGAGCAGTTCACGGGTCTGCCCGGGCAGGGAACGGCCGCGGTGGGGGGCTTCGGCCGGGGGCGGTACAGGCGTGTCCATCGCCCCCATGATCGGACGAAACCGCTGGTTTGTCTCCGGCCGGTGCCGGGATCAGATGCGGATCAGCTGCTCCCGGGGCAGGACCTCCTCCCGGCGCCGGTGGGCGCACAGGGCCTTGAGGGTGAGCCCCACCTCCTCGAGGGTGGGCCCGCGCCGGTCCACTTCCTGGGCGCTGCGGGCGGCCAGGGCCAGGTCGTTCAGGGAGAGGATGCCCTCCAGCACACCCTCCGGTGTGGTGATGGGCAGGCGGTGGACGTGGTGGGTGCGCATGAGGCGCATGGCCTGCGTGGGGGTGTCGTTGGGCCCCACCCGGTGCACTTCCGTGGCCATCACCGAGGCCACGGGCATGCGGGCCACGGAGGTGGGATGGGCCGCCAGGGCCATGCAGATGTCCCGATCCGTGAGCACGCCCACCACCCGGTAGTCCGCGTCCACCACGGGGAGGATGCCGCAGTCGTGTTCGTCCAGCACGGCGGCGGCTTCGGCGAGGGTCGCGTCCGGTCGGATCGACGCCACGTAGGGGGGGGAGAGTTCGCGGATGTTCATGGGGGCCTCCAGGGAACGCAGGTCGTCGCCCTCGGGGGAGGGCGCAGGGAACGATTCTCAGATTCGGCGTTGGGCCCCCGGGGCCGGGACGAAGCCCCTGCGGGCCTGCTCCGAAGCTGATTCAAGTTCGGTCGGAACCCACGGGTGTTCAATCCCCCGCGACCGAATCCCGCGCGGGATTTTCAGGCTTCCTCATCCAGGTGATCCGGCTCCGGCTCCGGGTGGGCCGGGCGCACATGGCCCGCCTGATCGTAGGTCTCCGGGGTCGCCTCCTTCTGCGGAACCGCGGGGCGTGGCCGCTTCCACCGACGCCGCTCCCCCCCGGGCCATCCCCCGGGAAGGGGGACGGTGGTGCGGGTGCGTGCCGGCACCTGGATGGGGCGGTTCGCCCGCGCCCGCAGCACGGGGGCGATCGGGTGGAGGCTGTCCTCATCTCGGGGGGCCATGGATGCTCCGCGTCCCCAACATAGGGTCTGAATCCCACTGGGCTTGTGATGGGCATCCTCCCCTTGAGGGGGTGCAGGGCTATGTTGGGCCTTGCCGCAGTGGCATCCCGGAGCGCCCACCATGAGCCCCGAACCGCCGATTCCCCTCGCGATGGACCCCTACACCCCGGTGGAGATGGCCCATCGGGTGGAAGCGGGGGGGGTGGCGAAGTCCAGCCTGCCCCTGGGCCCGGCCTTCGTCCTGGCCGTGCTGGCCGGGGCGTTCGTGGGGCTGGGCGCGCTCCTCGCGACCATTGCGGGAACGGATACCGGGCTTGGATATGGGCCCACCCGGCTCCTTGCCGGAGCCGCCTTCAGCTTGGGCCTGGTGCTGGTCGTGGTGGGCGGCGCGGAGCTGTTCACGGGGAATGCCCTCCTGGTGATGGCCTGGGCGGAGGGGAAGGTGGGCACCCACGCCGTGCTCCGGAACTGGCTGGTGGCCTACCTGGGGAATTTCGTGGGGGCCCTGGCTACGGCCTATGGCGTGTACCGCTCGGGTGTGATGGGGCTGGGCTCGGGGCGGGTCGCGGCCACGGCGGTGGGACTCGCCCAGGCCAAGGCAGCCCTGGGGTGGGAACAGGCCTTCCTGCGGGGGGTGTTCTGCAATGCCCTGGTCTGCCTCGCGGTGTGGTTGGGCTTCAGCGCCCGCACGACCACCGACCGGATCCTGTGCATCGTCTTCCCCATCACCGCCTTCGTGGCGGCGGGATTCGAGCACTCCATCGCCAACATGTATTTCCTGCCCCTGGGGCACTGGCTGGGAGGAGGGGCCGGGACCGCCTTCGGGGATTGCCTCCGCAACCTGCTCGCCGTCACCCTTGGCAACCTGATGGGGGGCTCGCTCCTGGTGGGGGCCTGCTACTGGTTCATCTACCTGAGGAAGCGGTAGGGCGACGCTCAGCCCCCGCTCACCGGCGGGAGCAGGGCAACCTCATCACCATCCTTCAGGGGGGCACGGCGATCGGCGAAGGCCTGGTTGACCGCCAGCAGGGCATCCTGGGGCAGGCTGGCGAAGCGGGGATCCAACAGCAGGTCACCCACGGTCGGCGCCACGGGCAGTTCGAGCCGATCGAACCCCAGGAGGGCACGGTAGCGGGCGAAGGCGAGCACGGTCAGCATCCGTCCATTCTGGCCCAAGGGGCCTGGGATGGGGAGCGGGTCAGTACTTGGGGCTCCAGGTGTGGCGGATCTCCCCGGAGGGGTTCACGCCGCTGTTCTGGCTCTGGGTGCCACCCAGTTGGAGGGTGAAGCCGCCGAAGCGCCACTCCACCTGCCCGGAGGTGGTGGTGAGGTCGCGGGTGCGCCGCTGGGAGACGATGAGGGGGATCTTCCAGCCGAAGAGGTTCACCCGCTTGCCCAGGGTGACATCGGTCTCCGTGGTGCCCGTGGAGCCCGTGCGGACGCTGACGCTCACGCGGTCGAGGCTGAAGGTCTTGCGCACCTGCTCCTGGAAGGCGGCCAGGGCCAGGGTGGTGAGCAGGCCGGTGCTGGCGCTGGCGATGCCGTTGCTCACGGCGTTCTGGCTGCCCCCCGGCGTGGTGCCGGCGGACTGGGCGTACTCGGGATTGATGAGCACCGCCACGATGTCGCTCTGGCTGAGCCGGGGGATGCTGTTCAGCTGCCAGTTCAGGTTGGCCAGGGTGCCGGTGATGCCCACGGACACGGTGTAGCCGGGCACCTGCACCTCGCCGTTGAGGTCGAAGTGGGGATTGATGGGCAGATCGGGATCCGTGAAATCGAAGGAGCCCCGGTTGAGCACCACGTCCCCCGCGGGCAGCAGGTTGGTGATGCGGCCGCCGGGCTCTAGGTTCATGCGCCCCTTCAGTCCCGGGCGGGCCAGGGTGCCCTGGATGCGGAAGGCGCCATCGGGGCGCCCCTCGAGCTTCGCGAGGTTGGTGTCCAGCTCCCAGGGGCGATCCATCTTCACGTCGAGGTCGAGGCGGATCTTGTCGAGGGGATCATCGGGATCCAGGGTGCTGAAGGTGGCGGAGTCCGCCAGGGCGCTGTTCACCAGGAGGTCATAGAGCTTCAGGTCGGCCTGGTAGGAGAGGCGGGAGGTGGTGAGGTTGCCCTTGAGCACCCCACCGGACTCATCGCCCTTCAGGGTGGCCTCCAGGTCGCCCTGCATGATGAGGCCCTGGAGCTCGGGCGGATCCTGGAGCTGGAAGCCCTTGAGGCGGGCGCCGAATTCGTAGCCTTCCAGGCCGCCGGGCCGCCAGGTCAATTCGCCGGTGGCTTCCAGGTGGCCCTGGTTCAAGGTGCCCGTGAGGGGGCGCGCGGGATCGAGGGCGATGGTGCGGTCGTGGAACTTCAGGTGCAGGCCGAGGTCCCGGAGGTTCTCGTATTCGGCGAGGCGCAGGGTGGCCTGGTCCACATCGAGCACCCCCTCCACCTTCGGGTCCCCGTAGGTCCCCCCGGCCCGGAGGTCGAAGGTGCCGAGACCCGAGGGGCGGATGGCGTGGAGCAGGGATCCGTCCTCCACATCCAGGAGCGCATCCACGATGGTCTTGAGGTCGCCCAGGTCCATGTTGCCCTTGGCGCCCAGATCCATGGCCCCGGTGCCCGAGAGGGGCAGGGAGCCCGTGAGGCGCACCGAGGCGCTGGGGCGGAGGGTGCCTTCGGGGGTGAGCCCGGTGCGCTGCAGGCCCTCCAGGTTCAGGTCGAGCCCGGCGCGGGCCTCCGTGCCCGACAGGTGGCTGGGCTTGGGCTGGTGCAGGCTGAAGGCGGGGAAGGTGGCGGTGAGCTTGTCCAGGGCCCCCTGCCAGGCGAGGCCGGCCTGGGGCGTCCATCGGCCCTGGCCCTGGAATTCCAGGCGCACATCGGTCATCACATCGTGGGTGAGGCGGCTGGCCAGGCTCTCGGTATCCACCGTGGCCGGGGAGAGGTGGAGGGCGAGCTTGCCCTCCACGGCCCCGCCCGACCGGGTGGCATCCAGGGCCACCACGGGCTGCTCCCGACCACCCTTGCCCAGGGAGAGGGTGAGGGTCCGGTCCGTGAACACCGCCTTGGCGTCGATGTCCTCCAGGCTGCGGTCGCCGAGCAGGGCGCGGCCGGCCGTGAGCTGGAAGCGGCCGCGGGGCAGGGGCCAGGGGCCGAAGTCCTGGACATAGGGGCCCTCCAGCTGGAAGTCGGCCCGGCCCGTGAGGCGGGGCAGGGGGAGGTCCCACTCGAAGGGGCCGGTATCGAGCAATCCCTGGAAGCGACCCCACCAGGTGCCCCGGGGGATGTTCATGTCCAGATCCCCCCGCAGGGCCAGGGGCCCCGAGGGCTGGTCGGCCCCGGGCTCGAGGCTGGCCAGATCGCCGGCGATCCGCACATCGCGGAGGCGCAGCTGCAACGTCTCGATGTCCAGCTCCACCCGCGCCGAAGCGGCGGGGACCTTCATGCGGAAGGGGGAGGGATCCCCAAGCACCTCCAGGGTCCCTGATTCCGCCGTGAGGTGGCCCTCCAGGCGCAGGTCCCGGAAGGGGCCGTGCAGGCGCGCCCAGCCGTGGCCCGTGCCCTCCAGCTTCACGCCGATGTCGTCATCCGTGAGGCCCGCGGCCCGCAGGCCATGGGAGCCTGCCACCCGGGAGGCGGCGAAGCAGAGGTCCAGCTCATCCCCCTTCGGGAGGTGGGCCCAGGTGAGCCAGAGGTTGCCGGTGACCTCGCCGCCCCCGGCGTGGGCCGTGACGTTGTCGACCCAGAGCTGGTCCTTGCGGATGCGGACCCGGCCCCGCAGGTCATCGGCCTGCTCCAACTCCCAGCTGGGGCGGTGCACGGTCACGGCGCCATCGAGCACCAGGCCCGCCCGGGGCGTGAAGCCCACCTTGGCCTGCCCGGTGACCTGGCCGCCCATGGGGAGGTCGGTGATGCCCCAGGCGCTGAGGGTGCCGGCCACGGTCTCCGCCCGGGTCTCCACGGTGCCTTCGCCCTCCAGGGCCTGCAGCCCCCGGCTCCCCAGCTGGGCGGTGCCCGCAGCCTGCAGCCGGGTGGATCCGATCCGGAGGCCCTCGGCGCTGAAGCGGGCCCTCCCGCCCTCGAGGTGGGCCTCCAGCGAGCCGGCGGGGCCCTGGGGATCCTGGGCCTCCACGCGGAGCTGCCCCTTCCACCGATCCGCCCGGGCCTGGGCAGCCGCATCAGCCGGGCCCAGGGCCTCCCCCTGGAGGGTGAGGCGCGTCGCCGCGGCATCCTTCACCCGCAGGAAGTGGGCGAGGATGTCCCCCTGGACCGCTTCGCCGCGGAAGGTCAGACGCGGAGCGGCTTCCAGTGACCAGACGCCTTGGGCGGCCAGGGCACCCTGGGGGCCGGACCAGCGGAAGTCCTCCAGGGTGGCGGTGCGATGGGTGCCCTTGGCGCTCACCTTCAGCTCCGCGGGGCGGAGCCCGGCGATGCCGGGATCCACCTGGGGGCTGGTCAGCTCAACCGTCCACCTCGGGCGGGCGGTGGTCCCCGTGAGGCGGGTGGTGAGGCGCAGGTCGCCCGTGGCCCGGGAGGGCACCTTGGCCCAGGCGAGGGCCTGGCCCAGCTCGGCGTCGGCCTTGAGCAGCAGGTCGGTGCGCTTGCTCAGCAACTCGTACCGCGCCTGGAGGCGGGCCTGGCTCCGGCCCAGCTGGAGGCGGCTGCTGATCAGCGTCAGGATCTCCTCCGAAAGATCGGCCTCCAGGTTCAGGGCGCCGCGCTCGGGGCCCCGGGGGCCTTCCACCTGGAACCGGGGGGCCCGCAGGTTCACCCGGAGGCGGTTGGGGCCCAGACCCTGACCTACCAGCGTGTAGGGCAGGTCCAGGGCCGGGATCCCCCAGGCGGGTCCGT
This sequence comes from Holophagaceae bacterium, assembly GCA_044229665.1. Taxonomy (GTDB): domain Bacteria; phylum Acidobacteriota; class Holophagae; order Holophagales; family Holophagaceae; genus JAFDVN01. Next base: position 29,792 of record JBGASN010000002.1, read on the forward strand.
CCACCACCACCCGGCCGCCCGTGAGCTGGAGCTGGTCGAGGATCACCTGGGGGGCGGGCTTGGTGTCCTTGGGGCGGGGCTTGAGCCGGAGGGCCTTCAACCGGGCTTCGCTGAGGCGGGCCACGGGATCATCAATGCGCACCATGTGGATCCGGGGCGCGGAGCCCAGAAGGCTCCGGGGATCGAAGCGGACCTCGATCCGCTTGATGGTCAGGAGGTCGCCGCCCAACCGGACGTTGTGGAGCACCAGTAGGCCGGCGAAGGGGCTCGCCTCCACCCGGTCCAGCTCGAAGGAGAGGCCCGTCTCCTCGCGCACCTTCCCGTCCACCAGGGAGACCACCCAGCGGGTGGTGCCCGGGCGCTCCAGGACCCAGCCGCCCACCTGGAGGAAGGTGGCGCCGCCCACGAGCAGGTAGGTGATCCGCCGGACCCAGCGCCGCCCCCAGAGGCGTTTCAGGCCTTCACGGGTCGGGTGGATCAATGGGGGCCTCCGTGCCTCCGGATGGGGTGGACGGGGGCCGAGGTTCCCGGGGTCACGCCTTTTCCCCGCAGGAGGGACAGCGGGTGGCCATGCGGGGAAGGGGCTTGAAACAATAGGCGCAAAGTCTGGCTTGAGTGGCGTTGGCCATGGATCGATAGGTGGGGTGGGGCCCGGAGCTGCCGGTGTTGGCCATGACCGCCGTGCCCAGGGGGCGGGTCTCCCGGGCCACGCTCTCGCGCAGCTTCAGCAGGGCCTCGAGCATGGCGTGGGCGCTGAGGTACCGGTCCCCCAGGTTCACGGAGAGGGCCTTCATGACCACCTCGCCAAAGGCTTTCGGCACGGCGGGGTTCTTGAGGTGCGGGGGCACGATCTGCTGGCTCGTGAACGCCTGGGCGATCTTCAGGGGGTCGGCGTCGTAGAAGGGCACGGTACCCGTGAGCATCTCGTAGAGGGTGATGCCCATGCTCCACAGGTCGGACTGGAACACGGCCCGGCCGCGGAAGTGCTCAGGCGCCATGTAGGGGGGCGACCCGATGCGGGTGGGCGCGAAGGGCACGTGCTTCATGTCCAGCTCGCGGCTGGTGCCGAAGTCCGTGACCTTGGCCACCCCCTCCTTGGTGACGAGGATGTTGGCCGGGCGCAGGTCCCGGTGGAGGATCTGGTGGCCGTGGGCGAAGGCGATGGCCGTGCACACGTCGATGGCCATGGAGAGGGCCACCGGGGGCGCGAGGAAGCGCTCCTTGCGGATCATGCGGTCCAGGCTCTCGCCTTCCACGTACTCCAGCACCATGAAGAAGATGCCGTTCTTCCGCTCCACGGTGATGAGCTCGACGATGTTCGGGTGCTTGAGGAGCGCCATGATGCGGGGCTCCTTCAGGAGGTCCACCACCTCCTCCTGCTGCTGGTGGGGCACCTTCAGCGCCACCTTGCGGTTCACCCAGGTGTCCAGGGCCAGGTACACGGTGCCGAAGCCCCCGCTGCCGAGGCGATCCAGGATCTTGTACTTGCCCAAGGTCTGGTCTTTGGCCAGCACGGGAATGAACTCCGAGGTGAGGTCTCCAGCATGACCGGAAACGCGGGACCCGTCCAAGCAAAGGGCCCCGCCGAAGCGGGGCCCTTTGAGGGGATTGTCGAGGCTAGCCCAAGAACGCCTTGAGGGTCTTGGAGTACCGGGGGTGCCGGATCTTCCGCAGGGCCTTGGACTCGATCTGCCGGATGCGCTCGCGGGTGACGGCGAACTCGCTGCCGACCTCCTCCAGGGTGTGCTCCGTGGACTCGTCGCCCACGCCGAAGCGCATGCGGAGGACCTTCTCCTCGCGCTCGGTGAGGGTCTTGAGCACGTTGCCCACGGTCTCCTTGAGGCGCTGCTGCACGACCTGGTCCACGGGGGAGCTGACGCTCTTGTCTTCGATGAAATCCCCCAGGTGGGAATCCTCCTCCTCGCCGATGGGCGTCTCGAGGCTGATGGGCTCCTGGGCGATCTTCATGACCTTGCGGACCTTGGACACGGGCATGTCCATGGCGTGGGCGATCTCCTCCACAGTGGCGTCGCGGTTCAGCTTCTGCAGCAGCTCGCGCTGGGTGCGGATGAGCTTGTTGATGGTCTCGATCATGTGCACGGGGATGCGGATCGTGCGGGCCTGATCGGCGATGGCGCGGGTGATGGCCTGGCGGATCCACCACGTGGCGTAGGTGGAGAACTTGAAGCCGCGGCTGTACTCGAACTTGTCCACGGCCTTCATGAGCCCGATGTTGCCCTCCTGGATGAGGTCCAGGAACTGCAGGCCGCGGTTGGTGTAGCGCTTGGCGATGGACACCACGAGGCGCAGGTTGGCCTCGATGAGCTCGGCCTTGGCGGAGCGGCTGATGGCCTCGGCGCCCTTGAGGGCGTTGAAGTCCTGGTGGAAGCGCTCGCTGGTGGTCTCGTACTTGAGGAAGAACTCGGCGAGGGTGGCCTCGATGTGCTCCTGCTCCTGCTTGTACCGCTCCTTCAGCTTCGCGAAGGCGGGGTTCTTCAGGCGGTCCTTCAGCTCACGCACCTTGCGCTCGCCGGCCATGACCTGGGCGTGCTGCTGGGTGATCTTGTCGATGAGGCGGGTCACGGCGAGGCTGTTGAGGCCCAGCTTGCGGACCTGGCGGCCCACGCGGCCCCGGGCCACGAGGATCTCGCGGTCCAGCTTGCGCTTCTTGGGCAGGGTCTTCTCGCCCTTGTCCACGAGCTTCTTCAGGTCCAGGAGCTCACGCAGGGCCTGGTCGTAGACCAGGAGCTTCTCGAACTGGTGGTGCACATGCTGGGTGGCGGAGGTGCTCTCGGCGTCCTCGTCCTCGTCCACGTCGTCGGAGAGTCCCACGACCTCGCGGATCTTGCCGGGGTTCTCCTTGAGCATCTTGCCGATGTCGATGAGGAGGCTGGCGGCCAGGCGGCTGTGGCTGAGCAGGCGCATGACGCTGCGCACGCCCACTTCGATGCGCTTGGCGATCTCGACCTCGTCCTCGCGCTTGAGGAGGGGCACGGTGCCCATCTCCTTGAGGTACATGCGGACGGGATCGTTGAACTTGTCGCCGTCGGCGGCATCGAGGTCGACGTCGCCTTCCTTCTCGCCCTTGGTGCTGGGCTCCAGGGCCGTGAACTCGGGCTCGATCTGCTCCTTGGCGAGCAGGGCCTCCTCCTCGGTGGCCCCCACGCCGACGCCGAGGCGGGCGAAGAGCCCCATCAGGGCCTCGATGTCCGCCGGAGTGCTGGCCGAAGGCGGCAGGAAGGAGTTCAGCTCATCGATGAGGATGTAGCCGCGATTCCGTCCAAGGGAGATGAGCGCCTTCGTCAGCTCGAAGTACGTATCCAGGTTGGGCATCGGAACCATTCAAACCTCGAGAGGGGACCGGGAGTCCGAAACCCCGGGAACGGGCTCGGCCTACACTCCGGGCATATTGCCTGGAGCGGTCCAGAACCTCCCAGTATAGAGAAAGCCCGGAAATGCGCAAGGGGCGTGGATTTGGTGGCGGCCTAGCGGCCTTTCATCGCCTGGGCCAGGCGGCTCTTCCGGGTGAGCAATTCCGCCATCTGCCCCTCCAGGCGGGAGGCCAGGCCGGGTTCCCCCTGGGTGCGGGGGTCGGCCAGCTGCCGCTGCAGGACCTGCAGCTCCCGGAGCACGTAGGCGTTCTCGAGCTTCAGGCGGGTGCCCTCGGGGTTGGCCATGGCCTCGGGCGTGTCCCGGCGGGAGAGACCCGCCTCCAGGGCCCGCACGGCCTGGAGGACCTCCGCGGGCAGGGCCGCTTCATCCCCCTCGGCATCCAGGACCGCTTGGAGGACGGGGGCCCCGGGCAGCGCCTCCCACCAGGCCGAGGGCCACGTCGCCACCTCGGCGGCATGGCCGCTGCGGGCCAGGAGCACGAGGGGCCGGAGCTGCTCATCCAGCTCGAGGGTGGCGGGAGGTCCCGTGGGCACCGGGGTTTCCTGACCTCCTCCGGCACCTCCCCGCTTCCAGACCCGCTCCACCTCCTGCATGGGCAGCTGCAGCTGGTGGGCGAGGCTCACGAGCACCTCGCGGTTCTCGGCGGTGCGGGGCAGGTAGGGGATGAACTCGGAGAGGTCCTTGAAGGCCTCCATGCGGTCGCCGATGCGGCGCATGTCCTTGCCATCCATGGAGCGGTTGATCACGAAGCTGGTCCAATCCGGGGCTTGGCGCAGGAGGTCGCGGAAGGCGTCGGCGCCCATGCGGAGGCACCAGGTGTCGGGATCCTCGCCCTGGGGCAGCTCCAGGAGGCGGATCTCGAAGCCGTGGGGCAGGGCCATGCGCAGGGTGCGGTCCATGGCCCGGCGGCCGGCGGCGTCGCCATCGAAGCAGAGCACGAGGCGGCGGGAGAAGCGGCCGATGCCTTTCAGGTGCTCCTCGGTGAGGCTGGTGCCCATGGGCGCCACGGCGGCGTGGATGCCCTGCTGGTGCAGTTGCAGCACATCGAAGTAGCCCTCCACGATGAGGGCGCCATCGCGCATCTGCCCCTTGGCGCGGTGGAAGCCGAAGAGGGTCTCCCCCTTCCGGAAGAGCGCGGTCTCCCGGGTGTTCATGTACTTGGGCTTGGCGTCGCCGAAGGCCCGACCCGCGAAGGCCACGATGCGGCCCCGGGCGTCATGGATGGGCAGCGTGAGGCGGTCCCGCAGGAAGTCGATGAGGGTGCCCCGCTCCGTGCGGCTCACGAGGCCCGCCTGCTCCAGCAGCTCGCCGGAGAAGCCGAGGCCCTTCATGTACTCGATCATGCGGTCCCAGGCGTCGGGGGCCGCGCCGAAGCCCGCTTCCCGGCCGAAGGCCTCGGAGATGCCCCGCTCCCGCAGGTAGGCCCTGGCGGCTCCGTGGCGCTCCAGCTCCCGCTCGAAGAAGACCTGGGCGGCATCCAGGGCGCTGCGCAGGCGCGCCTCGGCGTCCACCTCCTCCGAGGAGCGCTCCCGCTGCCTGGGCAGCTCGATGCCGGCGTGGCGGGCCAAGGTCTCCAGGGCCTCGGGGAAGGTCATGCCCTCCCGCTCCATGAGCCAGGCGAAGGCATCTCCGTGTTTGCCGCAGCCGAAGCAGTGGTAGAACCCCTTCTCCGGCACCACCTGGAAGCTGGGCGAACGCTCGGCGTGGAAGGGGCAGAGTCCGGTCCAGGAGGCGCCGGCCTTCTTCAGCTTCACCGCCTGGCCCACGAGGGCCAGCAGGTCGGTGGCGTCCTTGACGCGGTTGACGAGTTCGCGATCTTTCATTTCAGGCAGGAGACTTCAGGCCGGAGGCCGGAGGAAAAAACGGCGCGGCCCTGAGGGCCGCGGCGGTTTGAACCTCCAGCCTACAGCCTCCGGTCTCCGGTCTCAAAGCATCGACCGGATCTCGTCGTCGGTGAGCACGCGGTTGCTCTGCTTGGCCTTGCCGAGGATGCGCTCGATGCGTTCGGGGCTCGTGTCGTGGCCGTTGCTCTCCAGCCAGTAGATGACGTTGGAATGGCCGGCCACGGGCCCGATCTCGATCTCCTGCCGGCGGTTCACCAGGGCGGCGGGCACTCCGCTGTAGACCGCATCGGCCAGTTCGGAATCCCCCCGCCGGAGGGCCTTCACGATGGCGGCGGCGTGCACTCCGGTCCCCGTTCGGAAGGCATCCCGGCCCAGCAGGGGGTAGTTGGCGGGGATCTCGAACCCGCACAGCTCGGCCACCCGGTCCGCGAGGGCGGGGAGGTCCGTGAGGTCCGCCTCAAGGTACCCCATGAGGATGAGGTTCATCATCAATTGGTCGAGGGCCACGTTCCCGCAGCGCTCGCCGATGCCCAGGATGCTGCCGTGGAGGCGGTCCGCCCCGGCTTCGAAGGCGGCGATGGCGTTGGCCACCCCCACCCCGCGGTCGTTGTGGCCGTGCCAGTCCAGGCGGATCTCCGGATGCCCGGCCAGCACCTCCTCCTTGATGAAGCGCACGAGGTTCCGTACTCCCTCGGGCGTGGCGTGGCCGCAGGTGTCGGAGAGGCAGATGGCCGAGGCGCCTTCATCGATGGCGGCGGTGTAGATGGCCTTGAGCACCTCGGGCCGGGCGCGGGTGGTGTCTTCGGTCACCATCATCACGGGGATCTGGTTGCGCCGGCAGAACCCGATGGCCTGACGGACGGTGGCCACCAGGAAGGCCAGATCCCACCCCTCCACGTCCATGCGCACGGGACTGGAGCCCAGGAAGGCCCCCGCTTCGAGCGGAATGCCAACCCGTTGCTGGATCTCGGCGATGGGGCGGAGGTCAGCTTCCAGGGTCCGCACGGCGGCGTTGGGGTGGACCGGGAGCCGGTGGTCCCGGACCTCCACCATGAGGGCCTTCACGGCCGCCAGGGCCTTGGGGCCCGCGCCGGGCATGCCCAGATCCAGGCCCTGCACCCCCAGTCGGGAGATCCGGTGCAGGAGGTCCCGCTTGGAGGCGATGTCCGGGTCCCGGACGGAGGGGCTCTGCAGCCCATCCCTCAAGGTCTCATCGTTGAGCTGGGGCCGGCGGCCACCCGGGGCGGGCAGTGGGCGGTTCCAGTCGTGGATCAGGTCTTCGATGGTCATGGGCGGGGTGGCTCGGGGCTCAGATCGTCTCCAAGACTACCCGCACCGGCCGCTCGAGCAGGCCCACCAGGAGGGATCCCTTGTCATCCAGGGCCTCCAGCTCGGGGCCCAACTCGCCCGCGCCCTGGATCCTAAGCACCAGGGCGGGGTCCCCGTCCTCGATCCGGAGGGCCGTCACCGACTGGCGTCGGCGCCGATCCAGGGCATCCGCAGCCCGCAGGATTCCCGTGAGCTTCAGCACCGTGTCCCGGTGCCAGGGGGGCAGGTTGCGGAAGGCTTCGTGCTTCTCCGGGTTCGGGGCCTTGCCCCGGTGGTGGCGGACGACCTGCGCGAGGATGTCCACCTCCTCGGCCCAGAAGCCGGGCAGGGGGGCCGCCCTAAGGAGGTAGGCGCCGTGCTTGTGGTGGCCCTTCTCCGCCACGGAGAACCCGATGTCGTGGAGGCGGCTGGCGTGCTGCAGCCACTCCCGCTCCCGCTCGCCGAGTTCGAACCAGGGCTGCAGCTCCCGGAAGAGCTGGTCCGCCAGGTCGGCCACGTGGCGGCTGTGGCCGGGATCGGGATCGTGCCGGGCGGCCAGGGCCTCCACCGAGGCCCGGCGCCGCTCCGCCAGGGGGGGGATGGCGGCCCCGCCATGGGCGAGGGCATCCCAGATCATCCCCTCCCGGAGTCCCACGGGCAGGTGCTGTACGGGGGGATTACCCAGGCCATCCAGCAAGGCCAGGGCCCAGACGGCCCCCACGTGGAGCACTTCCGCCCGCTTGGGTGGGACCCCCAGCTTCAGTCGCCCTTGAGCGTCCGTGGACCAGAGCTTCTTGCGGAAGCGCCGCAGCTGCACCGTGTCGAAGCGGTGGTTGGCCGAGGCGCCCTGGGCGAGGTCCTCCAGGGTGCCGCTGGTGCCCAGCACGAGGAGGGGCCTCGGCAGTCCCGCCGGGAGGGCCTTGCGGGCCTTCTTGAGCACCTTCCGCGTGAAGCGGCGGAGGCGCTTGAAGTCCGCCAGGGTCGGGGGATCCGCCGTGGGGCAGGCCTCCGCCAGGCGCTGGAGGCCGAAGGGGATGGACTTGGAGGCAAGCACCCGGCCCGCCTCCACCCAGGTGAGCTCCGTGCTGCCACCGCCGATGTCCATGAGCACCACGGGCCCCTGGGGGAAGGGGATGGCGTGGCTCACGGCCAGGTGGATGAGGCGGGCCTCCTCCTCGCCGCTGATGATGCGGATGGGGAGGCCCAGCTTGGCCGCCTCGGCCACGAAGGCGCCGGCGTTGCGCGCATCCCGCAGGGCCGCGGTGCCGCAGGCCATCACGGTGTCGCAGTGGAAGCCCTCGATGACCTGGGCCATGAGGGCCAGGGCCTCGAGCCCCTCCTGGAAGGCCTCCGGTGCGATCTCCCCGGTCTGGGCGTTGCCCCGGGCCAGGCGCACCATGGCCTTCTCCCGGGCCAGCACGCGCTGGTTGCCCACGGCATCCACCTCCACCACCACGAGGTGGAGGGAATTGGAACCGACATCCAGGGCGGCGATGCGCATACTTCAAGGTAGATCGGTGGGCGGTACGCCTCCATGCAATTCCATGCACTTTCCCGTGACGAGGCCTTGGCCGCCCTCCGCAGCGGCCCCGGGGGGCTGACCTCGGCGGAAGCGCGGCGCCGCCAGGGTGAGTTCGGTCCCAACCGGGTGGACCCCGTGCGATCGCGGCCCCTGGTCTGGGAGCTGCTGCGTCAGTTCACCCACTTCTTCGCCCTCATCTTGTGGGTGGCGGCGGGCCTCTGCTTCCTGGCGGAGGGGCGGGATCCCGGCAGCGGGATGGCCCGGCTGGGGTTGGCCATCCTGGTGGTGATCCTGGTGAACGGGCTCTTCGCCTTCTGGCAGGAGGCCAAGGCCGAGCAGGCGGTGCGGGGGCTGGAGGCCCTCCTGCCCCGGGAGGTGCTGGTGATGCGGGAGGGGCGGCTCGTGCCGGAGCCCGCCGAGGCGCTGGTGCCCGGCGATGTGATCGCCCTGGAGGATGGGGACGTGGTGCCGGCGGATGCGCGGCTCCTGGAGAGCCTTGGTCTCATGGTCAACGCCTCCGTGCTCACCGGGGAATCCGTGCCCCTGCCGCGAGGCGTGGAGGCGGAAACCGAGGTCAGCCCCCTGCGGGCCCGGAACGTGGTCCTGGCGGGCACCTCCGTGGTCTCGGGGCAGGGGCAGGCCCTCGTCTACGCCACGGGGATGCGCACGGCGTTCGGCCACATCGCCGGCCTCACCCAGGCGGTGCCCCCCCGGGCAAGCAACCTCCAGCGGGAGATCGGGCGCGTGAGCCGCACCATCGCCCTGCTGGCCCTCGGGCTGGGTGGGGCCTTCTTCCTGCTGGGGCGGGTCATCGGGCTCTCCTTCTGGCAGAACCTGGTGTTCGCCATCGGCATCATCGTGGCCAACGTGCCCGAGGGCCTCCTGCCCACGGTGACGTTGGCCCTGGCCATGGCCAGCCAGCGCATGGCCCAGCGCCACGCCCTGGTGCGCAACCTCCCCACGGTGGAGACCCTCGGCGCCGCCACCGTGATCTGCACGGACAAGACGGGCACCCTCACCCAGAACCGCATGGTGGTGCGCCAGGTCTATGCGGAGGGTCGGCTCCAAACGGCGGATGCCACGCTCACGCCCACCACCGCCCCGACCCGGCTCTTTGAGGGGCTCCGCCGCTGCCAGACCCTGCGGGGGGGGCCCGGGGCCTGGCACGGCGATCCCATGGAAGTGGCCCTGCGGGATCTGGGGGAGGCGGTGCTGGGCCCCGCGGCGCCCTGGGCGCAGCTGGATGAGGTGCCCTTCGATTCCGACCGGCGCCGCCTCAGCCTCGTGCTTCAGGCACCGGAGGGGCTCGTGCTCCACACCAAGGGCGCCCTGGAGGCCCTGCTGCCCCTCTGCAGCGCCCTGGAGGAGTCGGGGCAGGTGAGGCCCCTGGCCGAGGCGGATCGTCAGCGCTTCCTGCGGACCCAGGCGGAGCTGGCGGGCCGCGGGCTCCGGGTGCTGGCCTTCGCCTGGCGCGCCCTGCCGGCGGGGACCCCCCGGGAGGCCCTGGAGCAGGACCTGGTGCTCACGGGCCTCGTGGCCCTGGAGGATCCGCCCCGGCCCGAGGTGCCCGCGGCCATCGCCACCTGCCGGGCCGCGGGCATCCGCGTGTTCATGGTGACGGGGGATCACCCCCTCACGGCCCTGGCGGTGGCCCGGGAGATCGGGCTGGTGCGCTCGTCGGAGGCCCAGGTGATCACGGGCGAGGAGCTGCGCCGGTGCTCCGATGCCCACCTGCAGTTGCTGCTGGACGCCAAGGAGCTGGTCTTCGCCCGGCTGGATGCGGACCAGAAGCACCAGATCGTGACGGCCCTCCAGCGCAAGGGGGAGGTGGTGGCCGTCACCGGCGATGGGGTGAACGATGCGCCGGCGCTGAAGGCCGCGGACATCGGCGTGGCCATGGGCCGCTCCGGCACCGAGGTGGCGCGCCAGGCCGCCGACCTGGTGCTGGCCGACGACAACTTCGCCAGCATCGTGGCCGCCGTGGAGGAGGGGCGGGCCATCTTCACCAACATCCGCCGCTTCCTCACCTACCACATGACCTCCAACTGCGGCGAGCTCATGCCCTACCTGGCCTTCGCGGCCTTCCGCCTGCCGCTGCCCCTCACGGTGCTCCAGATCCTGACCATCGACCTGGGCACGGACATGGTGCCGGCCCTGGCCCTGGGCGCCGAGCGGCCCGGGGCGGAGGTCATGGGTCAGCCGCCCCGGCCCCGCCATGAACCCCTCCTGAACCTCCAGGTGCTCAGCCGCGCCTACGGCGTGCTGGGGCTGGTGGAGGGGGCCGCGGGTCTCGCCGCCTACGGCCTGGTGCTGAAGCTGGGCGGGTGGCAGTGGGGCCAGGCGCTGGCGGTCTCGGATCCCCTCTACCTCCGGGCCACCACCGCCTGCCTCAGCGGCATCATCGTGATGCAGATGGCCGCCGTCTTCCTCTGCCGCCACGAGACCCGCTCCGCCTTCCACGTGGGCCCCGGCTGGAATGGCCTCCTGCTGGTGGGTGTGGGCCTGGAACTGGTGGTGCTGCTGGCCCTCAACCACGTGCCCGTCGTGCAGCGGGCCCTGGGCACCGCCGCCGTGCCCTGGCAGGTCTGGCTGGGCCTGGTGCCCTTCCTCCTCCTCATGGTGCTCCTGGAAGAGGGCCGCAAGGCCTGGGTGCGGCGGAGGATGACCTAGCCCTCCAGCTCGAAGATCACGAGCCCATCCTGCCGGGTGCTGCGGCCCTGCACGGCGGCCACCTCGCCCACGCGGTAGGGGCGCTTGCGCCGGGCGAAGGCGGGGGGGAAGGCCACGCACTCCAGGAGGCCGGTCTCATCCTCCAGGGTGACGAACTGCATGGGGTCGCCCTGCTCCGTGGGCACCACCTTGTCGGCCACCACGAGGGCCCAGAGCTTGAGGCGGCGGCCCGGCTGCTGGGCATCCGAGATGCGGTGCGGGCCCAGGGGTCGGCGCACCCGGGCCAGGGCTGCGGGATGGATCTCCAGGGTGAGGCCCAGGGTGTCGAGCTCCAGCTCCGCCCGCTCGAAGGCATCCGTGGGTCGGGGCCGCACGCCCTGGGGCACGCCGCCCAGGCGCTCCCAGAGGAGGCGGGTGCGGTCGCCATCCGGGGCCCAGCGGTCGAAGGCGCCGCCGGCGCAGAGGGCCTCCACTGTGGGCACGGAGAGGGGCACGCGGGTGAGCAGGTCGCCGAGGTCGGCGAAGCAGCCGCCCCGCTCCCGCTCCGCCACCAGGGCCTCCACCTCCTCCTGCCGGGCCCCCTTCACCTGCATGAGGCCCACCCGGAGGGCCTGCTCGCCCTCGGCGTGGAAGCGCCACTGGCTGGCGTTCACATCGGGGCCCCGTACCACCACCCGGTGGCGGCGGGCGTCGCCCAGGTAGGCGATGGCGGGGTAGAAACCCCCCTGGTTGGTGATGACGCTGGCGAAGAACACGGCCGGGTGGTGGGCCTTGATCCAGGCGCTCTCGAAGCTCACCTGGGCGTAGGAGGCGGAGTGGGGCTTGCAGAAGGAGTAGCCCCGGAAGCTCTGCACCATGCTCCAGGACTCCTCCACCACCTCGGGCGGGATGCCCCGGGCGGCGCAGCCCTCCCGGAAGCGCGCCTCGAAGCGGGGCAGCTTGCGGGCGCAGTCGTCCTTGCCCAGGACCTTGCGCAGCTGATCGGCCTCGTCGTGGCTCCAGCCCGCCATCTCCACGGCCACCCGGAGGATGTCCTCCTGGTACACGAGCACCCCGTAGCTCTCGCTGAGGAGGTTGGCGAAGACCGGGTGGGAGGGGCGGAAGGCCTCCTCGCCGCGCACCCGCTTCACGTAGGTGTCGATCCACTTGTTGGAGGCGGGGCGGATGAGGCTGGAGTGGATCACCAGGGTCTCGAAGTCGCCGCGGCCCACCCGCTGCTGGAGCTGGCGCGTGGCGGGGCTCTCCACGTAGAAGACGCCGATGCTGTCGCCCTGGGCCAGGAGGTGGCGCGTGGCGGGGTCCTGGCGGCTGTGCTGGTCGATGCGGGGCGGCACCTTGGCCCCCAGCACTTCGTAGGCGTCGCGGATCACGGCGAGGCTGCGGTTGCCCAGGAGGTCGATCTTCACGAGGCCGTACATCTCCACGCCATCCTTGTCCCACTGGGTGATGGCCACGCCCTCCTTGGCGGGGGCGGGCTGGAAGGGCACGTGCTCCCAGAGGGGCCCCGGCGTGATCACGGTGCCACCGGGGTGCACGGAGAACTGGCAGAAGTGCCCCCGGAGCCAGCCCGCCTGCTGCACGAGGGGCGCCCAGGCGGCGTTGCGGCCCAGGGCCTCCTCCAGGCCGCCATCCCAGCCGCGCACGGCCTGGGCCAGCTGCTTGAGCTCCGCCTCGGGGCGGCCGTGGGCCAGGGCCACGGCCCGCAGGGCGGACTTGGGCTTGTAGAACACGTGGTTGGCCACCATGGCCACGCGGTCGCGGCCGTAGCGCTCGAAGGCGCTCTGGATGGCGCGGTCACGCTCATCCCAGGCGAAGTCGATGTCGAGGTCCGGCGGATCCACGCGGGCCTCGGAGAGGAAGCGCTCGAACATCAGGTTGGTGCCGATGGGATCCACGTTGGTGAGCTTCAGCGCGTAGCTCACGAGGCTGGCGGCCCCGCTGCCCCGCCCGCAGGTGCGGGAGAGCCCCAGGCCCGGGGCCTGCACCAGGTCCTGCACCAGGAGGAAGTAGGGGGCGAAGCCCTTGCGGCGGATGAGGTCCAGCTCGTGCTCCAGCCGAGCGCGCACCGCGGGGCCCAGGCCGCCGTAGCGGTCCATCAGACCGGCCTCCACCTTCTGACGCAGGGCCACGTCGGCCTCGCCGGGCGCTTCGCCCAGGCCCAGGGGGCCGGCGCTCACCCACGCACCCCAGGACAGGCTCCAGGCGGAGAGCTGGGCCAGGAGGTCGCCGGTGGTGCGCTGCAGCGTGAGGTCCCCGCCGGGGTAGCGGGCCTCCCACACGGCCCGGGGCACGGCGGCCTCCTCCGGCACCCAGAGGGGCTCCGTGCGCAGCACCGTGGCCTGGGTGGCGATGGCGCGCTTGAGTCGGTGCAGGGTGAGGCCCTCGGCGGTGCGGAAGCGCAGCACCTGCGGGGCCACCACGGGCAGCCCCTGGCGCAGGGCCTTCAGCGCCTCCTGGGCCCGGCGTGGGTGGGCCAGGAGCAGCCCGTAGCGACCCTCCCGCAGCAGGCGATCCAGGCCCACCAGGTCCTCGGCCAGCAGGGCGCAGTCCCCGGGCAGCTCGCCCTCGCGGCCGAAGGCCTGGTCCGTGATCAGCCGGCACAGGTTGGCGTGACCCGCCCGGGAGAGGGGCAGGGCGCCGTACTCCAGGCCCCGCCACGTGAAGCGGCAGCCCAGGTGGATGCGCAGCCCGAAGGCCGAACCCAGCGGGTCCCCCTTGGCCGCCCCCGCCTGCTCATCCAGCCACTGCAGCTCCGCCCGCAGCTTCGGATAGCCCGCCAGCCCCCGGTCCCACAGCACCAGCTCCGTGTAGCCCAGCCCCTTGGCCAGGCGGAGCAGGGCCTCCGCCGGGTAGACGCCTTCGCCTACGGAGAAGTCGGAGATGGCGAGGGCGAAAGTCACGGGGGATGGGGGAAGGTCGGGAGGGGGTGAAAAGCACACCACGAAGGCGCGAAGGGCCCGAAGGGGCACGAAGGAAAGCAAGGACGCGAAGGAAATGCAGGGAAGCCTTCGCCTAGGGAGAAACCGGGGATGGCGAGGGCGAAGGACCGAAGTGGGGGAGGTGGCGAGGCTGTGAAAAGCACACCACGAAGGCGCGAAGGGCCCGAAGGGGCACGAAGGAAAGCAAGGACGCGAAGGAAAAGCAGGCGAGGTTGTTGGGATGTGCGATCCGGTTGAGAGCTGGAACAGGAACTCCCGGTGCTCCCGCTCCATGGCCCTCTTCGTGATCTTCTTTTTCTTCGTGCCCCTTCGGGCCCTTCGTGGTGTGCTTTTCCCTCCGCTAAATCACCGCGCCACCGCCGCTCCGATGAACCGATGGAGCCCATCCTTCAAGCGGGGGGCATGGAAGTTGACCAGGAACCCCAGGGGAAGGGCGGCGACACGGAGGTAGGTCAGGAGCTGGGCGCGATGGACAGGGAGGAGGGTATCCACGGCCTTGAGCTCCGCGACCAGGCAGCCACCGACCACAAGGTCCATGCGGTAGCCCGTGTCCAGCCGCATGCCCCGATAGGTCACCGGCAACAGCACTTCAGCATCCACCTGCCGACCTCGGCTCCTCAGCTCATGGATGAGGCAGGCCCGATAGGCCGACTCCAGCAAGCCCGGCCCCAGCGCCTTGTGCACCTGCACCGCCGCATCCACAAAGTCACGCGCCACGCCCTCCACCTCAGCGCCCAGCCTCAGCTTCGATTCCATGCCCTTCTCTCATTTCTCTTCTTCGCGCTCTTTTTCTTCTTCGTGCCCCTTCGGGTCCCTTCGCGCCTTCGTGGTGTGCTTTTCACGGACCCACCCGATATTCCTCCGCAACCTCCGCCGCCCACAGGGGCCCCACGGCCCGGTCGGGCCAGCGCCGCCTCAGCTTGGCGAGGGCGCCCTCGAGGCGGGCGAGCTTGAGGCTGCGCTCGTCCTGGAAGAGGCCGGCGGCCTGGCCCAGGCCCCAGGTGAGGCGCAGCTCCAGGCGGTGCACGAGGGCACGGCGCTCGCAGCGGGCGCGGAAGGCGGCCTCCACGGCGGGGGCGAGGGCCAGGGGCGGCTCCAGCAGCAGGGCCTCCGGGGCGCGCCAGCCGTGGGCGAGGCCATCCACGTCCCACCACCGCAGCTCCAGGCGGCGGGGGCTACGGGCCTCGCGCCAGAGCTGCTGGAGCACCCAGCGCCGCAGGGGCACGGCCTCCGGCAGGCAGGGGGGCTCCAGGCGGTGCAGGTGGCGGCTGCGGTGCGGGGGCTCCGCCAGCAGGGGCAGCTCCGGGCGGTCCTCGCCCCGGGCCCGCTGCAGCACCTTGCGGGCCTCGTCCTCGTTCACCAGCTGGGCCAGGGTGGGCACGGGCACGGGCTGCAGGTCGCCGATGCGGCGCAGCCCGAGGCGGCGCAAACGCAGGTGGAGGCGGGGCTGCAGCTCCGGCAGGCGGGGCAGGGGCTGGGGGGCCAGGAAGGCGGACTCCCAGCCCTCACCCACCACCTCCAGGTGCTGCTCGATGCGGGCGGCGATCTGGGCCGCGGCGGCGCTGAGGCTCAGGCCCCCATGGCAGGCCCAGCCGTGGGAATGCTCCAGGTCCCTTCGCAGGCGCTCCGCCGCGTCGGTCGCGGAGCCGTGCACCCGCTCCAGGCCCCGCAGCTCCACCAGGGCCTCGCCCATGCGCCCCAGCTGGCCCTGGGGGCTCCAGTGCTGCAGGAAGTCGCCCAGGGAGGCCTGGGCCTCCCACCAGGTCTGGGGCTGGGGCTCCAGCACCCGCAGCCCCGGCACCTGCCGCAGGGCCAGGTCCATGGGATCCCCCGCCCGCAGCCCCTCGGCCCGGGCCTGTCGGTTCACCAGCCACAGCGTGTGCACCCGGCCTCCCTGGGGGCTCCGGAAGGCCAGGGGCCGCGCCCGCAGGTCCCCCTCCCGCTGGCAGGCCAGCTGGAATGGCAGCTCCGGAACCCACATCGCCAACACGTGAAACCTCCCTGTCCAGGTACCTAGTGCTTGTCCGCCCGGAAGCCGATGCGGGGGCGGGCGAACCGGTCGCGATTTGCGACCAGTTCCAGCGCTTCCTGGGGGGTCAGGCGAAAGGCGAAGTCTTCGGGGAACCGCTCGGCATTGCGCTTGACCTGCTCGTTCAGGCGTTTCGTCGGAACCTCGTACAACCGCGCCAGGTCCGCATCCACGATGACGCGCTGGCCCCGGATGAGGAGGATGAGCCCCTGCACGCGCTCCAGGGGGACCGCCAGGATCTGGGACTCGCTGGGCTGCATGGATCCTCGCTTTCGGCACGACCTCCCTTCCGGGGACACCGGCTCGCTGAGGGGAGGCGGTTCACCCTCAGCTTGGCCCGTGGTCCCCGGCATTCAGGCCGGTGATCCAAGTATGGCGAATAAAAAACGAAAAACAAGGGAAAGAAATGCCGACCGAGGCCAAGCAAACGCCCCGGTCATCCGGGGCGTTTGCTGGGCAGGAGCTCCTCTCACCACATGCGGACGCGGTCCGCGGGGGCGAGGTAGTAGGCCTCGCCGGGCTTCACCCCGAAGGCCTCGTACCAGGCGTCGAGGTTGCGGGCCGTGTAGGGGCGGTACTCGCCGGGGGCGTGGCCATCGGTGAGCACCTGCTGGCGGAGGAGGCCCGGGCGGGTCTTCGTGCGCCAGATCAGCCCGAAGCTGAGGAAGAACTGCTGGTCGCCGGTGAAGCCGGCCACGGTGGGGGCGGGCTTGCCCTTGAGGGAGAGGCGGTAGGCGTCGAAGGCGGCGGCGAGGCCGGCCACATCGGCGATGTTCTCGCCCAGGGTGAGCTTGCCGTTGAGGGCGAGGTCGGGGAAGGGCTTGTAGCTGCTGACCTGGGCCGCGAGCTGGTCGGCGGCGGCCTGGAAGTGCTTGAGGTCCTCCGGTGTCCACCAGTTCTCCAGCTTGCCCGTGGCGTCGAAGAGGGCGCCGGTGTCATCGAAGCTGTGGCTGATCTCGTGGCCGATCACGGTGCCGATGGCGCCATAGTTCAGGGCCGCGGGGCGCTTGGGGTCGAAGAAGGGGGGCTGCAGGATGGCCGCGGGGAAGTTCATGGCGTTCATGGCCGGCAGGTTCACGGCGTTGATGGTCTGGGGGAACATCACCCACTCGCCCCGGTCGACGGGGCGACCCAGCCTGGCCAGCGCCTGGGTCAGCTGGAAGTGGGCCACGCGATCCTGGTTGCCGTAGGCGTCGCCCGCCTTCACCTCGAGGTCCGTGTAGTCCTGCCAGCGGTCGGGGTAGCCCACGGAGACCTTGAGCACGGCGAGCTTGGCCTTGGCCTTGGCCTTGGTTTCGGGGCTCATCCAGGTGAGGTGGTCGATGCGGCGACCGAAGGCGGCGATGATGTCGGCCACCATGCGCTGCACCTGGGCCTTGGCCGCGGGGCTGAAGTGGCGGGCCACGTAGCGCTTGCCGATGGCCTCGCCCAGGGCGGCATCGGTGGCGCCCACGGCGCGCTTCCAGCGGGGCTGCTGCTGGGGCACGCCGCTGAGGGTGCGGCCGAAGAAGTCGAAGGACTGGTCGCCGATGGCCTTGGGCAGCACGGCGGCATGGCCCTGCACCTCGTGGAAGCGGAGCCAGTCCTTCCAGGTGTCCAGGGGAACCTCGGCCACCAGGGCGGAAAGGGCGGTGAAGGCGCTGGGCTGCCACACCACGAAGTCCTGCTGCCTGGCCAGGCCGGCCGCGCTGAAGAAGGCATCCCAGTCCAAGCCCGGGGCCTTGGCGGTGAAGTCGGCACGGGTCCAGGGGTTGTTGCCCTTCTTGACGTCGCCGGAGGCTTCGCGACTCCACTGGGCCTGGGCGATGCGGGTCTCCAGGGCCACCACGGCCGCCGCCCGCGCGGCGGCGTCGTTCCCGGCGGCGCCGGAGTGCTTGAGCATGGCGGCCACGTGGGCCTCGAAGGCGGCGCGCAGCTTCACGGCCTCGGGCGTGGTGTCCAGGTAGTAGCTGCGGTCCGGGAGGCTGAGGCCGCCCTGCAGGAGGAAGGGCACGTAGCGCGTCGGGTTGTTCAGATCCTGGGCCACCCAGAGGCCGAAGAGGTTCGGCGTGATGTAGTTCGTGGCGTTCAGCACGTCCACGTCGGCCCGCAGGGTGGTGCCGAGGTGACGGGAGAGGGCGCTTCGGTCCTGGAGGCCGGCGATGGCGGTGAAGGCGGGTTGCAGGGGCTTGAGGCCCGCGGCCTCGATCGCGGCTTCGTCGAGGAAGGTGTTGTAGTACACCCCGACCTTGCGGAGCTCCGATCCGGCCGGGGCCTTGGCTGCGGCGGCTTCGCGGATGATGGCCACCAGCTGCTTCTGGTTGAGCTCGAAGAGCTCCGTCCAGCTGCCCACCGAGGCCCGGTCCGCAGGGATCTCCGTGCGCTTCACCCAGCCACCGTTCACGTAGGCGACGAAATCATCGCCGGGCTTCACGGTGCGGTCCATGTCGGCGAGGTCGAAGCCGGGCGTGGCGGCCTTGGGCTTGGCCGGGGCCTTGGGAGCCTGGGCCACGAGGGCGACGGCCACCAGGGCCGGGATCAGGGATGGGAGGCGTCGGGACATGGGATACCTGGAGGGAAAGATCCAGGGTCCTCGATTTCTTCCGTGCCCGGAAGCACGGATCCGGTCCACGAGGGTGAGGGGCTCCCGAGGAGGGGCGAGGGGCTCAGCCCAGGTGGCGGGGCGCGGCGCCCACCTGCTCCTTGAGGGCGGCCTTCTTGCGTTCCACCATGGCGGCGGCGATCTGCCGCACCTTCAGACCCAGCCACTTGGCGGTGGGGCTGCCGGGCCGGTAGTCCGCGGGGCCGTAGTGGTGAACGCGGCCATCCTCCCGGAGGCGCTCCACCTGCTCGAGGCTGGCCTCATGGGCATCGTCGTACACGGCGTAGGCGGTGCCGCCGTTCTGCTTGAGCACGCTGAAGGCGGGCACATCGCTGGGGCCATCGGCGATGTAGATCATCTGCTCGAAGGGCACGCGGCGGAAGTCCCGGGGCAGGGTGGCGTTCACCTCGATGCTCGGGTCCACGTTGGAGCCCTTGTTGATCTCGAAGATGGCGCGGGTCTTGGAGGTGTTGTCGTAGGCCACGGCGATCTGGCTGATGGCGTGCACGTGGAGGAGGGCGCCCTCCTGGTTGGCGGGACCCTGGCTCGGGGTGCGGGCGGGATCGAAGCCGGGCTGGGGTGGGGTCTCCACGAACTCGCTGGCCCAGATGCCATCCACATAGGGGCGGATGGCGCTGCCCTCGATCATCTCCCGCAGGCCGGTGGACACGATGTAGTGCTCCAGCTTCAGCTCGAAGCGGTCCGCTTCGGGCACCTTGGCCAGCTCCTCCTTCAGCAGGCGGAAGAAGTCCGGCAGGCCCGCGTGGAAGGGGATCTGGGCACCCAGCTCGCGAAGCTTGGCGTTGGTGAGGCCGCCCATGCGGCCCGCCTGCACGTAGGTGAGCAGGTGGTTGAGGTAGCAGGTGTCGGGGTGGACGTTCACGCCGATGCGCTTGAAGTAGCTCGGCAGGGCGTTCACCTCGCGCCAGAAGGCGCCGCCATCCACGCTGTAGGCCTTGAAGATCGGATCCTGCATGTAGCCGGGGATCACGGTCTTGTCGAAGTCCCAGATGAGGGCGATGACGTTCTGGGGGTGGGCGGTGGACATGGCGGCCTCGGGAACCTCCAGCCTACTTCAATCCCAGGCTCTTCCCGGTCACCCAGGTGATGGCGCGGCGCGGCAGCAGGCGTTGGATGTGGACGAGGAGGCGATGACGGAGGCCCGGGATCACGAGGGGCTTGCCGCGCTCGAGCCCGCGGAGCCCCGCCTCCACCACGGCCACGGGATCCAGCAGGCCCGAGGCGAGGGCGGGGATCTGCTTGCGGGGGATGTTGGCGGCCTGGAAGAACTCCGTGGCGGTGGCGCCGGGGCAGAGGGTGGTGACCGCGATCCCATCCTTCCGGAGCTCGGCCCCCAGGGCCTGGGCCCAGCTCAAAATGAAGGCCTTTGTGGCGCCATAGGTGGCGAAGTTGGGGCAGGGCTGGAAGGCGGCGGTGGAGGCCACGAAGAGCACCCCGCCCTGTTTGCGTCGGCGCAGCAGGGGCAGGAGGCCGTGCACCACCTCCACCACGGCGTTGAGGTTGAGGGCGAGCATCTCCTGGTGGGCGCGCAGGCTCAGGTTCCCGATGCGTCCCACGGGGCCCCAGCCGGCATTGGGGATGAGCACGTCAACCGCTCCCACGTGGGCCACCAGCTCCGCCCGGGCCTGGGGGATGAGGAGGTCGCAGGCGATGACCTCGGGCTGGATTCCGGTGCGGGCATGGATGGCCTGGGCCACCTCCGCCAGCCGGGTCTGGCGCCGGGCCACGAGGATGGGCACCGCGCCCCGGGCCGCCACCGCGTGGGCGAAGGCCTCCCCGAGGCCGGAGCTGGCCCCGGTGATGAGCACCCGTGCACCTGTCCACTGGATCATGCCTTCACGCTACCAGCGACGCTCACGCTCCGGCGCGCCGGCTGAGCAGGTCCACCTTCCAGCGCAGGGCCAGGGCGGCCATGGGCGTGTCGAGGCCGCCGTGGAGGCCCCGGGTGCGCCCCACCCGCAGCACCAGATCCAGGGTGGAGCCCAGGGGCTGGCGCAGCCCAAGGGCGGGCTGGAGGAAGGCCCCGCCCCGGGTGTCCACCCCGCCCCCCCCGGCGGCGCCCACGCAGAGCTCGGCGAAGCAGGCGGTTCCGGTGCGGGGGAGCGGCGGTGCTTCCAGACCCAGGCCCAGGAGGCCTTCGGCATAGCCCCCGGCCCGCCCGCTGGTGCCGAAGGCGGCCTCTCCGGCCAGGTAGAGGTGCGGGCCCAGGGGGAGGCCCACCCGGAGGTCGGCCATGCGCAGGGCGGCGGGCGCCGTGCCCCCGCCCCGCTGGGCCCCGCTGAGCTCGACGAGGCCCGCCTCCATCCACCATCGGCTGGCGGTGAAGGTATCCGCGGCCCCGGCGGGCCGACCGGAATCCATGGCCACCCCGAAGGTGTGGCCCAGGGCGAGCTGCACGGTGTCGGCCCGGTAGGTCCCGCCGGGGGCGCGGAACCGCCCCAGTTCCACCCCGAGCCGCGTGCTGGAACCCAGGCGCACCTGGGCGCCCAGGGCCCCCTTCCAGGCCATGCCGCCCCCCACATCCAGGCGACCGCCTCCGGCGGGGCCGCCCGCCACCCGGGCATAGACCCTTCCGCGCCCCTGGGCGCCCAGCTCCACGCCCCAGCCAGCCCCCAGCAGGGCCTCCATGTAGCCGTCCCCATCGCCCCCGTGGGCGCCGGCCAGTTCCAGGCTGGCGAAGGCGCCCCCCGCCAGGCCCAGGTCCGTGCGGATGCCCACCAGGTCCAGGTCCCGCTCAGGTCGGCCATCCGTTCGGAAGCCGCCCCGGGGGCGATACCGGGCGGCCGTGGCGGCGACCTCGACCTCGCGCCAGGGCTGCTCCGGCAGGTGGAACACCGCGCCCGCGGCCGCTTCCCGGAGGGTGAAGGGGAGGCCCCAGGAGAGGCGCCACTGGCGGCTGTCGATGGCTCCGTTGGGGAAGGCGATGCGCTGGGTCGCCAGGCCCAGGCGCCCCAGCTCCGTGCGCCACTCGAGGCCCGCATGGCCCTCCAGCATCCAGCCGCCGCCCACGTCGGCCCGGCCGGCGCCGCCGCCGCCGCAGAAGGCTCCGAGGTCGAGGGACAGGCGCTCCGAGAGGGCCGGTCGCCAGGCCCCGGCCAGGCCCACCGTGATGAAGCCGCCCCGGATGCCCGTGAGCGCGCCATAGCCCCCGAGGCCCCAGGCGAGGCCGTGCTCCCGGACCCTCAGGAACTCCACCCCCACGAGGCCCATGCGCTCGCCGGGCGTGGGCATCCGCAGGGTCTGCCAGCTGGCGCGCAGCTCCAGCTGGAGCGGGCGGACCTCCGGCGTCTGGGCGGCGAGGACGGGGGCCAGCAGGAGGCAGGGGAGGGATCGCATGGGATCGCCCAGCATAGCGGGAGGAGGGGGCTGGCATCATGAGGTGTGGAACGCGCCTACTTCGATGCCAACGCCTCCGTGCCCCCGGTGCCCGAAGCCGTGGAGGCCGTGCGCCGGGCCATGGATGAGGACTGGGCCAACCCCACCAGCACCCACCGCGAGGGCCAGCGGGCCCGCCACCGGTTGGAGGAGGCCCGGCGTAGCCTCGCCGATGGCCTGGGGGTCGCCCCGGCGGAGCTGATCTTCTGCAGCTCCGCCACGGAGGCCCTGCACCTCCTCCTCCGGGGGCTGCGGCCCGCCCTGGGGGACCTCCCCGCCAGCGTGTTCCCCGGGGAGCACAGTGCCTGTCTGAATCCGCTGAAGGAGTGGACCGCCGTGAGCTTCCGACCGGAGCCGCCGGGTGGGGTGGCCACCGTGGTGCGCATGGCCGCCAACAACGAGACCGGCATCCGCTACGCCCTGCCGCAGGTGCCGGGGGCCGTGCGGATCCGGGACTGCGCCCAGGCCTGGGGCAAGGTGCCATTGGATTTGGAGACCGCCGATGCGGCCGTGTTCAGCGGCCACAAGATGGGCGGCCCCCGCGGGGCGGCGCTGCTCTGGATGCGCCCGGGCCTGCCCTGGGAGAGCCCCATGGAGGGACCCCAGGAGCGCCGGCGCCGCGGGGGCACCGAGGATCTCCCGGCCATCCTGGGGCTGGCGGCCGCCGCCCGTCGGATCCCGGAGCGGCTGGCGGCCCACGCCGCCCTGGCCCCGCTGCGGGACGCCTTCGAGGCGGAGGTGCTGAGCTGGGACCCCGCCTTCGAGGTCGTGGGCCGCGGCCTGGACCGCCTGCCGAACACTTCGGCCCTGCTCCTCCGCGGCCACAGCGGCGAGGCGGTGCAGATGGCCCTGGATCTCGCGGGCTTCGCCGTGAGCACGGGCAGCGCCTGCCACAGCGGCAGCGTGAAGCCCAGCCACGCCATCCTGGGCCTGGGTTATTCCGAACCCGAGGCCCGGAGCGTGGTCCGCGTGTCCATGTTGCCGGACACCTCGGAAGCCCAGGTGGCGCGGCTCATCGGCGCCCTGCGGAAGGTGCTCCGTCAGGATTGACGGCGGTCACGGCGCACCCGATCTTGGGCGGATGCCCATTCCCGCTTCCATCGATCGCCTGGCGGCCCAGATCACCCACACCCGGGGGGCGAGCCTGAAGCACTATCGGAAGAACCTCCGGGCGATGGTGGATGAAGCGGCTTGGGAGCGCATCCTCCGGGGGTGCTCCAGGCCGGTTGCGGAGTTCTTGAGTCGCGAGGTGGATCCAGATGAATGGATCCCCACCGCCTGGCTCACGGAGGCCCGGGAGGTGTACCTCCGATGCGCGGGCCACAACCCCTGGTCCGCCCGGGGGGGCATGATGGCCCGGCCCCTCTACGAACTGGGTCGGGACCAGGGATGGTTCAAGGGGACTGCGGTGGAATCGGTGGTGGCGGACTACCCCAAGCTCTTCGCCTACCTCCATCGGGGTGGAGGGGCGGAGGTGGCTGCGCTGGCCCGTGGACGGGCCGAGCTCATCCTCTGGGCGGATTTCCCCTATGGCGAATACCCCGCGGACTACCTGCCCAGGTTCTTCACCTCGCTCCTCCAGATCCGGGGTGCAGGGCTCGTGCGGGTGCGACACCAGGGGCCCGGGCCGGGGGGGTGGGATCATCACTACCACCTGACCTGGTATGAACCCTCTCCCGAGGACGAGCCCGGCCCCGGGTGATAGCTTGGGAGCATGGATGCAGCCCGCTGGCCCTACCCCCTCCTCCGCCTGAAGCCCGGGAAGGAGTCCCTCCTCTCCAAGCGCCACCCCTGGATCTTCAGTGGGGCCGTGGCCGACTCCGCCGAGGGGCCCCTCGTCCGCGTGGCCGATGCCTCCGGCAACGTCCTGGGCGTGGGCACGGCCTCGGCCACCAATCCCCTGGCGGGCCGCATGTTCCGCTTCGAGGATGCGCCCCTGGATGAGGCCTTCTTCCGCCACCGCTTCGAGATGGCCCTGCAGCTCCGCAAGGACCTCGGCCACACCGATCCGCTGGAAGGCGTGCGCTGGGTGTTCGGGGAAGGGGACCTGCTGCCGGGCCTGGTGGTGGACCGCTACGCCCACGCCCTGGTGATCCAGGTGGGCACGGCGGGTCTGGAGGCCCTGCGCCCCGTCTGGGGGCCGGTGCTGGAGTCCATCGGCAAGCGCGAGGGCTGCACGGTCTTCGTGGAGCGCAGCCAGAGCGGCCGCAAGGAGGAGGGGCTGGCCCCGGTGAACCGGATCCTCAAGGGCAGCCTGGGCGGGCCCATCACCATCCATGAGGGGCCCGCGCGCCTGAAGGTGGACCTGCTCCGGGGCCAGAAGACCGGCTTCTTCCTGGATCAGCGGGCCCACCGGCTCCAGCTCGGGGCGCTCTCCCAGGAGAAGCGGGTGCTCAACGCCTTCGGCTACACCGGGGGCTTCAGCATCCACGCGGGCCTGGGCGGCGCCGTGGAGGTGGCCACCCTCGACATCAGCGCGGCCGCCCTGGATCAGGCGGAGTCCGACTGGAAGGACAACGGCCTGGATCCCGCGGCCCACACGCGGATGGAGGGCGATGCCTTCGACCTCATGCGGCAGCTGGAGCCCGGGGCCTGGGACCGCGTGATCGTGGATCCCCCCGCCTTCGCCAAGCAGCGCAAGGACGTGGACAATGCCTTCAAGGCCTACAAGGACGTCTTCCGCCTCGGCGCCCGCGCCACGGCCCCCGGCGGCATGCTCTGGTGCTACAGCTGCAGCCAGCACCTGGACCGCATCCGCTTCCAGGAGGCGGTGTGGACGGCCCTGCTGGAGGCCGGCCGCGAAGCCCAGGTGCTCGCCCACCTGGGTCAGCCCTCGGACCACCCCTATGCCTTGAACCACCCCGAGGGCTTCTACCTCAAGGGCCTGTGGCTGCGGGTGCTGTGAGCCGGTTCGCGCCCATCGCCCTCCTGCTGCTGCCCGCGTGCAATTGGGCGTGGAAGGACCGGGCCCACCCATCGCTTTCGGATCGGGTCCATGCGGCTCAGGCCAAGGCGCAGGCCGAGGAGGCGGTCCGCCTCCGGGAGCTGGCCCTCGCCCAGCTTGCGCAGGCACTGCCGAATCAGGTGGGGGCCTGGGTCCGGCAGGAGGGCGAGGCCACGCCCTCGGACGCGAATGCCCGCTGGCTTCTGTACCGGCGAGGGTCGACCCAGGAGGTTCCTGAGGATCGGGCCAAGGCGGTGCTGGAGGCGGAAGGGCCACGTCGGCGCCAGGCGGTGCGGGAGGCTGCGGAGGCATTGGATCGCATCCAGAAGGCGAAGCCTGCACCCACCCAGGATTGGCGGGATTCCTACCCGCTCCATCGGGCGCTCCGCGCGGCCACCTCCGAAGCGGAATGGGGCGTGAAGGAACAACTGGAGTGCCTGGCGGCCCCCGGCCGGGTACTGGTGTGGCATCGCTTGGTCTGGGCCGGCCAGGATCTGCATTTGGACGATGGCATGACCCCCTCGCCCCTCCCCCAGGGGCTGATGCTTCGCAAGGTGCGCCGGCTGGGCGACTCCGATCGGGTGATCGGCGAGCTCCACTACGGCACGCGTTCCACGCCGACCCCCCTGCGGGGGAACATCCACGTGGCCATCCTGCTGGTGGGCTCGCCCTTGCTGCTCCCGACGAAGGACGCACTCGTGCAGTTCCGTGGCCCGACCCTGGCCCTGCATGTCTACGCCCCCTCCAAGGAGGACGTGGAGGCCTTCCTCGCCGAGGCGACATTGGAAGCCTTGCCAGGGACCCCGAGGTCCCGCTGAAGCCCCCTCAGGGGATTGCTTCGGCCTTGGCGGGAGCCGATGGGGCAAGGGGCGCGGGGCGAAGACGGAACGGTTGGGCGCCACCATAGGTGAGTCTTCGCCACAGCCATTCCGCAGGGCCCATGCGGAACCGCGTGAGCCAGAGTCGGCTCGCCATCACCTGCAGGGTGAAGAAGCCCACCCCACCCAGGAGGTAGAGGCTGAGGGGCACCTTCCCGAAGAGGCCCAAGCCATGTCCGTTGAAGATCCAGGTGCAGACCAGCGACTGCAGGAGGTACTGGGTCAGGGCCATGCGCCCGAGGGGGGCCAGGGTCGCCAGGGCCCGGCGGGCCCGGGGGTGCTGGAGCAGGAGGAGGATGGCGGCGAGATAGCCGAGCGTGAGCCCCGGCCGGGCGAAGAGGTAGGTCACGCGGATTAGCACGCGGAATGGGCGGAACGCGAACTGGGACGCGACGGACCAGACCCGTTCCTGGGGGATCAGGTTCGCCACGAGGCCCAGGAGGCCGAAGCCGAGCAGCAGGCGCCAGAGGGTGGCCCGGTGCTGGTCCGGTTCCTGGAGAAGCCCCTTCTTCCAGAAGTAGGCGCCGAGGAGGAAGAAGGGCAGGAGGAAGGGCAGTCGATTGGAGAGGCGGATGGGACCCATGACGTGCACCATCTCCCAGGCCCGGTACTTGAGCTGGGCCATCCAGGAGCCTGAGCCGTAGTGCTCCAGGTTGAGGGCGTGGAAGCGCGCAGGGGCTTCGATGAGTTCGCTCGCCGTGCGGATCTTGGCGGCGAAGGGAAGGATGAGCAGCCCCACGGCCAACCCCAGGAGGGGCAGGGTCCAGAGCAAGCGGCGTGGGCCCACCCCCAGGACGGGTACCAGGAGCAGGCTGAGGAGGGCGTAGTCCAGGAGGATGTCGCCATCCCAGAGCAGGAAGCTGTGGGCGAGCCCGAACAGGGCGAGGACCCCCGCGCGGCGCAGCGAGAAGGCCAGGTGCCGCTCCCCCCGGCGGATGAACCCCTCGGCCTGGATGGCCATCCCCGCGCCGAAGAGCATGGCGAGAAGGGCTGCCGCCTTGGACTCCAGCAGGGCGCTCCGCAGCGTCAGGAGGAGGGGGCCCCCCCAGCCCATGGGATAGGGCAGGTGCGCCTCCAGGGCCCACTCGGAGCCACTGAAGAGGCTGAGGTTCACGAGGAGCACCCCGAGAAGCGCCAGGCCCCGGAGCACGTCCAATTGGAGGAGCCGGGCTTCGGGCGCCACGGGGTGCAGGGTGGGGCTGGGTGGGGGCATGGGGGCCTGGTCGGGAGGCGGAGCCGGTTCTGGAAGGAGGGGATCGGCGGGACTACGCCCCTGGCCGGGCTCCGTTTAGGACCCCATGGGCTGCGTATCGCGAGGGTTCCCTAGCGACGGACCGCGCCTTCCAGGAAGGCGGTGACGTCCTTCTTGAGTTGGACGAGGCTCTTCTCCTCGATGTACATCATGTGGCCGGCCTCGTAGAAGCCCTGGCTGATGCGGGCGCGGGCCGCGGCATCCAGGCGCATGTGGCCCAGGGTGTACTGGGTGGCGAAGTAGGGCGTGGCCACGTCGTAGTAGCCGTTGGCCACGAAGAGCTTCATGAAGGGATTCTTGGCGAAGGCCTGGCGCAGGGCGTCGCTGGTGTCGGCGTAGCGGTTGTCGCCGCCCCAGTCCCAGCGCCCCACGCCACCGCCCAGGATGTAGTACTCCAGGTCCGAGGCGTAGCCCAGCTCCCGGCGCACATAGTCGTTGAACGCGGCGGTGTAGGGGGGGCGGATGGCCGTGAGGCTGGGATCGAACTCCGGGGTGTCGCCGTTCCCCTCGGGATCGGTGCCCTTGAACCGGCTGTCCAGGCGACCCACCACCAGGTCCTCGGCCCGGAGGAGCTCCTTGTAGAAGTTCTGGTCGTGGATGCGCAGGTTGGCCCGGAGCACGTAGGTCCGATCGAGGCCCGTGAATCGCGCCACCTGGGTGGCGATGGCCTCCCGCTCCGCGACCGGCAGGGCATCGCCTTTGGCCAGGGCCGTGGTGTAGGGGCCGCTGGCGAAGGCTTCCGCCTCCTTGAGGGTGGCCTTCAAGTCCCGCTGCAGTTCCGGGGCCAGGCGCTTGTGGTAGAACGCGGTGGCGGTGTAGGTGGGCAGGTAGAGGGGATAGGGCAGGTCATTGCCCACCGTGAAGCGGGCGGTCTGGAAGTTCAGGATGGAACTCACCAGCACCACCCCGTTGAGGGCGATGCCCTTCTCCACGAGGTGACCGGAGAGCCCGGCCGCCCGGGTGGTGCCGTAGCTCTCGCCCACCAGGAAGAGCGGGGAGGTCCAGCGGTGGGCGCGGCCCAGGTAGAGCCGGATGAACTCGCCCACGCTCTCGATGTCCCCCTTCACGCCGTGGAACTTGGCGTTGAGCTCGGGCTTGGCCGCGCGGCTGTAGCCGGTCCCCACCGGATCGATGAACACCAGGTCGGTCTGGTCCAGCCACGTGGCGGGGTTGTCCTCCACCCGGTAGGGGGGTGGGGGCATGAGGCCATCGGGGCCCATCTTCACCCGCTTCGGGCCCAGGGCCCCCAGGTGCAGCCAGACACTGGCGGAGCCCGGCCCCCCGTTGAAGCTGAACATCAGGGGCCGTTTGGTGGCATCCACCCCATCCAGGGTGTAGGCCATGTAGAAGACGTCGGCCTCCTTCTCGCCGGCTGCGTTCCTGAGGGGCATGAGCCCCGTGGTCACGGTGTAGCGCAGCACCTTGCCGCCCACCGTGAGGGTGTGGGAGGTGACCACGGGCTTCTCGTCGGCCTTGGAGTCCGCCTTCTCCTTCTTTTCGGGAGCCGGGGCCTCGGACCGCGCAGGTGCCTGCACGGCGAAGACAGGGAGGGCGAGGGCCAGACCGAGCAAGCTCACGAGGGCGCGCATGGGATTCCTTCGAGGGGTTGCCCCACCATAGCGGAAGCAGGCGCGAACGCGGGGCGGGGTTGGCCCCTGCCCAGGCTCAAGTGGTCCCTCCCTCCCTCCGATGGGCCCCGGTGGAGGGTTCCATGAAGATCCTGGTGGTGGATGACGTCCCCTACGTCCGCGAGTTCCTGGTCGCGGCCCTGAAGGCCAAGGGGCACCAGCCCTTCGCCTTCGGTGACGCGAAGTCCGCCTGGGACTGGTTCAATGCCAACCCCTGCCCCCTGGCCATCCTCGATTGGGAGATGCCGGGTGGCATGGATGGCCTGGGGCTTTGCCGCTGGATCCGGGAGAGTCATCCGAAGACCTACGTGCTGATGCTCACGGGGCACGACACGGTGAACGAGCGGGTGGAGGCCACCAAGGCCGGAGCCCACAACCTGGTGAGCAAGCCGCCGAGCCTGCAGGACCTCAACGAGACGCTCCAGCTGGCGGAGTGGCGGGCCACCCAGGCCTAGGAGCCCGTCCAAGGTATCCCCTGCAGGCGGCGCGAAGCGGGGAGGGATCAGGGGCGAGGAAGGGCCCGCGGGCCGATGGGGGTGCATCGGGCAAGGGCCGTGACGACGCCCATGGGCCCTCCCCGCTTCGCCCTTCGGGTTGGGGCGGCGGCCGTCGCGCCCCTTCGTTGACCTTCCTCCGTGGTGGACCCACACCCCCGTCGGTCGGTCGCCTCGGGGCGCTCGGCCGGCGCCCAACGCCGCCCGGGGGATACCTTGGACGGGCTCCTAGCCGAGCTTCTCGACCTCGGAGTCCTGCCCCCGGGCGCTCAGAGCGCCCAGGCGCGGGTCCAGCAGGTGGGTGGTGTGGACGTTCCTCAGGGCCGCCAGCATGGAGGCCTTGATGGCGGGGATGTCGGGTTGGAGCTGGGCGATGAGGGCCTTGGCCTGCTTGCGCCGGCTCTCCTGGATGGAGCAGGCGCAGAGGGGGCAGCCGCAGGGCACGATGGGGTAGCCCTTCAGCCAGGTGTAGCGCTGGAGGTCCGATTCCTCGCAGGTGCCCAGGGGGCGGATCACCGTGTTGGCGCCATCGTCGCTGGTGAGGCGCAGGGGCATGGACCCCAGCTTCCCCTCGAAGAACAGGTTCAGGAGCAGGGTCTCCAGCAGGTCATCGGCGTGGTGGCCCAGGGCGATCTTGGTGTAGCCGTGGGCCTTGGCATGGCTGTAGAGCACGCCCCGGCGCAGGCGGGAGCAGATGATGCAGGGAAGGGCCTCGGGCCGCTCCCGGATCTTCGCGTCGATGGGCGCGCCCAGGATGGTGTGGGGCACGCCCATGCGCTCGCAGACCTCGGCGATGCGGTCGGGGTCGAACTTGGGAAAGCCCGGGTCCACCGTGATGCCGTGCACCTCGAAGTCGATGGGCGCCCGCTTCCGCAGGGTCTCCAGGACCTCCAGCAGGGCCCAGGAGTCCTTGCCGCCGCTGAGGCCCACGAGGATGCGGTCGCCCTCCTCGATGAGGGTGTAGTCGCGGATGGCCTCACCCACCCGGCGGAGGATGCGCTTCTCCAGTTTGGCGAGGCCCTTCAGGTCCTCCCCGGTGGGCGGGGCCGCCAGCGAGGGCAGGGCGCAGAGGTTGCTCACGGGCCGCTCAGCCCATCAGGGCGGCGCAGCCCTTGATCTTGCCGTTGGCGATGCCCGCCTGCACCTCCTTCACGTACTGGGGGCAGGTGCACTCGGGGCAGGTGTTCGCGTGGGTCTCGCTGCAGAGGTCGGCGATGGTGACCTTCTCCAGGAAGGTCGTGATGTGGTTCGTGAGCTGGTCCCAGAGCATGGTGGCCATGCGCTCGTCCCCCATGAGGATCTCCCGGGCGGAGAGGGGGTCCAGCTTGGCCTGGGCGTGGAAGGCGCCGTCCGTGAGGCGGAGGACCTCGCCCACGCTGATCTGGTCGCAGGCCCGGGTCAGGACGTAGCCGCCCTTGGGGCCCCGCACGGAGGCCACGACGCCGGCCTTCTTGAGCTTGTTGAAGATCTGCTCCAGGAAGGGGAGGCTCAGGTTCTGCCGCTGGGCGATCAGGTGCAGGGGCACCGGCTGGCCATGGCTGTGGTGGGCCAGGTCGAACAGGGCCTGCATGCTGTAGCGTCCACGGGCGCTGATCTTCACGGGTTGCCTCGGTTCCTTCCCCCCCAAGGGTAGGATTCCTGATCAGAACAGTCAATTATTCCAGAGGATCCTGCCGGCAGGTCCAAACGTCAGGGATCGCCGGGTTTGGCCGATAGGAGCCGGGTATGCGCCCGTTGGCCCTCCTCCTCTCCCTGGCCCTGGGCTGGGCCCTCAGCGCCCAGCCGGCCCCCATCCGGATCCTGATCGGGGAACTGGATGGCATCAATCCCCTGATCCTCGGGTTCGAGGACCAGCTGCCCCCGGTGGACCTGGTGTTCGACCGGCTGGTCACGATGGATGCGAAAGGGAACTTCATCCCGCAGATCCTGGAGTCGTGGGAGCTGTCCCCCGATCAGCGTCAGGCCACGCTCCGGGTCCGGCCCGGCCTGATCTGGCAGGATGGGCATCCCCTGGATGCCGGCGACATCCTGTTCACCTGGAACCTCCTGCGGTCGCCCCGGATGGTCGCCATCAGCGACAACCAGGGGCGGTGGATCCCCAAGATGACCCAGGTGGGACCCCTGACCCTCCAGGTGAAGGATGAACATCCCATGCCCTCCCTGGAGGCCCTGCTCTACAACTTCATCCCCGTACCCAAGCACCTGTATCCGCCCGTGGGCATCCCCGCCAAGCACCCCTTCACCTGGGCCCCGGTGGGGTCCGGGCCCTACCGCGTCAAGCCGGGTGCCAACGCGAAGGATGTCCAGCTCGTCCGCTGGGAGGGCTATCGGGGCCCCCATCCCGGACTGGCCCCGGGGTTCCACTTCCAGGTGGTCGAAGGGCGGCCCATCAAGGCGATTGCCGAGGGGCGCACGGACTTCTACACCTATGCGAGCCCCTGGATCAGCCATTACCTCCTCCGCAAGGGCGCCATCGGGCAGGGACGCGTGGTTCCCTACAACTCGGTGCAGGATGGGTTCAGCGCCATCTGGATGAACTGCGAGCCTCAGCGGAGCGTCCTGGCGGATGTCCGGCTTCGCCAGGCCCTGGGGAACCTGCTGCCCTGGGAGGCCTATGCCCGGGAGCGGGTGGTCCGCCCCATCCAGGTCGCTCAGAGCATCTGGCATCCCCTGTCCTGGGCCTTTGACCCCACGCCCAAGCCCCTTCCCAAGCGGGACCTGGCCCTGCAGCTCCTGGACCAGGCCGGTTGGCGGATGGGCCCCAACGGCTGGCGGGTCGGGCCCGGGGGGAAGGAACTCTCCCTCCGGTTGATCCTCGGTGTCGCGATCAATCAGGATCCCCTTGTGAAAGCCTTCGTGGAGTCCATCATCCGGGCCGGGGTCCGGGTCGAGGTCGAGGTGGCGCCGGGGCCGGGTGTGCTGAAAGCCCAGGCTGAGGGGCGTGGGGACATGTGGGTGAGCGGGTGGGTGAACAACGGCCCCGATCCCAGCGGAGACCGGCTCGTGTACACCACGGAGGGCATCCCCAGCCGCACCAACTTCATGAACTACCGGAATCCCGAGGTGGACCGCCTCTTCGAAGCGGGAAGCCGGGAGGTCGATCTCGAATCCCGAAAGGCCATCTACCACCGCATCAACCAGATCATCTTCCGGGACCGCCCCCTGATCCTCCTGGAGTACAGCCCGGCCTATGCCGTGGCGCAGCGGGAACTCAAGGGGGTGGCCTTCAGCCATCGGGGCGTCCATTACGGCTTCTACCCGGGACTCCGGGGCTGGAAGCTGGAGCCCCGTCAAGACTAGGAAAAGGCCCCGCGACGGATCGCAGGGCCTTGCTCCCATGGGGGGATCGGATCAGAGCCGCTCGATGCGGATCTCGACCTTGCTGTCCTTGCGGGGGCGCTCTTCGCGCTCCTCCCGGCGGGGGCGGTCTTCACGCTCCTCGCGGCGGGGCCGATCCTCCCGGTCCTCCCGACGGGGGCGTTCCTCGCGCTCCGGACGGGCCTCCACGCGGGGGGCGGGAGCCGGGGCGGGGGCGGGCTTGCTGAGGTCCTTGCCGGCCCAGGCGGAGGCCACCTGGCGCAGGCGGTCCACCAGGCGCTGGGGCTCCTGCACGGTGATGCCGTCGCCGAACTGCATGGCCCAGCGGGCGATGGCCCGCAGGTCCGTGGCCGTGAAGGTGGCCAGGGCCTTGCCGTCCTCCTGCTCCTTGAGGGTGAACTGGGGGAAGGCGGGGGGGGCCTGCTTCACGGCGAAGACCCACTGCTTGTGGAGCAGGGCCTTCACGGCGATGGGCTCACCGCCCAGCCAGCCGCCGATCTGGTTGCCGGGGGTGCCCTCGGCGTAGGGGCCCTGGGCGGCGCGGCCCACGCCCTCGACGTCATTCACCTCGGCGAGGAGATCCAGGCGGTGGTGGCGCTCGGCGTTGTACCGGCGATCCCAGCCGAAGACGTACCAGGCCTGGGTGAGCGTGTCGTAGGTGAGCTGGCGGGGCTCGAAGGTGCGGGGGGCGTTCGCCTCCGCATCCTTGAAGATGAGCTCCACGGGGCGGCTCTCCCGCATGGCCCTGAGCATCTCGGGGAAGGGGAAGGCGAGGGGATCCGCCACCTCGGCAGGGGTCGCGGCCTTGCGGCCCTTGGCCTTGGGGGCGACCTCGGCCACGGGAGCGGCTTCGACCTGGACTTCGGGTGCAGGAGCTTCGGCCTTCTTGCGGCCGGGCTTCTTTGCCGTCTCCTCGGCAGCCTTGGCGGCCTTGGCGGGGACCTTCTTGGCCGGTGCCTTCGGCGCGACCTCGGCCTTGGCCTTCACGGCCTTCTTGGGCTTCTCGTCCGCGGCGGCGGTCTTGGGGGTGCGCTTCGTGACCATGGGGTGACTCCAGCTTCATCTTCACCCAGGCGGCGCCCAGCGTCCAACCTCAGCCGCCGGCCCGGGGGTGGAGGCTGTCGTAGAGGGCCTTGAGCCGGGCCCGGTGGACATGGGTGTAGATCTGCGTGGTGCTGATGTCCGCGTGGCCCAGCATGGCCTGGACCGCGCGCAGATCGGCCCCGTGGTCCAGGAGGTGGGTGGCGAAGGCGTGGCGCATCACGTGGGGACTCACCCGCTCGACCGGCACGCCGGCCTTCAGGGCATAGGCCTTCACCAGGCGCCAGAGCTGCTGGCGGCTCAGCGCCTCCCCGTGGCGACCCACAAAGAGGGCATCGCACCGGGGGCGGAGGCCGCTGCGGACCTTCAGCCAGGCCCGCAACCACGTGGCAGCGCTGTCTCCGAAGGGGATCAGGCGCTCCTTGCGCCCCTTGCCCATGACCTTCAGGAATCCCTGATCCAGGAACACCGAGAGCGCCGGGAGCTCCGCCAATTCGCTCACCCGGAGGCCGGAGGCGTAGAGCAGCTCCAGCCAGGCCCGGTCCCGGAGGCCGAGGGGAGTGGTCGTGTCGGGGGCGCCAAGGATGGCCTCCACCTGGCCTTCGCTGAGGGTCTTGGGAAGCCGTCGGGGGGGGCGGGGCGCTCGGACCACGGCCTCGGGGCCCACCGCACCCTCCCCCTCCAATCGCAGGAACGCGAGCAGGGACCTGAGGCTGCTTCCCATGCGGGCCAGGCTTCGGCTGGCCTTCCCCAGGGCCTGCTGGTGGACCAGGAACGCATTCACGTCATCCCTGGAGAGGTCCGAGGGGGGCAGGGAGCGCTCGCAAGCCCAGGCCGCCAGTTGATGCAGGTCCGAGAGGTACCCCTCCGCGGTGCGGGGGCTCAGGCTGCGCTCGACCACCAGGTGGGTCCGGAACTCCCGGAGGCTGGAGCCCCATCCCAGCGGCCAACCCTGTTCGGGTTCAAGGATTTCCTTGGGGCGCGGCATTCTGTGACTGACCTCATTCGGGATTCTTATTTTGCACAGGGCCTGCCCCGTGGTAGGTTCTTTGGGTTCGCTTTCAAGGAGCCCCCGATGTCCGACGTCCGCAAGAAGGTCATTGCGATCATTGCCGAGCAGCTGGCCAAGCCTGAGGATTCCATCCAGGAATCCAGCCACTTCGTCGACGATCTCGGTGCCGACAGCCTCGACACCGTCGAGATCATCATGGCCATCGAGGAAGCCTTCGGTCTCGAGATCCCCGAGAGCGAGCAGGAGAAGATCCGCACCGTGGGCGACGCCATCTCCTACATCGAAAAGCACGCCAAGTAACCCTTTCGTAACTTGAAGCGCCGCGGCCCCCGGCCGCGGCGCTTCGCGTTAAGGAACCGCCCTAACCCCTGGTAGCATGATGCTTCGAGGTGAAGTGATGTCCTCCTACAACCGCCGTCGCGTTGTCATCACGGGCATGGGCTCCGTGAACCCCTGCGGTCTCACCGTGGGCGAAACCTGGGACAACCTGGTCAACGGCCGCAGCGGCATCACGGCCGTGGACCGCTTCGACGTGAGTGAGTATGCCTGCCGCATCGCAGGCCAGGTGAAGGGCTACAACCCCGATCTGTTCATCGACAAGAAGGAACAGAAGAAGATGGACCTCTTCATCCACTACGCCCTCGGCGCTGCCGCCGAGGCGTGGGTGGACGCGGGCTACGAGGGCGTGGAGCTGACCAAGGCGGAGCGCGAGCGCTTCGGCACCTACATCGGCAGCGGCATCGGCGGCCTCAACACCATCTGGGAGGAGGCCAACGGCTTCCGCGGGCCCCGGCGCATCAGCCCCTTCTTCATCCCCAGCCTCATCGTGAACCTGGCCAGCGGCTTCGCCAGCATCAAGTACGGCCTCCAGGGTCCCAACAGCGCCGTGGCCACCGCCTGCGCCACGGGCACCCACGCCATCGGCGATGCGGCCCGCCTGATCATGCACGGCTACGCCGACCGCATGATGACCGGCGGTGCCGACTCCGTGATCAACCCCCTGGGGCTCGGCGGCTTCGCCGCCATGCGCGCGCTCTCGACCCGCAATGATGCTCCCGCGGAGGCCAGCCGGCCCTTCGATACCGGCCGCGATGGCTTCGTCATGGGCGAGGGCGCCGGCATCGTGATCCTCGAGGAGTACGAGCTGGCCAAGGCCCGCGGCGCGAAGATCTACGCCGAGGTCGTGGGTTACGGCATGAGCGGCGACGCCCACCACATCACCTCCCCCAGCGAGGACGGCGACGGCCCGAAGCGCGTCATGCGCGCGGCCATCGAGGATGCCGGCATCGCCCTGGAGCAGATCGCCTACGTGAACGCCCACGGCACCAGCACCCCCGCCGGCGACAAGCTGGAGTGCCTGGCCATCCAGGGTGTCTTCGGTGCCCACGCCAAGAACCTCAAGGTGAGCTCCACCAAGTCCATGCACGGCCACCTGCTGGGTGCCGCTGGGGCCCTGGAGAGCATCATCTGCGCCAAGGTGATCCAGACCGGCGACATCCCCCCCACCATCAACGTGGTGGACCAGGATCCCGCCTGCGACCTCGATGTCACCCCCAACACCAAGGGCCGCTTCGACGGTGAGTACGTGCTGAACAACAACTTCGGCTTCGGCGGCACCAACGCCTGCGTCGTGCTGAAGCGGGTCTGATCGGCTTCACGCCCGAAACGAGGGCCCCTCGCGGGGCCCTTGTCATGCCTGGACGTCGTTGCCCGGAACCTGCTTGCGCAGGTCGTCCAGGAGATCGGCCAGGTCCTCCCGGAGCTGGGCCCCGGTCTTCGGGGTGGTGAGGGCCACCACCACGGCGCCCAGGGCGGCGCCGGCGAGGAAGGTGGCGAGGAAGGCGCCGAACTGGGAGTCGTTCCGGTCGCTCATGCCTCACCTCCCGCTGCCTTGGGGCGGCGGAGCAGGGCCACGAGGGCCCCGAGGGTGCCCAGGAAGCCCCCGAAGCTGAAGCCGCCGCCCCCACCGGAGCCCATGCGGCCCAGGAGGCCATCCACGCTGCCCTTGAGGCCCGTGCCCAGGTCCGCCAGATGCTTCGCCAGGCCATTGAGCTGGTCCACGGCGCCCTGGGCGCTGCCGGCAAGGGCATCGATGCGCTCCCGGGTGGCCCGGACATCCTCCTGGATGCGCCGCACGTCGTCCTTGGCGCTGTCCAGGAACCGCTCCGCACTGGCGGCGGTGCGCTGCAGCTGGTTGAGGAGGGGCAGGAGGGCCACGGTGAGCGCCACGATGGCGGCGGCCAGGACGTACATCAGCAGGGGGGGCATGGGGCACCTCGGAAGGGGCCTCAGCATACCGCCGGGGAGCGCTATGCTGGTCCCCCGAGTACGACATGCCCAAGCCCATCCCCTTCCGACTCCAAGCCCCCTACCAGGCCGCCGGTGACCAACCGGAGGCCATCGCCCAGCTCGTGGCGGGGGTGGAGGCCGGCGACCGCTTCCAGACGCTCCTGGGGGTCACCGGCTCCGGCAAGACCTTCACCATGGCCAGCGTCATCGAGAAGCTGCAGCGCCCGGCCCTCATCTTCGCCCCCAACAAGACCCTCGCGGCCCAGCTCTTCTCGGAGTTCAAGCAGTTCTTCCCCGACAACGCGGTGGAGTACTTCGTCAGCTACTACGACTACTACCAGCCCGAGGCCTACGTGCCCGAGCGGGACCTCTTCATCGACAAGGACAGCAAGATCAACGAGGAGCTGGAGAAGCTCCGGCTCTCCGCCACCCGCAACCTCTTCGAGCGGCGCGACACCATCGTGGTGGCCTCCGTGTCCTGCATCTACGGCCTGGGTGATCCCAGCTCCTACCTGGGCCTGAGCCTCCAGCTCCAGGTGGGCGGCACCGTGGAGCGGAGCGTGCTCCTCCGGGATCTGGTGGCCATCCAGTACTCGCGGAACCAGGTGAGCTTCGAGCCCGGCACCTTCCGGGTGCGGGGGGACGTGGTGGAGGTCTACCCCGCCTACGAGGACGTGGCCTACCGGATCGAGCTCTTCGGCGACGAGGTGGAGCGCCTCTCCAAGATCGATCCCCTGCGGGGGGCGGTGGTCGAGAAGCTGGACCAGCTCACGGTCTGGCCCAAGACCCACTACGTGACCCCCGAGGACAAGCTGAAGATCGCCATCCGTGAGATCAAGGCGGAGCTGGAGGAACGGGAGAACTGGTTCCGCGCCCAGAACAAGATCGTGGAGCTGCAGCGGCTGCACCAGCGCACCATCTACGACATCGAGATGCTCAAGGAGATGGGCGTCTGCTCCGGGATCGAGAACTACAGCCGCTTCCTGGATGGCCGGCAGCCCGGCGAGCCGCCCCACACCCTCCTGGATTACTTCCCGGAGGACTTCCTGCTCTTCATGGACGAGAGCCACGTGGCCACCGGGCAGCTCCACGGCATGTACAACGGGGACCGCAGCCGCAAGACCACCCTGGTGGACTACGGCTTCCGCCTGCCCAGCGCCCTGGACAACCGCCCCCTGCAGTTCGAGGAGTTCGAGAAGCGGGTGAACCAGGTGGTCTTCGTGAGCGCCACCCCGGGCAGCTACGAGCTGGAGCAGAGCGGCGGCGTCATCGCGGAGCAGGTGGTACGCCCCACGGGGTTGGTGGATCCCCAGGTGGTGCTGCGGCCCGTGGGCTCCCAGGTGGATGACCTCCTGGAGGAGATCCGGCAGACCGTCGCCAAGAACGAGCGGGTGCTGGTCACCGTCCTCACCAAGAAGCTCGCGGAGCAGCTCACCACCTACTACCGGGAGGTGGGGGTGAAGGCCGAGTACCTCCACAGCGAGATCGACACGGTGGAGCGGGTGGAGCTCCTGCGGGGCCTCCGTCGGGGCGACTTCGACGTGCTCATCGGCATCAACCTCCTCCGCGAGGGACTCGACCTCCCGGAGGTGAGCCTCGTGGCCATCCTGGACGCGGACAAGGAGGGCTTCCTCCGCAACACGCGCTCCCTCATCCAGACCATCGGGCGGGCCGCCCGCCACGTGAACGGGCGGGCCATCCTCTACGCGGACCGGATCACCGGCTCCATCAAGGCCGCCCTGGATGAGACCGGCCGGCGCCGCGCCAAGCAGCTGGCCTACAACGAAACCCACGGGATCACGCCGGAGAGCGTGAAGCGGAACCTGGACGACGTGCTCGGCGAAGCCCTGGCCCGGGAGTTCGTGGGCGTGCCCAAGGTGGACCAGGCCGCGGAGGATCCGATCCTCTACCTGGAGGACACCGCCTTCGAGCGGGAGCTGGCCAAGCTCGAGAAGAAGATGCGCGACCTTGCCTCCAAGATGGAGTTCGAGGCGGCGGCGGAGTTGCGGGACCGGATCCACCGCCTGCGGCGGGAGCGGCTGATGGCGCCTGGGGAGAGCCCCCTGGCCCTGGCCTCGGGGCCCGTGGAGCCCCCGCGTCCGATGGAAGGGTAGGGGATCCGGGAGCGAGGCCGATGTTTTCCCACCCAATTGCCGGCTGCCTGGGTACCCTCGTCTTCAACAACCCGCCGGGAACCCCCTGATGTCCCAGGCCTTGCGTCTCTACACCCCTGGTCGTGCCCCCTGGATCCTGGAGCCCGGGATCGGGGTGTACACGCTCGGGCGCAGCTCCGACAACGACCTGGTCATAGAAGACCTCAGCCTCAGCCGGCACCACGCCCGCTTCCGGTGGGCGGATGGCCACTGGCTGGTCGAGGACCTGAACTCCAAGAACGGCACGGCCCTCAATGGCTTCAAAGTCGGGGATCCCGCCCCCATGCGCCCCGGCGATGAGCTGGCACCGGGCAACCTCCGGATCCAGGTGAAGTCCGCCGATGAGACCGGTCCCAACGTGGTCATCGAGGCCCGGGAGACAGGCCCCTGGGCGCCCTCCCTCATCATGAAGGCCCAGGAGCTGCGGAACGCTTCCGCGCAGGCAGCGGAAGGCGCCCGGGCCGTGGCGGCCCTGAGCTTCCTGGAGACCGTGGCCCTTGACCTGGTGCGGGAAGGGGATTCCGTCGGCCAACTGGAGCGCCTCCTGGAGGGGCTCCAGGCCCACATGAACGCCGACCGGGGGGCCATCCTCATCCAGGCGGGGGAGAAGGGCTGGGGCACCGTGGTGAGCCGGGGCTCCGAGCGGGATGGCTCCGCCATCCACCTGCCCGGCACCCTGGTGGAAGCCTCCCTCCAGCGGGGGCAGGCCATCCTCATGTCCGACATCGACAGCCCCGACCTGATGTCCGCCTCCATCGTCCACTCCGGGATCCGATCCGCCCTGGTGACCCCCCTCGAAGCCGAGGGGCAGGTGCTGGGCCTGCTCTACCTGGATGCGCTGAACCCCACCCGCCACTTCGACCGGGAGGACCTGCGCCTGGCCACCCTCATCGCCCACCTCGCGGCGGCCCGCCTGCGGGCGGCCCGGTTGGAGGCCGAAGCCCAGCGCCATCGGGATCTGGAGCGGGAGATGATCCACGCCCGCCGCATCCAGCAGGGCTTCCTGCCTGCGGATCCCCCCTGCGTGGAGGGGTACGAAGTCCTCGGGTACAACGCCCCCGCCTGGCGGGTCTCCGGGGACCTGTACGGCTCCTGGATCCTCGAGGATGGCGCCCTCAGCGCGGCGGTAGCCGACGTGAGCGGGAAGGGCATGGGGCCGGGGCTCCTCATGGTGACCTTCCAGGCCTACATGGATGCCTGGGCCGATTGGTCGGCCCTGCCGCCGGTGCTGCTGGACCGCCTCTCCCGGGCGCTGGCCCGCCACACCGAGGCCAACCGCTACATCACCGCCTTCCTGATCCACCTGGACCCGGAATCCGGGCGGCTCCGGTACGCCAGTGCCGGGCACCTGCCGGCCCTCCTGCGCCGCGCCGACGGGCGGGTGGAGGTCCTCCAGGCCGAGGGGCTCCCCCTGGCCATGCTGCCCGGCCAGGTGTCCTACCAGGGCGGGGAGACCGTCCTGCAAGCCGGGGACCTGCTGCTCCTCTACACCGATGGGATCACCGAAGCGGAATCCCCGGAGGGCGAGGAGTTCGGCATGGAGGCCCTGGAGGCCCACCTCGCCGGGTGCACCCCGGACTCCCTGCCCGAGGTGAGGGACGGGCTCATGGCGGCCATCCATGCCCACGCCAAGGGCGCGGGCGCCAAGGACGACCAGACGTTCTTGGTGCTTCGCCGGAAGGCCTGATGCAGGCACACTGGAAGGCTCGGAGTCTCCCATGCTCACCCCGAAGCAGCGTCAGTTCCTGAAGGCCCAGGCCCACCCCCTCAAGCCCACCGTTCACATCGGGAAGGGCGGGGTGACCCCCGGCCTCGCCGCGGAGCTGGATCAGATGCTGGAGAGCCTCGAGCTCATGAAGATCAAGCTGAACCAGAACACCTTCGAGGATGAGGAGGGCGTGGTGGCGGCCCTCAAGGCCATGGTGGACGGTCTCG
This sequence comes from Holophagaceae bacterium, assembly GCA_044229665.1. GTDB lineage: Bacteria > Acidobacteriota > Holophagae > Holophagales > Holophagaceae > JAFDVN01. Next base: position 70,418 of record JBGASN010000002.1, read on the forward strand.
AGCATGTGTGGACCATCGGCCACACCGTCCTGGTCTTCCGGGCCAGCCGCAACCGCCCCACGCGGTACCCCCTGCCGCCCGCCAAGTCCGCCGAATAGCCTCCGGACTCAATGGGCAGGGCCTTCCCGCCGAAGGGAAGGCATGCCCTGGCTCTCCTGGAAAGAAGGCAACCTCCTGCTCCGGCACCGCCTGACGGGCGAGTCCCGGCTGGGTCGGGATGGCAGCCAGTGCGAGGTGGTGGCCCCTCCGGGCCAGGTGGCCGTGAGCCGCCTCCACGCCATCCTCTCCTTCGAACGGGGGACCTGGTGGATCAAGGATCTGGGCAGCCAGGGCAGCTCCCTCAACGGCCTCCCCCTGAACTCCGGCGGGAACCGCCTGCAGGATGGGGATGAACTCGACCTCGGCGGTTGGGGGATCACCTTCACGATCGGGTACCCGGGCCTGGATGGGGAGCTGTTCGTGGAGCGGGTCGGGGAGCTGGCCGAGGAGATCCGGCCGGATCCCACCCACACCCTTCTGCTCCTCCGGGGCCTGGAACTCCTCCACCGGGGTACGGAGCGCCTGCTGAAGGAAACCGATTCCGATCAGCTGATCCGGGGGCTGCTGGAGGAGGCCATGCACCTCCTGTTGGCGGACCGGGGTTTCCTCGTGATGCTCCAGCCCGATGGGGCCCGGCGCACCGCCCACCGCGTGGGGGATGTGAACGAGGGGATCGGGCTGAGCCGCTCCGTGCTGGACTACGTGGCCCAGGAGGGTGTGGCCGTGCTCTCCAACAGCCCCCTGGCGGATCCCCGCTTCGGGGGGATGAGCCTCGTGGAGATGCACCGGGGGGGCCTCCTCTGCGCGCCCCTGGCCATGGGTGAGGAGATCGAGGGCTTCCTCTACCTGGATCGGGAGGCGGACCGCCGACCCTTCACCCGCTTCGACCTCGCCCTCTTCCAGGCCTTCGTGCGCCAGGGCGTGCTGGCCATGCGGCACACCATCCTGACCCGTCGGGCCCTGGGCCAGGCGGAGCTCCAGGGTGAGCTGCTCCGGCTGCGGGGGGTCCACCACCGGGAGCGGGAGGAGCGGGCCCAGCTCATGCTGGCCATGGAGCGTCCCCTGCACTGGGTGCAGGCCTTCACCCGGGATCTCCAGGTGGAGGGGGCCCAGGCCCTGCGCAACCAGCTGGATCGCATGGGGGAGCTCATCGAGCATGGCCTCGGCATGGGGGAGCTCGCGGCCAGCCCCGCCGCCGGCCACCCCTGGAAGCTGGAGAACCTTCAGGAGGAGCTGGGCAACCGCTGGAACGACCTGCTGGCCGTGGCCGGGGTGAAGGTGGCGTGGCCCACGTCCCCCCAGGGTTCCGTCTGGATCGGGGGTGGGCCCGTCTCGCCCGCCCTCGGCAGTCTGGTGGAGCCCCTTCTGCTGCAGCTGCCCCGGGGCGTCGAGTTCAAGCCCACCTGGGACCATGACCGGGGCGTGGTGACCTTGCGGATGGCCTTCCCCGCCACGGTGCAGACCCCCCTGCCGGATCCCTGGACCCGGCGGATCCTCCACGAGGCCGGGCTCCGGTGGCGGTGGAGTGATCAGGCCCTCTACCTCCAGTTCCCGGAGGGGCCGGACACCCTGCCCGACGAGCCGGGGCGCCCCCTGCTGGGCCTCGTGACCGAGGAACTGGGCCTCCTGGGCCTCTTCCAGAGCGCGGCGGAAGCCGGCGAACTGGGCCTCTTCCCCCTGGAGGAAGCGCCCCCCGCGCCCCCCCTGCCACGGTTCCGCATGCTGGTGGTGGATGTGCTGGGGGTGACCGACCCCATCGCCTGCATCCGAACCTACCGGCAACATCCCAGCTTCGCCACCACCCCCATCCTGGCGGTGCGGACCCGGGAGGAGCTGAACGCCGACCTCATCCAGGCCGGGGCCACCGACTGGCTCAATGAGGGCTTCCGCTGGGAGGCGCTGCACCACCGGCTCCAGGTGCTGCGGGGCCACCAGGCTCTTCAGGAGAAGGCCCTGGAGGCGGGCCGCCTGGACACCTTCCGGCAGATGGCCGGCACCCTCAAGCACGAGATCAACAACCCCCTCGCCGTGATCTCCATGCAGGTGGAGATGCTTCAGCGGAAGTACCCCGAGGAGCCGAAGTTGGTGAAGATCGGCGAGATGGTGGAACGCATCCGCACCCTGGTGCAGGTGCTCCAGAAGATGCGGGAGATGAAGCTCGAGGATTACGCCGATGGCTCCTCGATCCTGCGCCTGGGCTGAGGGTCAGAGACCGGCGTCCAGCCAGGGCAGCACCTCGCTGGGGGCGCTGGGCACCTCACCCACCCGCACGGCCACCACCACGATCCAGCCCGCGGGCCGGTTCAGGTTGGCCAGGTCCATGACCAGGGTGCCGCCGGGGGCCGGGAGGTCGGGCCGACGGCGCTCCAGAACCACCTCTCCCCGGAGGAAGAGCTCCTGGGGCGAGGGCCGGGAGATGCCCAGGGGCATCCAGATGAGCCGGACCTGCTCCAGGCCCACGAGGGTGTCCCCGGCGGCATCCCGGGTGGGGAGGGTCACCTCCAGGGCCCGGAGGGCCTTCCAGCGGGCCTGGGGCGCCTGGGCGGGCCGGCGCACGGCGGGGATGGGATCCCCCTTCCGGCCGCACCCGAGGGTGGAAGCACAGACCATTGCGTTCAGGGCCAGGAGGGCCTTTGGTAGGCTGGAGGATCGCATCGCATCCATTCTGAGGCCGTCGCATGCCCGTTACCAAAGTCTTGATTGCCAACCGTGGCGACGAGGTCCCCTCCGGGAGGGCCCTTTAGGGCCCGAACGGGAGCGAAGCGATCGGGGACCGGTCCCCGCCCCATGCACCAGATGATGTTCTGAACGAGGTTGAGCCCATGCCTGTCACCAAAGTCCTGATTGCGAACCGAGGGGAGATTGCCTGCCGGGTGATCCGTACCTGCCGCGAGATGGGCATCCCCACCGTGGCCGTCTACTCCGAGGCGGACCGGGGCGCCCTCCACGTGCGCATGGCCGACGAGGCCTACTTCATCGGCCCCGCCGCCGCCCGGGAGAGCTACCTGGTGGTGGAGAAGATCCTCGAGGTGGCCAAGCGCAGCGGCGCCGACGCGATCCACCCCGGCTACGGCTTCCTCAGCGAGAACGCCGAGGCCGCCCGGCTCTTCACGGAGCACGGCATCACCTTCATCGGCCCCAAGCCCGATTCCATCGTGAGCATGGGCTCCAAGACCGCGGCCCGGAACGTGGCCATCGAAGCCGGGTGCCCCGTGGTGCCCGGCATCCAGAAGACCATGTCCGACGAGGAGCTGCTGGCGGAGTCCCAGAAGATGGGCTTCCCCGTGATGCTCAAGGCGGCCATGGGCGGCGGCGGGAAGGGCATGCGCCTGGTCCACAAGCCCGAGGAGTTCGCCTCCTCCCTGGCCCGGGCCCGGGGCGAGGCCCTGAGCAGCTTCGGCGACGATTCGGTGTACGTGGAGAAGGCGATCATCCAGCCCCGTCACATCGAGATCCAGGTCTTCGGGGACACCCACGGGAATTACGTCTACCTCTGGGAGCGGGAGTGCTCCGTGCAGCGCCGGCACCAGAAGGTGATCGAGGAGGCCCCCAGCCCCCACGTGACCGCCGAGATGCGCAAGGCCATGGGCGAGGCCGCCCTCAAGGTGGCCCGGGCCGTGAACTACGTGGGCGCCGGCACCGTGGAGTTCCTGGCCGATGCGGACCGCAACTTCTACTTCCTCGAGATGAACACCCGCCTCCAGGTGGAGCACCCCGTCACCGAATGGATCACGGGCCTCGACCTGGTGAAGTGGCAGATCCTCGTGGCCCGCGGGGAGAAGCTCCCCCTCGCGCAGGAGCAGATCGCCCTCAACGGGTGGGCCATGGAGTGCCGGATCTACGCCGAGGATCCCGACAAGAACTTCATGCCCTCCCCGGGCAAGGTCACCTTCCTGCGCACTCCCGCGGGTCCCAATGTGCGCGACGACTCCGGGGTGTATGAGGGCAGCGAAGTGCCCATGTTCTACGACCCCATGATCAGCAAGCTCAGCACCTGGGCCCCCACCCGCCTGGAGTCCATCGACAAGATGAAGATGGCCCTGGGTGAATACCGGATCGGGGGCATCCGGCACAACGTGGAGTTCCACAAGGTGCTCATGGACCACGAGCCCTTCCGGAGCGGGGCCCTGCACACGGGCATGCTCGACAAACCCTTCTGGAAGAAGAAGGAGCTGGGGCCGAGCCTGAAGTTCGCCGTGGCCGCCGCGCTCATGCAGGAGCTGGAAGGCGAGGAACGCCGCGCCATGCAGCCCGCGGGCACCGAGGGCACCTCCAGCGCCTGGAAGCATTTCGGCAAGTTCAACCGGCTGTAAAAATGCCAAACAGTATCTTTTCAGTAGCTATGACCTGTCTGCTTCTGCTGGCGGGAAATGCCACTGCTCAGGAAGTCGGCGAGAGGGCTCCGTATCTGCCTAAGCTGGTTCAATCTCTTGGTATTAATGCGGACAAAGAAGGTTGGCCAGATCCCGTTGATGTCATTGAAGTGCAGCTCGCAGAGCATCCGCGACAAGCGGTGAAACTTCTTGTCAGAGAACTGCATACGGTCCCGCTCAGAGCAATCCATGACCCTGAATCAGAGGAGGGGATTGTTCAGCAATCCCTCCATGTTGTGTGGTGCCTCAGAGCCCTGACTTATCTGACTGGGCGGGAGTTCAAGGCTAGAACCACTGAGCAAATTATAATCACACACGATTCAATCTCCATTGATTCGGACGAGGAATTGGAGTCACTGGATCAGGTCGTCCAGCTATACGGCCGGTACCCTACGAATTCGCAGACTAAAGTTCCGATTCCCTTCTGTCGCGAATGGATGACGCACAGAAAAGTTTTGTTCGCCCCCGTGGATGCCCAAGTGAAGATCATCAAAGCTTGGAATCAATGGCAAAAACGCAACGGCGATACATTCAGGCCTGCCAAGGGCGTGAATCGGAAAAAGTGGTTGTTCTAACCTTGGGGTTCAAATGAAGCGCACTCTGATCGTCGGCAAAGAACAGGTGGACGTGGAACTGGTCCACCAGGATGGCGTGACCACCCTCATCTGGAACGGGGAGGCCACCACCGTGGATCTCATCGAGGTGGAGCCCGGCTGCTACTCCGTCATCATGGACGGTCGCAGCGTGGACGTGCGCGTGGACGAGGCGAAGCACCCGGATCCCGATCTCCACGCCTTCCGCGCCAGCCTCTTCGACGGGGCCTACGAGTTCGCCCTCCAGGATCCCCGCAAGGCCCTGCTGGCCGCCGCCGGAGGGGCAGGGGCCTCGGGTGGCCTTCACACCGCTCCCATGCCCGGGAAGGTGGTGAAGCTCCTCGTGAAGGAGGGGGACAAGGTGGAGGAAGGCCAGTCCCTCCTCATCCTTGAAGCGATGAAGATGCAGAACGAGTTCAAGAGCACCTCCGCGGGCATCGTGACCAAGCTCCACGTGGCCGAGGGGGGCACGGTGGAGACCGCCCAGCCCATGGTCACGCTGGGGCCCCTGGAGGCCTGAGGCGGGGGGCCTGGTGTATCGCCGCAGGCGATACCCAGAGGATGCAGAACGAGTTCAAGAGCACTTCCGCGGGCATCGTAACCAAGCTCCACGTGGCCGAGGGGGGTACGGTGGAGACCGCCCAGGCGATGGTGACGCTGGGGCCCCTGGAAGCCTGAGGCGCGGGGTTCCGGATTCGACCCGAGCCGGGGTTGTTGGACCTCGCGTCAAGGGGACGGGTACGTCCAACCCTCGTCATCGATTGCCGGGGGTGCCCCGGGGGTCTAGGATTGGGCATTCCATCCACTCAGGAGGCACCATGCGCCATCGCTTCGCCCTCAGCCTGCTGCTCGCGGGGACCGGTCTCGGTCTCGCGGCGCAGGAGGGCAACATCTACGGCATGATCCATGTCGGCGAGACGACCTATGAGAAGCAGCCCTTCGAGAAGGGCACCCATGGCGGCATCGGGGTGGGGCACTGGTACAGGGATTGGTTCGGCGTGGATGCCCGGTTCCTGCGCTCCCCCATCGATCCCACGGTGAACGGCCTGCCCTCCGCCAAGCGGGATTACCTCCTGGCCAGCGCCAACTTCAACCTCAACCCCGGCGCCGCCAACTGGTGGCCCTACGTGGCCGTGGGCCTCGGGGCCACCCGCACCGGGGATCCCTGGAGCGGCAAGTCCGAAGCCACGACGCACATCAATGGACACGCTGGCCTGGGCATCCAGGGGCTGCTCAGCGAGAATTTCATGGTGGGCGCCGATTGGAAGATCGTCCGCACCATGAACCAGATCCGCATCAATGATCAGCTCTGGACCGTGGGCTTCGGCTGGAAGTTCGGGGGCAAGAAGGCCGCTCCCGTGGCCGCCACGCCTGCTCCCGCCCCTGCGCCCGCTCCCGCGCCGGCACCGGCTCCCGCGCCCGCGCCGGCACCCGAGCCCCCGAAGGTCGAGCCGGCCCCCGCGCCCGCTCCGGCTCCCGCGCCCGCTCCCGAGCCGGTGAAGGAAGAGGCCAAGCCCGTGCCGCCCCCGGCGCCCCAGAAGTTCGTCCTCGATGAAGCCAGCCTGCACTTCGCCAACGGCAAGGCCGAGCTGGATGCGACCGGCACCGCCGCCATCCAGAAGGTGGCCGACAGCCTGAAGGCCTTCCCGGGCAAGTACTCCGTGGTGGTCACGGGCCACACCTCCGCCGTGGGCGGCAAGGCCTTCAACAAGGCGCTCTCCAAGAAGCGGGCCGAGGCCGTGGCCAAGGTGCTCGTGGATGCCGGGGTTCCCGCCGCCGCCGTGAGCTCCGAGGGCGCCGGCCCCGACAAGCCCCTGGCCGACAACAAGACCAAGGAAGGCCAGGCCAAGAACCGCCGGGTGGAGATCGACGTGAAGGCGGAAGGCGCCAACGTCGAAGTCCGCAAGACCGAAACCGACGTCAAGCAGTAGTCCCCAGCCACTCGACGGGGGGCTCCGGCCCCCCGTTTCATTTCAGGAGGTCCCGTGGGCTTCAAGGATGAATTCAAAGGCTTCGTGATGAAGGGCAACGTGGTGGACCTGGCGGTGGCCGTGGTCATCGGCGGTGCCTTCGGGAAGATCGTGACCGCCCTGGTGGAGGGTCTCATCATGCCCCTGGTGGGCATGGCCATCCCCGGCGGCGATTGGCGCGCCATCGCGGTCGGTCCGCAGAACGCCTTCAAGGTGGGCAGCGTGGCCGGGGCGGTGGTGGACTTCATCTGCATCGCCTTCGTAGTGTTCCTGGTCTTCGTGAAGGGGATGTCCCGCTTCCACAAGAAGGAGGAGACCCCCCTCCTGGCCCCCACCACCAAGGACTGCCCCCGCTGCCTGGAGGCCGTGCCCCTGAAGGCCACCCGCTGCAAGCACTGCACGAGCGAACTGGCCTGATGGCGTTCGTCCCCGCGGCGGACATCGACGAAGTCATCGCCCGACTGGAGGCCCTCCTGGCGGGCTTCCGGTCGGGTGCTTCCCGACTCGGGTACTTTCCCGCCCTCTACCTGAAGGTGACCCGGGCCGTGCGGGACGGGATCCGGGCCGGTCGTTTCTCGGACGGTCCCCGCATGGACCGCTTCGACACGGTCTTCGCCAACCGCTACCTGGCGGCCCTGGCCGCCTGGCAGGCCGGTGAGCCCTGCAGCGAGACCTGGCGGGTGGCCTTCGAGGCCGCCGGTCGCTGGCGGCCCACCATCCTGCAGCACCTGCTGCTGGGCATGGTGGCCCACATCCAGCTGGACCTCGGCGTGGCCGCGGCGGAGGTGGCGTCCGGCCCGGCCTTGGCGGAGCTGAAGGGGGACTTCCTGGCCATCAACCAGATCCTCGGCGAGCTCACCGGCCCCGTGCAGGATGGCCTGGACCGCATGAGTCCCTGGATGGCGGTCCTCGACCTGGCGGCGGGCAACCTGGATGAGGCCCTGGCCCGGTTCGGCATGGACGCCGTGCGGGATGGCGCCTGGGGCTTCGCCGAGCGCCTGGCGACCCTGGACGGGGAGGCCCGGGCGGCGGCGATCCGGACCGCCGATGCGGCCGTGGCGGCCAATGCCCGGCTGCTGGCCCGGCCCCTCCCCGTGATGGCCCTCCTCTGCCTGGTGGTGCGGATCCCCGAGACCGGGGACCCCCGCAAGGTCATCGAAGCGCTGGCCTGAAGCGGGCCGCTGTGGTCCACTGGAGGTTCAACCTCCGGGGGATCGAGTGCCCCCGCCGACGCACGAGGGCGCCGATGAGCGAGCAGGCCGCGGCCAAGAAATATCCCGTCTTCCTCCCCAAGACGGATTTCTCCATGAAGGCGGACCTGCCGCAGCGCGAACCGAAGCGCGTGGAGCAGTGGAAGGCCGAGGGCCTGTACCACGATGGCCCGCCCTACGCCAACGGGGGCATCCACATCGGCCACGCCCTGAACAAGATCCTCAAGGACTTCGTGGTCAAGACCAGCTGGCTGGAGGGCTTCGAGAGCCCCTACGTGCCGGGCTGGGACTGCCACGGACTGCCCATCGAGCACGCGGTGGAGAAGGACCTCGGCCCCAAGCGCCGGGAGATGAGCCGCGCCGACTTCCTCAAGCACTGCCGGGCCTACGCCCAGAAGTGGATCGACGCCCAGCGCACGGCCTTCCAGCGCCTGGGGGTGCTCGGTGCCTGGGACACCCCCTACGTGACCATGGCCCCCGCCTACGAGGCCGCCATCGTGCGGCAGCTGGGCAAGCTCTTCGAGCACGGCTGCGTGACCCGCAAGCTCAAGGTGGTGCACTGGAGCTACGGCGCCCGCACGGCCCTGGCCGAAGCCGAGGTGGAATACGCCGACAAGACCAGCCCCGCCGTGACCGTGGCCTTCCCCGTGCCGGAGGCCGAGGCCCACCGCCTGGAGCTGCCCACCCCCCTCTACCTGCCCATCTGGACCACCACCCCCTGGACCCTGCCCAGCAACCGCGCCATCGCCATGCACGCGGACCTGGAGTACGCCGTGGTGAAGGCGGGCGAGGCCCACTACGTGGTGGCCGTCACCCTGCTGGAGGACTTCCAGAAGAAGCTCGGCGTGGAGCTCCACACCGTTCAGACCCGCAAGGGGAAGGAATTCCAGACCCTCGTGGCCCGCCACGCCTGGATCGACCGCGAGTCCCCCGTGCTCCTCGGCGACCACGTCACCGCGGACGCCGGCACGGGCCTCGTGCACACCGCCCCCGACCACGGCGTGGACGACTTCCACCTGGCCCACCACCTGGGCCTCTTCCAGCTCGTGGGTCCCGACGGCAAGTTCGTGGCCGCCGTGAACGACCCGGAGCTGGAGGGGAAGAACATCTTCGACGCCAACCCCCTGGTGATCGCCAAGCTCAAGGCGGCGGGCCGCCTGCTGCACGAGGACAGCCTCCAGCACAGCTACCCCCACTGCTGGCGCACCAAGACCCCCATCCTGTTCCGCGCCACGGAGCAGTGGTTCATCACCATGGACGACGCCATCCAGGGCGGCCCCAGCGCCGGCAAGAGCCTGCGCGAGGCGGGCCTGGAGGGGGTGGACGCCACCACCTGGGTGCCCGCCGTGGGGCGCAACCGCATCCACGCCATGATCGCGGGCCGGCCGGACTGGTGCATCAGCCGCCAGCGGGCCTGGGGCACCCCCATCACCGTGCTCCGGCACGTGGAGACGGGCGAGCCCTTCGTGCACCCCGAACTCTTCGAGCGCGCCGCCCGGATCATCGCGGCGGGCGGCATCGAAGCCTGGGCCGATGCGGACGTGGCGACCCTGGCCGAGGGCCTGGGCATCGACGCGAGCCAGTACCAGAAGGAGACGGACATCCTCGACGTGTGGATCGACTCCGGCGTCTCGGCGACCATCGTCTGCGACATCTTCCCGGAGCTGACCCGGGAGGACTACGGCCAGTTCATCTACCTGGAGGGCAGCGACCAGCACCGGGGCTGGTTCCACTCCAGCCTCCTCTTCAACCTGGCGGCCAGCGGCCTGAAGCCCTACACCCAGGTGGTGACCCACGGCTTCGTGCTCGACGCCAAGGGGCAGAAGATGAGCAAGAGCCTGGGCAACGTGGTCAGCCCCGACGAGGTCATGAAGACCTACGGCGCCGACATCCTGCGCCTCTGGGCCGCCTCCGTGGACTACAGCGAGGACGTGCGCATCGGCAAGGAGATCCTGGAGCGCAGCGCCGACGCCTACCGCAAGATCCGCAACACCCTGCGCTTCCTGCTGGGCGCCCTCTCGGGCTTCGATCCCGCGGCCCCCGCCGCTCCCGGAGACTTCTCCCCCGTGGACACCTGGGTGCTGGAGGAGCTGGGCCAGCTGTCGATCAAGGTGCGCGAGCACTACCGCCGCTTCGAGTTCCACGAGGCCACCCAGGCCCTCCACGGCTTCTGCCAGCTGGAGCTGAGCGGCCGCTACTTCGAAGTGCTCAAGGACCGCCTCTACTGCGACGCCCTGGACGCCCCGCGCCGCCGCGGGGCCCAGACCGCCTGCTGGGAGCTGGCCAAGGGACTCTGCGTCCTCCTGGCGCCCATCATGAGCTTCACCGCCGATGAGGCCTGGGGCCACATCCCCGGCGTCGAGGGCTCCGTTCTGGAGCAGCGCTTCCCGGAAGGGCAGGGCACCCGCACCCTGCCCGAGAGCTGGTCCGCCCTCTGGGTGGTGAAGGACGCCCTGGCCGCCGCCCTGGAGCCCCTGCGGGCGACCAAGGTGGTGGGCACGAGCCTCGATGCCCAGGTGACCGTGGGCCTGCCCGAGGCCACCCGGAACCTCCTGCACCGCCTCGGCGAGCCCCTGGAAGAGCTGCTGGTGGTGAGCGGCCTCACCTTCACCGAGGCCGCGGAGCTGAACCTGGAGGTCACCGCCCACCCGGGCACCAAGTGCCCCCGTTGCTGGAACCACAAGGGCGGCCACGGCACCGGTGAGGATGCCGCCCTCTGCGCCCGCTGCGCGGATGTCGTGGGAGCCTCCGCGTGACGCGTCGCCTGCCCTGGCTGATCCTCCCCGCCACCGCCCTGCTGTTGGACTGGGCCTCCAAGGCCGCCATCCTGGCACGTCTCAAGTACGAGGGCGACAGCATGGCCCTCATCCCCGGCGTGTTCCACTTCACGCTGGGGTACAACCCGGGCGCCATCTTCGGCAGCTTCCAGGGGCTCTCCCCCGTGGCCCGCAGCGTGATCTTCGGCCTCGCGGGTCTGCTGGCCCTCTACTACTTCGGCCGGGCCTTCCTGGCGGAGGAGACCCCCCAGCTGGAGCGCATCGCCCTGGGGCTCATCCTGGGCGGCGCCCTGGGCAACGGCCTCGATCGGCTCCGGCACGGCCATGTGGTGGACTTCATCGACGTGGTGATCCGCGGCTGGCACTACTGGACCTTCAACGTGGCCGACAGCTTCATCGTGGTCGGCGCCATCCTCTTCGCCTGGCATCTGGTCCGCGGCCCCAAGGAACTACCTGCTCAGGGATGATCCATCGGCCCGGGGCGGAGGATCATCCGGGGCCTTGAACCGGGCCCTGCGGGCGGCGATCAGGTTTTGGATCACCTCCCGGGCCCGCCCGTTCCCGGGGCCCATGGCATCCGGTCCTCTCCCTTTCTGCTGATTGCATCGGGCGCAGGCCAAGGCCAGGTTCCGGGGATCGTCGGGGCCCAGGAGGTCTGAGGTCAGGTCCCCCGCGGCCCGGCTCCCGAACCAGCTTCGAGGCACGATGTGTTCGAGCGTGGTTCCCGGGAGCGGGGTGCCGTCCCCAGCAAGGCCGACCTGGCTTCGGCAATGGAGGCACCGGGTGGTCCACCCTCCTGCGGCCTGGGTGGCCTCCCTGTCCGTCCGGACGGCATCAAGGAGCTTCCGCCGAAGCGCGGCGCGCGTCACGGATCAGGCAGGTGCCAGGAGTCCGAGCTCCTCGCGATGGGCGTGGAGCACCGCCAGGATGCGGGCCAGGTGCTCCTCCTCGGTCCCGCCCACGGCCTCGATCAGCATCCGGAAACCTTCGGCCACCTCGTGCCGATCCACCCCGGCGGCGAAGGCCTTGTCCTTCAGCTTCTTCTTCACGGAGGAGGGCTTGATGCCATCGGTGCGCTCGGGCCGCACCAGGGCCACGGCCATGCAGAAGCCGGTGATCTCATCGGAGGCCAGGGCGCTGATCGCGTGGGCGAGATCCCCTTCGCCCCGCTCCCGCAGCCAGGCCACGATGCGGTTGGGGTGCTCCGTGGGCCACTGGTCGTAGTCCGCATCGTGGAGCAGGCCGGCCAATCCGAAGCGCTCCACGTCTCCCCCCACCCGCCCCGCGAGGTCCCGCATCACGAGCTCCACGGCCCGGGCGTGGGTGCGAAGCTTGGGGGAGGGCGTCCAATCACATAGGAGTTCCCACGCCTGATCTCGGCTAAGCATTAAGACCTCGTAGCGTTGTCGGAAGGATACCTCATCGGCCTGCTGCGGCGATGGGGGTTCGTGAAGCGCTGCTGGTCACAGGGAGGCCTCGGTATCGTAAAATCAATGAGTCGGCTTGTGAGTGCCGACTTTTTTTTACCGGAGCAAGCATGCGAAGCAGGTTCTTGCGGATCGGAATCGCGGTGTCGGGGATGGGTTCCCTGCAGTTGATGGCCCAGGTCCCCGTGCCCCCGCCCTCTCCGCTCGCGCTTTCGGTGAGCGAGGCCTTCCGTCTCGGGTTCTCCGTCACGGGTGCGGGGGCCCGGGCCACCGGCATGGGCGGTGCTTTCGTGGCGGTTGCCGACGATGCCACCGCCGCCTCCTTCAATCCCGCAGGCCTCGCCCAGCTGCGGACCTTCGAAGTCTCCCTCGTGGGCCGCCGCAGTTCCTTCAACCTGGATCTGGGTACCAACGTGGACGGGAAGGCCACGGGGTTCCTGCCCGCCTATGACCGCTACCAGGGCCAAAGCGGTACGGAACCCCAGTTCATCGGGTTCTCCGCACCCTTCATGATCGGGGAACGCAATGCCGTGGTGCAGGTGAGTCGGCAGCGGATGTTCACGATGAACATGGACTATGACCGGCAGTGGAAATCGGTGAACAGCACAGATCCCGCGAACTACCGGGACCTCACGGAATCGGTCGAGCAGAAGGGATCCATCGAACGGTGGACCGTGGCCACCGCCTTCGACATCACCCCCCGGCTCATGGCGGGGCTCGCCTGGAATTCCTGGGGTGGATCCTGGACCTTCCACGGTGAGGGCTTTGCGGCCGAGTGGCCCATCCCCCGCCTCCGCAGCCAGAGCACCGCCAACGCGACCTTGGACCAGGAGAGCCACCTGCACGGACAGAACTTCACCCTGGGCCTCCTGTGGCGAAGCGAGGAGGTCCGGGTCGGACTCTCCTATCAGAACCCCTTCATGGCCAAGTTCCGGTATTCGGGCTTCTATTCAGCGGGTTCCAACTTCACAACGGCGAAGCTCACGGAGTTCCCCCTGGAGACCGCGGGGGCCACCTACCGGGTGCATTGGCCGGAGACCTTCTCCGCCGGGGTGAGCTACCGCCCCCACCCCCAGTTCCAGGTGGCGGTGGACTGGTCCCGCACCCCCTGGAGCAAGGCGCGGATGGAAGCGCCCGGCACCGTCTTCGACGGCCAGAACTTCCTGGATCCCGCCTCTCCCTCGACCAATGGAACTGGCGGGGTCATGCGCCCCGGAACTGCCGTGGATGCGGAATCACTCCGCAGCGGTGCTGAATACCTGCTCCTGGTGGGCCGGGTGATCATCCCCCTTCGCGTGGGCTACTTCAAGGAGCCCCAGGCCATGGCCAATGCGGCCACCGGGGAGAACCGGGTCCTGAAGGGTTTCACGGTGGGCACCGGCATCAAGGTCGGCCCCATCGCTTTCGACATCGCGTTCAAGGCCGGTGAGAGCAAGCGGCTCGTGGGGGGGCTCAACACGACCCTTTCAGCCGGGGAGACCACGGTGTTCGGGAATTCCCTCGGGCTGGAGGAAGAGCGCCTCAAAACCCGCGAGCTGGTCTTCTCGGTGATCTACCAGTTCAAGGGCGAGTGGATCCGAAACGCTTCGCGTTGGCTGGTGACCGGCGGGGAGTGAGGATGGTCCTCCGCTCACGCCCGTCCGCCTCCCTGGTCGCCGTGCTGGGGGTGGTCCTTCCTCTGTTCGGCCAATCCATGGGCACCTGGTATGACGCCTACGAGGCCGGGCTGATGGCCCAGGCCAAGGGGCAGCACGCCCAGGCCCTGGCGGCGTTCCAGCGGGCGGCAGGCCTGAGGCCCCAGCCGGGGAACCGCATCCTCACCTACGGGCTCAACTCCCTGGAGAGCTACCACCCCTACCTCCGCAGCGCCCAGTGCGCCTTGGCCCTCGGGCTGGTGGATGTGGCGGAGGATCAGCTCAAGCGGAGCGCCCAGTTCGGCAAGGAACCGGCCGCCGAGCGGGAGCGCCTGATGCAGCAGCTGGCCGCGCTGCGGGCCTCCCAGCGGCCTGCCCCCCAACCGAACGCGCCTCCCAAGCCGGAGCCAGCGCCCCCTCCAGCCGCGCCCCCGGTGCAGCCCCAGGCCCAGACCCCGGCCACTCTGCCCGCGCAGCAGCCCGCCCCGGTTCCCACGCCTTCCCAGGCTCCCCCGGTCGGTCCCGCGAAGCCCCAGGCGGCATCCCCGGCCCTCCCCCCGAAGCCTGCTCCATCTCCGGCCCAGGCTCCGGCCCAACCAGCCGTCCAGGCCCCCGTTCCCGTCCCGACGGCGGCTCCCGCGGCGGCGCCACCGGTCTCGCCGTCCCCCGCGGCTTCACCGCAGGGGGAATCCCCTAAGGCCAGGGCACCCCTGGGGTGGATGGCTGGCCTGGGAGGGGGCGTCGTCCTGCTGCTGGGCGTGGTCGGGATCGCCCGGCGTCGGCGGCAGGGGGTTCCCACCCCCGCGGCCCCTCCGGAGGTGGATCGCACCATCGCCCTCCCGCGCACCCAAGGCGGGTCCGCCGTCACGGGGGGCGGCAGTCCGGACGTGACCCAGCAAGGGCAGATGAAGGTGGGGCGCTACACCCTCCAGCGCGTGCTGGGGAAGGGGGCCTGTGGCACCACCTACATGGGGATCAAAGACGAGGGTGGGATGGAGGTGGCCATCAAGGTACCTCACCCCCACATGCTGGAAGACGCCGAGTTCATGGCCCGCTTCCGGCTGGAGGCGGAGCTGGGCGCGCGCCTGGTCCACCCCAAGATCGTCCGCATCATCGACCCGGGGCCGCCGGAGGGCACGCCCTGGCTGGCCATGGAATTGGTGAAGGGGGAGACCCTCGACACCCTGGTGAAGCGGGAGGCCCCGTTCTCCCTGGCCCGGACGCTGGACCTGGCCATCGATATCACCGAGGCCATGGCCTACGCCCATGCCAAGGGCGTGGTGCATCGCGACCTCAAGCCCGCCAACATCATGGTGAGTGAGTTGGGGGCCCAGGTCCTCGACTTCGGGATCGCCCGCCTCACGGAGGGTGTGGGCATGACGGCCACGCAGGTGTTCATCGGGACTCCGCTCTACGCCTCCCCGGAGAGCGTCTCCCACAGCAAGGTGGGGCCGGGGGCCGACCGATATGCCCTGGGCTGCATGATCTTCGAGTTCCTGACGGGCAAGCCCCCCTTCCTGGGGCCGAACACCTTCGCCACCCTCCAGATGCAGCTGTCCTCTCCCCTGCCGGACCTGAACGCCCTGCGGCCCGGGTTGCCTTCGCGGCTCGTCCGCCTCGTGGAGCGCCTCACGGACAAGAAGCCCGACCAACGCCCCGAGGATGGTGAGGTGCTGATGATCTTGAAGGAGATCCGGGCCGAACTCGGGTGAGCCTTCAGGGCACCAGGATCATGGGGGCGAGCGGACCCGGCCCCTTGTCGCCGGCGTAGCGCACGTGTTCCAGGAAGAGCCCCGAGGCCGGTGCCGCCAGGGCGCTCCAGAACAGGGCCGCATCGGGACGGGGGCGGGACAGGTCGCGGGCGATCCGGGCGGGATCGGCCCCGGCCTCGCCCCGGGCACAGGCCACGGCGGCCCCCACCATGCGGCGCACCTGGCTCCGCTTGAAGTGGGAGGCGGTGACGCGCAGGAGGATGAGGCTGCCCACCTGGGCCATCTCACAGCTTTCGATCTTGCAGCGGGGATCCTCCTGGCCATCCAGGTCGGCGAAGGCGCTCACGTCGAAGGGCCCCTCGAAGGCCTTCCAGGCCCGCTCCAGCACTGCGAGATCCAGGCGCTGCTTCACCCACCAGATGAAGGGCTTGGCGAGCCCGGAGCGGCGCAGGGAGATCTGGTAGAGGTAGCTGCGGGACATCGCATCGTGCCGGGCGTGGAAGTCCGGCGAGCAGGCACTGGCGGCCCTCAGGCCGATGTCGCCGGGCAGGTGGGGCTCCAGGAGGCGGGGCAGGTCCCGCGGATCCGGGGCGCCCTTGGGATCCAGGTGCAGGTGCGCCACCTGGCCCAGGGCGTGCACACCCGCATCGGTGCGCCCGCTGCCCATGAGGGTGACGAGGCGCAGACCCGCCTGGCGCACGGCGTGCTCGAGGCTGCCCGCCACGGTGCGGACGCCCTCCATGGACTGGCGCTCGCTCTGGCGCTGCCAGCCCTGGAACTTGCCGCCTTCATACTCCAGCAGCAGCCGATAGGCGGCGACGAGCCCCTGGGGCTTGGCCGGTCGGGGTCGGGAGCCGATTCGGGGACCACCCGTGGGGGCGGGCCGGGAAGGGGGGCGGCTCACGCGCCCTCGATGACGGCGCGAACGGCCGCCACGAAGGCGTCGGGATCGTGGATGGGCTTGGGGAAGTACCCCTCCGCGCCCGTTTCCTGGAGGAACTTCTCGCGATCGCCGTACATGGCGTGGGCGGTGGCGAGCAGGACCGGGATGGCGCGGCAGGCCTCGTCCGCCTTGAGGAGCTTGGTGATGGCCAGGCCATCCACCTTCTGCCCTTCCCAGGTGCTCCGGGTGAGGCTCACGTCCATGATGATTGCGGCCAGATCCCCGGCCCGGGCGATCTCCAGGATCTCCGGCACGTCCTCCGTGTGGATCACCTCGAAGCCGCCCTTCTTGGCCAGGACGACCTTGATGAACTTCACGTTGATGGGGTCGTCCTCCACCAGGAGGATGCGATTGGACATGGGAGGTGGCTCCTGGATCAGTCTAGCGCATCGAGAGGTTCGGAACAGGAGGCTTGAGTCCCCCGCTGGACTCACATGCCCCGCTGCTTCCGATCCACCAGATCCTCGTACACGCCATCCGGGACCTTCAGGGAGCCCCGGCCGGTCCCGAGCCGGAGGCCGGGCTTGTTGGCCCCGTGGTAGTCGCTCCCCCCGCTCACGGCCATATGGAGCTTTTCCGACAGGCGGAGGAAGTGGTGCTGCTGGGTGGGCTGGTACTCACCGTAGTAGGCTTCGAAGCCCGCCACCCCCCGCCGCTGCAGCTCGGCCATGGGTTCCCGCCAGTCGAACTCACCCCGGTAGAAGCGGCCGGGGTGGGCCACGATGGGGATGCCCCCGGCCTCCCGGATCCAGCGGGCGGCCACCTCGGGCTCCAGTTCCTCCCGTTCCACGTAGGCGGGCCCCCCATCGCCGATGAGCCGCTCGAAGGCCTCCTGGGCCCGGGCCACATGCCCCTTGGCCTTCAGGGCCAGGGCGAAGTGCATGCGGGAGATGAGGGGGCTGTCGGCCTGGGCCTGGACGTCCTCCATCTCCAGGGGGGCGCCCACTTCCTTCAGGCGCTTCACCATGCGCAGGTTGCGGTCATCCCGGCGCTCCCGGAGGTCCTTCAGGCGGGCCTGGAAGGTGGCATCGGCGGGATCCACCAGGAGGCCGAGCATGTGGAGGCTGCGCCCCAGGAACTTACAGCTGAGCTCCGTGCCGGCCAGGAGTTTCACCTTCACGTGGGGCTGCATGGCCAGGAAGCGGGGGATGCCGTCCAGGGTGTCGTGGTCCGTGAGGCAGGCGGCGGTGAGCCCGGCCTCCTCGGCCATGAGGGCGAGGGTTTCCGGGGCGTCGGTGCCGTCGCTGAACAGGGAGTGGAAGTGGAAGTCGATCACGGGAACCCGGGTGGGGCCTCCGGGACTGGGGGCCGAACCGTCAGTGTCTCACCGAAGGGGACCCCCGCCCCCGCTTTCCATGCGGCCGTTGGCGCGGTAGAGGGCCGCCAGGAGGATGGCCACGGCCTGGAAGAGCTCCGGGGGGATCAGGCGGTCGATGTCCAGGGGTTCCAGGGCGGCCATGAGGGCGGGATCCCGCTCCACGGGAATGCCCGCCCGGCGGGCTTCCTCGAGGATCCGTTCGGCGAGCTTGCCCTCCCCCTTGGCCACCAGGCGGGGGGCCAGGTCCTGGTAGGGGGCCTCCGGCCGGTAGCGCAGGGCGGCGGCGCGGGGGCGGGGAATGCGGCTCATGCCTCCCTTTCGGCACGAAAAAGCCCCGGCTGGAGCCGGGGCTTCGGAGGGCGGGGTCCGCTACTGGACGAAGGAGTTCTCGTCGACCTCATCCGGCAGTTCCTCGGTGGTGAGGCGGCGGAAGAGGGGCACGTCGGAGAGGCTCCAGAGGCTCATGTAGGCGAAGCCGCTGAAGAACAGCCACAGGAAGGGCACGGAGGCCCACTTGCGGATGTAGATGGAGACCACCAGGGCGCCGAAGTAGTACACGGCGAACAGGGCTTCCAGGTAGGTGACAAGGCTCTTGGGCACCTTGTAGGCGCGCTTCTGAACGGACTTGCCACCGGCTTCCACCCCGAGCTTGGGGGTGCGCTTGAATTCCTTGTCGTCGGTGAAGAAGCCTTCCAGGACGGCCTTGGCCTGGTTCAGGGCGAGGCCGATGCCCAGGCCCATGAGGGCGGGGATGTACTTGATGCGCTTGGTCCACCCGCGGTTGTCGGTGAGCTCCCGCTGGGAGAGGCCGAAGTAGAGGCCCACGCTCACGGCGTTCAGGAGGAAGAAGGGACCATCGGTGGCGAGCAGCACGTACCAGGGGGTGCCGGCCCGGAAGACCATGGCGGGCACCATGAGCACGGCCAGCACGACCATGAGCATGTAGTTACAGTTGGCCGTGAGGTGGAACCAGCACTCCAGCTTGGTGTGCAGGCTCTCCTTGCTGGTCCAGATGGTCTTCATGAGCTTGCGGATGACCTGGGCGTTGCCCTTGGCCCAGCGGTGCTGCTGGCTCTTGAAGGCGTTCACCTCGATGGGGAGCTCGGCGGGCACGACGAGGTCCTTGAGGTACACGCCCTTCCAGCCCTTGAGCTGGGCGCGGTAGGAGAGGTCGGCGTCCTCGGTGATGGTGTCGTGCTGCCAGCCGCCAGCGTCGGCGATGGCGCTCACGCGCCACATGCCCGCGGTGCCGGAGAAGTTGAAGAAGGCCTTGGAGCGGTGGCGGGCGGTGTGCTCGAAGATGAAGTGGCCATCCAGGAGGATGCCCTGCACCTGGGTGAGCAGGCTGTAGTCGCGGTTGATGTGCGCCCAGCAGCCCTGGACGAAGGCGACCTTGTCATCGGCGAAGTGGGGCACGGCCTTGCGGAGGAAGTCCTCGTTGGGGATGAAGTCGGCGTCGAACATGGCCACCAGCTCGCCCTTGGCGACCTTCAGTCCCTCGTGGAGGGCGCCGGCCTTGAAGCCGGTGCGGTCGGTGCGGTGGAGGTGGACGATGTCGAAGCCCAGCGCCTGGTAACGGGCGCACACGGACTCGGCAAAGCCCTTGGTCTCGTCGGTGCTGTCGTCCAGCAGCTGGATCTCCAGCTTCTCCTTGGGCCAGTCCATGCGGATCACGGAGTCGACCAGTCGCTCGACCACGTTGATCTCGTTGAAGATCGCCAGCTGCACCGTGACGTGGGGCAGGTAGCGGTCATCGCCCTTGGGCTGCGGCACGTCCTTCTTGTGCTTGAAGTACAGCGCCAGCATCCACAGGCGGTGGGCACCATAGATGCTCAGCACGGTGAGGATGGCAAAATAGGTTCCGAGAACCAGGTTCTTCAGGATGTCCAAGCAGGGCTCCCCAAGGCGGCTCGGCCGCCGGCTTTATTTTGCCAAGGAATCTTTGGAAATCCAACGGATTTATTGGATTTTTTCATGTCGGACCCCCGCACCTTCCGATAGGATTGGCACTTACGATTCGGGACCAGAATGGGCGAGCAGGAAAAGCTTCCACAGACCATCGGCCGATACGAGGTCCAGCGGGTCCTCGGTTCGGGGGCGATGGGCAGTGTCGTCCTAGCTGAGGATCCCCGGATCAAGCGCAAGGTCGCCATCAAGACCGTGAAGATGGACGCGATCCGCAATGAGGAGGACCGGCATGAGTTCATGGCCCGGTTCCAGCGGGAGGCCGAGGTCAGTGGGCTCCTGAACCACCCGGGCATCGTGGCCATCTACGATGTGGGGGAGAGTGAGCAGGGCCCCTTCCTGGCCATGGAGTACGTGGCGGGCAAGCCCCTGGACGCCCTCATCAAGGGGCAGGTGCCCCTCACCCTGGGGCAGCGGCTCAAGATCGCCGCCGCCGTGGCCGAGGCCCTGGATCATGCCCACGCCAAGGGCATCGTGCACCGGGACGTGAAGCCCGGAAACATCATGGTCTCCGACGACCTGCGCCCCAAGCTCATGGACTTCGGGATCGCCAAGCGGGAGGACGCCAGCCTCACCCAGACCGGCACCTTCCTCGGCACCCCCAGCTACGCGAGCCCCGAGCAGATCAAGGAAGGGACGGTGGACAACCGCTCCGACATCTTCTCCTTCGGCGTCCTGGTCTTCGAGCTGGTCAGCGGCCAGTCGCCCTTCCCCGGCAACAGCATCAACACGATCCTCTACAAGATCGTGAACGAGCCCCCCGTGGAGGTTCAGCCCCCGGTGACCGGTATCCTTCCGGAAGGCTGGAAGCGGGTCTTCGACCGCGTGCTCTCCAAGAAACCCCAGGAACGCCACCCCTCCTGCACAACCTTCATCCGTGACCTCGTGGATGCGGTGATGGATGGGGACTCCGTCAATCGCCAGGAGCTCCTCGGCATCCTCAAGCAGGGGGGCGAAGGCCCGCTGCCCCAGATCATCAGCCGGGCCCACGATGAGACCCTGCTCGTGCCCCAGCCCGTGGAATCCAAGGGGAAGGGCCTCCTCATCGGCGGTGGGCTCGTCGCCGTGGCGGCCGCCGCCGCCTGGTTCTTCCTGGGCGGTGGCGCCAAGCCCGTGCTCATCAAGTCGCGCCCGGAAGGCGCCACCGTCTACATCAACTCGGTCAAGCAGGACCTGCCCACCTCCAACAACTTCAAGCTGAAGGAAGGGGATGTGGTCCGTCTGGAGGCCAAGGGCTACCAACCGTCCCCCGAGATCCGCTTCAGCCAGGCCGAGGGGTTCCCCCCCGAGGTTCCCCTGGCCCCCATCGTGAGCCGCGTGGAGCTGAAGTCCGAGCCTGCAGGAGCCGTCGTGGTGCTCGAAGGCAAGGAGGTCGGGGTGACCCCCCTGGTGGTGGAGGCCTGGAATCAAGGAGAGGCCCACGACCTCACCCTCTCCAAGGGCGACCTCATCTACACCCGCCGGTTCCTGGTGGGCGAAGCCCCGGGGGATGCGGTGCTGAAGCTGGAGAAGCGCGCCAGCGCCGCCACGGAGGAACCCCCCCTCGATCCCGATGCCAAGGGCCACCTGCTCCTGAAGGGCGGCTTCAGCGTCACAGTGAAGGTGGATGGCGCCGACCGGGGCTCCCTCGCCCCGGGTGGCAAGCTGGAGCTGACGCCGGGCAGCCACAAGGTGGAACTGAGCGGACCCAAGGTGTTCTTTCGCGAGACCCGCACGGTGACGATCACCCCCGGGCAGGGCAGTGCCCTGGCCCTGCCAGGCACCGCCTCCCTCACGGTGGAGACCTTCCCGGGCACCGGCCGCGTGGCCATCGATGGCGTGGATACGGGTGTGGAGAGCGATGGCGCGTCCATCACCGTGGCCCACGGCACCCACACCATCACCGTGCGGGGACCCAAGGGCATCAAGACCGTGACGGAGACGATCTCCGGCGACAAGGCGGTGAAGTTCCAGCTCTGATCAGCGGGCCGCCAGGCGCGCCAGGCGGTCCGGGGGCAGGGGGCCCTCCGTGAGGAGGCCCAGCATGAGCGGACCCCCCTCCGGATCCTGGAGGCGGAGGCCCGTGAGGGTGCGCCCACCCAGGGCCACGGTGAGGTGCGGGCAGGGGGCATCGGCCATGCGGTCCGCCTGATCGAAGGCCAGGGCGAGGCGGGAGCCGATGCGCTCCACATCGAAGTCCTCGGGCAGCCCCTGGGTGGCCACGGGCAGGCCCGACCCATCCACGATGAAGACCTCCGAAGCCCCGGCGAAGGCGGCGGTATCGCTGAGCAGGCGGTTCCAGCCCTCTGCGCCCACCCGGGTGGGCGGACCCTCGGGCAGCGGGGCGGTCGGGTGCGCCACCCGCGGAGGGGTTGCACCCAGGCGGGTGTACCCCGCAGCGGGGGGCGCCGGGGTCGGTGCTGCGGTGGGATTGCGCAGGATCTGTGAGAGGCGCTGGGCCGAAGCCTGGTCCTCAGAGCAGCTGGCGTTCGGGGAGGGCTTGGCCGGGTTCATGGAGGTCCTTGAGGCGTTGGAGGGTGGCTTCAACTTCGGTGGCGAAGGCGTCGAATTGCCGCGCTTCGGGGCTGCGGGGACCCGCCAGGAAGCTGAGCGGAAGCCCCTTGAGGCTGGCTTCGGGATAGGCTGGCGAGCGGGAGATCATGGTCTCGAACACACCCTCGAAGCCCGTCCAGAGGGACTCGATGGCTTCCCGCGATGGCGTGGCGCGCAGATCCACCATGGTGGGCAGGAGGCCCAGGAAGGTGAGGCCCGGCTGCTCATGCTGGCGCACATGGTCGAGCACCCGGAGCACCTGCCCCAGGGAGCGCATGGCCAGGGGCTCCGCCTGGGCCACGATGAGCGCATGGTCCGCCACGGCCAGGGCGGCCCGGGTGGTGAACCCGAGCCCCGCCGGGGTATCCAGGATCACGTAGGCGTAGTCGTCCTTCAGGGGGGCGAGCAGCCGCGCCAGCACTCCCGGCTCGAAGAGGGCGGACTCGTAGGCGGGCACGTCCACGGGGTCCAGGCGCCCGCGGGGAAGGAGGTGGAGGCCCTCCAGCTTCGTCCGCACCAGGGCCTCCTGGGGCGTGGCGGCACCTGCGATCCACTCCGTGATGCCGGTGAAGGCGGTCTCCCCCTGCGCGAGGCTGAGGCCGATGCCGCCCTGGGGATCCAGGTCCACCAGGAGCGTGGGGCGGCCCTTCTCCGCCAGGGCGACGGCGAGGTTGAGGGCGACGGTGGTCTTCCCGACGCCGCCCTTCTGGCTGGTGATGGCGAGGATATGGGCCATGGGATGCCTCAGATCGGTGGGGGCTGCAGGAGCTGGGTGAGCCGTTGGATGTTGGCCTGCACCCGGCGGTCGTCGGGGCGCAGGAGGAGGGCGCACTGGAAGGTCTCCAGGGCTTCGGGGTACTGCTTGGCCAGGGAGAGGGCGATGCCCCGATCCACCAGCTCATCGAATTCCGAATCCGAGGCCCCAGGTGGGGGCGTCGCGGCGGACCCCGCTTCATCGGAGCGGCAGGCCGCCTCCAGCAGCAGGCTCTCCATGCTGCCGACGAGTGAGCGGGGGCCGGGGTCCCCCTTGAGGGCCGCACAGGTGACCTGGCATCCACGGGCCATGGCCAGGCGCCAGAAAGCCGCCTCCCCGGTGCCATTGTCATCCACCGCGGACCAGGGCTCGCCCCCGAGGACGATGACGTGCCCCCGTCCTTGGGCGCAGATCACCTCCACCACCACCGAGTGCCGCCCCAGGCCCGCCAGCTGGAGGTACTCCGCCACCCCGAAGGGGTTGTGGTCCTGGGTGCCCTGGGAGAGCTTCTCCTGGACCACGAGCCGGAGTTGCTCGATGCTGATGGGTTTCTCGAGCACCTCCACCCCCGCGTGCGGGGGGATCTGGGACTGGTAGGCCTTGAGGTAGGCGGAGACGAAGACGATGGGGGGTGCCAGCCCACGCCGGCGCAGCTCCCCGATCATCTCCAGGCCCAGCCGGTCGGGCAGATCGATGTCGGAGATCACGAGATCCGGGGCCGCCCGACCCACCTCGGCGAGGGCCTCCTCCACGGAGCCCGCGCCCGCCACCGTCACGTCCGTCAGCTTGGAGAGCCCGCGGATCATGTTGGTGCGCAGCACGGGCTCATCCTCGATGATGAGGACGCGCTTCGGGGTCGGCGTCGGGGTGGTCAAGGCTCCATCCGGTACAGGGTTTCGATGAAGTCCA
This sequence comes from Holophagaceae bacterium, assembly GCA_044229665.1. GTDB lineage: Bacteria > Acidobacteriota > Holophagae > Holophagales > Holophagaceae > JAFDVN01. The sequence continues at coordinate 94,575 of JBGASN010000002.1, forward strand.
CGCCGCATTCCAGCTGATCGCACCAGTCGATGAAGCGGGTCACCATCTCGCGCCCCTTGAAGATGGCACCGTGCTGCGGGGCGATGGTCTCGATGTCCAGGGTCCGGGCCATGCGTGCCCAGGCCTGCATGGCCTTGCGCGAGGCCATGTAGCGCTTGTGGAAGCCCTCCATGAAGGGGATGTGGGCATCGAAGTCGGGCACTTCAATGTAGGTCTGCCCCAAGGAGGCCCCGAGGTCACCGCTGTAGAGGACCTTGGCGGTGGGATCGTAGAGCTGGAAGTTCCCCGGGGAGTGGAGGTAGTGACCCGGGAGGATGCGCAGCTGGGTCTTTCCCAGGGCGAGGGTGCCGCCGTGGTCGGGCAGGCCCACCAGGCGGTCGGCCACGAGGCGATCCAGCCCGAAGTGGGGGATGAAGCGCGTCCAGAGGGCCGGCGCGTAGGCCGTGGCGTTGGTGGTCATGAGCCAGCCGTTGATGGCGGCCACGATGTCGGGGTCCTGGTGGGAGAGCAGGATGTACTTGAGCTTGCCCTGGCCCAGCTGGGCGAGGGTCTCCGAGAGCACCTTGCTGTAGACCTTGTGTCCACCGGGATCCAGGAGGATGCCCTCCCCATCTTCCACGATGAGGTGCTGGTTGGCCTGGACCGCGGCCCCTTCGCCGAACTCGGGCAGGAGGAGGTTCCGGTGGTCGCCTTGGGAGAAGAGCGTCGTGACGGGCATGGGAGCTCCTGGGTTCGATTAGAGGATCTGGGCGATTTCCTTGATGGTCTTGCTCATGTCCAGGAAGATCAGGCCCAGCTTCGCGTCGTGGGTGGCGAGCACCAGGAGGTTCACGCCGTCCACCGCGGAGGAGAGCACGGCATAGCCGTGTTCGCCCCGGATGAGCACCTGCTCGATGCGGCCCCGCTGCAGCTCGGCGGAGGCGCGCATGCCCAGGTTGAGCAGCGTGGAGCTCATGCCGGCCACGCGCATCTCGTCCACGTGCTGGGGCAGCGCGCTGGCGATGATGAGGCCATCGTCGGAGATGAGGGCGCTGGCCTCGACTTCAGGGGTGCCAGACTGAAGCTGCCTCAGGGTTCGGTTGAGATCTTCCGCTCGGGACATGGACGCCTCCAGGGTTGGGGGTGGGGTTCGTGGGAATGCAAACGGTGATGCGGGTGCCGTGCTCGGGGATGGACTCGATCTCCAGGCGGCCGCCGGCGGACTCCGCGAGGGTCGTGCAGAGGGCCAGACCGATGCCGGTGCCCTTGGGCTTCGTGGTGTAGAAGAGCTCCCGGCAGCGGGCGAGGACCTCGGGGGTCATGCCCTTGCCGGTGTCCGCCACCTTGAGGGACAGGGCCTCCCCCGCCAGGGCCATGGTCAGGGTGACAGCGGCACCCGGGCGGCAGGCCTGGAGCGCGTTGGTGAGCAGGTTGTACACCAGGGCTCTGAACCCGGCCGGGTCGAAGGGGAGGAGGGGCAGGGCGGGGACCTCCGCGGTCATCTGGATGCCCTTGTCGCGGGCCTGGGCCGCCAGGACCGCGAAGGCCTCGAGGCAGGCCTGGTCGATGGCGTGGCAGCGGGGCGCACGGAGGTCATGCCGGATGCGGCCCACCCCCTCCAGGGTGAGGGTGATGCGACGGATCTCGTTGAGGATGGCGTGCAGGTCGTCCCGCAGGGGCCCATCCGCGGACTCCTCCACGAGGAGTTCCACCGAAGACCGGATGGAGGCCAGGGGGTTCTTGATCTCGTGGAGGATCGAGGGCAGCACCTCCCCCACTGCGGCGATCTGCAGGAGGCGGTCCCGCTCCGCCCGCAGGCGGTTCGTCTCCGTGATGTCCTGGAAGACGAGGAGGAAGCGCTCCGGTCCCATGAGCCCCTGCTCCAGCACCGAGAGCTGGAAGCCCACCTCCATGGTCCGGCGCGTGTGGGGTGCGGTGAGGGTCATCTCCTGGCGACCGCCCTCGAGGCTGCACCAGAGGTGGTCGATGGAGGTGAAGACGTCCTCCACGGATACGCCCACCAGCGTGGCCCCCAGCAGGTCGTGGGCCCGGCCGTTGGCGTAGCTGATCATCCCCTCCGAGCCCAGGACCAGGATCCCCGTGGGCAGGGCATCCACCAGGCGCAAGGCGCTGCCGTCGGCCGGGAAGTGGGAGGTCGGGATGGTCATGGTGGGTAAATAGGGCCGGGTAATCCGGAATCCAGGGTCGGCCTAAACATCGGCTCGAGGAAGGCATGAAGAGAGCACGCCCCTCCTTCCGGGGGAGAACATGACGCGCATCACCGGCCCACCGAGGCTTCCCCTGGGAGAAGAAGGCTGGAAACCCCTGGCTTTCCGAGGTATGCTGTTGATTCCGGCTGGGTAGCTCAGGTGGTTAGAGCGAGGGTCTCATAATCCCTAGGTCGGCGGTTCGAGTCCGCCTCCAGCCACCAACATCGAAGGAGGACGGCAGCCCCGTCCTCCTTTTTTCATGCCAGGGACCGGATGGGGGCGGACTTGGACCGCCGCGAAGCAGGGGCTCGATCCCCGGTGCGGAACCCCCGGTTCGCGGGATCATTCCCCCATGGATCACCTTCCTTTCGGCACAACCGGCCTCTCGGTCTCCCGCCTGGGCTTCGGGGCCATGCACCTCGGCTCGCCGGAGGTCACGGAAGGCGAGGCGGTGCGGGTGCTGAACGAGGTCCTGGACCTTGGCATCACACTCATCGATACGGCCCGGGGTTACGGATTGTCCGAGGAGCGCATCGGCCGGCACCTGGCCCATCGACGGGCTGAGTTCCTGCTCTCCACGAAGGTGGGCTACGGCATCGAGGGTTTCCAGGACTGGACCCCGGCCTGCATCTTGGCCGGTGTGGAGGCCGCGCTGGTGCGGCTTCGCACGGATCGGCTCGACATCGTGCACCTCCATTCCTGTCCCCGCCCCCTGCTGGAACGGGGCGAGGTGACGGCCGCGCTGGAGGCCTGCCGAGGGGCGGGCAAGGTCCGGGTGGTCGCCTACTCGGGGGACCATGACGCCTTGGACGCGGCCCTGGCCGATCCCCGCTTCGCGGCGGTGCAGGTGTCCTTGAACGTGTGCGACCAGGCGGTGCTGGGCGGCGCATTGGAGCGGGCGGGGACCACGGGCCGCGGCGTGATCATCAAGCGGCCCCTGGCGGGCGCGGTGGGTGGATTGGGGGCGCGGCCCACGGCGGAGGTGGAGGCGGCCTACTGGGACCGATGGCGGCGCATGAACCTCACGGGAGGGGAGATGGGTTTCCCGGAGCTGGCCCTGCGCTTCGCCGCCTTCCAGCCCGGTGTCCACAGCTGCATCGTGGGGTCGTCGAAGGTGGAGAACCTCCGACGCAATCTGGCCGCCCTGGCCCGCGGCCCGCTTCCCCAAGCGCTGGAGGCGATGATCCGGGCTGCGTTCCGCCGGGAAGGGCGGGGCTGGCCTGGACTCATCTGAGGGGCTTGCGGAGCACCCAACCCATTCCCACGGGTCCCACGATGGTGGTCAGCAGCAGGGCCCCCACCACCCCGGCCTGGATGCCGGGGCTGAGGAGGGGCTGCCCACCGAGCTCCAGCTGCGCCCCCGCCGCCACGAAGATCAGGCCCACCTCACCCCGGGGCACCATCCCCCAGCCCACGACGGAAGTCCGCAGGTCCCCGCCGGCGCCGTACCCCGACACCCACTTCCCGAGGAGTCCCAGGCCCGCCAGCAGGGCGGCGAAGCCCAGGGTGGCCGGGGTGAAGAGGGCCGCCGGATCCACCTTGGCGCCCATGAGCAGAAAGAAGAGGGGACTCATGACGGCCACCAGGGGGTGGATGAGCTCCTCCAGGCTGTGCTTCTCCCGGTTTTCCAGGTCCTCCAGGTGCGCGGGTTCGAGGATGAGGCCCGCGGCGTAGGCCCCCACGATGGTGGCCAGGCCCGCCAGGTTGCCCAGCCAGGCCAGGAGGAAGGCGAAGGCGAGGCCCAGGGGCAGCAGGAGGGATTCGGACCTCAGGCGGTTGGCCAGGGCGAAGAGACGGGGCGTGAGGAAGCGTCCGGCGGTGAGGGCCAGGGCAAGGAAACCGAGGGCCAGGCCGAGGGTGCGCAGCAGGGGTCCCATGGGCAGGGGGCCGCCGGTCCCGCTGGCGGCCACCAGCCCGCTCACCAGGGTGAGGACCAGCAGGCCGAGCACGTCGTCGATGACCGCGGCACCCACGATGACCCGGCCCTCCAGGCTGTCGCTGGCGCCCTGCTCACGCAGCACCTGCGCGCTGATGCCGATGGAGGTGGCGCACATGCAGGCCCCGATGAAGAGGTCCACGGCGAAGGGCGTGCCCGCGGGAAGCAGCAGCCACGCCCCGGCGAGGCCCATGGCCATGGGGGCCACCACCCCGATCACCGCCACCCGCAGGCTGGGCAGCCCCACGCGCACCATCTGGGGCACCGTGCTCTCGAGGCCCACGGCGAACATGAGCACCACTACGCCCAAGTTGGCCAGCACCCCGGCGCCCTCGGACGACGCGAGATCCGGGATCCAGGGCAGCTGCCGATGGAGGGCCGCCAGGGCCACGCCGGCGGCGAGCTCCCCCGCCACCACCGGCAATTTGAAGCGCTGGAAGGCCTCTCCCGCCAGCTTGGCCACCAGCCAGGCGAAGGCCAGCACCATGAGGGTGTGGGCGAAGGGGTCCGCGGAGAGCAGGGCCAGGGGGGGCATGGAACCTCGGGGGATCCCTGGATTCTAGCCACGGAAAAGGCCCCGCGGGGCGGGGCCTGGGGTTCCGGATCGGGGGGGCCTAGAGGCTCAGCTTGCGGGCTTCCAGGAGGCTGCCCTGGGCCTTCTCCAGGGCCGTGACGGCCTTGGCGTAGCCGATGCGGGACTGCAGCTCGGCGCTCTTGGCGGCATCCAGATCATTCTGCTTGGAGAGCACGAGGAAGTTGGTGCTCATGCCGTTCTCGAACTTCTTCTGCTCGGCTTCCAGGTCCTTCTCGCGGAAGATGCGGGTCTTCTCAGCGGCGGCCACGCCCTTGGCGGCGGCTTCGAGGTTCCGGTAGGCCTGGCGCACTTCCAGGAGGATGCCCAGTTCCTGATCCTTGTAGGTCAGCTCGGACTGGCGGCGGTTGGCGCGGGCCTGGGCCTGGGAGCCCCGTGCGGCCTTGTTGAGGATCGGGAAGGCGAAGGTGAGGCCCACGTTGTAGCCGGGGTACTTCATCCCCGTGATGTCGGTGTTGATGGGGGAGAGCTTGTCCGCGTTGGCGGCGCCGCCCGTGTACCCCACGGTGGCATCGAGCTGGGGCAGGGTGCGGTTGCTGGCGGCCTTCTCCTGGATCGAGGCGGAACTCAGGTTCAGCTTGGCGGCCTTGAGCTCCACGCGGCGCTCCAGAGCCATGCGCTCGGAGGCGGGCTCCTCCATGGCGATGGGGGAGACCGTGGGCATGTCGACGGTGTCGATGCCCGAAGGCTTGTCGGAGGGATACAGGGCGCGGATGAGGGCATCCTTCGCGTTCAGGAGCTGGGCCTCGGCGCTGATGATGTCCTGCTCGCGCTGGGCCACCGTGGCCTGGGCGCTGGTGACTTCGATGGGCGCCAGGGTGCCCACCTGCACGCGGATCTCATTCTCCTTGAGCTGCTTCTGGGCCAGGGCGAGCGACTGCTGCTTGTTCTCCAGGTTCACCTTGGCGAAAACCACGTCCCAATACAGGGCCTCCGTGGCGGCCACAAGGTCGATGATGGCCTTCTGGTAGGTGAAGTCGGCCACCTTGGCGCCGTTCCGGGCCACGATCAGGCGGGAGGCGGCGGCATCCCGGCCGAAGTTGCGGAGCAGGCTCTGGGTGTATGAGGCGCTGAAGGAGCCGTCGTAGGGGTAGGGGCCGGAGGTGAAGGGGGTCTGGACGCCGCTCGTGTTAGTGGAGGTTCCCCGGGTGAAGCCGTAAGTGGGCTGGTACTGCACGTTCAGCGTGCCGCCCCACTCGAAGGGCTTGTTAAGGCCCAGGTTGAAGGTGCGGTTCCAGGTGGTGGTCTCGTTGGTCTGGAAGGGGGCGCCCGCGAAGGGGGCGGACTTGGAGAGGTCCTCGCGCTTGCTGACGTTGAGGCTGCTGGAGAGGTTCCAGTCGAAGGCCCCATCCTCGATCAGCACGTTGGCCTTCGCGCCCTCCCGGGTGCTCTCCGCGATTCCCACCTGGAGGTTGTTCTTCAGCGAGGTCTCGATGGCCTCCTGCAGGCTCAGGGCCTTGGCCCCTTGGGCAGGGGTTCCCTGGGGCGCCTGGGCCACGATGGGGAAGGCCACAAGCAGGGCGGGGAGGGAGAGGGCTCGCTTCATCGGTACTCCGGGGAGAAAGAACCAGCGGTGAACAGGCAACCTACGGAGGCGGCGGGCCGCCCGTTTAGGGCCTCGGCTCAAGGATGCCTGGAAAGGGATCTCCCGGCACCCCCGGCCTCCATCTTGGGGGCATCCCTCCGCCCAACGGAATCCAGCCGGGGGCGAACCGGGTTCCCGGGGGGGTCTGCCCCCCCTGGGATGGATCGGACTCCGGTTCCGGAAGGGCCTACTTCATCAGGCTCCGGGCGATGACCATGCGCTGGATCTCGGAGGTGCCTTCGTAGACCGTCGTCACGCGGACGTCACGGTACAGGCGCTCCACCACGTACTCCCGGGAGTACCCGTAGCCTCCGAAGATCTGGACGGCCCGGTCGCACACCCACACGGCGCTCTCGGTGGCGAAGAGCTTGGCGGTGGCGGCTTCCAGGGTGCAGGGCTTGCCGGCGTCCTTGAGCATGGCGGCCTTGTAGATCAGCAGGCGGCTGGCCTGGACCTTGGCCTCCATCTCCGCCAGGTAGGTCTGGATGGCCTGATGCTCCCCCAGGGGCTTCCCGAAGGAGTGGCGGGTCTTGGCGTACTGCACGCTCTCGTCGAGGGCGCGCTGCATGATGCCCAGGGCCTGGGCGGCGATGCCGATGCGGCCGCCATCCAGGCCGCCGAAGGCCACCTTGAGGCCGTCGCCGGGCTGGCCCAGCATGTCGTCATCGGCCACGAAGGCGTCTTCCAGGGTGACCATCACGGTCTTGGAGGACCGGAGGCCCATCTTCTCCTCGGGCTTGGACATGATCACGCCGGGCTGCTCGGCGTCGAGCACGAAGGCGCTGATGCCCTTCTTCCCCAGCTCGGGGTGGGTGATGGCCATGGTGACGAAGTAACGGCCCACGCCGCCGTTGGTGATCCAGGCTTTCGCGCCGTTCAGCTTCCAGCCCCCGTCCACCTTGGTGGCCTTGCACTTGAGGGCGGCGGCGTCGCTTCCCGCATCGGGCTCGGTGAGCATGAAACCGCCCAGCACCTCACCGGAAGCGAGGGGCTTCAGGTACTTCTGCTTCTGGGCCTCGGTGCCGAAGGCCGCGATGGGCGCGCAGGCCACGCTGTTGTTCACGCTCATGGTCACGGCCACGGAGGCATCGGCGTAGGCGATCTGCTCCAGGGCGAGGATGTAGCTGAGGGCGTCCACGCCCGCGCCGCCATAGGCTTCGGGCACCATCATGCCCATGAAGCCCATCTCACCCAGCTGGCCGATGATGGCCTTGGGGAACTCGGCGGAGTGGTCCCGGGCCATGGCCCCAGGCTCGATCTCCGCCGCGGCGAACTCCCGCGCGGCTTCCTGGATGGCGAGCTGATCTTCAGAGAGGGCAGGGAACATGGTTCGCTCCAAAACAGCCCAGGATACCCCGGGATGGGAGGCGACCCCAGCCACAATCCCCACCGACCACAGACCGCCCCATCACAGCAGGGGGAGCCTGAGGAGGAAGGTGGTTCCCCTCCCCACCACGCTATGGACCTCGATCTCCCCTTCCATGAGCTGGAGCAGCGACCGCACGGAGGCCAGCCCCAAGCCGGTGCCCGTGCCCGCGGGCTTGGTGGTGTAGAAGGGCTCGAAGATCCTGCCCTGGACCTCTTCCGACATGCCGCAGCCGCTGTCCGAGATCACCAGCAGTGCTCCGGCCCGCCCACCGGCGAGGGTGCAGGGCTGGGCTTCGACGAGGATCCGGCCCGAGCCATCGATGGCATCCCGGGCGTTGAGCACGAGGTTCACGATCACCTGATCCATGCGGGTGGGATCTCCCGGCAGGACGAGGGGCCCAGGGGGCAGACGCACCTCCAGGGAGATGTAGGCGGGCAGGGCGGCCCGCAGCATGGAGATCAGGTGCTTCAGGCGCTCCCGCAGGTCGAAGGAGGTCTCCCCCTCCACATCCTCGCGGCCGAAGGCCATGAGCTGGTTCGCCAGGGCTCCGGCCTGTTCGGCCGCCTGTTGGATGGCCTTGAGGTCCGCGGGTTGGATGGGCCGGCCCTCCTGCAGGTCCTGGCCCACCAGCACGGCGTAATTCTTCATGACCCCAAGGAGGTTCTTCAGATCGTGGGCGAGCCCGGCCCCCAGGCTGGCGAGCCCGTTCAGCCGCTCCGTCCGGAGGAGGAGACCCTGGGCCTCCTCCAGATCGCGGGTGCGCTCCCGGACCCGGCGATCCAGTTCCTGGGAGAAGGCCCGCAGGTCCTTCAGCGCCAACACCATCCTGACCACCATCAGGCAGCTGAGGGCGGTTCCCAGGGCGATGAGGGTGCGGTCCCAGCGGGTGGGGCTGAAGATGAGGAACCCCAGTCCCAGGGGCAGGCAGACGAGGGTTGGCAGCGCCGGCCCGAGAAGGCTCAGCGTCCGGTCGTTCAGCCACCCGGCCCAGCCTGGGGAGGTGTGATCCGCAGGATCTGAGGGATCCAGGGTGGCCATGAGCATGAGGACCCCGGCCAGCAGCACGAGGAGGTCCACGGGGTGGCCGAGGTAGTAGGCGCCCGCGAGGCCCAGGGGTACCTGGATGAGGATCTGGGCCAAGGCCGCGATGAAGGCTCCCCCCAGCCAGCCCAGGGTGCCCCGGAGGCGGCCCCACTGATCCAGCGCGAGGTAGAAGATGAATCCGAGGATGGAGGCGGTCAGTGCAAGGAAGAGCAGGTTGGCCGACTTGAGGAGCGCTGGGATGCCGGAGGGCCGGAACTGGGGTTCCAGGGCAACGCCCCAGCCGAGGAACACCAGTGCGAGCCCCATGCCCAGGGCATCCAAGGACTTCTGCAGCGGTTCGCTGCCGGTGCGGTGACGACGGGGCCAGGCGGCGAGTCCCATCCCGACGAAGGCAAGGGTGGCCAGGGCGGCGAGATCCCCCAGGGAGGGGAATTCGGCAACCCTCCCCATCCGCAGTGCGAACCCCAGGGCGTAGGCCTGGGCGACCATCTGGACGAAGAAGGCGATGGCGAGATAGCGCCAGGTGCTGCCGGAGCCCGGATTCCCAAGGGACCGGCGGTAGGCGAGCCGGCTCGCGTGGGCGAAGACCAGGGTGTTCAACAGGTTCAGGGCATTGGCCGTGGCGAGCCCCGGGGGAAGGAACACCAGGCTCAGGACCCCAGCGCCGACCCAGGCGAGCCCCTGGGCCAGGTGGGTCTTGGCAAGGGGGTCTCGGGTTCCGGGCGGAGGTTCAGCCATGGTGTAAGGGCCTCAACGGCGGATGGCCTTCCGAGCATGACTTCAGGTGGCGGAAATTTCCAATACTTCCCCAAGGCGGCGAAGGGCGGCCTTGCTGCCCTCCCACTTCATGAGGGCCATGGCCTCGTTCCAGCCGCACCACCGGAACTCCGTGTGTTCGCTGGGGTTGAGGTGGACCTGGGCGGCGGGGTCCACCTCCAGGGCGAAGCAGGTCTCGGTGTTGAACCGGGGTTCCGCATCCGGGAATCGGACCACGGATGGGTCCACCCAGAAACTGTGGGACAGGTCCAGGTCCCGGAATCCGCGGGCCGTCAGCCCGGTCTCTTCCCGGAGCTCCCGGTGGGCGGCCGCCTCGGGGGTTTCCCCGGGTTCCAGCATTCCCGTCACGCTCTGCCACCAGCAGCCCGAATCCGGGGTGCGCAGCATCATGAGCACCTCGGGTCCCTGGGCTCCCTGGCGCCAAGTCAGCGCACTGGCGCTGCGGCTGGGGGCCCGGCCCGGGGCGAGGTCCAGGGCGAGCACCCGGGCGAGGTGGGCCTGCAGACGATCGGCCGCGTCCTCCCAATCGGGACAGGCCTCCCCCAGGAGGCTGCGGAGGCTGCACACCCCCTTGTCCGTGATGCCGCAGGGGGTGATCCATCGGAAGTGGGGGAGGAAGGGATCCACGTTGAAGGCGAGGCCATGGGTGCTGATCCACCGGCTCAGGTGGAGGCCGATGGCGCCGAGCTTCTCGAGCCCCCGGGGCGTCTCCACCCAGATGCCGGGGAACCCCTTCAACCGATCCGCCACCACGCCGTAGTCGGCGGCGGTCCGGATCATGGCCTCCTCGAGGCCCCGGACGAGGCGGCCCACGTCCTGCCGACCATCGCGCAGGTTGCAGATGGGATAGACCACGATCTGGCCGGGCCCGTGGTAGGTCACCTCCCCACCCCGATCGGTCTCGCAGACCTCCACGCCCTGCTGATCCAGGAATTCGCTGGTCACGTGGATGTCTGCGCGGGTGGCATTGCGTCCCAGGGTGAACACGGGGTTGTGCTCAAGGATCACCAGCTGGTCGGGGCGGTCCGCTTCCTGGACATGGGTGGACAGGGCCTTCTGCATCCGCAGGCCCGCAGGGTAGAAGACCCGACGGAACCGGCGGAGCTGGGCCGCCCGGGGTCGCTGGAATCCGATGCCATCCATCCCTCCAGACTAAGGCCACCGGGGACGTGCGGGCGCCATTCCTTTCGCGGGTTAGGGCGGGCCCCGGAGGGATCCGGCCCGGCCCCCGCAAGGGGTGACCCAGCGCCTCGGAGGCGGGGAGAGACGGGCACCGGGGCAGGTTGTCTCCCCCCGGGTCCTGGCCCGTCCCCGGACCTCCGGGGCGATGTGACGCAGGGAGATGGGAAACGGTTGGTAAAATTCGAGTGGGGATCCGAGTCTTACCGAAATCCCGTCACAACCTTCTGGCACACTGGGGCCACATGACCTTGGATCCCTCGCACATCGGCCGGTTCCGCATCCTGGGCACCCTGGGGCAGGGCTCCATGGGCACGGTGTACCTGGCTGAGGATCCCAAGCTGAACCGGGGAATCGCCATCAAGGTGGTCCGCGCCGGGATGGGCGATCCCGAGGTGCTGGCCCGCTTCCAGCGGGAAGCGGAGATCAGCGCCAAATTGCATCATCCCAACGTGATCACCGTTTACGACGTAGGGGAGGAACCCGGAGTGGGTCCCTTCCTCGCGATGGAATTTGTGGATGGGGAGAGCCTTTCGGCCCTGGTGAAGCGGGGGCCCCTGAGTGCCCCGGAAGCCCTGGAGCTGCTGATGCAGGCCCGGGAGGCCCTCGAGACGGCCCATCGGGCAGGCATCATCCACCGGGACCTCAAACCCGAAAACTTCATGGTCTCGAAGGACCGGCAGGTGAAGCTCATGGATTTCGGCATCGCCAAGGGCGCGGGTGCCCGGGTGACGCGAACCTCCGATTTCCTGGGCACCCCGGCCTACGCAGCTCCGGAGATCCTCAGCGGCAGCCAGGCGGATGCCGCCTCCGACCGGTGGGCCTTCGCCGTATCCGCCTTCGAAATGCTCACCGGCCGGCTTCCCTTCCCCGGGGAGAGCGTGGGGTCGATCGTCTACGCCATCGTGCACCAGCCGCCGACCTACCCAGAGGGGTGCTCCCCGGCGTTCCGGGACCTGTTCGACCGCGCCTTCGACAAGGATCCCAAAGCCCGCTTCCCCGACCTCAAGGCCTTCATGCTGGCCCTGGTGGACGTCCTGGACCTGCCTGAAGCGCACCGTCACCTGCTGGAGCGCCGATTGGACGGCACCCTCTCGGGACTGTCCACCTCGGGCGCCTGGGCGGCCCCGGCGCCGGCCATGGCCCCCGAGCAGCGCCGCTGGAAGTGGTTGGCCATGATCGCCACGGGGCTCCTGGTCCTGCTGGTGGGTCAGCAGCTGTGGAACCGCAGGGAGCCGGTGCGCAAGCTCACCATCACGACCTTCCCGGCCGGCGCGGACATCTTCCTCGACGGCCAGCGCCTGGGGAAGACCCCGCTTCGGGAGGTACTCGTGAAGGGGACTCCACGCGTCGTGAAGGCGGAGAAGGCTGATTTCCTCCCCCAGTCCGTGGATCTCGGCCCCGAGGACACCCAGGTGGAGGTCCACCTGGTTCCGGCGCCCTTCAAGGTGACCGTGCGCAGCGACCCGCCGGAGGCCCAGGTCTTCATGGATGGATCATTCGTGGGTGTCGCCCCGTTGGAGGCCCTGGAGGTTCCCGGCGAGGGCCGGCACGTGCTTGAACTGCGCCAGAACGGGTATGAGACCCGGACCGAGACCCTCCGGCGGGGTGAGGCCCTGCCGGATCCCATCCGTCTCCAGAAGATCGATGTGCCGGAGCCGAAGGCCGCCTCCAAGGGCAGCGCCAAGCCCGCCCCGCGCAAGCGCGTGGAAAGGGAAAAGGGCGAGAAGGCCGAGCCCCCCAGCAAGTTCAAGAAGTGGCTGAAGGACACCTTCTCCAAGAAGGACTGAGCCCTCAGACGAGCTTGTCGTCGGCCAGTACCTTCTCGGTCTGCTGGGTGCGGAAGCCCTGGAGGCGTGTCCGGAGGGCGGGGTCGTGGAGGGCCAGGATCGCTGCGGCCATGAGGGCCGCGTTCGTCGCGCCCGCCTTGCCGATGGCCAGGGTCCCCACGGGGATGCCGGCGGGCATCTGCACGATGCTGAGGAGGCTGTCCATGCCGCTCAGGGCCTTGCTCTGCACGGGGACCCCGAGCACGGGCAGGTGGGTCTTGGCTGCGGCCATGCCGGGCAGGTGGGCCGCGCCCCCGGCGCCGGCGATGATCACCTGGATGCCCCGTTCGGCCGCCTGTTCGCAGTAGCGGAAGAGCTTGTCGGGCGTGCGGTGGGCGCTCACCACCTCGGCCTCGAAGGGCACGCCCAGGTCCCGCAGGGTGGCGGCGGCGTGCTCCATGGTCTCCCAGTCGGACTTGCTGCCCATTATCACGCCGACAAGGGGGGTGGCCATGGTCGTGTCCTTTCGCAAAGGACCATTCTAGTACGCTGGAGACCCGCCCCGGAGTCCGCCATGTTCCGCCCCTTCGCGCTGCTGCTGTCCGGCCTCATGGCCATGGCTTCCACGCCCCGCACCCTGCGGGTGGATCTCCACCACCAGGGCACCGCCACCACGGAGAGCTTCAGCCTGGATCGCGTGGTGGTGGAGCCGCTGCCCTGGCCCGGCAATCCCGCCAAGCCCATCGATGATTCCAACCTGGGCAAGTACCGCTTCGAAGTGCGGGACGCCAAGTCCGGCAAGGTCCTCTACTCCCGCGGCTTCGCCAGCATCATGGGGGAGTGGCAGGACACGGCCGAGGCCCAGAAGCAGAGCCGGGTCTTCGAGGAGTCCCTGCGCTTCCCCTGTCCGGAGGCTCCCGTCACGGTGGTCTATCAGAAGCGGAACGCGGCCCTGGCCTTCGAGGACGTCTGGAAGGTGGAGGTGGATCCCAATGGGATCTTCGTGGACCGGGCCAAGCCCCGCGCCGCGGGCCCCCTGCTGAAGCTCCTGCACAGCGGTGACTCCGCCACCAAGGTGGACCTGCTCATCCTCGGCGATGGCTACACCGCCAAGGAGCGCGCCAAGTTCGAGAAGGACGCCCGTCGCCTCTCGGCCCTGCTCTTCGCCCAGGAGCCCTTCAAATCCCACAAGGCCGACTTCAACGTGTGGGGGCTCTGCCCGCCGGCCGAGGAATCCGGGATCTCCCGGCCCAGCACCGGCATCCACCGCCGCAGCCCCATCGGGGCCACCTACGACGCCTTCGGCAGCGAGCGCTACGTGCTCACCTTCGACAACCAGGCCTTCCGGGAGGCGGCCTCGCAGGCGCCTTACGACTTCGTGGAGATCCTCGTGAACGGTAAGACCTACGGGGGCGGGGGCATCCACCAGCTCTACGGCACCGTGGCCAGCGACAACGCCTTCAGCCCCTACGTTTTCGTACACGAGTTCGGCCACCACTTCGCAGGTCTGGCCGACGAGTACTACACCTCCGACGTGGCCCTGGAGCTGGGCAAGCCCCGGCAGGAACCCTGGGAGCCCAACGTCACCGCCGATCCCCGGAACCCCAAGTGGAAGGGTCTGCTGACGCCCGGTGTTCCGCTGCCCACCCCTTGGAAGAAGGCGGAGTTCGAGGCCTTCAGCCACGGCATCCAGAAGGAGCGCCGCGCCATCCGGGCCGCCAACCAGCCGGAGTCGGTGATGGAGGCCCTCTTCCAGCGGGAGAAGGCCCACGAGACCACCCTGCTCGGCACTGACCTCCACAGCGGGAAGGTGGGGGCCTTCGAGGGCGCCAACTACGAAGCCACGGGCTACTTCCGCTCCCAGGAGGACTGCATCATGTTCACCCGGGATGAGGTGGCCTTCTGTGCCGCCTGCCGGAAGGCCATCACGGGTGTGATCGCCCAATACACGGCCCGGTGAAGGTCCTCGTCGTCGGCGGCGGAGCGGCGGGCCTGGTGGCGGCCTGGCGGGCCGCCTGCGCCGGCCATCGGGTGACCCTGCTGGAGGCCAACGCCAAGGTCGGGGTGAAGCTGCGCATCAGCGGCGGTGGCAAGTGCAACATCACCCATGCGGGCCCGGTGAAGGAGGTGCTCGGGGCCTTCCCAAAGGACCAGGCCCGGTTCCTCCGCCCGGCCCTCCACCGGTTCACCAATGCCGAGGTCGTGGCGCTCCTGCGCCGGGAAGGCGTCGACACCTACACCCGCGACAACGGGCGGGTCTTCCCCACCGACCGCCCCGGCAGCGCCGCAGCCGTGGTGGCGGCCTTCCAGGGCCTCGTCGAACGGGCAGGCGTGGAGATCCGGTTCAAGGCCCGGGTGGCCGGGCTGCATGGTCAGGCCCCGCGCCTGTTGGCGGTGGTGCTGGAAGACGACACCCGGTTGGCGGCCGACGCCGTGATCCTCGCCTGCGGCGGAGCGAGCTATCCCGAGACCGGCACCCGCGGCGAGGCCCTGGGCTGGCTCAAGGCCCTGGGGCTTCCCGTGCGGCCCTGGTTCCCGGCCCTGGCGCCCATCCCCCTGAAGCGCCCCCGGCCCGAGTGGGAGGGCGTGGCCCTGCGGGAGGGCCGGCTGTGGCTGAGGGCGGGTGCGGAGGGCAAGCGATTGGCCGACTTCGCCGGGGACCTCGTCTTCACCCGCGAAGGCATCAGCGGCCCTGCGGCGCTGGAGTTGAGCCAGGCAGCGGAGGACGCACGGCGTTCAGGGGCCGCCTGGTTGGGGTATGCCTCGGTGGCCGGGACGCCGGAAGCCGTGGACGTGGAACTGCAGGCGGAGATGCGGACCAATCCCCAGCTCAAGGCCGTCACCTGGCTGCAACGGCACCTGCCGGAGCGCCTGGGTGAACCGCTGGTGCGGGCGGCGGGGATGGATCCCGAACAGCGGCTCAAGGATCTCCCGAAAGCCGGGCGCCGGGCCCTGGTGGCTGCCGTGACCGAGCTTCCGCTGGGCGAACCCGGGGCCGTGAACCTCGCCCGGGGCGAGGTGGCCGCAGGAGGCCTCAAGCTGGAGGCCGTGGACCCCCACACCATGCGCGTGAAGGGCTTCGACAACCTCTGGGCCTGCGGTGAGGTGCTGGACATCGATGGCCCCGTGGGCGGCTACAACCTGCAGGCGGCGTTCAGCACCGGGTACGTGGCCGGGGAGCTGGGCTGATCATCTGAACCAGGTGGGGCCGGCTTCGGTGACGAGTCCGTCGACCGGCATGTCCAGGGGCTCCACGGGCACGGCGGTGGTGCGCTGCACCTCGAAGCCCACGGCCAGGGTCAGCACGTCTTCGTCGAGGTGGGCCAGCAGGGCGTCGTAGTAGCCGCCCCCATAGCCCAGGCGGAAGCCCCGGGGGTCGAAGGCGAGGCCCGGTACCAGCACCACGTCCACGGGGGGCGTGAGGTGCTGGGCGAAAGCGGGCTCCATGAGACCGAAGGTCCCCTTCTCAAGGGGCTCGGGGCCCCAGATGAGGCGCGGCGGCTTCTGGCTGGCCAGGCGCGGGTAGAGGAAGGTGAGGGCCGGATGGGCCGCCACCAGCGGACGCAGGTCCACTTCGCTGCGGATGGGCCAGAACACGGCGGCGCTGCGGACGTGGCGTTCCTTGAACAGCTTGCCCAGGTGCTGGCAGATGGCGGCGGAAGCCGCCGCGCGGGCTTCAGCTCCCAGCCCGTCCCGCAGGGCGCCGAAGCGCGTGCGGAGCTCGGACTTGGACTCGAAGGGTTCCATCAGACCTTCAGGGCGCCGGTCTCCAGGTCGTAGGTCTGGTAGAGGTTGTCGCGCTCCAGGGCCTGGAAGCCGGCCTCCTCGATGAAGCGCACCAGCTCGGCCTTGGAGAGGGCCTGGGGGCTCGTGGCCCCGGCGTTGTGGGCGATCTCCTCCTCGATGATGGTGCCGTCGAGGTCGTTGGCGCCGTAGTGGAGGCCCACCTGCGCCAGGCCGGTGCCGATCATCACCCAGTAGGCCTTGATGTGCGGGATGTTGTCGAGCAGCAGCCGCGCCACGGCCACCTCGCGCAGGTCCTGCACGCCCGTGGTCTCGTGGATCACGTGCTTGCGGCTCAGCTCGTTGTTCTCGTTCTGGTAGGCCAGGGGGATGTAGGCGAGGAAGTGGGCCTTGCGGGAAGCCAGGCTCTCGTCCTGCAGGGCCCGCAGGCGCAGGAGGTGGTCCACCTTGTGCTCCGGCTTCTCGATGTGCCCGTAGAGCATGGTGCAGTTGGTGGGGATGCCCTTCTCGTGGCAGAGGGCCGCGTTGTTGAGCCACACGTTGGCGTCCTTCTTCCCGATGCAGATCTCCTCGCGGATGCCCGCATCGAAGATCTCGGCGCCGCCGCCGGGGCAGCTCTCCAGGCCCGCCGCCACGCAGCGGTCGATGAACTCGGAGACGCTCAGACCCGAGACCCGGGCGTAGTAGTCCATCTCCACCATGGTGAAGACCTTCAGGTGGAGCTGGGGGAAGGCGGCCTTGATGCTGCGGAAGAGGTTCTCGAAGTAGTCGATCTTCAGCTTGGGGTAGTGCCCCGCCACCATGTGCAGCTCCTTCACGCCCACGTTCTCGGGCTTGGAGAGCTCCTTCACGATGTCCTCGGCGCTGAGCACGTAGGCCCGGGGATCGCCGGGCTTGGCCTGGAAGGCGCAGAACTGGCAGTGGGTGTAGCAGATGTTGGTGTAGGAGAGGCGCCGGTTCTGCACGAAGTAGGTCTTCAGCCCGTGCTTCTGGAGGCGCACGTGGTTGGCCAGGGCGCCCAGGCCCGTGAGGTCCTGGGTGGCGTAGAGCACCAGTCCATCCTCGAAGGTCAGCCGCTCGCCCCGCTGCACCTTCTCGGCGATGGGGACCAGCTGGGGGTCGCGGACGTACTGGGGAAGGGGGCGGGCGGCGGGGCTCATGTCACAACCAGTGTAGCGGCCCCCTTCCGTGACCCGGGATCACGGCTAACCTGGACCTTGACCATGAAGGCCCTCCGGTTCCTCCTCCTCGCCCTGGCCCTGCTGCTGCAGGGGGGCGGCGCCTGGGGACTGGAGGCTGCGGAGCCCCCCGCCAGCTGCTGCTGCGAGGACCGGTGCCCCTGCCCGATGCCGCCCCCGGCCCCGCGGGCCCCCCAGGCCCCCACGGCCCTCCAGGTCACGGTGGCCCAGGCCCCTGAGCAGGCGGCACCCGCCCAGGCTCCCCGGAGGGAAGTGAAGGCCTGGGAGGGTCTGCCCCTGGACGTCCCCACGTCGGAGGCCCGGCCCGGGCTCCGCGCGATCCGGCCGGACCCCGCGCCCCCGGGGGGGCGTCAGCGCCTCCTCCAGACCGCCCTGCTCCGGATCTAGGTAAGACCTCCCCGCGAGGTCCGTCTACCTGTCTTGGAGTGTGCATATGCGAATCCCGCCGCTGGCGTGGGCTGCGCCGGGCCTCATGGCCCTGGCCCAGGCCCCGAACCCCGTTCCCCAACCTTCCCCCGACCTGGAGCGCCTGATCCAGGAGGCCCTGGACCGCCATCCGGACCTCGCCCGGAGCCGGGCCCAGGCCCACATGGCCGCCGCCCAGGCGGACCAGGCCCGGGCCCTGCCGGACCCGGAGCTGAGCCTGGGGGTGGAGCGCACCATGCCCGGCGAGGTCACGGTGCCCGACAACATGGGGGGCATGCCTCTCATGGGCCGCCTGGAGCCCATGACGCAGACGTCGCTCATGGTGAGCCAGAGCCTGCCCTGGCCCGGCAAGCGGGGCGCCCGCGTGCGGGAGGCCCAGGCCCAGACGGGGGTCGCCACCGCCGATCTGGAGCGGACCCGGCTCGACCTCATCGCCCAGGTGAAGGGGGCCTGGCTGGAGGGGCAGGCGCTGGAGGCCCGGCTGGGCCTGCTGACCCGGGAGGAGCAGGTGATCACCGAAGCCGAGGCCCTGGCCCAGAGCCACTACGCCCACGGTCAGGGCAGCCAGGCCGAGGTGCTCCAGGCCGCCCTGGAGCGGAGCCGGGTGGCCCAGCGCCGCCTGGCCCTGGAGGCGGAACGGGAGGCCCTGCGGTGGTCGCTCAACCGGCTCGTGGGCCGGGATCCCGAAGCGCCCCTGCCGGCCTTCGGGGACCTGCTGGCCCAAGGTTTCCCCACCGCCATCGCTTCGCCTGAGGAAGGCCGGAGCCCGGAGCTGCAGGCCGCCCAGGCCCGCCAGGGCGCTGCCACCGCGGGGATGGAGGTGGCCCGCCTGGAGCGCCGCCCCGATGTGCGCGTGGGGGCGGGAATCATGCGGGGTCCCATGGGCGACACCGGCTGGAAGGCCGAAGTGGGCTTCGCGCTGCCCTTCGGGCGGCGCACCACGGGGCTGGCCGCCCAGCGCCGCGCCGAGGGGCAGGGGGCCGAGGCGGAGCTCCGCAGTGTGCGCAGCCTGCTCGCCCTCCGCACCCGGGAACGGGCCACCCGCCTGGAGGCACTGCGGGCGACCTTGAACCTGCTGGAGACCCGGATCCTGCCCCAGGACGAAGCCCTGGTGGAGACGGCCCAGGCCCAGGTGGAAGCGGGTCGCGGGGCCCTGGGGCCGCTCCTCGATGCCCTCCGGGCCCGCCTCCGGGACCGGAATGAAGCGCTGGAGCTCCGGGTCCAGGCGCACCAGCTGGCCCTCGCCCAGGAGGCCCTGAGCCTCTCGCCTTCCACCGCCCTCGGCCTCGGGGCCGGTCCCATGGCCCCCCTCGCCTCCGCAAGCCCGGCGCCCATGGTCGGCGGCGCCCGCACCACCCCGACCCCCGCCTCCGCCGCCCCCGCGGCCCCGTCCATGAAGATGTGAGCTGACCATGACGACGACCACGAACCTTTCGATGAAGGGCCTCGCGCTGGGGCTCATGGCGGGCCTGGTGGCCGGCGGCGGCCTCACGTGGGCCCTCCTGCGGAAGCCCGCACCCATCGCCACCGCGGCCCTGACCGCCCCGAAGAAGCAGATGTACCAGTGCCCCATGCATCCCCAGATCCTCCAGGACCACCCCGGCAGCTGCCCCATCTGCGGCATGGACCTGGTGGCCATGGAAGGGGAGGGGGCGGCCTCCGAGGTGAGCGGCCAGGCCACCGTGACCCTGAGTCCCGAGCGGCAGCAGCTCATGGGCCTGCGCTTCGTGGAGGTGGCCGAAGGGCCCCTGGGCGGCGCCTGGCGGGCCCCCGGCCGCGTGACGGTGGACGAGACCCGGGTGCGCAAGGTGGCCCTCAAGGTGGAGGCCTACGTGGAGCGGCTCCACGCCGACTTCGTGGGCAAGCCCGTGCGCTCCGGCGAGCCGCTCCTGGAGTACTTCAGCCACGACCTGCTGGCGGCCCAGAAGGAATACGCCCTGGCCCTGCGCAACCGCGCGGCCCTGGGCGAGGGCATGGTGGAGGCCTCCCGGCAGCGTCTGCGGGTGCTGGACGTGCCCGAGCGGACCGTTGCGGCCCTGGAGCAGGGCGGGGCGCCCCAGCGCACCCAGGCCTACCTGAGCCCCGTCACGGGCATCGTCACCGCCAAGGCGGTGGTGGAGGGCCAGCGCCTGCCCGCCGGCGAGACGGCCCTGGAGGTCACGGACCTGGGCGTGGTGTGGGTGGCGGTGGACCTCTTCGAGGCCGACGCCCCCCGGATCAAGGTGGGACAGGGTGCCGCCTTCACCGTGCCGGCCCTGGGCCGCAGCTTCCGGGGCTCCGTGGCCTTCCTGGATGCGGGCCTGAATCCCCAGACCCGCACCCTCCGGGCCCGCATCACCCTGCCCAACCCGGGCATGGTGCTCAAGCCCGAGATGCTCGGCGAGGTCACCTTCGAGGCGCCGCCCCGCAAGGCGCTTTCGGTGCCGGTGGACGCGGTGCTCGACAGCGGCCAGCGCCGCATCGTCTTCGTGGACCTGGGCCAGGGCCGCCTCCAGCCCAAGGAGATCACCGTGGGCGAGCGCAGCGGTGACGTGGTGGAAGTGACCTCCGGTCTCATGGCCGGGGAGCGGGTGGTGCGCGGCGCCACCTTCCTCGTGGACTCCGAGTCCCGGCTCAAGGCCGTGCTCCAGCGCATGACCGAGTCCGGTCACGCGGGTCACTAGGAGGCCCCCATGCACGACTCCGCCTACGATCCCGAACACCCGACCTTCCTCCAGAAGATCATCCGCTTCAGCGCCGAGCGGCGCTGGCTGGTGCTGGCCTGCACTGTGGCGCTGCTGGTCTTCTCGGCCTGGACCATGCGCCGCATGCCCCTGGACGCGCTGCCGGACCTCAGCGACACCCAGGTCATCGTCTATTCCAAGTGGGACCGCAGCCCCGACCTGGTGGAGGATCAGGTCACCACGCCGATCGTCACCAGCCTCCTGGGAGCCCCGAAGGTGAAGGCCGTGCGCGGGCTCTCCGACTTCGGCTACAGCTACGTCTACGTCATCTTCGAGGATGGCACCGACCTCTACTGGGCCCGTAGCCGGGTGCTCGAGTACCTCTCCAAGATCCAGGCCAACCTGCCCGCCGGAGCCAAGACGGAGCTGGGACCCGACGCCACCTCCGTGGGCTGGGTCTACCAGTACGCCCTGGTGGATCGGACCGGCCGGACCCCCACCGAGACCCTGCGTCACCAGCAGGACTGGTTCCTGCGCTACGCGCTGCAGAGCCTCCCGGGCGTGGCCGAGGTGGCCACGGTGGGTGGCCAGGCCCGTCAGTTCCAGGTGGAGGTGAACCCCAACCGCCTGGCCTCCTACGGCATCTCCATGGAGGCCGTGGTGGCCGCGGTGAAGGGGGCCAACGTGGAGGCGGGCGGACGCCTGCTGGAGCAGTCCGGGCGCGAGTACATGGTGCGGGGCCGCGGCTACGTGCGCACCCCCGCGGACCTGGAGCAGGCGGTGCTGAAGGCGGCCAACGGCACCCCTGTGCGCCTGTCGGAGGTGGCCAACATCTCCTTCGGTCCCGAGCTCCGGCGCGGCGTCACCGACCTGGATGGGCAGGGCGACGCCGTGAGCGGCATCATCGTGATGCGGCAGGGGGAGAACGCCCTGGCCGTGATCCAGTCCGTGAAGGACAAGCTGGCGGAGCTGAAGCCGGGCCTGCCCGAGGGCACGGAGATCGTGGAGGTCTACGACCGCAGCACCCTCATCCACGACTCGGTGAAGACCGTCACGCACAAGCTCATCGAGGAGATGATCATCGTCTCCCTGGTGATCCTGCTCTTCCTCTGGCACGCGCCCTCGGCCTTCGTCCCCATCATCACCATCCCCGTGTCCGTGGCCCTGGCTTTCCTGCCCATGGCCTGGACGGGCCAGACCACCAACCTCATGAGCCTCGCCGGCATCGCCATCAGCATCGGCGTGCTCGTGGATGGCGCCATCGTGGAGGTGGAGAACGCCTACAAGCGGATCCAGGAGTGGGACAGCTCGGGGCGACCGGGCGACTTCCACCAGGTGCGCCTCGGCGCCCTCATGGAGGTGGGTCCCAGCGTCTTCTTCAGCCTGCTGGTGGTGGCCGTGGCCTTCATCCCGGTCTTCGCCCTGGTGGACCAGGAGGGGCGCCTCTTCCGGCCCCTGGCCCTCTCCAAGAACTTCGCCATGGGCATCGCCGCCCTCCTGGCGCTGACCCTGGATCCGGCCCTGCGCATGCTCTTCGCCCGCATGGATCCCTTCCGGTTCCAACCCCGCTTCCTGGCCAAGCTGATGACGTCGGCGCTGGTCGGGACCTACCACCCGGAGGAGCAGCACCCCGTCAGCGCCTTCCTCCACCGCATTTATGAAGGGCCCTGCCGCTTCGTGATCCGCCACGCCAAGGCCACCGTGGCCGCGGCGCTGCTCCTCGTAGCGGCCACCGTGCCGGTCTTCATGTCCCTGGGCAGCGAGTTCATGCCGCCCCTGGACGAGGGCACGATCCTCTACATGCCCTCCACGCTGCCGGGCCTCAGCCAGACCGAGGCCCAGCGGCTCCTGCAGGTGCAGGACCGCCTCATCCGCACGGTGCCCGAGGTGCAGCGGGTCTTCGGGAAGGCCGGCCGGGCCGAGACCGCCACGGATCCCGCCCCCTTCTCCATGATGGAGACGGTGATCGTGCTCAAGCCCCGGGACCAGTGGCGGGAGCGGACCCGCTGGTACAGCTGGGCCCCGGAATTCCTGAAGGCGCCCCTGCGGCCCTTCTGGCCCGACCGCATCGGCACCCAGGACATCATCCGCGACCTGGACCAGGCCGTGCGCCTGCCCGCCTTCCCCAATGCCTGGACCCATCCCATCAAGGCCCGCATCGACATGTTGAGTACGGGCATCCGCACCCCCGTGGGCCTGAAGATCAACGGCCCCGACCTGGCCGTGATCCAGCAGCTGGCGGTGGAGGCGGAAGGGCGGCTCCAGCAGGTGCCCGGCGTCCGCAGCGCCTTCGCCGAGCGCACCGCCGAGGGCTACTTCCTGGACTTCGAGCTCAAGCGAGACCGCCTGGCCCGCTACGGACTGAGCGTGGAGATGGCCCAGATGGCCGTGATGACCAGCATCGGTGGCGACAACCAGGCCGTGGTGCTGGAGGGCCGGGCCCGGATCCCCGTGAACGTGCGCCTCCAGCGGGACTACCGTGAGGACCTGCCCGCCCTGGCCCGGGTGCCCCTGGCCCTGCCCGGGGGTGGCTTCGTGGCCCTCGGGGAGGTGGCGGACCTGAAGCTCACCACGGGGCCCGCCATGATCCGCAATGAGAACGGCCAGCTCAACGGCTACGTGCTGTTGGACTTCGATGCCGCCAAGGTGGACATCGGCGCCTTCGTGAACCAGGCCAAGGCCGCGCTCAAGGACTTCAAGGTCCCCCCGGGCTACAGCCTGGCCTGGAGCGGCCAGTACGAGAACATGATCCGGGTGAAGGAGCGCATGCAGGTCATCGTTCCCCTGACCCTGGTGCTGATCTTCGGGTTGCTCTATGCCAACACCAAGTCCGCGGCCAAGGCGGGGCTGGTCATGCTCGCGGTGCCCTTCAGCGCCATCGGGGCCTTCTGGCTCCTCTGGGCCCTGGGCTACAACCTCAGCGTGGGCGTGTGGGTGGGCCTCATCGCCCTCCTGGGCCTCGACGCGGAGACCGGGGTGTTCATGATCCTCTTCCTGGACCTCTCCCTGGCGGAGGCCCAGCAGGCCGGCAAGCTCACCACCCGGGCTGAGCTGGTGGAGGCCCTCATCCACGGCGCCGTGAAGCGGGTGCGACCCAAGGCCATGACCGTGCTCGCCGCCTTCATGGGGCTCCTGCCCATCCTGTGGGCCACGGGCACCGGCTCCGACCTCATGAAGCGCATCGCCGCGCCCATGGTGGGGGGCCTCCTCACCAGCTTCCTCCTGGAGCTCCTCGTCTACCCCGCCGTGTACTACCTCTGGAAGCGGCGTGACCTTCCCGAAACCCCCACCCCCGCCGGTCCGATCCCGGCCTGAATCCCGGAGGACTCCATGTTCCCCCTGCTGCTCACCGCCTTCCTCGCCGGCCAGCCGGCCCCCGCCACCAACACCGTGTGCCCCGTGATGGGTGGCAAGGTCACCCCGGGCAAGAGCCCGAGCGTGGTGGTGCGGGGCCGAACCTACCTGCTCTGCTGCAATGGGTGCGATGCCAAGCTCAAGGCCAACCCGGATGCCTACCTCCACAAGGATGGGAGCCTGAAGGGCAAGAAGGCCTAGGGCTTCGTACCCACTTTCGCCAGGGAGGCGGGGCGTTCCTTCCGGAGCCGCCCCGCCACCTGCTCCACGGCGGCGAAGGTGCGGATGAGGTTGCCGCCCGCCAGCGCCTCCAGGTCCCGGTCGGACCAGCCGCGTCGGATGAGCTCCGCGAACAGCGCGGGGTAGGTGCTCACGTCCTCCAGTCCCTGGGGGTTGGGGCCTCCGGCGAAGTCGGCGGCGAGGCCCACGTGGGCATGGCCGGCAACCCGGGCGATGTGCTCGATGTGGTCAGCTACATCCTTCAGCGAGGCCTTGGGCTCGGGATGGGTTTGCCGGTAGGCGGCCTCCGCCTGCTTGGCCTCGGCGTCCTTCAGTCCCTTGGTGGCGGCCGCCAGGCCGTCGAACCAGGTCTGTACGGTGCGGTTCACGAAGGGAGGCACGAAGGTGACCATCACCACCCCCCCGTTCTTCGCCATGCGCGCCAGCACGACGTCGGGCACGTTGCGGGGGTGGTCCACCAGGGCCCGGGCGCTGCTGTGGCTGAAGATGACTGGGGCTTCCGTGGTGTCGAGGGCGTCGCGCATGACCTCGGGGCTCACATGGCTGAGGTCCACCATCATGCCCAGGCGGTTCATCTCCCGGACCACCTCCTTGCCGAAGGGCGTGAGGCCGCCGTGCTTGCGTTCCCCCAGAGCCGCGTCGGCCCAGTCCAGGGTCACGTTGTGGGTGAGGGTCATGTAGCGGGCCCCGAGGTCGTAGTACATGCGGAGGGCGCCCAGGGAGTTCTCGAGGGCGTGGCCACCCTCCATGCCGATGAAGCTGGCCACCTTGCCGGCCTTGTGGGCCCTCGCGATGTCGGTGCTGCGGGTGGCGAACATCAGGGCCTCGGGGTACCGGGCGATCATGCGCCGGGCGATGTCCAGCTGTTCGAGTTGGACCTTGGCGAAGCCCGACCCCAGCTCGCCGGGCACGTACACGCTCCAGAACTGGGCCGACAGTTGTCCGGCCTTGAGGCGGGCCAGGTCGGTCTCATCGGGCGTGCGCTTCCGCAGGTCATAGGCCTCCACATCCATGGGGGCACCCTTGGCCTCCCGGATCTCCCAGGGGAGGTCATTGTGACCATCCACGAGGGGAACCCGGGCCAGCAATGCCTTCGCCCGGCGCAGGGCCGGATCGGTGCCTTGGGCTGGCAGGAGGGTGGAAGCCAGCAGGAGGGGCAGTAGCCGCATGGGGGCTCCGGGATGGGGTCCCGGAAGTCTACGCTAGTTCCCCTTCACGGCCTTCTTGATNACTGGGGGTACCGCCGCACCCCCAGACCCCCGCCACGTGTGGCTCTCAGGGCGCTTTGAATGGTCCATGTCATTCGCGCGAGCCACACTAGCGCTTCGCTGCCACCTGCGCCAGGGAAGCGGGGCGTTCCTTGCGGAGGCGCCCCGCCACCCGCTCCACGGCGGCGAAGGTGCGGATGAGGTTGCCGCCGGCCAGGGCCGTGAGGTCCTGATCCGACCACCCCCGGCGGATCAGCTCCGCGAAGAGGGCCGGGTAGGTGCTCACGTCCTCCAGGCCCACGGGCCCGGGCAGGCCGGCGAAGTCGGAGGCGATGCCCACGTGGGCCTTGCCCGCCACCTTGGCGATGTACTCGATGTGATCGGCCACGTCCGAAAGGGCGGCCTTGGGCTGGGGGTGCTGGGCCCGGTAGGCGGCATCCGCCTGCTTCGCGGCCTCGTCCTTCAGGCCATGGGTGGCGGCGTCGAGGCCGTCGTACCAGGCCTTGGAGCCCCGGTTCACGAAGGGCGGGATGAAGGTGACCATGACCACGCCGCCGTTCTTCGCCATGCGGGCGAGGATGGCGTCGGGCACATTGCGGGGGTGGTCCACGAGGGCCCGGGCGCAGCTGTGGCTGAAGATGACGGGGGCCTCGGTGGTGTCGAGGGCATCCCGCATGACCTCGGGGCTCACGTGGCTGAGGTCCACCATCATGCCCAGGCGGTTCATCTCCCGGACCACCTCCTTGCCGAAGGGCGTGAGGCCGCCATGTTTCCGCTCCCCCAGGGCCGCATCGGCCCAGTCCAGGGTCACGTTGTGGGTGAGGGTCATGTAGCGGGCCCCCAGGTCGTAGTACATGCGGAGCGCCCCCAGGGAGTTCTCGATGACATGCCCACCTTCCATCCCCAGGAAGCTGGCCACCTTGCCCGCCTTCCTGGCCTTGGCGATGTCCGTGCTGCGCGTTGCGAACATCAGGGCCTCGGGGTACCTGGCGATCATGCGGCGGGCGATGTCCAGCTGCTCCAGCTGGACCTTGGCGAAGCCGGAGCCCAGCTCGCCCGGAACGTAGACACTCCAGAACTGGGCCGACAGGTAGCCGGCCCTGATCCGGGCGAGGTCCGTCTCATCCGGGGTCCGTTTCCGGAGGTCATAGGCCTCCACATCCATGGGGGCCCCCTTGGCTTCCCGGATCTCCCAGGGAAGGTCGTTGTGGCCATCCACCAAGGGCACCTTGGCCAGCAGGGCCCTGGCCCGGGCCAGGGCCGGATCCGGGGCCTGGCCCGGCAGGAGGCTGGAAGCCAGCAGGAAGGGCAGCAGGCGCATGGGGGCTCCGGGGAGTCCCGGCAGTCTACCCCTTAGTTCCCCTTGAAGGCCTTCTTGATTCCCCGCCCGGCCTCCCTGGCCCCGGCGCCGATTCCCTTGCCGGCGGTCTTGGCACCCCGGCCCACGGCCTTGCCCCCTTCCTTGGCGGTCCGGCCGATGGCTTTGCCGCCCTTCTTGAACCCTTCACCGATCTGTTTCCCGGCGGATTTCAGGTCCTGCTTCACATCCCCGGCGCCGAGCAGGCTCGCGGTCAGGAGGAGGCTCAGGAGGTAGGGCCGGCGCATGGACATTCCAACCCCATTCTACCCCCTCCCGCCCCTGGGGTCGGACCAGCGGGGATGCGATAGTGGAGGGATGCACATGGAACGGACCCCTGAAGCCCCCGAGGCCCGGCCCCTGCCCGGCGAACGCGCTGGTGCCTGGGCGCGGGAACACGCGGCGCTGATCCTTTTCGCCCTCCTGCTCCTGACCGTGATGCCCATGCGGGACCTCTGGGCCCCGGATGAGCCGGACTTCGCCCAGTGCGTGAAGGAGATGCAGCAGCGGGGCACCTGGCTCATGCCCTGGCTCAATGGGCTCCCCTACGACGAGAAGCCGATCCTCTACTACTGGGTGATGAAGGCCTCCAATGGTGCCATGGCCTTCCTGACCGGGGGCCTGGGCTTCTCCCACGGACTGGCCGCCTGGGCGCTCCGGCTGCCCTCGGTGGTGGCCAGCGTGGTGTTCCTGGGGGCCTTCCAGCGATGGGCCACCCGGTTCATGCAACGGGACCTGGCCAAGCTGGCGGTGATGATCCTCGCCTCGAGCCCCCTCTGGTTCTGGCAGAGCCAGTTCATCCAGATCGACCTGCTCTTCGCCGTGCTCCTCGCCTGGGCCTGGTTCTGCTGGCTGGGCGGCTACCTGCTGGAGCGGGGCCTCAAGGAGGAGACCACGCCCGGGGAAGGGACCCGGTGGTTCCGGAAGGGCTACCTCTGGGTGGGTCTGGCCTTCCTGGCCAAGGGGCCCCTGGCCCTGGTGCTCAGCGTCCTGGTCCTGGGCGCCTTCCTCGTCTGGCAGCGGGATGCCGGCATCCTCCGGCGCATGCGCCTGCCTTCGGGGCTGGGGATCCTCCTCCTCGTGGTGCTGCCCTGGTACGTGGCGGCGGGCCTGCAGGGCGGCGCGCATTACGTTTACCAGTTGGTGATCCACCAGAACTTCGAGCGGGCGACCAAGGCCTGGGACCACATCCAGCCCTGGTGGCGCTACCTGGAATACCTCCTCGGCGACTTCTTCCCCTGGGTGCTGCTGCTGCCGGCCCTGGGCTTCTTCCTGCGGGGCAGCGGCGCCCTGCGCAACGTCACCGCCCGCTTCCTCATGGTGGCCTTCCTCGTGCCCTTCCTGTTCCTCTCCTGGGTGCAGAGCAAGCAGGGCAAGTACCTGCTCCCGAGCTACCCCTTCCTGGCCCTGCTGATGGCGGGCATGCTCCAGCCCGTGGCCGTGGAGGGTGTGAGCCCCGCCCGCATCCGCCGGCTGGGTGGCCTGCTCACGGCGGGCCTGGCCCTGCTGGCCTTGCCCCTCCTGGCGGTGGCCCTCGGGGCCGGGGGAACCAAGGTCCAGGCCCAGGTCGGCCCCTTCCGGGCCCTGGCGGGAACGCTGGGCGCACTGGCCGGCTTCGGCGCCCTGTCCTTGCTGGGTCGCAGCCTCAGCGGGGGCGGGCAGTTCCTGGTCCGGGAGACGGCGCTGACCCTCGGGCTCGTCTACCTGGTGGGGGGTACCTGGGGCTTCCGGGCCCTCGATCCCCAGAAGAACTTCTTCGCCTGGTCCCGGGAGGTTCAGCCGCTGATCCAGGGCCGCAAGGTCGTCTTCTGGCAGACCATCCGCAGCGGGGCCATGGTCTACACCGATGGGCTCATGCCGGAAGTTCGCCGCGCGGAACAGCTCGTGGCCCTCGGACCGGAAGATCGCATCGTCTCCATGCGGCGCGAGTGGGATCAGGACCTCGGTGGGCTCACGCCCGCGCTGCGGGGGGAGTTCGAGGTCCTGGTGGCAAGGCCCACGGGCGGCGGGGAACTGCTCCTGTTGAAGCGGAGGGCGAAGTGATCCCCCAGGGCGCCCACTGGGTCCGGGTACCCCGGTTCTTCGGCGATGCGATGATGATCCACGCCGCGCTGGCGCCGCTCCGCACCACGGGCGCGCCCCTTGTGGTGTGGGGGCCCGACTGGGTGGTGGACCTCTTCGACGGGGCCGAAGGGTATGCGGCCGTAGTGCCGGAGACGGGCCGCCGTTACGGTGCCTGGGAAGCCGCACGCATGCTGAGGGAACATCGCCCAGCCTCGCTCATCGCCTTCCCCCGCAGCGTGCGGCCCATCCTCGCGGGCTTCCTGGCCCGGATCCCCCGTCGCCTGGGGTGCGGTGACCTCAGCGTGCGGCTCCTCTCCACCCATGCCACACCCTTTGAAGGTCAACCCGGCACCTTCACGGATCGGTACCGGACCGTGTTCCGCCAGGCCTTCCCGGAATTGCCGGAGGGGCCGTTCCGTCCCTTCGTGCCCCGGACCGAGGCCCGGGAACGGGTGGCCTCCCATCGCTCCGACCTCGGCCTGGGGGACTACGTCGCCATCATCCCGGGTGGGAACCACCACTTGAAGCGGGTGGATCCCGCGGTGCTGGCGCCGGTGGCGGCCCACTTCCGCCGACGGGGCTTGGGCATCGTGCTCCTGGGGTCCGGCCCCCAGGACCAGGCCGCGGCGAAGATGATCCAGGCCCGGGTGCCGGAGGCCGTGGATCTGACCTCCCCCCGACCCCTCTCCGAGTCCGCGGCCTGGGCCGTGGGGGCGAAGGGCGCCTTTGGCCCCGACAGCGGCCTCAGCTTCCTGGCCGCGGCCGGCGGCGTGCCAACCTTGGTGGCCTTCGGACCCACGCGCCCGGAGTGGAGCACCCCGCCGGGGCCCCGGGTCGAGGTGGTGCGCAATGAGTCCCTCAGCTGCCTCGGCTGCTTCCTGGACCACTGCCCCTTCGAACCGAAGATCCCCTGCATGCAGGACCTCGATCCCTCGCACCTCGCCGCGCGCCTGGAGGCGCTGATGGAGACCGCCCCATGACGCCCCAGCTGAAAGCCATCCCCCTGATCGTGGTGGGCGTGCTCCTCAACGCCTTCGCTCAGATCTGCCTGAAGAAGGGCCTCGTGCAGGGCATGACGATGGAACTCGGGGCCATCGTGCGCCTCGTCTTCACCCCCTGGATCCTGGCGGGCCTGGGCTGCTACGCCGTGAGCGTGCTGGTGTGGATGAAGGCCCTCTCCCTGGTGGATGCCAGCTACGCCTACCCCTTCCTCGCCTTGGGCTTCCTCGTGAACGCCCTGCTGGCCCGGGGCTTCCTGGGCGAGGCCATCCCGCCCCTGCGCTGGGTGGCGCTGGGGATCATCGTGCTCGGGGTGGGACTCCAGGCCTGGGCGAAGTAGCGTTCAGCCGGCGTCGACCATGGCGTCGATGAGGTGGCGGATCTTGTTCCGGAGGGTGCTGGTCTTCTGCTGGGAGGCCATCTCCAGCGCCTCGTTGAGGGCCTGGATCGCGGCCTCCTTGCGGTCCCCGAGGGCCTGGATCTCGCTGATGAAGATGTGGATGGTGGGGTGCTCGAAGCCCTTGGCCGCGCGCAGGAGGGTCTGGCACACGTCGCTGGCCGATCCCCGGGAGGCCAGGGCCTCCGCGATGGGGCGGTAGAGGTTCAGGGCGGTGGGGAGGTGGCGATCCTGGATGAGGGGGCGCATGGCCCGCTCGCAGAGGGGGAGGATGCGCACGTTAACCTGGCGCAGGGAGGCCAGCACCTCCAGGCACTGGCGGGCGTGGCCCGCGTCCATCTGGGCCGCGGCGAGGGCCTCCTGCAGCACGGGGTTCCCGGGAAAGGCCTTCAGGGCCTCCTTGAGGGTGTGCACGGCCTTGGGCTGGAGGTCCATGTGGGTGTAGAGGTGGGCCTGGAGGAGGTAGAGCTTGGCGCTCCGGACCAGGTCCATGGCCACTTGCAGGGCCTCCTGGGCCTCCTGCTGGCGGCCGGCGGTCATGAGCTCCTCCGCCGCCTCGGCGTAGAGACCCGCGGCCCGCTCCTTCTGGCCCGTGGTCACGTAGGCCTGGGCCAGCTGGAACCGGAGGTTGGCGTCGAAGGGATCCGCGCTGGCGGCCCGGGAGAGGGCGGAGAGCGCCGCATCGGGCATCCCGTGGCGCTCGAAGGCGCGGGCCAGATCCACCAGCAGCTTGGCGGCCTCCTTGTTGAGCCCCCCGGCCACGAGCAGCTCCGAGAGCTGACCCACGAGCTCGGGATCCTCCGGGGCCAGGCGCAGGGCCTTGCGGAGCAGGGCGATGGCCTTCTTCTCGTGCCCATCGCGCTGGAGGTTCAGGGCCAGGACCTTGAAGATGGCCAGGGCCTCCTTGGCGGCGCCCGCCTGCACCAGCAGGTCGCCCAGGCGGTTCATGATCCCCTGGTCCTCGGGGAAGGCCCGGCGCAGCTTCTGGTACTCGGCAAGGGCCTTGGCGAGCTGTCCCTGGGCGACCAGCTGGTCTGCCTGCTGTTGGAGCTTCAGCCGATCCATGGGTTCATCATAACGAGAGGTAAGCCCTTCGAGGCATGCACTTTCCCTTCGGTCAGGCCAGGGCCCGGGCCAAATTTCCACCCTGAAGCTCCGCGGCCGACAGGGTGGCGCGGTCCAGGACCAGGCTCGTGACCAGGGACGCCGGGGTGACGTCGAAGGAGGGGTTCCAGGCCGGCACCTCGGGGGCCCAGGTCAGGCCCAGGGCCCCACGCACCTCCGCCGGGGCCCTTTCCTCGATGGGAATCGCCCCGCCCTCGGGGCAGGCGAGGTCCACCGTGCTGAAGGGTGCCACGGGATGGAAGGCCGCCCCGTGGTGGCGCGCCTGCACGGCCAAACCGTAGGTCCCCACCTTGTTGGCGAAGTCCCCGTTGGCCGCCACCCGATCGGCCCCCACCAGCACCCGCTGGGCCCGGCCATCCCGGAGCACCAAGGCGGCCATGCTGTCGGTGATGAGGGTGCAGGGGATCCCCAGGCGCTGGAGCTCCCAGGCCGTGAGGCGACCGCCCTGGAGCAGCGGCCGCGTCTCATCCACGAAGACGTGAAGCCGCTTCCCCTGCTCGTGGGCCCGGCGGATCACGCCCAGGGCCGTGCCGATGCCCACGGTCGCCAGACCACCCGTGTTGCAGTGGGTCACGAGTCCTTCGCCATCCCGGATCAAGGGCGCACCCTGCTCGGCCATGCCCTCGCACAGGCGCACGTCCTCATCGAAGATGGCCTGGGCTTCGGCTTGAAGGGCTTCCGCATCAGCCAGCAGGGGGTGGAGGCGGTCCATGGCCCACATGAGGTTCACGGCGGTGGGCCGCGCGGCGCGCAGGGCGGACCAGGCGGCCTGGCGTTCGGTCAGGGTCGCGCCGTTCCGGACGAAGGTGGCCAGGCTGCAGCCCGCGGCCACGCCGATGAGCGGCGCGCCCCGCACGGAGAGGCGCTGGATGTGGCCCACCATCGCCGCGGGATCCGAGCCATCCAGCCAGTCCTCCCGGTGGGGCAGGGCGGTCTGATCCAGCACGAGGAGGCGCTGGCCA
Organism: Holophagaceae bacterium; assembly: GCA_044229665.1. GTDB lineage: Bacteria > Acidobacteriota > Holophagae > Holophagales > Holophagaceae > JAFDVN01. Next base: position 126,753 of record JBGASN010000002.1, read on the forward strand.
TCGAAGCGGAGGGCGAGGGATGCAAACGGTCGCATGCGCCTAGGCTACCCTTGACCCATGTCCACCGTGAGCCGGGAAGAAGCCCAGGTGACCCACGTCCGCGGGCCGGGCATGCCCCTCCTGCGAGCGGCGATGCTGGCCACCCTGCCTGAAGGGAAGGTGCACCAGCTTCGGACCCGTCTCCAGGGCGAGGCCCTGGCCTTCCTGGATCACCCCGTTCCTGAATCGCAGTGGGTGCCCTTGCCGGTGGTGTTGGAAGTGGAAGCGGCCTTCCTTGCCTTGAGTGAGGTGGATCCCTTCCCGGCCCACGGCGCCCTCATGGCCCATCGAATGCTGGAGAACGGCTTGGAAGGCATGTTCCTGGGATGGATGGGGTACCGCGCCTTCCTGCGGCTGCTGCCCCTGGCCTGGTCCCGCTACAACCAGGGGGGCCGTGCCACCCTGGACCTGCTGGCCGATCAGGAGGCCGCCTTCACGCTCTGGGCGGACTATCCGACGCCCTGGTTCGTGGCCCGGGTGCTCCCCAGCTATGTGGGAACGGCCCTGCGCCGCCTGGGTGCACCGGGGGCGGAAGTCCAGTACCTTCCGCCCGGGGAGGGGGAGCCTGGGTGGCGGCATCGGTACCGGGTCACCTGGAAGGCCCAGGACTGACCCCTCAGATCACCCGGGGTCCCAGCTTGTCGCGGAGGGCCCGATGGGCGGCCACCGCCTCCGGGGACAGGGGGACGGCCCCTCCCAGGGCATCGGCCCGATGGAGGATGCGGGCCACCTGCTCCAGGCGCTCCAGTCCCCCCAGGGCCTCTCCCAGGCTCTCGCCCCAGCAGAGGCCGCCGTGGCGGGCCAGCACCATCACGCGATGGTCCGGCAGGAAGGGGCGGAGGTTGTCCCCCATGGCCTCGGTGCCGGGAATGGCGAGGGGCACGATGGGGATGCGGCCCGTGGCGAGGATGACCTCCGGGAGGGCATCGCCCGGGAGCTCCTCCGCATCGGGCCGGGCCAGGCTCCAGGCGATGGCATGCACCGGATGGGCGTGGACCACGGCCTTCGCCTCCGGCACGGCGCGGTAGATGGCCAGGTGCATGGCCCGCTCACTGCTCGGGTTCCCCCGGAGGATGGTGCCGTCCAGCTCCAGGAAGGCGAAGTCCTGGAGGGCGAGCTCGGCTTTGGGAACCCCGCGGGGCGTGATGGCGATGCGGCCATCGGGCAGGCGGGCGCTCACATTGCCATCGGCGGCCGCGAGCAGGCCCTGGGCATGCAGGCGGCGGCAGCCGTCGAGGATCGCCTGGAGGGTGGCCGCGGTGTCCATGCGCCATTATCCCCGGCGTGGGGCCACCGTGGCCGCCAGCTTCTTGGGCGCCACGGCCCGGAAGCTCTCGTCGAGCCAGTCCAGCAGCATGGGCAGGGGCACCGGCTCCTTCGCCCGGAAGGCGCAGGTGATCCAGCCGCTCTTCCCCAGGCCATAGGCGGTGGGCTTGGCGAAGGGCAGGAGCAGGGCGAAGTGGCGCCCCTGGGGGAGCTTGAAGGTGAAGCGGGTCTCCTCGGCATCCTGGCCGAGGAAGCAGAACACCTTCCCCTTCACCTTGAAGGCGGTCTCCCCCCAGGGGTGGTCCTCGTGGGTCTCGGGGTAGGCCAGGGCGGCCTTGCGGAGGGCGGTGATGACGCGCTTCATGGCCGCAGCGTACCCCACTCGGGCAGGATGGGGCATGGCCGAACAGTGGCGACGCATCTACGCGGAGGACCCGGAGGTCTTCGCGGCCTTCGCCCGAGCGGAGGACCCGGTCGGACGCATCGCGGAGGCATTGGCCCGCCATGCGGGACTGGCGGGTCGCGACGTGCTCGAGGTGGGGGCGGGCACCGGGCGCCTGGCCCAGCGCCTGGCCTCCGGCGCGGCCCGTTGGATCGCCCTGGAGCCCGCCGGGGGCCTGCAGGCCCGCATGGCCCCGGGGCCGCTGCCCCTTCGGGCGCGGGGCCAGGAACTGCCCCTTCGGACCGCCTCCCTGGACCTCGGCTTGGCCGCTTGGGTGCTCGGCTACCTGGGCCCCGAGACCCAGGGGCGCGTCCTCGCGGAGCTGGATCGGGTGCTTCGACCGGGAGGCGGCACCTGGGCCGTGGAGAACGCCGGAGCCGGGGACTTCCAGGCCCTCCGCGGGATGCGGGGCCTAGAGCCCGGGGCCCGGCGGCTGGTGGAGGCCTTCGGCTTCCATCCGGTGGTCGAGGTCCCCACCACGATCCGCTTCGACTCCGACGCCGAGGCCACCCGGGTGCTCGGAGCGCTCTGCGGCCCGGAGGTGGGGCGGGCCCTGGCGGCCCGACCCCGACGGGAGTTCACCCACACGGCGGTGCTGCTCTTCAGGCCGTCCTGAGGCGGCCGCCCTCGCTCCAGACGTAGGCCACGGAACTGGAGCGGAGCATGTCACTGCGACGGTAGATGGGGAAGCCACGATTCACGGACCGGACGTGGTCCACGGCGGCGCGGTAGGCCTCGGCCGTGGTGGCGAGTCCCGCGTGGGCGCGTCCTTCGCGCCCCACGGGGAGGAATCGGTACAGGTGCCACGCGTGGATCGCCAGGCCGGCCGCCTTCCGGCGGGCGAGTTCCTCCGCCAGGGGCGGCAGCTCGGCGAGGTTCTCCCGGGTGACCACCGTGGCAAGGCTGACGCTGCGGCCCGCGGCCTGGAGGCGATCCAGCGCGGCGAGCACCTGGGCATGGTGCCCGCCGGGCAGGACCCGGAGCTGGTCGTGCAGGGCCGGGGTGAGGGCCTCCAGGGGCAGGATGAAGCGGTCGAATGCGGTCTCCCGTTCCAGACCCTCCAGGAGGGTGCCGTTGGTGCAGAGCTGGACCAGGAAGCCGAGCTCCCGGGCCGCCTGGGCCAGGTCCACCACCCCGTGGGGCCAGAGCAGGGGCTCGCCACCGCCCAGCACCACCTGGGTGAAGCCGCGGGCCTTGAGGTCCACCAGCATGCGCCGGGCCAGGGTGGGATCGAGCACATCGAAGCCCAGCTCGGAGCCGCAGAAGGTGCAGCCCATGTTGCAGTCCGGCAGCAGGTAGATCGCGGCGATCCACTTGTCGCGGGGGATGTCGGGCAGGGCGGAATCCACGGGACCTCGATGCCCCATCATCGGCGGAACCCCCGCCCAGGACGATGATGACCGCAACAACAAGGGGCGGCCGGATGGCCGCCCCGGGCGTGGAACCCCTCACGTGGACCTGAACCCCTCAGGGGATGGAAAGCGGTGACCCGGTCCTTGGAGATGGGGTCGCGGTGAACGACAGGCACCGTCCGGTGAGGCAGATACGGATCTCATCCCGCTCGGTTCCCAGGTCCCCCTCAGGCAGGGGGATCAGCATCTCCCCCAGGAGGAGGACCCAGCCGCCCTCCACTCTGGCGAGGTGTCCACTGGATCCCCGGGAGCCATGGGGCCCCACCAGGGTCAACGATGCAATGGGCGCGAGTGGATCCAGGGTACGCAGCCACATGCGTTCCTTCAGCAGGCGGAGTTCCTTCCAGGCTGAAATCGGCTGCCTCACATCCCGGAAACTCCAGATCCGCGCTGCGATCCAGAGGTGGACCGCTCCGAACAGGAGGCCCACCAGGATGACTCCGCCTGCCGATGATCCGGTCTCCCCGGGCATCAGGGCGACCCAGGTGAAAAAGGCCGGCCAGGCGATCCCCAGGAACACCCAGGATGGGGACCACGGGCGGCCCGCGGTTCCCAGGTACCCGATCCCAAGGCCCAGGAAGGCGGCCGTAGCTCCCCAAGGGTGTTCGTCCGGGGAGGTCCGCCCATGGGTCAGAGCGTACTTAAGGCTGGCCATTCCGATCAGGATCAAGGTGATCCCGAGCGCCCATGAAATGAGGTTCGGGATCAACCACTCCGCCTTGAGCCGAGCGGCTCGCACCAGCTGAGCGAGACTGATGGACACCCCGTCCAGCAGACCTGGATCCTTGGGAAGGGAGGCCAGGAGGGCGTTTGCACCGCCCTCCTGGCCACCGTCAGGACTCACTTGGGGCCGCCCTGCATGCCCTTCATCAGGTCCTGCCGGATGCGCTCGGCCTCGGGATCCCGGGGCGCCACGGAGGCGACGCCGGCGAGGCTGCCCACCTTTTCGCTGAGCATCAGCGTGAGGAGGCTCTCCACGAAGTTGCCCTTGCCCTCCTGGGAGCCCATCTGGATCTTGGGCACCAGGTCCACCTTGCTGGTCTCGATGGCTTCGGCGAAGCGGGCCATGACCTGCTGCACCAGCTGGAACTGGGGGCCGCCGTAGGCGCGGACCTGCTCCTCGATGGCGAGGGCCTGGGCCACACCCACGCGGGCGGCCTTCTCGGCCTCGGCTTCGGCCAGGGCCTTGATCTTCTTGGCCTCGCCCTCGGCGGTGATGCGGATGCGCTCGCCCTCGGCCGCGGCCAGGGCCTGGATGCGGCTGGCCTCCTGCTGGGCGCGGGCGAAGTCGGCCTTGCCCTGGTTGCTCTGCACGGTGATGGCGATCTCCGATTCCGTGAGCATGGTCTGCTGCTTGGCCTTGGCCTCGGCCTCACGCAGTTCCCGCTCCTGGACGGCGGCCTTCTCCTGGCGGGTGTAGGTCTCCACCTGCTCCTCGGCGATCTGCCGGCTGCGGAGCTGGGTGAGGATCTGCTCGATCTGGCCGCCGGCGGCGCCGCTGGTGGGTGTGCCGATGAGCACCTCCTGCAGGTCTAGGTTGTAGCCGGCGAACTTCTCCTTCATCTGACCGCTGCTCTGATCCTGGATGGCGGAGCGGTCCTGGATGAGCTGGATGAGGGTGCGGGTCTGGCCGATGTTCTTGAAGTAGGCGCTGACCATGGGATCCAGGGTCTGCTCCACGAGGCGCTTGATGTCCCCGAAGCGTTGGATGACGAGGGGCGCTTTGCGGTAGTCGATGTGCACCACCACGGAGAGGGGCAGGCTGGGCTCGAAGGCGTCCTTCGTGATGAGGCTCACCTCGCTCAGGTTCTCGTCCAGCTTGTGGCTGCCCACCTCGGCCTTGCTCCACTTGAGGATGAAGTTGGTGGTGGGCACCATCACGATCTTGCCGGCGTAGGTGTTGAAGGCGTACTTGCCGGGGAGAAGGGGCTCGGCCCAGACACCGCGCTCACCCGTGGCCACCAGCTCGCCATGGCGGTAGTCGCTGCCGCTGATGTCCTTGCCCAGTTCACCGGTGTAGCTCACCACCACGCCCACGGTGCCCACCTCCACCACGGTCTTGGGCACGGCCTCCGCGGTGGCGAAGAGGCGGTTGATGTAGTAGGTGCCTTCCACCAGCACCTGCAGCTGGCGGCCCCGGCGGCCATTGGCACGGAGGAACTTGTCGGCGTCCTGGAAGTTGTTGTGATACGTCGGAGCATCGGTGGGATCGTTGCCCACGCTGGGGGCGATGATCTCGCCGGCTTGGAGGCTGGGGCCATCATGCACGGTGATGATGCCGATGACGTCGTCGGCGCCCTTGATGACCACGGGGCGGTAGCCCCCGCGCTCGGCGATGATGGCGCTCATCTTGGTGAAGGTCTCCAACTCGCTGCGATCCAGGGGCAGGTAGTAGAGCTGGTCCTCGGTGAGCACCACGAACTGGGCCAGGTTGATGGCGTAGGTACCCTCGCGCAGGATCTGGCGCTGCGGGCCCTTCTGGCCGCCGGCCTGGAGGAAGGCCACCACGTCCTGGAAGTCCCTGGCCTTCTCATTGGAGGCGAGGGCCTGGGTGGCGGGGAGGTCCTTGCCATCACGGGCGAAGACGTAGCCGATCTTGCCCTGGGGGATGGTCACCAGCGGGGCCTTGTGGATGCGGTAGATGAAGGGCATGAGCACATGCCAGCCGCCGCGGAGCACGTTGGGCTGGAAGCCGGCCTCCCCGTTGAGGGCGATGAGGCCGCCCTTCACGGAGCCGCTGCCGCTCCAGAGCTTTTCGAGGATGCCCACGCGGTTGTTGGGGATGTAACGCAGGGTCTTGGCCAGAGTGAAGAGCACGAGGGCGGCCACGATGATGAGCATCGGGTTCGAGGCGGCCCAGTCGAGGAAGGACATGAAGTCTCCAGAGGAAGGTGGATGGGGTCACGGTACCAGCGGGGCGCTCCGCCGGGCGGGCCTCGGACCATGAGGTTCGCGGGTTCCCCCGGGAAGCTCCGCCGAGTGCGTGAGGTGCCACGGGGGAGCGATCGGTTGGGGGAGCCAAGGAACATCGAACGGACGGATCATAGGAACGCCGCCGGGGAAGTCAATCAAACGAAGGGACCCGTGTGATGATGGTTGTCACAGCCCCTGGAGCCCCCATGGCCATCTCTTCCAGCTACAAGACCTGGGTCTTGGAACAGCTGGGCACCATCCGGCCCGTGACCGGCCGGGCCATGTTCGGCGGTCTGGGGATCTACGCGGAGGGGCTCTTCTTCGCCCTGGCCGATGATGACCGCCTCTACTTCAAGGTGGATGACACCACCCGGCCGGCCTTCGTGGCCGCCGGCATGGGCGCCTTCGACCCCTTCAGGGATGGCCGCACCATGGAGGGTTACTACGAGGTCCCGGGGGAGGTGCTGGAGGACGAGGCGGCCCTGGCCCAGTGGATGGATCGGGCCCTCGGGGTGGCCATCCGCGCCAAGAAGCCCAAGAAGGGCAAGCGATGATCCGGATCCTCGTCAGCGCCTGCCTGGTGGGTGAGCCGGTCCGCTTCGACGGGCGGGACAAACGGCAGGCCGATCCCCGCTGGGCACGCTGGCAGGCGGAGGGGCGCTTGGTACCGTTCTGCCCCGAGGTGGCGGGAGGGCTCTCCGTGCCCCGACCTCCCGCGGAGATCCAGGCAGATGGGCGGGTGGTGGACGACCGGGGGGTGGACCGGAGTCCCGAATTCGTGCGGGGTGCGGAGTCCGCCTTGGAGATGTTCCGGGCCCAGGGATGCGCCCTGGCCATCCTCAAGGAGGGCAGCCCCTCCTGCGGGGTGCACCGCGTTTACGACGGGACCTTCTCCAAGCGCGCCGTCCCCGGGAAGGGCATCACCACGGCCCTGCTGAGACAACACGGCCTCGCCGTGTTCAGCGAGGCCGAGTTGGAGGAGGTGGCTCGGCTCCTGGCGGAGCTCGAACGCGCCTAGTCGTGCTTCCGCATCTCCCACCAGGCCTTCTCAAGGGTGGCCCGGTCGTCGGGATGGGCGATGGAGATGAGGGCCTTGGCCCGCTCGCCCAGGGTCTTGCCGAAGAGGTAGGCCACGCCGAACTCCGTGACCACATAGTGCACGTGGAAGCGGGTGGTGACGACCCCTGCGCCCGGCTTCAGGGCCGCAACGATCCGGCTCTCGCCCTTCTTGGTGCGGGCGGGCAGGGCGATGATGGGCTTGCCCCCCTCGCTGATGGCGGCGGCGCGGATGAAGTCCATCTGCCCACCGACGCCGCTGATGATGCGGCTGCCCACGCTGTCGCTGCAGACCTGGCCCGTGATGTCGACTTCCACGGCGGAGTTGATGGCCGTGACCTTGGGATTGCGGGCGATGACGCTGGGGTTGTTCACGTAGGCGATGTCGAGGAGGACGCAGGCCGGATTGTCGTTGAGGAGGTCGAAGCTCTTCCGGGTGCCCACCACGAAGCCGCTCACGGTCTTGCCGGGGTGGATCTTCTTGAGGCTGTTGTCCACAACGCCGGTCTCGATGAGGGGCACGAGGCCGTCGGTCCACATCTCCGTGTGGATGCCCAGGTGGCGGTGATGGCGCAGGGCCTCCAGGGCCGCGTCGGGGATGGCGCCGATGCCCATCTGCAGGGTGGCGCCGTCCTCCACCAGACCCGCGATGTGGGCCCCGATGGCGCGCTCCTGCTGGCTGAGGGCCGGCACGGGGGAGAGGTCCAGCTCCTCGTCCACCTCCACCCAGTGGTGGATCTGGGAGATGTGCACGAAGCCATCCCCGTGCACGCGGGGCACCTTGGGGTTCACCTGGGCGATGAGCACCTTGGCGCTGTCCACCGCGGCCTTGGCCACGTCCACCGAGGTGCCCAGCGTGCAGAATCCGTGGGCATCCGGGGGGCTCACCTGGAGGAAGGCCACGTCCGGCTGGCGGTGGCCGGCGCGGAACACCTTCGGGATCTCGTGCAGGAAGCAGGGGATGAAGTCCACCCGGTCGGAGCCGATGCGGTCCCGCAGGTTGTGGCCCACGAAGAAGTTCGCCACGCGGAAGTGGTCGATGAACTCGCGGTCGGCGTAGGGGGCCGTTCCCCCCGTGTGGATGTGCATGAGCTCCACATCGCGCAGTTCCGGAGCCCGCTGGACGAGGGCCTCGATGAGGCGGTGGGGCGTCATGGCCCCCCCGTGCACGAAGATGCGCTGCCCGCTGTGGACGCAGGCGACGGCTTCAAGGGCGGTGGCGTGGCGCATGAATGGCCTCCACCGGACAGACTAGTCCGCTGCTGCTTGACGTGGATCACGGGGCGGGTGGGTGTCCGTCACAGGTGGACCCTTTTCCCCGGTGGGGTTGGCGGGGTTCTCCGGGTCACAATGGGGTCATGAACCTGCTCCTGCTGGAACCCGATGATCTCCGGGCCCCGGGCCTGGCCCGGATCCAGGGCCGAAGGCTGCGCCATGCGCAGGAGGTGCTGAACAGCCAGGGGGGCGACACCCTTCGGGTCGGGGTGATCGGGGGTGGGATGGGTACCGGCCGGGTGCGGGCCATCACCGCAAGCCACCTGGACCTGGAATTCGAGGCCTCCGAGCTCCCTCCTCCAAAGGTTCCCCTCACCCTCCTCCTCGCGCTGCCCCGCCCCAAGGTGCTCAACCGGGTGCTCGCCTCGGCCACCAGCCTCGGTGTGGCGCGCATCATCCTCCTCAACGCCTGGAAGGTGGAGAAGGCCTATTGGAAGAGCCCCCGGATGTCCCCGGAGAACCTGAGAGAGCAACTGATCCTCGGCCTGGAGCAGGCGCGGGACACCATGCTCCCGGAGGTGGAGCTCGCGCGGCTCTTCCGCCCCTTCGTGGAAGATCGACTGCCAGCCCTGGTCTCCCCGGGGCGGGCATGGGTGGCGGATCCATCCGGCTCGCGGCCCTGCCCCAGGGCGATGGTGGGCCCCAGCCTGCTGGCCATCGGGCCGGAGGGGGGATGGATCCCCGGCGAGTTGGAATCGTTGGAGAGGGCGGGCCTGGAACCCGTTCACCTGGGTCCTCGCATCCTCCGCACCGAAACGGCCCTGGCGGCCTTGATGGGTCGGCTCAGTTAGATCCGTGGCTGATGGGGTCGGGACCTGCGCCCTCCAGATGAACATCGACCAGCGCCTCATCTTCCCAGGCCATGGCGATTTCACCACCTTCCGGTGCCTTCCAGCGCACATCCACCCGATCGTGGAAGGGGGTGTGGACGTGCTTCAAATGGAGATCCGGTGCGGTGAGGGGCAGGGTGCGGAGCTTGGGCCGGAGGCGGACCGCCTCCCGCTCCAGGGATTCCGGGGTCGGGAACACCTCGTGAAGGGCCGGCTCTTGTTTCCAGAGGTTGCGGGTCTCGGCCGGCGAAGCCAGGGAACCGGCGACTTGGCGGGCCCGCTCGTAGCGCGCCTGGAATCGCCGCTCCCGGCGGGCCTCACGGAAACCCCGGAGACCCTCCGGGTCGGGCGCAAAGGCGAGCAGCGTGATCCCCTCACCTTGGGGCTCCTCCAGGGGGCCGGGACGTTGGACCTGGACCTGCATCCACCCACCCCGGGACCCGCGGATCGTGGTCAGGAGGTTCCAGGGGCTGGCCTCCTTGGACCAAGCGGATCCAGCGACCGATGCCGGCTCCAGCAGGGGCAGCTCACCCAGGAATCCCCGGCCTTCGGCGACGGCGGCGAGGAAGGCGCCTTCGTCCGGATAGTCCAGGCGTAGGGCGGGATTGCGCGACCAGAGGTCCCGGGCCCCCTCCTCCGTGGAGATTCGACGGGCGACATCATGGGTGACGGTCCAGGCTCTCCGGGCGGTGGCGACCTGCTGGCCCACGATGGCTGCAATGAGCGCTGCGGAGAGCACCAATGCCCCGAGCAGGGCATGGGCCCAACCGGGCCAAGGGCGGGGGGTAGCTCCAGCGGTGCGCATGGTTGGCTGGCTACGCCAGCCATTGCCGGAGGTTTAGCCCCGTCTGGGGCAGAATGGACTCCAGAGGCGACCCTGCGCCTCCAGCCAGGAATCCAGGGTGGGAGGGGCGTGGTGGGGCGGACGAAGGGCGAGCAACGGTCGAGGGGGCTGAGGGGGTGGATGCGCCGCATCGGAGCCTGGGGTTTGCGCCTGGGGGCGGGATTCTTCCTGCTGACGGTGCTCGTGGTGCTGCTCTTCAGATTCGTCCCGGTTCCTGGCTCCTCCCTGATGCTGGAACGCCGATGGACGGCGTGGCGGGAGGGGGAGCCCTACGTGAGCCGACATGCCTGGCGCTCCTTGGAGGAGATCAGCCCGGCCATGGGGGCGGCCGTGATCGCCGCGGAGGATCAGCTCTTCCCCGACCATTTCGGGTTCGATTGGAACGCCATCGAGAAGGCCGTGGCCCACAACGAGCGCAGTCGCCGGAAGCGCGGGGCCTCCACGCTGACCCAGCAGACCGCCAAGAACCTCTTCCTCTGGCCCTCCCGTTCCTGGGTCCGCAAGGGGTTTGAGGCCTGGTTCACCCTGGCCCTGGAAGCGGGCTGGTCCAAGCGCCGGATCCTGGAGGTCTACCTGAACATCGTGGAGTTCGGCGATGGGATCTATGGGGTGGAGGCGGCGGCCCAGACCTATTTCCGGAAGCCTGCCAAACACATCACGTCCTCGGAGGCGGCCCTGCTGGCGGCGGTGCTGCCGAACCCCCATCGGTTCAAGGTGGCCTCCCCCAGCGAGTACATCCGGAGCCGGCAGGCGTGGATCCTGCGCCAGATGGAGCAGCTGGGCGGCGCCCAAGTGGTGCGGGAACTGGGGAAGTGACTCAGGGCTCGGCGCCGGCGCCTGAGTGGAGCTCCTGCGCCAGCTGATGGTACTCGGGGCGGACCCGGGAGGTTCCCCGTACGCCCCCGGGATCGAAGGGACAGTGGCGGCAACCACAGCCGCAGCACTGGCCCCGCCGGAGGTGGCAGGCTGCCGTGGTCACCCGGAAGCCCCGCTCCAGGTAGAAATCCGGTTCCATTCGACCACCCATGGTCAGGCCCTGACCGGCAGGGCGAAGCCCGAGGCAGCCTGGAGCTGCCCCCGAGCCACGGTGAGGTCCATGCGGCCGAGGTTCACGCCGGCGAACCCCACCTGGTTGATCCAGGTGCTGCCATGGGCGTGGTCCACCTTCAATGGAGTCTCGAGGAAGGTGTGGCTGTGCCCGCCGATGATCACATCGATCCCCGGCACGACCCGGGCCAGTGCGGGATCATCCCAGGCCCGCCCCTGGGCGTCGTGGCCCAGGTGGCTGAGCACCACCACGACATCACAGCGCTCCAAGCCCCGCAGGCGTTCCATGATTGGCTTGAGGGCGACGTCGGGCTCGATCCAGCGCAGGCCTTTGTGGTTCCCCGGGGCCACGAGGCCCTGGAAGGCCACCCCCACCCCGGTGATACCCACGCGCACGCCCGGGAACTCACGCACCACGTAGGGTCGGAGGTGCCGCGCCAGCTCCGGAGCCCCGGCACAGTCGAAGTTGCAGTTCACGAACTCGAAGGGGGCGTTGCGGTGGTTCATGGCCTGCATGCCCTCGATGGCCTCCACCAGGGGGATGACCCCGTTGTCGAAGTCATGGTTGCCGAGGGTGACCACGTCGTACCCGATCATCCGCATGAGCTGGTAATCGAGGCGCCCCCGCCACAGGTTGAAGTAGGGGGTGCCCTGGAAGGTGTCGCCGGCATCGAGCAGGAGCACCGGGCCCAGGTCCGCGCGGAGCTTCTTCACCAGGGTGGCGCGTCGGGCCATGCCCCCCAAGCCGGAGACGGCACCGCTGCCGGGACCGAAGGGCTCCACCCGGCTGTGCGTGTCATTGGTGTGGAGGAGGGTGATGCGCCCGCCACCCGCGGGGCTCTGGGCCTTGGCGGCCCGGAGCGAGGCCGCGGCGGCGAGGGAGGCGAGGAAGGTGCGGCGTTCCATGGTCAGGGGATCCGGAGGGGTTGTCGCTGCGCGATGGCGGCCTGGATGGGGGCCGAGAACACGTATCGGCCGCCCGGGGGCGGAAGGAGAGCCTGGTGGCGATCCTTCACGTCCTTGCAAGCATCCAGCAGCACCTGCCGGATGGTGAGTCCCGTGGTGAATGGATTGCGGCCCTTACGCAGGGTGGGCATGGAATCGCCACTCCCGTAAAGGTAATCACTGGTGGCGATGCGGAGGGTCTGGTTGGGGTCGATGGGACGCCCATCGGGCCAGGTGAGGGTGAGGGTGGCCTGGTCCGGCGTTCCGGTGAGGACGGCCTTCACGCCGGAGATGGGTTCACCGTTCCGGGACTGCAGCCCCTCCCGAACCACCTGCAGGAGCTCCGCGCCGGTGAGCTCCACGAGGATCACTTCATTTTCGAAGGGCATCACCTCGAAGATGTCCCCCACCTTGAGCAGACCGGGTTTGAGGTTCGCGCGGATCCCGCCCCGGTTCGCGATGGCGAAGGCCACCTCGGTCCCTGAGATCTGGGAGGCCCGGGCCCGCATCGCATCGCAGATCCAATAGCCCAGCAGGTTCTCCTGGCCGGGCGCCCCGCGGGTGAGCCCCTGGGGGGCCTCCACGAGGGGCTGCTCCGCCATGGCCTTCACCTCCGCGGTGCGGGGTGCGATGAAGGCCTTGACCTCGGCATCCTCCTCGATGGATGCGCTCACGGGGGTGGGCTTCAGGGCCGAGAGCCTGGGAACGGGCTGGCTCGGGACCTGAGGCGCCTTCGCAGCCGGACGGCAGGCCACGAGGAGCGCGAGGCACAGGAGGGCGTTAGGCTTCACCGGGGGCTCCCACCTGGACGAGGGCTTCGAGGCGGCGCCGCTCACGGCGGATGTGTGCATCGTGGGCGGCGAACCGGGCCGCGACCCGCAGCAGCAGGCCCAGGGACCAGGCCCCGATCACGCCGGCCACCAGCTGGAGGAGCACCAGGGTCCATACCCGGCCCAGGGCCGCACCGCCCAGGCGCCACCCGATGACCAGCGCCCCGCCGTGCACGAGGATGCGGAGGGCCGTGCCCCCGACCACCAGGGCACCCCACTGGAGGGGGTGTTGCCAGAGGCGGGCGAAGCCGTCGCGCAGGGCCTGCCACCAGGAACCGCGGTCGGGATCGAGCCGGCCCACCCGGAGGAGGGACCACTGCAGGAAGCAGGCTCCGCTGAAGGAGAGCCAGAGGAGGGGGCGCAACCCGAAGAGCAACCAGGCGAAGCTGTCGATGCCCCGCTCACCGAAGGCCTTCAGGAGGAACATCCCCAAGGCGACGGGGAGGTAGAGGGGCAGGGGGCCCACGAGCACCGCTTCCAGGCCACCGAGGAGCCAGGGACGCACGGTGGCCTTGCGGTCGAGGACCTCCGCCTGCATCCGCCATCCGCTCCAGAGGGCGATGCCCAGCCCGAGCAGCAGGAAGATCAGTGCCCAGGCCGGGAGGGGTTGGTGGTTCCAATCCCCGTTCCACCAGAGCTCGAGCGCCTCCCGGAGGTCAAGGCGTTCGCCCCAGTGGGAGGCCAGGGCGCTGTGCCCGGCGAAGCCCACGAGGTGGCGTGCGAGGAAGAAGGCCGGCGGCAGCGCCGCGAGCAGCCAGCCCCCGATGAGCCACAGGCCCTGCTTCGAGAAGCCGCCGGGAAGGGAGGTCCGGAGGAAGGACCAGGGACCTCTCGGCGCGAGGGACTCATCGGTGTCGAGGGGGGAGGGCGGCGGCGCGAGTTCCATGCTTCTTCCGGGTTCAGGCCTAATCCTACCCGGGCCCCGCACCTGGCGAATGGATGCAATCTTGACGATTCCCATTGACACCCTCCATGAACAGCACCTGCTGGTGCTGGTTTTGGCATGCCGGCTCGGAGGCTTCCGCGGACACCTAGACCCTAGACCCAGGTATCCCGAATCCTCCGAGCCCGATCCCAGGATCGGGCTTTTTGCTATCTGGAACGCCCCATGCGACTGCTCCGACACACCCTGCCCGCCGACCTGCTGACGCCCCTGGCCGCCTACCTGGCCCTGCGTCCGGCGGGCGCGAGCCTGCTCCTGGAGAGTGCGGACCAGGGGGAGCGGGTGGGCCGCCACAGCTTCGTGCTCCTGCAGGGCGGCCCCTCGGTGAGCCTCACCGGCGCGGCGCCGGGTTGGGTGGAGACCCTGCGGGACCTGGCGCCGCGCTGCGTGGGGGAAGATGTGAAGGATCCCGCGGGGCTCCCCCAGGGACGGGAACCGTTGCCGGTCGGCGTGGGGCTCGCCGGGTACGTGGGCTTCGAGGCCCTGGCGGGTCTCGAGGCGACCCTGCCCCTGCCGGCGAACAACAGCCTCGGCCTGCCCTCAGTGTGGGCCCAGGTCTTCGATGCCGCCCTGGTGTTCGACCACCTCCACCAGGTGGCCGAACTGCAGGTGCTGGACGAGGACCAGGACCGGGCGGCCCAGCGGCTGGGGGGCCTCCTCCGACAGCTGCGCACCCTGGTGATCCCCGGAGAGGTCCGAGGCCCGGAGCCCCGCCTCCGTGCCCTCCAGTCGCAGGCGGCCTTCGAGGCCGTGGTGCGGAAGGTCAAGGCCTACATCCAGGATGGCGACGTCTACCAGCTCGTGCCGAGCCAGCGCATGGAGGTCCAGGATCCCCCGACGCCGCTCGAGACCTACCGTCGCCTGCGACGGCTGAACCCCAGCCCCTATGGCTTCCTCCTGGAGCAGCCGACCTTCGCCCTGGCCGGTGCGAGTCCCGAGATGCTCGTGCGGGTCGCCGATGGGGAAGCCGAGACCCTGCCCATTGCCGGCACCGTGCTGCGCGGGGCCAATGAGGAGGAGGACCTCCGGCGGTTCGAGGACCTCAAGGCCGATCCCAAGGAGCGGGCCGAGCACCAGATGCTGGTGGACCTCGCCCGGAACGATCTGGGTCGTGTGGCCGTGCCGGGAGGTGTGCGGGTGGAGAAGCCGCTGGCCCTCCAGCGCACGAGCCACGTGCTGCACCTCACCACCACCGTGAAGGCCACCCTGAAGCCCGGCCTCGACGCCCTGGATGTGCTGGCCAGCGCCTTCCCGGCGGGCACCGTGAGCGGCGCCCCCAAGCTGCGCGCCGCCCAACGCATCGCGGAGTTGGAAGGCGAAGCCCGTGGGCCCTACGGAGGCGCGCTCATCCGGCTCGGTGCGGATGGCGTTCTGGACTCGGCGCTCATCCTGCGCACGGTCACCTTTGTGGGCGACCGGGCCTTCCTCCAGGCCGGGGCCGGGGTCGTCAAGGCCTCGGATCCCACCCGGGAGTACCTGGAGACGCTCCACAAGATGGGGGCGCCCGCGCAGGCTCTGGGCGTGACCCTTCCCACCGTGGCCCTCGAGGAGGTGGCGCGATGATCCTTTTGATCGACGCTCTGGACAGCTTCACCTACAACCTCGTGCAGGCCTTCGAGACCCTGGGCGCCGAGGTGGAGGTGCGCCGCTTCGACCAGATCGACGTCGCTGCCGCCCGGGACCTGGCACCTGCGGCGGTGGTGCTCTCCCCCGGCCCCGGTCACCCCACCGAGTGCCCGGCCCACATGGCCCTGGCCGGTTCCGACTGGAGCGTGCCCATGTTGGGCGTCTGCCTCGGCCACCAGGCCCTCGTGGCGGCTTCCGGCGGGCGCGTGGGCCATGCCCCGGAGCCCCTGCACGGGGAGGCCAGCGAGCTCACCCATGACGGCGAGGGTCTCTTCCAGGGGCTGGCCCAGGGCCTGCCCGTGGGCCGTTACCACAGCCTCGCCGCGGAGGCCGCGACGCTGCCCGCCTGCTGGCGGGTCACGGCCCGCAGCGGCGATGGCGTGATCCAGGCCATCGCGCATCGGGAGCTCCCCCGCTGGGGCGTGCAGTTCCACCCCGAGAGCATCCTCACGCCCCAGGGCCCCCTTCTTCTCGCCAACTTCCTCCGCCTGGCCGGCCTCACGCCCGGAGTCCCCCGATGACCCTGCTCCGCACCCACAACCCCATCCACCCCCTGCCGCCCGAGGTGGCCCGGGAGCTCATGGCGCGGTTCATCGACCAGGACACGGACCCCCTGCTGGTGGGCGCCTGCCTCGCCCTCCTGGCCCAGCGCACGCCCACCGCGGAGGAGCTCACCGCCTTCGCGGCGGAACTGGATGCGGTGGCGCGCCCCTTCCCCCTCGCGGACCGGGAAGTGCTCGACACCTGCGGCACCGGCGGGGATGGCGCCTCCACCGCCAATCTCAGCACCCTGGCCGCGCTGTTCCTCGCCGCCCGGGGCGTCCCTGTTGCGAAGCACGGCAACCGGGCCGCCACCAGCACCTGCGGCAGCGCCGACCTCCTGGAGTCCCTCGGGCACGTCCTGGAGCGCGGCGAAGACGAGCTGAGGGCCGATCTGCGGGACCGCCACTTCGCCTTCCTCTTTGCGCCCGCCTACCACCCGCTCCTCGGACGCTTGAAGGAGATCCGCAAGCGCCTGGGGATCCCCACGATCTTCAACCTCCTGGGTCCCCTCTTGAATCCGGCGCGCCCCGCGTACCAGCTGCTGGGGGTGGCCCGGGAGGAGCTGCTGGCCCCGATGGCGGGTGCCCTGGCGGCGCGGGGGGTGAAGCGGGCCTTCGTGATCCATGGCAAGGATGCCGAGGGTCGCGGGTTGGACGAGGCCAGCCTCGAGGGCCCGACCCTGGTGGTTCCCGTGGTGGAAGGCCGGGTGGCGCCCCGTGTGGTGCTGGTGCCCCGGGACCTGGGCATCGCCATGCCCCCGCGGGAGGCCCTGGTCGTGCGGAGCCGGGGTGAGGCGGTGGCCGTGGCCCAGGGACTCCTGGAAGGCCAGGAGGCTGCGGCCTTCCGTCCGGCGGTGGCCGATGCGGTGGCGCTCCAGGCGGCCCTCGGTCTCCTCCTGGTGAAGGGCCAGGACCTGCCCGCCCTGGCCCCCACCTTCCGCGTGCTCCGAACCGAACTCGCCCGGGGCTTCGTGGCGCCCCTGATCTCTCCCCTCGCCGAGGTGCGGTCATGATCCTCCTGCCTGATCCCATCGAACTGGTCCGCGAGGCGGGCCTGCCCGGGGGCAGCCACCTGCAGCGGGTGGTGGCCTCGGAGCTGGTGCGGGCCCTCCAGCTCCAGGTGCCCTCCCTCCCGGACCGCCGGCCCCGCTCCGCGGAGGACGCAGGCCCCTATGAAGCCGCCCTGCGACGGAGCCTTGAGGATCGGGGCGGGGCGGTCATCGCCGAGTACAAGCAGGGCTCCCCCTCCCTGGGGCCCTTCGCCCTGGGCACCCCCCTGGAGCGCCAGCTTCGCTTCTACAAGGATGGCGGCGCCGCCTGCTTCTCCATCCTCACGGAGCCCGCCTGGTTCTATGGCGCCACCCGCGACCTGGAAGTGGCGGCGAGCCTCGGGATTCCGAGGCTGTACAAGGGGTTCGTGGTTTCCGAGGCCCAGCTGCGGGAGGCCGCCGCGGCCGGGGCGGAGGCGGTGCTGCTCATCGCCCGCGTGCTGGGCGGGCACACGGCGGCCTTCGCCGAAGCCGCCCGTGCCTACGGTCTGGAGCCCCTCGTCGAGCTGCACGACCTCACCGAGATCCCCTTCGCCCAGGCGGCCCAGGCCCGGCTCGTGGGCATCAACGCCCGGGATCTGGCCACCTTCACCTTGGGGGCCCCCAGTGCGCAGCCCCTGCGGGAGGCCTTCCCGGAGGCGGTGCTCATCCGCGAGAGCGGGCTCGCCACGCCGGAGGATGCGCGTCGGGCCTTCGACGCGGGGTTCGATGCGGTGCTCATCGGGGAGGCCCTGATGCGCAGCCTCAACCCGCGCAACTTCCTGGACCGCCTCTTCGGCAGCCTGCAGCGGGAGGCCGTGTGAAGCTCCTCGCCAAAGTCTGCGGGCTCACCTGCGCCGAGGATGCGGAGGTGGCCCTCCGCGCCGGGGCGGACCTGCTGGGGTTCGTGGTGCACCCCGAGAGCCCGCGTCACTGCCCGGATGTGAGGACCGCCGCGGCCGTGGCTCCCGAGCGCGGGGTGCTCGTGATGGTGGCCATGGCGGCGGATCCGATCCTGCGGGCGGCGGAAGCCAGCGGCCTCCGGCGGATCCAGGCCCACGTGCCGGTGGCGCGGCGGGCCGATGTGCTGGGCCGCCTGGCCGCGGAGGGCTTCGAGCTCCTCATCCCCTGGGCCGATGAACCGGGCCAGCGGGATCCGGAGCTGGGGCTGCTCCTCTGGGAGCCCAGCCCCCGCCGTACGGGCCTCCTGGGCGGCTCCGGTCAGACGCACAGCCTGTCCTATCCCCCGCCGCGGGCCTTCCTCCTGGCGGGCGGCCTGGATGGCGACATCCTGCCGGAGCGGCTCGCCGCCCTCCCCGAGGCGGTGCTGCCCCGGTTGCGCGGCGTGGATGCCGCCAGCCGCCTGGAGCGGATCCCCGGCCGCAAGGACCCGGCCAAGGTCCATGCCTTCATCGGCGCGCTCCGGGCCTTCGAAACCGCCCGTGCCCACACTGCGTGAGTCGACCATGACCGAGACCTTCTCCCTGCCGACCCGCTTCGGCACCCAGGGGCTGGGGGGCTGCTATGCCCCCGAGACCCTGATGCAGCCCCTCCTGGATCTGGAGGCCGCCTTCCAGGAAGCCCTGGCCGATCCTGGCTTTCAGGCCGAGGTGAAGGCCCAGCTGCGGGACTTCGTGGGCCGCCCCACGGCCCTCACCCCCTGTCCCCGCCTGGCCCGGCGCCTGGGGCTCCAGGCCCTCTTCCTGAAGCGCGAGGACCTCACCCACACCGGGGCCCACAAGATCAACAACGCCATGGCCCAGGCCCTCCTCGCCCAACGCATGGGCAAAGCGGAGGTGATCGCCGAGACGGGCGCCGGGCAGCATGGCGTGGCCACCGCCGCGGCCTGTGCGCGATTGGGCCTCCGCTGCACGGTGTACATGGGCGTCACGGACATGGCCCGGCAGGCGCCGAACGTGGCGCGGATGCGACTCTTCGGGGCGGAAGTGGTGGGCGTGGCCGCGGGGCAGGGCACCCTGAAGGAGGCCGTGAACGAGGCCCTGCGGGCCTGGGCGGGTCGCTGCGACCGGGCCCACTACATCCTGGGCTCCGCCCTGGGGCCCCATCCCTTCCCGACCGTGGTCCGCACCTTCCACCAGGTCATCGGCGAAGAAGCCCGGGACCAGGTGGCGGCCCAGGGGCTGCCGATTCCGGATGCGGTGATCGCCTGCGCGGGGGGTGGTTCCAATGCCTCGGGCCTGCTCCTGCCCTTCCTGGACCTGCCCGTGCGTCGGGTCGCGGTGGAGGCGGGTGGCCACGGCCCCGACCTGGGGGAGCATGCGGCCCGCCTTTCGGGGGGTCGCCTGGGCGTGCTTCATGGGTGCAAGACCCTGTTGCTGCAGGATGTCCACGGGCACACCGCGGAGACCGCCTCCGTGAGCGCGGGGTTGGACTATCCGGCCCTGGGACCCGAGCTGGCCGCCCTGGCCCTGGAGGGCCGGGTGGAGGTGTGGCGGGCCAGCGATGAGGAGGCCCTCGCCGCCGCACGTCTCCTGTGCGAAACGGAGGGCATCCTTCCCGCCCTGGAGAGCAGTCATGCGCTGGCCGCCTTGCCCCGCCTGGCCGCGGAGGGCGTGCGCTCCGTCCTCGTCGGCCTCAGCGGGCGCGGGGACAAGGACCTTGCCACCTACCAATCCCGCCTGGACCTCTGATATGAACCCGCTGCTTCCCTTTCTCATGGCCGGTGACCCCTCCCTGGAGGAGCTGCCGGGGCTCCTGTCCGAGGCGAAGGCCCTCGGGATCGAGGCCCTGGAGCTGGGACTCCCCCACTCGGACCCCATCGCCGATGGGCCGGTGCTCCAGGCCGCGGCCCATCGGGCCATCCACCGGGGAGCGACGCCCCGGCGGGTGTTGGAGTGCCTGGCGGGTGTCGCCGACAGCCCTGACCTCGTGCTCTTCACCTACCTGAACCCCCTGCTCCAGATCGGACCGGAGGCCCTGGTCGAGCTGCTGGGCCGGACCCGCGTGCGGAGCCTCCTCGTGGTGGACCTGCCCTTCGGGGAGGAGCCGGAATGGGAAGGTCGCCTCCGGGAGGCGGGGTACCCGCTGATCCCCCTGATCGCACCGACCACCTCCCTGGCGCGGGCCCAGCGGCTCCTCGCCGAACGCCCCGATCCCGGCCCGGGGGCCCCCTTCGCCCAGCGGTTCGCCTATGTGGTGGCGCGCCTGGGGGTCACCGGGCAGGCCACGGCGGCCTTGGACCTCGAACCCCTGCGCGAGCGCGTCCAGGGGCTCGCCGCCCTCACGGAGCGTCCCCTGGCCGTGGGCTTCGGCCTGGCCGATGGGACCAGCCTGGAGGCGGTCCGCGGTCTGGGGGCCACGCCCATCGTGGGGAGCGCCCTCGTGCAGGGCTTGCACCAGGGCCAGACCCTCCGGGAAGCGCTCGGGGCCCGCCTCCCTCAGGCCCTGGGGAGGTCCACGTAGAAGGTGGCGCCGCCCGTGGGTTCATTCCGGAAGCCGATGGAGCCGCCCATGCGTTCCACCAGGGATCGGCTGATGGCCAGCCCCAGGCCCGTTCCAGGGACCTTCCGCACCTCGGTGGAATCGGCCTGGGTGAACTTCTCGAACAGGCTCGATCGGAAGGACTCCGGCACGCCGGGTCCCTGATCCCGCACCTGGAGCCGCCAGTGCAGCCCATCCCCCACCAGGGAGAGCTGCACGGAGGTCCCGGGTGGCGTGTGTTTGGCCGCGTTGGAGATGAGGTTGTTGAGCACCTGCACGAGGCGCCCCCCATCCACGCGGGCTTCCGCCTCGGGCAGGGGGCCCGCCACTTCGAGCCCAACCCCGAACTTGGAGGCCAAGCCCTCGCTCGACTCCTGGGCCCGCTCCAGCAGGGGGCCCAGGGGCTGGACCTCCAGGTCGAGGCGGAGCTTTCCCGCTTCCAGCTTCTCGAGGTCGAGGATGTCATCCACGAGGGTGCTGAGGTGGCGGGCGTTCTGGTGGGCGATGCGGATCAGGTCCTTGGCCCGCTCGGGCAATTCACCGGAGACACCCCCCTCCAGGAGCCCCAGGGTGCCCCGGATGGAGGTGAGGGGGGTCCTCAGCTCGTGACTGACCACGGCGATGAACTCGTTCTTGATGCGCTCGACCCTCCGGCGATCCCGGAGGTCCCTGAGGAAGGCCGCGAACAGGGTCTGCCCCTCCATGGACACGGCGTTCAGGCCCACCTCCACGGGGATGGGCTCCCCATCCCGTGGGAACGCGATGGCCTCCCGGATGGCCCCGAGGCCCCCGGTGCTGCGCAGGTGGGAGAGGAGCCCCGGGACCAGCTCGGAGATGGGGTGGGCCTGGAGGGCCCGCAGCTCCCAGCCGAGCAGCCGCTGGGCGGCGCTGTTGGCGTCCTCGATCCGTCCGGCGGCGTCGAAGATGAGGATGGGCTCCACGGCGTGGTCGAGGATCACCCGCGCCCGGGCCTCCACGGTGGCCAGCGCCTGCCCCCGCGCCGCCGCCAGGACCCGGGCCTCGGAGACCTGCCCACTGATGAGGAGGAGCAGGGCCAGCAGGAGTCCCGTGAAGCTCAGGCCACCCGCGAGGACCAGGAAGACCTGCCACCCCTGGCGGGAGAGCAGGAACCGGTCGGTGGGGCGGGCCTCCAGCCTCAGGCTGGCGCCGTAGATGTCGATGGGGACCTCCTCCCTCCAGCTCCCGCTGGGAAGGAGGGGGATGCGGGCCGCGTCCAGCATCCGGCCATCCGCCCTCCGGGCCTCCAGGGATAGGGCGACATCGGCGTTCCCGGCCCGGGCCGAAGCCTCCTGCAACAGGGGGTCGGCGTAGAAGATCACGGAGACGAACCCCAGGAGCGCCTGCTCCCGCCGGTCCCCCGGGGGGACCTTGGAGCCCTCGAAGACCGGCATGGTCAGGACCATGGCCGTGCGGGGTTGCGGATCCTGCATCAGCCGATCCAGGACCACCAGCTTCGGCGCGGCCTCATCCCGGGCCTTCACCATGAGCTCGCCCTGGAAGGGGCGGACCCGGAGATCGAGGCCCTTGGCGGCGCGGTTGGCGGCCCAGGGGTGCTTCAGGGTGAGGGGCCAGTACTCGGCCCGTTGGGCTGCGGGTAGCCCCGTGAGCCCTGGACCGGCATCCGTGATGGCGTAGGGTTCCCCGAGGGCTGCCGCGGTCCGCGTCTCGAAGGCCTTCCGATCCCGATCCAGCACCCTTGGAACCCAATCCACGGAATGGAGGTCGGGGTAGCGTTCCAGGTAGGGATCCACAAAGCTCCGGAAGGTCAGGGGATCCAGGATGGGCATCGCCTTGAACAGGCCCCCCATGGCGTGAAGCAGCTCCCGGCGGGCCTGCAGGGAGGTGGCCATCTCCAGGCGGACCCGGTCGGCCCGGTCCCGGAGGTCATGGCGCAGCTGGGCTTCCTCCCGACGGCTGACCCGCACGAAGATCAGGACGACCGCGGCCACGCAGAGGATCAGCGGCAGGGCCACCGTGAGGCGGCGCTCCTTCCACAGGGGGGTGCGCACGGTGAGGATCTGGAGGAGGGGCACCAGGAGGATGACCCCGAGGGAATCCCCGATCCACCAGGTCCACCAGGCGTAGGGGACGGCTGCCTGGGAGATCAGGCCCGAGGCGTACAGGACGGCGGTGGCCAGGGTGGGGGCGACGAGGCAGGCCAGGGGGCCGCCCACCCCCAGCACCGCGGCGAGTTCCCGAGGGGATTCGAGGCGGAGGGGATCCGGGGTGAGGGTCTTCGCGATCCGGGCCCCCATCCAGGCCTGGAGGGTCGAGGCGGCTCCAATGAGCGCCGAGAGCAGGTGCACGCGCCACGTCAGCCCCTGGGGGCCGCTCCAGGAGATCGAGAGGTTCATGAGGTAGGAGCCCAGCCAGATGCCCGGCAGGGCCGCGGGTCCCCGGGCGAGGGTCTGATGCATGGCCAGGCCCGCGGGCGGGAAGATGGCCGTGGCATAGCCCGGCGGAATGGCCAGCAGGATCCCCAGGCGACCCAGGGCGAGGTAGGCCAGGGCAAGGCCGGCTGTGGGCCGGAGGAGGGCGGGCCACCGGGAGGTCCCGGCCGGGGATGCGGGCATGGGGGCTGTTTCGGCTCAAGCAGCGCCCGAAC
The DNA here is from genome assembly GCA_044229665.1 of Holophagaceae bacterium. Classification (GTDB taxonomy): domain Bacteria; phylum Acidobacteriota; class Holophagae; order Holophagales; family Holophagaceae; genus JAFDVN01. Next base: position 149,858 of record JBGASN010000002.1, read on the forward strand.
TGAGTCCGGGGGGCCGCGGTGCTAGGGGTGCGTGGCCACCTGCGCGAGGTTGGGATTCAACCGGACGGCCTCGCGGAGGGCTTCGCCGGCAGCGCCCTTCCGCTGGAGGCTTCCGAGCACCCGGGCATGCCAGAGGGCCAGCTCCGCATCCCAGGGGGTGCGCTTCCGCGCGGATGCGAGCTGAACTTCGAGGCCGGCCAGGTTCCCGCCCCTGGCCAGGGTGAGCCGGGCCCGCAGGGGAAGGGAATCCTGGCCTGGGCCCAGGTCCCGTAAGAACCGCTCGGCCGTGGGCCAGTCCCGTTGCAGGATGGCGAGGTCCACCCGATGGGCTGCGGCTTCCCGGCTCTTGGGATTGAGGGAGAGGGCCCGGTCCAGGTGGCCTCGGGCCTCCTCCAGGTCCCGCGTGGCTCCCGCGGGCACCCACTCGGCGCGCCGGAGGTGGGCTTCGGCCATCCACTGATGGGTCAGGTAGCTGTGGGGATTCAGGGCGAGCGCCTCCTGGTAGGCGACCAGGGCGCGATCCAGCCAGGGGCCCGGCTGGGCGCCGCGCCATTGCAGGTACTGGGCCGCGAGCTTGAGGGCCCCGCCTTCGCTGGCGGGGTGCCCCACCCAGGGCCGCAATACCATCGCCTCCTTGAAGCAGCGGCTGGCCTCCTCCACGAGGGGGAGGGGGTCGCCCCCGTGGTGCAAGGCCCAATCGGCCTGGGAGGCCAGGCAGTTGCCCAGGTTGTTCAGGAGGAAGTCCTTGATCTGGGGACGGACCAGGGCCCCCCGCAGCGCCTCCACGGCGCGGGCCAGGGTCGGGCTGGGATCCACGCCCCGCTCCGCCTCCCAGTTCGCGCGGGTGCGAAGCAGCGTGGCGAAGTTGTTCCAGAGGTCGTTGTCCTCCGGGCGGAGCCGAAGCCCGGCCTCCGCGGCCTCTGCGGCCGCCTGGAGGGGCTCCGTGGGATCCTGGCCCTCCCGCAGGAGGTGGGTGGCCCAGGTACGGAACAGGGCCGATCGGGCGCTCCAGATCCGGGCATTGCCCGAGTCCACGGCGAGGGCCCGATCGGAGGCGAGGCGGGCCTGGTCGAAGGCGGCCAGGGGGGCCGTGTTCTGCTCGATGGCGAGGCCCAGGAGGAGCTGGTGGGTCTGAGCCTGCGCCAGGAGGATGCGGGGATTGCTCCGCTGCAGGGTCTCGGCCCGGAGGAGGGCCTCCAGGGCCTGGGCCGCGAGATTCCGCGCCTGGGCGAACTCACCCCGGGCCGTCGCGGCCCCGGCCTCCGCCCGATCCAGCTCAGCCTGGAGGAGCCAGCCTTCGGGGTTCCAGGATTGCTGGGCCTGCATCGCCTTCAGGTAGCCCCGGGCCTCCTCGGGGCGATCGCTGACGCTGGCGAGGAGGGCCCGGATGTGCGGCGAAGCCGCATCGGATGCAAGCGAGAGGTAGGAAAGGGCTGGCTGTCGCAGCTCCTGCTCCAGCTCTCGACGGCGGTCCTCCCGGGCCTTCCCCCGCAGCCCCTCCAGGGACTGCTGGTAGAGGTGGGCCAGGGTGGTGCCGAGGAGGGAGGCGGTGTCGGCATCACGCTGTCGGCCATCCCGCCAGGCCTGCTCCAACTCCGTGCGCGCTTCCTCCCAGCGACCCAGCGCTGCATACCCCCGGCCGAGGGCCACGCGTGCAGGTCCCTGCACCCAGGGCGTCCGCCCCTGGAGGCGCCCCCGCAGCCGATCCAGGTCCATCCGGATCCGCTCCTGGGACGGGCGGACATCGTGGGCGGGCAGGCCGAGCTCCCGGCTCAGCTCCAGCTCCATCCGATCCACGGCCTGGGTGGTGGTCTGGGCCAGGTGGGCCTGGGATCGGGCCTGGCGCCAATTCCACAGCACCACCGCGAGGAGGACCACGGCGGCACCTCCCAGAGCCCATGCGGCCAGGCGAGGGGCCTGCTTCCGGGCCCGCTTCAACAGGCGGTAACCCCAGGTGGGCGGGAAGGCCTGGATCGGATCCCCTTCGAGGTAGCGCTGCAGGTCCTCGCTCAGGGCGCGGGCGGTGGGGTAGCGGCGCGCCGGGTCCTTCTCCAGGCACTTGAGGAGCACGATCTCAAGGTCCACCGGGATGTCGGGCCGCTTGGAGCGGGGGGAAGGTGGGTCCTCCTCCTGGACCCGCCGGATGAGCTCCCAGGTGCTGGCGGCCTCGAAGGGGGGATGGCTGGTGAGCACGGCGTAGAGCGTGGCGCCCAGTCCGTAGACATCGCTCCGGGGATCCGCCTCCTCCCCGCGGAGCACTTCGGGGCTGGAGAAGGCCGGTGTGCCCAGCATGATCCCCGGCAGCGTGGCCTCCGTGGAGTCCATCTGCCGGGCGAGCCCGAAGTCCACGAGGTACGGACGCCAGGGGCCTTCCCCCTTGCGCTCCAGGAGGATGTTCCCCGGTTTCAGGTCCCGGTGCAGGATGCCCGCCCGATGGCAGGCATCCAGGGCTCCCGCCACCGCACGGGTGAGCTCCACGATCTCCCGCAAGTCCAGGCGCTCGGCGGCCTGGGCCAGGGTCGGTCCATCGATGTACTGGAGCACGAGGTGGGGACGCTCCTCGTCATGCACCACCTCGAAGACCCGGCCCACCGCCGGGTGATCCAGCTGGGCCTGGCTACGTGCCTCCCGCAGGAAGCGCTCCCAGGTCTGCGCCTCCAGGTGCTTGAGGAACTTCAGGGCCACCGTGCGCTCCAGGCGGCGGTCATAGGCCTTGAACACCACCCCCATCCCGCCCTCGCCCAGCTTCGCGAGGGGGTCGAAGCGCTCCTTCAGGCGCTCCGGAAAGGCGCTCAGGTCATCCACCGCGAAGGCGGGCGTGTGGTCCAGGTGGAACTCCCGGAGGAGGTCCGCCAGGTCGCCCGACTCGAAGGTCCCCTTGGCCCGGAGGACCTCGAACCGCATCAGCCAGTCCCCCTCCGACAGGGTCGGGGCATCCTGGGGCCGGGGCCCGAAGATGAGGTCCACGTTCAGGAGCCCCCGGTCGATGGCCGCGCGGAGGAACTTCAGGCGCTGGAGGGAGGGGGTGGATTGGGACACGAGGTCTCCAGCCTAATCGGGAAGCCCTCCCCCCGGGAGGGGAAGCCCCTCCTGTCAGGGGAGGGGAAGGTCACCGCCGCGGAGCAGGCGGCCGAAGGCTTGGAAATCCAGGAGCACCTGCTCCGCGTAGGCCGAGGCGAAGCGTCCGATGGCCTCGTCTAGGGCCCCGCTGGAGCCGGCATACCCGCGCAGGGCGGCCCCATCACCCGCCCGGGCCTGGGCCTTGGCGAGCACTCGGCCGCAGAGGTGGGCGTAACCCACCAGGTCCCGGCGCAGGTCCTCCAGGTCCAGGCTCGCCTTGTGGTCCGACCATTGGCGCACCAGCACCGGTTCCCCGGCCACCTCGGACCAGCCCAGGAAGGGATCGCTCCACGTCTGGAGCACCTGCGCCGCCTGGGCCACCACCTGCCCCCGGTGGCCCGGGGTGGGCCGCCAGCAGGATCCCGGTTGGGCCTTCAGCTCCAGGAAGAGGGCGTCCTGAGGATCCCGGCCCACCAGCACCACCAGCCAGTCCCGCACCCCGAAGCTGCCACAGCCCGAGGCCCGGCGGGCCACATCGACGGGACGTGGGCGGAGAGCGGGTGCCGCCAGGGCGGGGCAGTGATGCGGCGTAGGGACCCAGGGCCCTGAGGGCGGGCGCCGCCTCGGCCTCCGGAAGGGGGCGAAGGCCCGGGGGGAGGTTGCGGAACCGGGGCCACCCATCGGGACCCGGAGAGGTGCCCTTGTCGAGGAGGTGGGCCGGGGTGTCCCGAGCGGCCTTGGCGAAGATGGACTCCAGGGCGGCATGCCCGTCTTCGGGCGGGACCTCCTCCCGGGCGAGGTCTAGGCAACCAGGGCGTAGGCCTGGAGGGCCTCCCGCCAGCCCGCGACGAGGGCGAGCACCGCTTCATCCGCGCTCGCCCGGGGCAGCCCCAGGGATTCCCCAGCCACCTGGAAGCTCGCCGCCAGGCGCTTCAGATCCCATTCGAAGGGTCCGGTGCAGGTCTCGTCGAAGTCGTTGAGGTCGAAGAGGAGGCGGCGATCCGGGTCGGCGAAGGCTCCGAGGTTGAGCAGGTGGGCATCTTCCACACAGGGTGAGGTGGAGCCCGGCGGTGGGCAGGTCCCGCAGGTCTCGGCCATGAGCCCCTGCGGTGCAGTAGAACCCATAGGGGGACTCGGCCATGCGGGCCCAGCGATGGGGCAGGAGGTCCTCATC
>JBGASN010000035.1:0-34512 GCA_044229665.1 Holophagaceae bacterium
CGGGTGGGGGTTGGGGAGGAGTTTAAAACACTCGTGTTGGCGTGCGTGGGGGGGGGAAAGCAAACCTAAAACGGGGCAAATGGGGGGACGGGTTGGATGGGGGGAGGGGATGCAGGGGAGCGGGTTTGGAATGGGGGGTCGGTAAGGGCGGGGGATGGGGGGCTAAGGGCAATCAATGGAGTTGGGACTGCGCTTTATCCAAACCTAAAGGGTGGATGACCTAAAGGGTGGATGGATCAAGGGCCTTGGGAGGAGGGTCTCCCCCCCAGCGGTCGGGGTGTTGGAGGGCTGCGGCGAGCTGGGTGAGGAAGGCGGCGCGGGGGATGGGGCGGGCGCCGAGGGAGGTGGTGTGGGTGTTTTCCACCTGGCAGTCGAGGAGGGTGAAGCCCCAGCCTTCAAGGCGGGCGGTGAGGTGGGCGAAGGCGACCTTGGAGGCGTCGGGCTCGAGGCTGAACATGCTCTCGCCGAAGAAGGCGGCGCCGAGGGCGAGGCCGTAGAGGCCGCCCACGAGGCGGCCGTCGCGCCAGGCTTCCACGCTGTGGGCGATGCCGTGGTGGTGGAGCAAGGTGTAGGCGGCCTGCATCTCGGCGGTGATCCAGGTGTCCGGCTGGCCCGGTCGGGGGGCGCGGGCGCAGGCGCGGACGACCTGGGCGAAGGCGGTGTCCTCGCGCACCTCGAAGCGGCCCTGCCGGATGGTGCGGCCGAGGCTGCGGGAGATGTGCACGCCGGCGGGATTGAGGGCGGCACGCACGGGCGGGCACCACCAGAGGATGGGCTCACCCTTCGAGTACCAGGGGAAGATGCCGGTGCGGTACGCGGCCAGGAGGCGCGGGGCGGAGAGGTCACCGCCCACGGCGAGGAGACCATCGGCATCGGTCGCTTCGGGATCGGGGAAGGTGGGGGCGGCGCCCAGGAGGAAGGGCCCGCCTGGAAAGAGGCGGGGGAAGTGCATGGGGGGATCAGAGCATGGGCCGAGGCATTGCGCCAGCCTGGGCTTGCGCGGGGTTCGGGGGCCGGGGCGAATCCGGACCTGGGGCAGGAACCTCAGCAGGGTCGGCGCCGGCGCAGGGGTGGTGGTGGAGGCGGGTGCAGGCGCGGGCGACCTGGGCGAAGGCGGTGGCCTCGCCCAGGTCGAGGCAGCCGGGACCGAGGCTGCGGGAGGGAGTTTCCTCGGCCGGGTGCCGGGCCGCGCGCAGGGCGGGTCCTCCTGCAGGATGGGGTCGTCCTCCGAGCCCGGAGGCGGGCCCCTGGGCGGGGGCGACGCGGACGCAGCCGGAGACGACACGGGCCGAGGGGATGTCCGCCCGCGCGTCGAAGCGGCCCTGGCGGAGGCTGCGGGAAGACCGCACCTCCGTCGGGTGCAGGGGCAAACCCGGGTGCAGGCCCGGACGACCTGGGCGAAGGCGGTGGCCTCGCGCAGGCCGAAGCGGCCGGGGCCGGCGCTGCGGGAGGTGGGAACCTCGGGCCGGCGATCCGGGCGCGGCGGCGGGGGTGCGGCGGACCCACCTCCCGGTCGGAGGACAGGCGGGCCGCGGCCCCGGGCAGGCAGGGGGTGCACATGAGAAGGGTGCGGGACCGCACGGTCGGGCGGGGAGAAGGCCGTGGGCAGGCCTCCCATCGGAGCCGGGGGATGGGCGACGCGCCAAGGGCATGGCCCACCCGGAACCCACGGCGCGAGGTCCTGGGAGGAGGTGGGCTTCGCCGCGGCCAGCGCGCCGGCCGCGGTCGGGCTCAGGTCCCTCGCGTGACCAGCCAGGGCGCCAGCGCCAGCACGAGCAGGCCGAAGATCAGGTGGTTCCCCTTTCGCGGGTCGAAGTCCTCCCAGACCCGGGGCCAGGGTCGTCGGGCCACCCACCGGGCGAGGGAGAGGTCGAAGGCGGCCATGAAGGCGCTGAGGCCCAGGCCCAGGGCGAGGAGGGAGGCGGGGCTGCGCAGACCCAGGGGGGGGACGCCGAGGCTGCAGATGCCCACCGCCAGCAGGCTGCCGGTGACGATGCCGAAGCGCTGGGCGCGGCGGAGGCCCACCCGCGGCACGAGCCAGGTCACACGGGCGATGCCGTGCAGGGTCTCGGCGGCGGCGAGGGCCAGGGCCAGGGCGGCGATGCGGGGGACGAGGTCGGACATCGCGCGGGGGTCAGGTGGGGACGGGCACTTCCCAGAGGCCCTGCTGCACGCCGCCGATCTCGACGATGGCGATGCGGCCGTGGCCGGGCATGGGCATGGCGCCCAGGAGGATGCGGGCGCCGGCGGCTTCGGCGGCGGCGAGGGCGGCCTCGAGGTCGGCGACCTTGGCGTAGGCGCGGGTGACGGGGGCCTCCACCTCATGCATGGGCGCGCGGATGCCCCAGCGCAGGCCGCCGGGGAGCACGGCCACCCGGGCCTGGCCCAGCTCGGGCACGGGGTCGCCGAAGGTCCAGCCATAGGTGGCGGCGTAGGCGGCGCAGGCGGCCTCCACGTCGGGGGCCACCACTTCGAGGTAGTGCAGGGGGCCTTCCGAGGTCCACATGGGCGACTCCGTTCAGGGTTCGAGAAGGAGGGCGCCGCTGCGCACCTCGAGGCGGCAGGGGCCACCCTCGCGCAGGGCCCCGAAGAGGAGGCGCTCGCTGAGGGGCTGCTTCACCTGCTGCTCCAGGAGGCGGGCCATGGGGCGGGCGCCGAAGGCGGGCTCGTAGCCGTGCTGCGCCAGCCAGTCGAGGGCGGCCTCGCTCCAGGTGAGGGTGACGCCGCGGCCCGCCACCTGGGCGGCGAGCTCGGCAAGCTGGCGGGCGGCCACCTTCCGCACGGCCTCGGCGGGCAGGGCGTGGAAGGTGAGGGCCGCATCGAGGCGGTTGCGGAACTCGGGGCTGAAGGCCTTCTCCAGGGCGCCCTTGGCGCTGCGCTGCCCATCCTCGCCGAAGCCCACCTTGCGGCCCGAGAGGTCCTGGGCGCCCACGTTGGTGGTCATGATGAGGATGACGTGGCGGAAGTCGGCGGTGCGGCCGTGGGTGTCGGTGAGGGCGGCGCGGTCCATGACCTGCAGGAGGATGCCCTGGAGGTCGGGGTGGGCCTTCTCGATCTCATCCAGGAGCACCACGGCGTGGGGGGCGCGGCGCACGGCATCCGTGAGGAGGCCGCCCTCCTCGAAGCCCACGTAGCCCGGGGGCGCGCCGATGAGCCGGGCCACGGCGTGCTTCTCCATGCACTCGCTCATGTCGAAGCGGAGGAAGGCGATGCCGAGCACCGCGGCCAGCTGCTTGGCCAGCTCGGTCTTGCCCACGCCCGTGGGGCCCGCGAAGAGGAAGCAGCCCATGGGCTTGTCGGCGCTGCGCAGGCCGGCGCGGGCGAGCTTCACCGTCTGCGCCACCTTGGCGATGGCCTCGGCCTGGCCGAAGACCTTGGCCCCGAGGCGGGGCTCCAGCTCCTGCAGGGCCGTGCGGTCGTCGGCGCCCACGGTCCCGGCGGGCACCTTGGCCAGCTGGGCCACCACGGCTTCGACGTGGGCCACGGTGAGGGCCTTGGCGCGCTGCTTCTTGGGCTTGAGGCGCTCGGCGGCGCCGGCCTCATCGAGCACGTCCAGCGCGCTGTCCGGCAGGTGGCGCTCCGTGAGGTGCTTGGCGGCGAGGCGCACGGCGGCCTGCAGCACCTCGTCGGGCAGCTTCACGCCGTGGTGCTGCTCGAAGCGGCTGCGCAGGCCCTGGCAGATGGCCACGGCGTCGGCCTCCGAGGGCGGGGCCAGATCGATGGGCTGGAAGCGGCGGGCCAGGGCGCGGTCCTTGTCGAGGCTCTGCTTCATCTCCTGGAAGGTGGTGGCGCCCAGGCAGCGCAGGCTGCCGCCGGAGAGGGCGGGCTTCAGCAGGTTGGCGGCGTCGAGGCTGCCCCCGCTGGTGGCGCCGGCACCCACCACGGTGTGCAGCTCGTCGATGAAGAGGATGACCGGCGCGCCCTTCGCTTCCAGCCCTTCGAGGGCCTTGAGCAGGGCCTTGAGGCGCTGCTCGAAGTCGCCGCGGTAGCGGGTGCCCGCCATGAGGGAGCCCAGGTCCAGGGCCCAGAGGCCCGCGCCCTTCAGGGCCTCGGGCACCTCGCCCTCCGCCAGGCGCTGGGCGAGTCCCTCCACGAGGGCCGTCTTGCCCACGCCGGGATCGCCCAGGAGCAGGGGGTTGTTCTTGCGGCGGCGCAGGAGGATCTGCAGCACGCGGGTGAGCTCGGCGCTGCGGCCCACGAGGGGATCCAGTTCGCCCTTGCGGGCCTTGGCCACCAGGTCCACGGCATAGGCCTGGAGGGGATCCTCGGCCACGGCGGGGCCTTCGCCCTCGTCGCCTTCCGGCCGAGGGGTGGCGTCGGGGTCCGCGGGCTGGGCGCCGGCGGGCTGGGAGTGGCTGAGGGTGCGGAGGAGCTGCAGGCGCACGACGCCGTGCTTGCGCAGGAGGAAGCGGGCGGGACTGTCCTTCTCCTCCAGGAGCATGGCGAGCACGAGGCCCGCATCCACCTCGGCGCGCTCGGAGCTGAGGGCCTGGGCCCAGGCCCGCTCCACCACGCGCTGCAGGCCCAGGGTGGGCATCACCTCGAAGGCCTCGCCCTCGGGCACGGGGGTGTGCACGCGGGTGAGCTCCGCCTCCAGGTCGGCGCGCAGGGCGGCGAGGTCCACGCCGCAGGCCCCCAGCACGAGGACGGCCCGGGGTTCTTCCAGGAGGGCCAGGAGCAGGTGCTCCAGGGAGGCCAGCTCGTGGCGCCGCTGCACGGCGGCCTGGAGGGCGGCCTGCAGGGCCTTCTGGAGGGTGGGGCTGAGGCGGGGGCTCATGGGCGGGACTCGGGGCACGGGGCCTGGGTCGATGATGGACCAGGGGCGCGGTCCGCGCCAACCGGCGGCCGGGCGCTAGGCCTCCCGGTGGGCCCGTTCGAGTTCGGCCACGTCGAGCTTCACCATCTGGAGCATGGCGTCCATGACGGCCTTGACCTTCTTGGGGTCCGGATCCTGGATCAGCTCGGTGAAGCGGCGGGGGACGATCTGCCAGGAGAGGCCGAAGGGATCCTTGATCCAGCCGCACTGGGAGGGGGTGGCGCCGGCCTTCAGGAACTTCGCCCAGAGGGCATCGACCTCGGCCTGGTCGGCGCAGTCCACGGAGAAGGAGACGCCTTCGGAAAAGCTGAAGTAGGATCCGCCGTTGTAGCCCAGGAAGCGCTGGCCGCCCACGGTGAACTCGGCGGCGCGGACGGGGCCGGCTTCGCCCGTCTGGGCGAGGTGCCGCACCTCGGAGTCCGGGAAGGTGGCGGTGTAGAACGCGATGGCCGCCTCGAGCTGGTCATCGAACATCAGGAAGGGGGTCACCTGGCCCATGGGCGGTCTCCGGGGAGAGGCTGAGGGTGGTCGCATCCCGGGGGCGCGTCAACCCTCGGGTTCCGCCGTGCAGAGCAGGGGGAAGCCCTCGCGCTCGGCCAGGGCCTTCACCTGGGCCACCTTGGTCTCGGCCACATCACGGGTGAAGACGCCGGCCACGCCCACGCCCTGGCGGTGCACGGCCAGCATGATGGCCTGGGCCTCGGGCTCGGGCTTGCGGAACACGGTCTTCAGGATGAACACCACGAAGTCCATGGTGCTGAAGTCATCGTTGTGGAGCAGCACCTTGAACATCCGCGGCGCCTTGAGCGCCGCCTTCTTCCGGGTGAGCACATCGCCGAGCTCGGCGGGAACGGAACGGGCCATGGGTCCAGTCTAGCGCCGGTGGGGACCCGGGCTATGCTCGGCCATGGTTCTTCCGTGGCCCCCTGCCCCGCCCGCCCTGATCCGCATCCAGGCCCCCGAGGATCTGGGGGCCCTGTTCGCCGCGGGGCCGGGCGAGGCCTTCTTCGCGGCGGCGCGGCCGCGGGCGGCGGCCGGGGACGCCGAGGCCCAGTTCCTGCTCGGGAAGGCTTATCACCTCGGGCGCGGGGTGGCCGAGGACCTGGGGGAGGCGGAGGCCTGGTACGGGAAGGCGGCGGCCCAGGGCCACGCCCGGGCCCTGCACAACCTGGGGGTGCTCCGCCTGGACGTGCACCGGGACCGACCCGGGGCCATCGCCCTGCTGAAGCAGGCCCTGGCGCAGGGGCTCACGGTGCCCACCCGCCACACCCTGGGCCGGGCCCACGACCGGGCCCCGCTCACGGTGCTGGACTCCGCGGAGGACCTGGCCACGGCGGCGGATTGGTACGCCCAGGCGTTTGAGGAGACGCAGGACCCCGAGAGCCTGGACGCGGCGGTGGCGGCGGCGGTGAAGGCCGTGGTGCTGAGCCGGGATCGGGAGACGCCGGACCAGACCGCGGAACGCACCGCACGGGCCCAGCGCCTCGGCGAGCAGGGCGCGGCCCTGGGCCGGGCCCGCAGCCTGCAGAACCTGGGCGCGCTCCATTACTACGCGGGCGACTACCCCGGGGCCCTGCCCTGGGTGCGGCGGGCGGCGGCCCTGGACCAGCCCACGGCCCTGTACACCCTGGGGGAGATGCACCGGCTGGGCCAGGCCCTGCCCAAGGACGCCGACGCGGCCTTCCCCTGGTACGACCGCGCCTCCCGGCTCGGCCACGGCGAGGCCACCCAGGAGGTGCTGCGGCACTGGACGGCCCGCGCCGAGCACACGGACGCCCTGCCCCGCCTGCGGGAGGCCGTGGCGGCCCTCACGGAGCTGCAAGGCCGGCCCGCGGCGGCGGAGCTGTTCGTGGGCTACCCCCTTGAGCAGGCCCGCACGCGGCTGGCCTTCCTGGAGGCGGTGCAGCGGGCGGCCGAGGACCGGACGCCGGTGCCCCCGGGCCTTCCCCGCGTGCGGATCCAGCTGCTGGACATCCCCGCAGCGCAGGGGGGCGTGCCCCTCAGCCACACGGACTGGTGGATGGGGAGCTGCTGGCTCGCGGGCGACAGCCTGGAACGCAGCGGGATCCTCGTGAAGGGCCGGGCCGATGCCCGGGGCTGGATCCGCCTCACGCGGGCCCAGGTGCAGCGGCTGCGGGCGGAGCTGGCCCGGGGCCGCACGTTGCTCTTCCACTGGCCGGGGCAGGCCCGCACCCTGACGCCCCGGCCCCTGGCCCAGGGTGGGTGGGCCCTCGTGCCGGAGCTGGACGCACCGTACTGAGCCCCCGGCCGCCGGGGCGGCGCGGGGGCTCGGCGTGGGATTGCTTCCGCCTAGGCGTGGACGGCGGCGGCGGCCAGGGGCTCGAAGCGGGCCTGGAAGAAGCGCAGGCTCTCGGGCTCGTAGACCATCTTGAGGCCCTGGATCTGCTCCCGGTGTTCGAAGAGGGCGATGCAGGACTCGGCCACGACGTCCATATGGAGGTTGGTGTAGACGCGGCGGGGAATGGTGAGGCGCACGAGCTCCAGCTTGGGGCGGCAGTGCTCGTGGGTCTTGGGGTCGCGGCCGGCGCTCACGATGCCGCGCTCCATGGCGCGCACGCCGCTGTCGACGTACAGGGCGGCGGCGAGGCTCTGGGCGGGGAACTGGTCCTGGGGCAGGTGGGGGAGGAAGGCCTTGGCATCCAGGAAGATGGCGTGGCCGCCGAAGGGCTTCACCGTGGGCACGCCCGCGGCGGCCAGCTGCTCGCCCAGGTAGGCCACCTGGCGGATGCGGCTGGCGATGTAGGCGTCTTCGACCATCTCGCGGATGCCCACGGCCATGGCTTCGAGATCGCGACCGGCCAGGCCACCGTAGGTGGGCATGCCTTCGAAGACCACGAGGAGCTCCCGGGTCCTGCGGGCGAAGTCGGGGTTGTTGGTGGCCAGGAATCCGCCGATGTTGACGAGGTTGTCCTTCTTGCTGCTCACGGTGCAGCCTTCGCCGTAGCTCATCATCTCGCGCAGGATGGAGGCCACGGAGCGGGAGGCGTAGCCCTCCTCGCGGCTCTGGATGAAGTAGGCGTTCTCCACGGCGCGGGTGGCATCGAAGATGATGGGCAGGTCGTACTTGCGGGCCCAGGCGCTCACTTCCTTGATGTTGGCCATGGAGAAGGGCTGGCCGCCGGCCATGTTCACGCAGGGGGCGAGGCTCAGGTAGGCGATGCTCTCCACCCCGTGCTCATCCACGAGCTTCTGGAGCTTGGCGATGTCGATGTTGCCCTTCCAGGGGAAGTCGCTCTGGCTGTTGTGGGCCTCATCGATGATGCAGTCGTAGAAGATGCCGCCGGCGCGCTCGGCGTGGGCGCGGGTGGTGGTGAAGTACATGTTCATGGGCACGTACTGGCCCGGCTTGATGCGGATCTGGCTGGTGAGGTGCTCGGCGGCCCGGCCCTGGTGCGTGGGCACCACGTGCTCGAAGCCGTAGATGTCCTGCACGGCGCGCTCGAGGTTGGCGAAGCTGCGGCTGCCGGCGTAGGCCTCATCGCCCAGCATCATGGCGCTCCACTGGCGGTCGCTCATGGCGGAGGTGCCGCTGTCCGTGAGGAGGTCGATGCCCACGGCGTCGCTGGGCAGCAGGAAGGTGTTCCACCCGGCCGCCTTGATGGCCTGCTTGCGCTGGGGCAGCGTGGTGACGGGCATGGGTTCGACCATCTTGATGCGGTAGGGCTCGGCGATCGTGCGGGGGCGCATGGGGACTCCTTCGGTCCTTCCAGCGTCGGTTCCAGGGCCCCCGCAAGGGATCACAGGGGCTGTGGATGCCATCACAGATTTCGGTATTCCAACACCTAACGTCGGATTGACGACGGTCAAACCCGGAAGATCACAGGAAGATCGCGAATGGCGCGAATAAAGGCGCGAATGGCGCGAATGGGGTGGGTCAAATTCAGGGCTTCCCGTGGACCGCCCGGGTGATACACCAAGGGCCCGCATCCCACGGGCCCTTGGCTTTTCATTCGCGCGATTCGCGCCTTGATCCGCGCTCTTCGCGATCCCTCAGTTGCTCAGCTGCGCGTGCATCGCCGCCGCGGCCCTTCGGCCCTGGCCCATGGCGAGGATCACGGTGGCGCCGCCGGTGATGACGTCGCCGCCGGCGAAGACGCGGGGCATGCTCGTCTCGCCGCTGTCCTCATCCACCACCACCACGCCGCCCTTGAGGGTCTTGAGGCCCTCCTCGTTGCGGGTGAGGAGGGGGTTCACATCGAAGCCCAGGGCGATGACGAGGGTGTCGCAGGGGATCTTCACGCGCTGGTCGGTCATCTTCACGCCGCGGCGGCCATCGGGGCCGGGCTCGCCCAGCTCCATCACGGCGCACTCGGCGAACTTGAGCCAGCCGTTCTCCCCCAGGAGTTCCGTGGGGGTGTGGAGCCAGGCGAACTTCACGCCCTCCTCCATGGCGTGCTCCAGCTCCTCGTGGCGGGCGGTGCTCTCCTTCTGGGTGCGGCGGTAGACCACGGTGACGTTCTCGGCGCCCATGCGGCGGGCGCAGCGGGCGGCATCCATGGCGGTGTTGCCGCAGCCCACGATGATCACGTCCTTGCCCACGGTGATGGGGGTGCCGTGGTTGGGGAAGAGGTCGGCGCGCATGAGGTTGATGCGGGTGAGGAACTCGTTGGCGGTGTAGACGCCCTTCAGGTCCTCGCCCTTCACGCCCATCATCTTGGGCAGGCCGGCGCCGGTGCCCATGAACACGCTGTCGTACTGCTCGCGCAGCTCCTCCAGGGTGATGGCGCGGCCCACCAGCGTGTTGAGCACGAACTTCACGCCCAGCCGCTTGAGGGTGCCCACCTCCTGATCCACCACGGCGGTGGGGAGGCGGAACTCGGGGATGCCGTAGAGGAGCACGCCGCCGGGCTTGTGGAGCGCTTCGAAGACCGTGACCTCATGCCCCTTGCAGGCCAGCTCGCCGGCCACGGTGAGGCCCGCGGGGCCCGCGCCGATGACGGCCACCTTCTTGCCCGTGGCCGGGGCCTGGGGCGGCAGGGTGTCCGTGCCCAGGAGGCTGTCGGAGGCGTAGCGCTCGAGGCGGCCGATGGCCACGCTCTCGCCCTTGATGCCCACCACGCACTTGCTCTCGCACTGCTTCTCCTGGGGGCACACCCGGCCACATACGGAGCCCAGGGAAGAGCTCTGCTTGATGACCATGGCCGCTTCCTGGGGATTGCCCGCCACGATGTGGCGCAGGAAGTGGGGGATGTCGATGCTCACGGGGCAGCCGTCGATGCAGTGGGGCACCTTGCACTGGAGGCAGCGGGCCGCCTCCAGCTGGGCCTGCTCGGGGCTCAGGCTGAGGGTCACCTCGTTGAAGTTGGTCACGCGGATCGCGGGATCCTGGCAGGCCACGTTCTGCCGGGGCACCTTCATCTTCTGGCTGGGCTTCAGGGCCGTGAGGTCCAGGTTCTTCCAGTCCAGGTCGGCCTCGGGCTCACCCAGGTCGGGCATCTGGAAGCCGATCTCGGCGGTGGCGCGGCCGATGTGGCAGGCGTGGTCCTTGGCCTCGGCCTCCATGCCCCGGTACCAGTCCTGCCGGTTCTTGAGCATCTCGTAGTCGACCTTGTGGCCATCGAAGTCGGGGCCATCGAAGCAGGCGAACTTCATCTCGCCGCCCACGGCCACGCGACAGCCGCCGCACATGCCGGTGCCATCGACCATGAGGGCGTTGAGGCTCACGAGCGTGAACACACCGTAGGGCTTCGTGAGGTCGGAGATGGCCCGCATCATGGGCAGGGGACCCACGGCCACCACCTGGGCGACCTTCTCGCGCTCCAGCACCTCCTTGAGGGCCTGGGTCACGATGCCCTGGCGGCCCAGGGAGCCGTCGTCGGTGGTGATGATGAGCTCATCGGAGGCTTCCCCCAGCTCCTGGGCCAGGAGCACGCGCTCCTTGCTGCGGCCGCCCAGGATGGAGATGACGCGCCGCCCGGCGGCGTGGAGCTCCTCGGCGGCGGGCAGCACGGCGGCGCTGCCGTAGCCGCCGGCCACGAGCACCACGGTGCCTTCCTCCACCAGCTCCGTGGGGGCGCCCATGGGGCCGGCCACGGCGAAGAGGCGGTCCCCGGCCTGGAACTTGGCGAGGGCCTGGGTGGTGGCGCCCACCTCCTGCATGATGAAGCGGATCCAGCCGCCGCGCGGATCGCCGCCGGCCAGGGTGAGGGGGATGCGCTCGCTCTGGGGGAAGGGCGAGACCATGAGGAACTGGCCGGGCTTGCGGCGGCGGGCCACCATGGGGGCCTGCACGATGAAGGACCAGGTCTCCGGCGCCAGCAGCTTCTTCTCGAGGATGAGGTAGCCCTCCTCGGTCACGGCCTCGGGGGTGTAGAGGCTTTTGCCGCGCAGCAGCGGCAGCATGAGGCGCTCCTCCACCTCCACGTGCTCGGTCATGAGCTCCAGCAGCTCCCGGGCCGTGCGCATGGCGTGATCCGCGTTGGCCACCTGGCCCTCGCTGATGGACGCCAGCAGATCCAGGGTGAGCACCCACACGCGGCGGTGGTCCTCGCGGATGCGCTCCACCAGGTTCTCGGCGCCCAGCTCCTCCAGCAGGGGCAGGAGGTCCGTCTCCTCCGCCTCGTGGTGGGGTTTCTGCACCTCGTACATCCACTTGGCGACTTCATCGACCTTGGCCCAGTCGCGGGCCAGGAGGGCCTTCTGGAGGAGCTCCAGCTGGTCCATGGCCTGCTCGTGCTCACCGCGCCAGGCTTCGATGCGGACGGTGTCGCGGGGGACGGCAGGGGTGAGGGTGGACATGGAAGCCTCCGGATCCCCCAGCCTGCGGGAGCATAGGGGGTCAGGGCATTGATCGGCGCCACCCTTCCTCCGGTTTTTGAGCCCCGTCACAGGTGGCTTCCGCCCTCCCCAGCTGGTTTCCGGTCCGGAAATCCGGTCTCAGGTGGGAAGCCCCCTGCCCTTTCGACCCTAATTCTCGGAATTGATGGGGTTAAAGCCCGTGGCGGGAACCCGGTAGAGCACGGCGTTGATGGCCATGCCGGCCCCCACGGAGGCGAAGAGCACCAGGTCCCCGGGCTGCAGGACCTGCCCCTCCATCCGGCCCGTGGCGATGAGGTCGAGGAGGGTGGGCACGGTGGCCACGGAGCTGTTGCCGAGCCAGCCGATGGTCATGGGCATCAGGGCGGCGGGCGGGGCCGCCACGCCCGCCAGGCGGTAGAGGGCCTCGAGGATGGCCTCATCCATCTTCCCGTTGGCCTGGTGGATGAGGATCTTGGTGACCTCGGCGAGGCCCACGCCCGCCTTGTCCAGGCAGGCCTGCATGGCTCCCGCCACGTGGTTCAGGGCGTACTTGTAGAGCTTGCGCCCCTCCATCTTCAGGAACCGTTCGCCGGGCTCGGCGCCGGGGCGGTTGGAGGGACCCATGGTGAGCAGGGCCGCATGGTCCACGCAGTCGGAGCGCACGCTGAAGGCGAGGATGCCTTCGGCGTGGGGGGTCTCGACGGCCTGCAGGATCACGGCCCCGGCCCCATCGGCGTAGATGAGGCTGTCACGGTCGTGGGGATCGGAGATGCGGGAGAGGGTGTCGGCGCCGATGACGAGGAGGCGCCGGGCGTCGCCCGAGCGGATCATGCAGTCCGCCTGGATCACCCCCTGCACCCAGCCGGGGCAGCCGAAGATGAGGTCCCAGGCGAAGCAGTTCGGATTGCGGATGCCCAGCCCCGCCTTCACCCGGGCCGCCAGGGCCGGCACGAGGTCGCTGCGGTGGGTGCCCGCCCGCACATCGCCGAAGTTGTGGGCGAGGATGATCCCATCCAGGGACTCGGGGTCCACGCCGGAGGCGGTGAGGGCCGCCCGGGCCGCCTCCCGGGCCAGGTCCGAGGCCACCTGGTGGGCCGGCGCGTACCGCCGCTCCCGGATCCCCGTGATGGCCTCGAACTGGGCCAGGATCTCCGCGGTGGCCTTGCCGATGGGCTCGCCCTCCGCCGTGCGGAAGTCGTGGTGGAGGAAGGCGGCGTTGGGCACCACCTCCGACGGCAGGTGGCTGCCGGTGCCGACGATCAGGGTGCGCAGGGCCATGGTCCACCTCGGGGGACGTCACCCAACCGCGGTGCGTGGTTCATCCTGGGCGCGCTGGGCCCCCGGGTGGGGGAATATCGCCGGTTTCTCCCCATCTATAGTCAGCCTGCATGCGCCGATGCACCGCAGGCATGGCCCCGTTGGACCTGGGGAGGAACCTAGGGGTGCGCGAGCCGCAGCGCCAGGGTCCCGAAGAGGAGCAGCTCCGCCCCCCGCTGGATCAGCCCCCGACCCGCCGTGGGGGGGAGCAGGGTCAGGGCGGCGGCGGCCCCGAGCACCGCCCCACCGGCCCAGGTGCCCCAGGGCCAGCCGCCCTGGCCCAGGCGGAGGAGGATGAGCCCACCCCCGATGTACTCCACGGCCCCGGCCAGGTTGTGCAGGCCCTGGCGCCAGGTGCCGGAGGCGGGGGAGCCGGGGTCGCAGGGAAAGGCCGCCGCGCCCAGGTAGCCGGTGGCCAGGCAGAAAGCCAGGGGCGCGGCCGGGCCCGGGGCCCGAAGCCCGGCGGCGAGCACCAGGAGCCCCACCGGGAGGAAGAGCCCCCAAGCCACGGGGCCCTGGTCCGGCGCCCCGGTCTCCCCCAGCTCGCTGAGGGTGTGCTGCAGGTGGTGGTAGCCGGGCTTGCGGCGGCCGAAGTGGATCACGCCGCCGGTCAGGAGCAGGGCCGCCGCGAGGACGAGGAGCGGGGGGAGCAGCGCCATGGGGCCTCCGGAAACGGCAAGGGGCCCCTCGCGGGGCCCCTTGGGGATTCAGGCTGGGACTAGCCCTCGACCTTGCCGCCGTTCTTGGTGGCGGTGCGGAAGAGGATCACACCCATGAGCACGAAGGCCGCCACGCCCAGGAGGGCGAAGCCGCCCGCGCCGAGGCTGTGGGTGAGGGCGTGCTCCACGTCCACGGCCTTGAGCAGGCTGGCGAGGAAGGGCACCTTGTCGGAGCTGGCCACGAGGATGGCCACGAGGACGCCCGCCAGGGCGCCGCCGGCCACGAGGCCCGTGCTGAAGAGGTTGCCGGGACCCAGCTCCTCCTCACCGCCATGGCCATCGGAGCCCTTCACGCCGTTCTTGCGGTCGGCCATCCAGCGGATCACGCCGCCACAGAAGATGGGCAGGGTGGTGGAGAGGGGCAGGTAGGCGCCCACGGCGAAGGCCAGGGCGCGCACGCCGCAGAGCTCCATGGTCACGGCGAAGAAGACGCCCACGAGCACGAACTGCCAGTCCAGGTTGTGGGCGAGCAGGCCCTTGATGAGGGTGGCCATGAGGGTGCCCTGGGGGGCGGGGTAGCGCTCGCCGCCGATGGCGTGGACCATCTGGCCGGTCACGGCATCCACGTGGGCGTTGTCGAGCACCTTGATGGTGAGGCCGATGACCACGGCGGCGGCCACGGCGCCGATCATGAGGCCGATCTGCTGGCTGCGGGGGGTGGCGCCCACGATGTAGCCGGTCTTGAGGTCCTGGCTGGTGGCGCCGGCGTTGGCGGCGGCGATGCACACCATGCCGCCCACGCAGAGGGCCATGGGCTGGAACACGTCACCGGTCCAGCCGAGGCCCACGAAGATGAGGCAGGTGGCCATGATGGCGGCGATGGTCATGCCGCTGATGGGGTTGGAGGAGGAGCCGATGATGCCCACGATGCGGCTGCTCACGGTGACGAAGAAGAAGCCGAAGGCCACCATGAGGAGGCCCAGCATCACCTTGCCGAGGCCGGCGCCGGGGATGAAGGGCAGCAGGGCCACGATGATCACGAGGGCCACGGAGCCGATGACCACCACGGAGAGGGGGAGGTCGTTCTCGGTGCGCTTCACGGCGATGCCGGCGGCGCCATCCTTCATGGAGCCCAGGGCGCCCTTGAAGGCGGAGACGATGGTGGGGATGGTCTTGATCAGGGTGATGAAGCCGCCGGCGGCCACCATGCCCGCGCCGATCTGGCGCACGTAGGCGAAGTAGATGGCGCGGTTCAGCTGGGCGAACTCGTGGGTGGCGGGGTTCCAGCCGTAGGCGCCGGCCAGGGTCACGTCCTTGAGGTAGCCGAGCTTCACGAGCTGGGCGGCGATGGCGTCGGCGGGCACCAGGGAGGCGAGGAGGGGGATGAGGCCCAGCCAGGCCATGACACCGCCGGCCACGAGCAGGCCGGAGTTGCGGATGCCCAGGATGTAGCCCACGCCCATGTACTCGGGGGTGATGTTGGCGTTCACCGTGGCGGCGGGGAAGACCTTGGACTTCATGTCGGAGACCCAGGTGGGGGTCTCGGCGATGGCCTTCACGATGAGCTGGCCCACGGCGTAGAGGAGGCCGAAGCCGAGGCCCGCGTAGGCGGTCTTGGCGAGGTTGCCGCCCTTCTCACCGGCGATGAGCACCTGGGCGCAGGCGGCGCCTTCGGGATAGGGCAGCTCCCCGTGCTCCTTCACGATGAGGGCGCGGCGCAGGGGGATCATCATGAGGATGCCCAGGACGCCGCCCATGAGGGCCAGGGTGAAGATGGTCCAGTAGTTGAAGAAGCTGGGGCCGTTGGAGCCGGGGCTTAGGAAGAGGAAGCCCGGCAGGGTGAAGACCACGCCCGCGGCGATGGACTCGCCGGCGCTGCCGATGGTCTGCACGATGTTGTTCTCGAGGATGGTGCTGCCCCCGAACTTCTTCAGGAGGCTGATGGCCACCACGGCGATGGGGATCGACGCGGAGACCGTGAGGCCGGCCCGGAGGGCCAGGTACACGGTGCTGGCGCCGAAGATGATCCCGAAAAGGGCGCCGAAGAAGATGGCCTTGGGCGTGAACTCCGCCACGGTGGCCTCATCGGGCACATAGGGTTTGAATTGCTCCTGGTCAGCCATGGAAGCTCCTGGGTGGTGCACGGATTTTGGACAGTCCGACAAGATTACCTGGGTTCAGGGGGCCTGTCTCCCAAGCCCCGCGCGGCCGTCAACGGCGTCACAACCTGGGTTCCCGGGCACCACGGCTTTTGCCTATGGGCGCATCCCGATCCCGGCCATTGGGCCCTACACTGGGCAGGTGAAAGCCCATCCGGTCAGCAGCAAGGACAACCCGGCCTTCAAGGCCCTGCGCGCCACCCTGAAGGCCGGGGGCGAGGCCCGCACCCACACCCTGCTCCTGGGCCCCAAGCTCATCGAGGCCTGGTGGGAGGCCCGGGAGACCGTGGCCGGCGCCCGCTTCCGCCCCGAGGGCTGGGTGCAGCTGGAGGACACCCCGGAGCACAAGCTCCAGGCGAGCCTGCGCCGCCCCACCCTGGTGCTGCCCGAGGCCCGCATGCGGGAGCTCACGGACATGCCCAGCGTGCCCCCCCTGGCCCTGCACGTGAGCCTGGGCCCCGAGCCCGAGGCGCCGGTGGGACCGCGGGCCCTGGGCGCCTGGGGCGTGCAGGATCCGGGCAACCTCGGCGCCCTGCTGCGGGCGGCCGTGGCCTTCGGCTTCACGGATGCGCTGCTGGGCCCCGGCTGCGCGGATCCCTTCGCCCCCAAGGCCCTGCGCGGGGCCATGGGCGCCGCCTTCACCCTGCCCCTGCGCCGGCGGACCCGGCTCGACGCCGATGGCGGCCAGGTGTGGGCCCTCGAGGGCGGCGCCGGCGCCGTGCCCCTGCCCGATGCCGAGCTCACGACCCCCCTGCGCCTGTGGGTGGGGAACGAGGGCCACGGCTGGCAGGGGGTCGCCCTGCCGGCCACCGTGGGCCTGCTGGCCATCCCCATCCGCGGCGTGGAGAGCCTGAACGCCTCCGTGGCCGCGGGCATCGCCTGCTACGAGGTGGCGCGCCGGTTGGGCTGAGCCCGCGCCCCGATCCCTGGAAGGTCCCCCATGCTCGCCACCCGCCTCCGCCACGGCTTCGAAGCCGCCATCCTGGCCCTCCTCTTCACGGGGGCCTTCCGCAGCCTCGGCCTCCTCGGCGGGTGGATCGAAGTGATCTGCGCCCTGGCCCTCCCCCTGGCCCTCTGCGAGGCCGCCTACCGCGGCCGCGCCTTCGGGTGGCTCTGGCTGGGGCCCACCCTGGGCATGGCCCTGGGTTACGCCTGGGTGCCCGCGGTGATGGCCACCAAGGGGGGGCTGCCCCCGGTGGCGGCCTATGGCGTGGGGCTGCTGTTCTGGGCCTACGAGGGCCTGGGGCTCACCCTGGTGGCCTGGTGCGCGGCCAAGCTCCTGAAGCGGGGCCCCTGGACGGCGGCCCTGGGCGCCGCCCTGGCCTGGGTGGTGTGGGAGCGCTTCGCCTTCCACATCTATGACTGGAGCTGGGGCAGCGCCTTCGGTGCCCTGCCCTTCCTGGCCCGCAGCGCCGCCTTCCTCCCCTCGCCCCTGCTGGGGGCCCTGGCCTGGGCGGCCGGGGCCTTCGCCGCCACGGGCCCCGTGCAGGAGCGGCCCGCCCGCCTCGCCGCGCCGGCGGTGGCCTTCGGCCTGCTGGGGGTGCTCGGGGGCGCCTGGTTCCTCCTGCCCCGGGGCCCCGAGCGCTGCCTCGACGTGGTGATGATCCAGCCCAACCTCCCCCCCGGGGAGCGCCAGCCGGGCATGCTCGAACGCGGCTGGGCCCAGACCGATGCGGTGCTGGCCCGCCAGGGCCTGCCCCGGGCGGAGGCCCCCACCCTGGTGCTGTGGCCCGAGAGCGCCGTGCTGGGGGTGGACCACCGGGGCCTGCGCCCGGACCTCCAGGCGGAGGCGGCCCGCCGGCGCGTGGCCTGGCTCTTCGGCACCGAGGGGGGCCTCTACAACCTGGTGCGCGGCGAGGTGGCCGGCCGTCCCGCCTTCCTGCAGGCCAAGGTGGTGCCCATGTGGTTCGGGGAGCGGAACCCCGGCTGGCCCAGCCTCCGGCACTTCCTGGATCGCCAGATGGGCATCCTGAGCCAGGAGCCGGGCACCCTCAACCCCGAGCCCTTCCGGGTGCCGGCCCCCGGGGGTGAGGTGCGGGTGCATCCCCTCATCTGCAGTGAGGCCCTGCTGCCGGAGCGGACGCGGGCCGGCCTGGCCCTGAGCGGGGCCGAGCTGCTCACCAACCACACCAACGACAGCTGGTTTGACCGCAGCGCCGCCTCCGCGCTGCACGGCGCCCAGATCCGCCTCCGCAGCGCGGAGCTGGGCGTGCCCCTGCTCCGCTGCACCCAGGGCGGGCTCAGCGGGATCTACCGGGAGGATGGCTCCGGCCAGCTCTGGGGCGAGCCGCTCACGCGGGCGGATTACGCCTGCACCCTGGCCTGGCGACCGGTGCGCACCCCGGCCCGCCAAGCGTGGCTGATGCCCGCCGCCCTGGTGCTCCTGGCCCTGGGAACCGCGGTGGTAGCATGGCGATCCCGATGATCGCGCACCCCGCCCCGGAGCCCCTGTCCACCCCCCTTGGCCGCGTGGCCTTCGCGGACGAGACCTGGACCATCGACCCCCGGGAGCTGCAGACCTTCTTCCAGGCGGAGGAGGTGTTCTGGACCGCGGATCGCACCCTGGAGCAGTGGCGCCGCCTCCTGGCGGCGGGCCGCCTGCTCACCGCCCGGCTCGAGCCCGAGGGCGCCCGGGGCGGGCGCCTCGTGGCCACGCTGCGGCTGTGGTCGGATGGGGCCTACGAGGCCAAGCTCTACGACGTGGTCACCGCCCGGGACCTGATGGGCCAGGGCATCGCCTCCGCCCTGGTGACCTGGGCCCTGGGGCACCCGGCCCTGGGCGAGGTCCAGCGGGTTGTGCTGGAGACCCGGGATGCCGATGCGCTGTATCGGAAGTTCGGCTTCCAGCCCGCGGAGGCCCACGCCACCACCCACATGCGCGTGACCACCGCGGACCTCCGCGCCCGAGGCCTCCGATGACCCGATCCGCCACCGGCGACACCACCCGCATCATGGCCCCCCTCGTGCTGGCCAGCGGCAGCCCCCGCCGCAAGCAGTGGCTGGAGGCCCTGAACCTGCCCTTCGAGGTGCAGGTGCCGGATGTGGATGAGACCCCCATCCCCGACGAGGACCCCGAGAACCTGGTGCTCCGCCTGGCCCGCACCAAGGCCGAGGTGGTGGCCCACCGCAACCCCGGCCGCTGGGTGCTGGCGGCCGACACCACCGTGGCCGTGGACCACCACACCCTGAACAAGCCCGTGGACGTGGAGGATGGCGTGCGCATGCTCATGCTCCTCCAGGGCCGGGCCCACCAGGTGCACACGGGCATGGCCCTGCGCCGCAACGACGAGATGCACAGCTTCGTGGACACGGCCCAGGTGCACTTCCGCCCCTTCACAGAGGCCCAGGCCCGGTGGTACGTGGCCACGGGCGAGCCCATGGACAAGGCCGGCAGCTACGCCATCCAGGGCATCGGCGCCCTCTTCATCCAGCGCGTGGAGGGCAGCTTCGCCACCGTGATGGGCCTCCCCGTGGAGCGCCTGGCGGACCTGCTCTTCAAGCTGAAGGTGCTGAACCTCTGGGTGGGGATGCCGAAGTAGGCGCCGGATCCCAGGCGTCGGGCGGAAAAGGAATGCGGGCGCATTGCGCCCGCACCCTGCTTCCTGGGTCGTGGGGCGGAGCCCCGCGTCGAGTTCCAGCCTGACGTCTGAGACGCCAGAAGCCGCGGCTAGGCCTTGAACTCCTTGCCGTCCTTGGTCTCGCCCTTGGCGTTGAAGTCCTCGAGCATGCGGTACTTCACGCCCTCCACATCCTTGAACTGCCCGGCGCGGATGGCCCACACGGCGACCATGACGAAGCCGGCGGCGAAGGCCAGGCCCACCACGGTGAAGGTGATGACCATGAGCTTGGTCTGCATGGGATCCATGGGACCTCCGGGGAAGGGTGGTACGGGAAGGAGGGGACGGCCCGGGGGCCGTCCCCCCGCCCTCAGTTGGCGATGAGGAACCAGCCCAGCTTCCACGCCAGGATGGTCGGCACGGCCAGCATGAGGATGAAGAAGATCAGGGCGTTGCGGAGCACCCAGTTCTCCTTGAGGATCTCCGTGTTGGTGATCGGAGCGTCCTCGGAGTGGGTGTCGGTCTGGGGTTCGTGGGTCTCGGTCATGGGAGTCTCCAGTCCTTAGCTCTCGGCCACTTCGCCGAAGAGGCCGACGAGGTAGAGCACACCGAAGAAGAAGAGGTAGAAGGCCAGGTAGCGCAGCATGACCATGTAGCTGCTGACCTTGGGCTCGGCGTTTTTCGCGGGGGCGGCCATTGTCTGCTCCTACTGGATGTCGGAAACCGCGGCCTTGAACTGGGCCAGGGCGTCGAGGAAGGTGCGGCGGTCCTTCATGGTGTAGAAGAACATGCCGACGCGGCGCTTGTCGGTGGTCTTGCGCAGCTTGGGGTTGCGCTCGCCCTCGAGGCGCTCGCGGATCATGATGTTGCCCGTGCGGTAGTGGCAGTCGCCGATGGCGCAGCCGCACACGAAGGTGGCATCGGCCCCCTTGGTGAGGGCGAGCTCCATCTGGGTGGGCTTCACCATGCCGGAGCAGGGGAGGATCACGATCTTGGTCTCGGGATCATCCACCAGGGCCTTCTGCTGGTCGATCATCTCCTGGATGGGGATGGACCGCTCGCAGACGAACCCGATGACGACGCGGGGCTTCTTTTCGCCGGTGTTCATGTTGGCTTCGCTCACTTAAGCCCCCGTTTTCAGAAGGTCGAGCACTTCGGCTTCGATGGTCTTGGAATGCGTGTTGGGCAGCTCGATGGCCTGGAAGGGGCAGGCCCCCACGCAGACGCCGCACTCGGAGCAGCGGGCCTCCTGGACCACGGCGATGAGCTTGAACTTGGACCCGGGGGCCCGTTCCTGCATCGTGATGGCCTCGAAGGGGCAGTCCAGGGAGCAGAAGGTGCAGCCCGTGCACTTCGCCTCGATGACGGCGGCGATGTTGTCGCGGCGGTCCTTGGGGTAGAAGGGGGCGACCATGAGCAGCAGGGTGGAGACACCGAGGATGGCCCAGGCGCCGTTCACACCGGCCTTGTGGATCAGGTAGTAGGGGAACATGTACCAGGCGTCGTAGCGCATGGTCTCCACCAGCACGCCGATCTGGGCGGGGGCGTCGGAGCCGATGTAGGCCCGGTCCGCGGCCAGCGAGGGGTACTGCTGGATGAGCTGCTCGGTGATGTTGATGGCCGGCAGGGCCCCGGCGGCGACCAGGATGAAGCCCAGGGTCAGGAAGTTGGTCGCCCGGCTGGGGGTGACCACGGGCTCGTGCAGGCGGATGAAGTGCACCCAGATCAGCACGAAGAGCAGGGCCGCGCCGCCGATGTGGAAGAAGAAGAAGCGCGTGAGGGTGTAGTCGTTGATGCCGGTGCCGCCCACGAGGAACTGGGACAGCCACTCGCCGGCCAGGGGGATGGCGCGGAGGAAGTCCTGGGTCTCCACCACCATGCGGTAGGCACGGGCATCCCACACGAGGAGGTAGCCGGTCACGCCCACGAAGAGGAGGAAGAGGAGGAGGAACACGCCGGAGATCCAGGGGAGCCAGCGCCAGCTGCGGTGACGATCCGTGAAGTACACGCGGAACATGTGCAGCAGGGTGGTGATCATCATGGCGGCGGCGCCCCAGCGGTGGATGCCGCGCACCACGGCGCCGTAGGGGATGCCCGTGGCGGCGTTGACCGCGTCGATGATGGGGGCCCCGTTCTTGTCGAGCAGGAGGCGGCCGGCGGCGTCCCTCATGAACACGGGCAGGCTGGTGATGTAGTTCACGCTGGACCAGGCGCGCTCCAGGGTGGGGATGTAGTACATCCACAGCATGATTCCGGAGAAGATCAGGAACCAGAACGTGTAGAGCGGCAGGGCCCCGTGGAAGTACAGGGGGTTGTGCTCCTGGGTGGTCAGGAAGTTCACGCCCTTCTCGAGGGAGACCGTGAGGTTCTTGGTGAGCTGGAGGAATTTCTTGTACATGGCGCCTCCTACTCCTCGACCTGGACCTTGGTGCGGGTCCAATAGGCCACGCCGACCTCGGCCAGGGCCGCGATCACGAAGGCCCAACCCATCCACCGGACGACGTTGAACTGCTGGAAGGGGTTGTCACTGGTGGACACGCCCTTGTTGCCGAAATCGGCCTGCATGTGGGGCAGGTCGCCGACGGTGGGGTAGCTCTTGAACACGACGCCATCCAGCGTCTTGTTCACGATGGCCGGCGCCTGCTTCTGGCGGAGCTTACCGCCCATGGGCGCCTCGTGGAGCACATCGTGCAGTTCTGCGGAGATGCTGTTCGCGCCGAGCACGAAGAAGATCCCCAGGCCGGTGACCAGGAAGATGGTTCCGAAGATGTTCCGTTTGTTCACGGTCAACCCCTCGACGAATCGGAATGAATCAGGAAGAAACGGTCAGCCATGCGCTCGAACCAGGGCCGGGGATGCTGCACGTTGCCCTTGGCCTTCTCCTCCGCGTAGATCACCACCATCAACCCCACCATCAGGAGGAGGAAGAGGGTGAGGGTGGCGATCAGGAGGAGGTAGCTCATGAAACCGGCGCTGGCGAAGAAGGCCTTCCAGTGGGCGATGCTCTGGCTCAGCAGGACCACGGCGAGGAGGATCCCCACCCACTTGCTGGCCTTGATGCGCCCCTGGGAATACATGGCCTAGGCTCCGGCGGTCTTGGCTTTGGCCTTGGCGGCCGCGGCGTCGAGGAGGGCATCCCGCTTGGCGGCCCAGCGGCCGAGGCCGACGAGGGTGCCGATGACGGGGATGATGATCCAGAGGGCCACGTGGACCTTCCACAGCTCCATGCCCTTGGGCATGCCCTTGGCCAGGGTCGCCGCGGGGGTGAGCCAGAGGTTCAGGGTGGGCTTCGTCTTCTCGAGGAAGTCGAGGGCCATGTCCTGGGTCCAGGTGGGGTTGGCGGCGAGCACCTTGGGCAGCTCGGACTTGGCGGCCATGTTCCACTCGCGGATGTCGCCGAAGTAGTGGAAGAGCGTGTTGGCGCTCATGGACACCAGGAGGAACGCCACGAAGAAGACGTGGAAGGTCTCGTACCAGCGCTTCCCGTCCCGCTTCATCACGTAGCCCCAGTCCTTGAAGTACCCGATGAGCAGGAAGAGGCCCATGGAGTAGTACCAGAGGGGGGCGTCGCGGTGGAGGTCCGCGATGCTGTTGATGATGAGGAAGCTGAAGACGATGAAGTAGATCAGGCCGCCGATGCCCACCCAGTTGGGGATGGAGCGGGCCTCCCAGTGGGACTCGGGGCGGCGGTCGAGGAAGAGCGACAGGAGCACCAGGGCCGGCACGCCCACGGTGAGCACCGTGGCCAGGTAGGGATCCTGGAGCTTGAGCATGTGGTACATCGCGAGGAAGTACCAGTCGCTCAGGATGGGGTTCGGGGTGACCTCGGGGTTGGCGGGGCTGCCCTGGGCGGCGGGGATGAGGATGGCCATGCCGGCCAGCATCATGAAGAGGATGAACTTCGCCCAGCGGCTGATGTTCATGCGCTTGAACCCGCGGTGGTAGACCCGCAGCTCGAAGAAGATCATCACGAGGAACGACAGCATGAAGTGGAACGCGTAGAAGCGCGTCACCGTGGCGGGGCCGATGGAGGTGCCGCCGAGGAGGATCTGGGC
Organism: Holophagaceae bacterium; assembly: GCA_044229665.1. Classification (GTDB taxonomy): domain Bacteria; phylum Acidobacteriota; class Holophagae; order Holophagales; family Holophagaceae; genus JAFDVN01. Next base: position 23,323 of record JBGASN010000035.1, read on the forward strand.
GGTGGTCTTGCCCTGGTTCGTCCAGTTGATGAAGTCGCCGCCGGGGATCCAGCTGGGGTTCTGGTCGAGGTAGCCGGGGAAGGTGGCCATCACCTTGGTCGCCCACAGGGCGCGCTGGTTCCAGATCAGGAGGTACCCGGTGAGGCCGGAGTACATGCCGATGATGAGGAGCAGCAGGGCCACCACGAAGCTGAGCTCATGGCCGTTCTTGTACCCGCCGGTGAACCAGATCCGGTAGACCTTGAGGGTGGCCAGGATGATGAAGGCGTCGGCGCCGTACTTGTGGATGCCGCGGATGAGGGCCCCGATGGGGATCTCGCCCCACTTCCAGTTGGCCTGCATGCGCTCGATGGACACGAAGGCCTGGCTGGTGTCGGGCACGTAGTAGATCATCAGCAGCACGCCGCTGGCGATCACGAGCATCCAGACCCAGTACCACATGCCGCCGATGGCGTAGAAGGGGTTGGTCTTGGCCTTCTCGACGTGGGATTCGTCGAAGAGGTCCATCTTGTCCCAGCGCTCCATGAACCACTGGAAGAAGTTCACGGGGGCGTTCAGGACGCCGTGATAGAGGTGGCCCAGCACCCCACGACGGGGGAGGAGACCCTGCAGAAAGCTCCAGAACTTGGTCAGCATCGGTTCTTCTCCCTTAACCCACACCGCCGCCTTCGGTATCCGTGATGTAGATCTTGGATCCACGGATGTCGAAGGACATGGTGCGCGGCGGACGGGGCGCGGGTCCGGAGACCACCTTGCCCGGCAGCTTGTCGAAGGCCTTGCCCGCCACGGTGCCCGCGATGGCCTGGGGCCTCGTGGGGTCGTACACGCTCAGGTGGCAGGGGCAGGCGAAATAGGGGTGGAAGGGAGCCGGGGCCTTGTAGTTGTAGCCGCCGGCCAGCTCCTCGCTGTTCGGGATGAAGTTGAAGGTGCAGCCGAGGTGCGGGCAGATGCGCTGCACCACCACGAAGGCGGCCTTGGGATCCTTCTTGTCCGTGATGTACTCCTCGGGGAGGCGCACGATGAACGCGGGGATCTTGGCGCCCTGGAACTTGCGGCTGCTGTATTCCACGGACTTGCGGACGTAGATGAACTCCTTGAACTCCCAGGGCTTGGTGAGCTCGGAGACATCGGCGATCTCCTGCTCGGAGGAGCCGGCGCTATCCGGATCGGCGGCCATGGCCTTGATGCCGCCGGCCATGGTGGGCTTGAAGTAGCGGAGGATCACGTGCTGCAAAGCGATGGCGCCACCCACGATGGGGAGGGACGTCAGGGCCTTGAGCAGGGTACGGCGCGTGTTCTCTTGCATCGTCGTCTCCTCAATCCTGCTCGTAGGACTTCAGGCGCACGCCATCGACCGCGAGCCAGCGCTGTTCGGGGGTGAGGACCCCCTTCCAGGCGGGCATGGCGGACCACTGGTGCACGTAGAGGTTCAGGGCCGACCGGCTCATGGTCTTCTGGATGCTCTCGGGGATGGTCTTGAACTGACCCCCCTCCGAGATGCGCCAGAACAGGAACTCGTCGGTCTGCTCCGCCATGGCCTTGCGGTTGTGGAAGTTGAAGGGGGCCGGCACGATGGTGCGGGCCAGGGGGCCGTCGCCCTTGCCGATGGTGCCGTGGCACACATTGCAGTTCTGGCCGTAGACATCCCAGGCCTTCTTGTACTGGTCGGGGGCCACGCCGGCGATGGAGCGGCTCCAGGCGTAGTAGATGGCATGCCACACGGGCATGGGGTCGTTGGCGGCGATGCTCACACCACCCCGGTCGTCCTTGATGTGGCTCATCCAGCCGGTGCCGGGCTTGCCGTCGGGGCCGGGGTGGAGGCGCCCGGCGGGCTTGCCGTCGGGGCCCATGCGGGGCACGAAGGTGTTGCCCTTGGGTTCCACCTTGTCGCTGCCGTAGGCGATGAGCTGGAAGAGCTCCGCGGGAGTGCGCTGGAAGCGCCAGTCGCGGGTGCCGAAGTCGGGGCCGACCTTCGCCTTCTCGTTGGGGTTGCCGGGCTCGCGGCGCTCGGCCTTCAGGCGGTCCAGCACGCCGGGCTTGTTGGCGGCGAGGTCCAGCTTCTCCTGGGCGGTGTAGTGGGTGCCGTGGCAGGAGGCGCAGTTGGCCTGGTAGATGCTGCGGCCCTTGACGGCGGAGGGGAGGCCCAGGGGATAGGGGGCCTCCACATCGGTGCCTTCAAGGCCGGCGGGCACCTCGTTGCTGGCCTGGATGAGTTCGCCTTTCCGGGCCTTGGCGCCGAGGCCGCCCTCGGCGCAGCCGAGGGTGACCAGGGCCAGGAGGCCGGCCAGGGTGAGCGTCCATTGGATCTTCATGGCTACCTCGTTCGCGCTAGGTGCCGCTGGGGCGGATCCAGGAGAGGACGGCCCAGACGAGGATGACTAGGTAGAGGAGGACAAGGGCGAAGGGGGCCTTGCCGTGGCCGATGCGGGTCCCGGAGACCTCTTCCATCGGCTCTTCGTCGTGGTGCAGGGGGTCCTGGCTCATGGGGTCCTCACTTCGCGGCGGGCTGGGTGGCGGCGCTGGGAGGCGCGCCCGCGTTGGGGGCATCGGTGCCGGCGAGCTTGCCGAGACCCTTGTTCTGGGAGATGTACTTCAGGTACGCGGTCAGGTAGAGGCGCTGGTCGGGATAGAGGCCGCCGAGGTGGCCGCTCATGAGCTCCCACCGGGGCATCTGGGTGCCGGGGACGCCACGGCTGATGCGCCAGTACCAGGTGTCCGTCTTGTAGCTCTGGAACTTGTCCTCCCAGAAGTTGGCGGCGCGGCGGGTCATGCTGGCGCTGGCCCAGCCCCGGCCGTTGCCATCGAGGCCGTGGCAGGCGGAGCACTTCTGGTTGTAGATGCCGCGGCCCTGGTTGGCGACCACGCGCCGGGCTTCGAGGGCCTTGAGGCCGACGATGTCGGTGGGCAGCACCTCGGGCTCCTTGAAGGAGACCTCGGTCCAGGCGGCGACGTTGGGATCCTTCTCGCGGGCGTGGTGGAGCTCCTCTTCGTTGGCGAACGTCTTGGTGGCGAGGGCGTTGAGGGGGGTCTTGGCGTTCTGCGCCTCATGGGAGGTGCCGTACATGAACTCCTCGATCTCCGCCGTGTACTTGTAGGGGGTCTCGGGGTGGGCGTCGTAGTTGGCGGAGGCGATCTCCTCACGCTCCTTCACGCTGTGCTTCCAGTTGGCGACCCACTCCCAGCCGCTGCGCTCGCCCTGGATGGTCACGAAGTCCTTGTTCACCTCGGACAGGATCTTGTCGGTGGGCTTGACCTCGCTGCGGGGCACGGTGCGGACGGCCGGCAGGTCGGGGTTCCAGGTCTTGGTGAAGAAGGCCCACTTCATCTCGCCGTTGGCGATGTCCAAGGCGCGGGTGCCGTTGGGGCCCAGGCCCTGCAGGAAGGCCACCACGTCGGTCATCTCCTGCTTGGAGAGGTAGTCGTAGCTGGGCATGATGCTGCCGGGCTTCAGGCTGCGGGGCTGGCGGTGGTGCTGGTCGTGGTACTCGTCGGGGAACTTGCCGCCGATGTTGGCGAGGTCGGGGCCGCTGCGCTCGGAGCCGAGCAGGTGGCCGTCCATGTCCCAGAAGTAGTCGCTGGCCTTGGAGCGCACGCCGTGATCCCAGTCCTGGGGGCGGCTGGCCATGGAGTGGCAGTACCAGCAGCCTTCACGGCGGTAGATGGTGCGGCCGCGCTGTTCCTGGGCGGTGTAGTTGCGGAGGTCCTTGGGCTGGGCCGGCTTGAAGGTCCAGCGGGGCACGAGCACCACCACGAAGATGATGGCGCTGAGGATCAGGCCCATCCCGATGGCGGGGTAGAGGTAGTTGGCGCGTTGCGTGGTCATCGTCAATTCCTCAGCTCAGCTCAGTCCTGGGGATCCATCGTGTCGGCCGCTTCGGAGCCGAACACGGTCATCAGGATGTTGTAGACCAGCAGCACCTGGCCCACGACGATCAGCAGGCCGCTGAACACGCGGAGGCCCATGAAGGGAGCCACCTGGACCACGGTGCGGTAGACCACGGTGCCCTCCTCCCAGGCGGCGGCCTGGGCGAGGCCGGCCACGGTCAGGGCGATCATCATGATCACGGTGCCGGAGAGGCTCAGCCAGTAGTGGGCGTTGGCGAGGCGGCGGCTGTACCACTGCTTGCCGGTGACGCGGGGAACCACGTAGTAGAGGGCGCCCCAGGCCACGAAGCCGAAGGTGCCGAGCAGGGCGAAGTGGGCGTGGCCCACCACCCAGTGGGTGTAGTGGAGGTACCAGTTGATCCAGCGGGTGGCCTGGAAGGGGCCCGTGAAGCAGGTCAGGAGGTAGAACCACATGGCGGTCAGGAAGAACCGCAGGGGCAGGTTGGAGGCGATCATGCCCCACTTGCCCTTCATGGTCAGGAAGAAGTTCACGAGCACGCTCATCACGGGGACGAGCAGCATCACGGAGCTGATCACGGCCACGGCCTTGAGCCACTCGGGCACGGGCATCTGCAGGAGGTGGTGCGTGCCGGTGGGGGTGTAGAACATCGCGATGGTGGAGAAGCCCACGATGCTCAGCAGGTGGCTGTAGAGGGGGTTCTTGGTGATCTTGGGCAGGAAGTAGTAGGTGAGGCCGATGCCGTTGGTGGTGAACCAGAGGCCCAGGATGTTGTGGCCGTAGAACCACTGGGCGATGGAGTCGGCGATGCCGTCCATCTGGAAGAACACGCGGTTGCCGATGAGGTACACCACGGGGAACCAGAGGGTGGTGCCGGCCACGTACCAGGTGGTCACGTAGAGCTGCTTCTCCTGGCGGTTCAGCACGGTGCCCCACACGATCACGATGTACGTCATCAGGGCGAGGAACATCGGGATGTCGAGGAACCAGGGCAGCTCGGCGTACTCGCGGCCCTCGGTGATGCCGTTGGTGAGGCAGAACACGCCGGCGACGAGCACGGCGTTCCAGGCGATCATGAGGATGTTCGCCAGGCGCTCGCTGTAGAGCTTGGTGCGGCAGAGCTCGGGGATCACGTAGAAGATCGCGCCCACGGTGCTCATGGAGATGAAGCCGAAGGCCACCGCGTTGATGTGGGTGGGGCGGATGCGGCCGAACTGCAGCTGGGGCAGGATGCGGACGAGGTCAGGGGCCCAGTACTCCGTGGCGGCGAAGAGGCCGAAGAAGGTGCCGACCAGGGCCCAGATCGCACCGCTCACCATGAAGCGGGTCGAGGCGCTGTGCTCCCGATCGAACCATTCCCAGGGGTTGGCGTCGGCTGTGGCCATGTTGGTTTGGGCGTCCATGGGCATCTCCAAGACCGGGAAGCGGGGGCCCGCCGGCTAGGCGGTACACCGCGTGAAGCAGATCACATTGTCCCAATCAGCATTTCGATTGTGACGATCGTCGGCACACCGGTCAAACGAAAATCCTCGGCCAATCCCAGCGGATCCGCGAGTTTGCGCGATCTGGACAGGGTCGGCGCCATTTTCCCGGAGGTCGCCATTTTCCTTCCGGTAGACTTCCCTCATGTCCCCCTTTGCTCCGCCTGTCCGGTTCCGGCCATGGATCTGATCCGCACCTTCGGCGCCCACCGCCTCACCTGGGTGCAGGACCTCGGCGAGGCCCGGGAGGGGGGGAGCACCTTCCACCTGATGCGCCGGGAGTCGGATGCCACCCGCTTCCTGCTCCAGCTCTGGTCCCCCCGCATGGAGGACCGGGCCCTGGACCACCTGCGGGAGATCTTCCTGTCCCGGTTCCAGGACGCCTCCCCCCTGGACCCCGTGGAGGTGCACTTCGGCTTCGACGAGGAGCAGGTGTGGTTCCTCCAGGCCCTCCCGGGCACCCCCCTGGCCCGGGCCTGGGAGGAGTGGAGCGCCCCCCAGCGGCAGGCCTTCCAGCGGCACCTGGAGGGGGTGCTGGCCACGGACCGCCAGGCGCGGTTCCTCCACCCCGAGGTCATCGGGCTGCGCCCGGGCCTCCTCACCCTGCCCCGGGCCCTGGGGGAGGATCCCGGCTCCCTGGCCCCCCTGCGCAGCCTCCTCTCCAGCGCGGAGCCGGGCCCCGGCGCCCCGCCCCCCCTGCCCTGGGAGACCACCCCCGCCCTGAGCCAGCCCCGGGGCCGCGCCGTGCGGGGCCGGGGCCAGGAGCTCACCTACCTGAAGTCCCTGATGCTGGGCCTCTCCGCCCCCGCCCCCATGGAGCGCATCGTGCTGCTCATGGGCGAGGAGGGGCTGGGCAAGGAACACCTGGCCGCCTGGGCCTGTGCCGCCGCGGAGAGCGAAGGGCTCTGGGTGCACACCCTGGCCCTGGGCCACGAGGAGGGCCCCGCCCACCTGCTGCAGCGCCTGATGGAGTCCACCCTGGGGGGCCTGGAGGCGGACCTCTACGCCCGCCAGCCCAGCGTGGCCCGCCTCATCGCCCGCCGCCTGCCGGCCTTCGCGTTCCTCACCGGGGGCCGCAAGGCCGCGGCCACGGACGTCGAGCCCGAGGAGCTGCAGGGGGCCCTGGAGGCCCTGGACTTCGCCGCCTCCCACCACCCCCGCCTCATCCACATCTGGGGCCTGGACCGGGCCCAGCCGGAGACCCTCACCCTGCTCCGGGAGCTGGTGCCCCGCTCCACGGTGCCCTGGCTGCTGGCCCTCACCAGCGGCGCCCAGGGCGCCGGCCTCAAGCCCCTCGTCGCCCAGCTCAAGGCCGAGCCCAGCGCCGCGGTGGTGCTGCTCAACCGCCTCGAGGATGAGGACATGCGCCAAGTGCTCCAGGACCTCCTGGGACCCCACGCGCTGCCCGCCGACGTGGTCCAGGACCTCCTGCACGCCTCCCTGGGCAACCCCGGGCTCATGCAGAGCCTGCTGGAGCTGTCGCAGCAGGCGGGCGACCTCAAGGAGGAGCAGGGCCACTGGGCCCTGGCCCCCGGCCGCCGGCCCAACTTCCGCGCGGGCTCGGACCTCATGTCGCCGGTGCTCGTGGGCCGGCTCCACCGCCTCAACCCCGCCACCCAGGCCCTGGTGCGCCTGCTGGCCCTGGCGGACCGCGCCCTGCCCGTGGAGGTGCTGGGCCGGGCCCTGGGCCTGGCCGGTGATCCCCTGGAGGACATCCTCCAGTCCGCCGTGGACTCCAAGCTCGTGCTGGCCCAGGGCCAGGAGGCCCAGATCCCCGATCCCCGCTGGCGGGAGCTGGCCCTCTCCCACACGCCCCAGCCGGAGCTGAAGCGCCTGGCCCGGGCCCTGGTGGGCGCCCTCAAGGGCGCCGGCGACCGCGGCCCCATCAGCGTGTCGCTGCAGAGCCTCGCGGGCGATGAGCAGAGCGCCCTCGCCAGCGTGCTGCAGGTCCTCGAGCGCGAGGGCATCGGCACCCCCGCCGAGGTGCGGCGCGTGGTGGAGCAGGCCCTCGCCCTGAAGCCCTCGCCCCTGGACGAGGCCCGCCTCCACGAGCACCTCGCCGATGCCTGGGCCTCCAGCAGCGGCGGCGGCCTCTTCTCCAACGAGAGCAGCGCCTCCCCGGTGCCCCAGGCCCTGGCCGCCCTCACCAAGGCCCAGCAGGCCCTGGGCCAGCTGCCCGCGCCCCCGCCGCCCTTCGCCGCACGCCTCCTGCGCAAGCGGGCCGTGCTGGAGCTGCGCCGCCGCCATCTCAACGAGGCGCGGGAGGCCATCCTGGCCGCCGCCGACCTCCTGCGCGACGTGCCCGCCCACAGCGAGCAGCCCCGCATCCGCCTGGCCCTGGCGCGCCTATACCTCATGCAGGGCCACCTACCCAAGGGGCTCAAGGCCCTCGAGGAGGGCCTCGCCCTCATTCAGGCCCAGGGCGCCAAGGGCTCCTCCACCGACCAGGTGGACCTGCTGGTGGAGATGGGCCGGGCCCTGGGCAACCAGAGCCAGCTGGAGCGGGCCACCTCCCTGCTGGAGAGCGCCCTGCGCATGGCCGAGTCGGGCCAGCAGGTGCGCGCCCTCATCCAGGTGCAGCTGGTGCTCGGCACCATCCGCACCGCCAAGGGCGACATGGACGGCGCCCTGAACCTCCTCCGGGAGGCCCTCCAGGCGGCCCGCCTCCAGGGTGATCCGCTGCTCCAGGCCCAGGCCCACCTGCACCTGGGCGTGGCCAAGAGCCTGCAGCACCACCTGGCCCCCGCCCTCTCCCACCTGGAGCGGGCCGTGGACCGCTTCCAGCGCGCGGGGGAGGAATCCTCCGCCACGCTCGCCCGCATGTGGCGGGCCCGCACCCTGGCCGCCCTGGGCGACCGCGTGTCCGCGGAGCACCACCAGCTGCAGGCCCTGGGCGGCCAGCGCGCGCTGCTCACCCCCCTGGAGCAGGGGGACCAGGCCTTCCTGCAGGCGGAGATCGCCGGCTTCGGCGGAGCCTGGCGCGATGCCGCCCGGCTCTACCGCCAGTCCGCCCAGCTCTACGAGTCCTCGGGTCTGGTGTGGCGCCACCGGCTCTCGCAGCTCCGCATGGTGCAGGCCGAGGCCCGGGAGTGCCAGGAGGCCCGGCGCGAGGCGCCGGAGAGCTGCTGGAGCCTGCTGGAGTCCCTCAAGGGCCCCGTGGAGGGCGCCGGCTCCCGCTGGCTCGACCTCGAGTGGGCCCGGGCCCATGGCCTGCTGCTGGCCTGCGCCCCCGCCTCGGATCCCGTGGACCTGGAGGCCCTGCAGGCCTGGGGCGATGCCACGGCCCAGGCCCGAGAACTCCAGTTCGCCAGCGAGGTGCTGGAGGCGGCCTCCGAGAGCGCCCGCATCCTCCTGCGCCGGGGGGAGCGCCTGGGCGCCCGCTCCCGCCTGCAGGACGCCTTCCCCAGCTTCCAGCAGGTGTGGAACCGCGTGGGTGAGCTCTTCACCACGCCCTTCCTGGGCCGGCCGGACCTGCACCGCTTCCAGGAGGCGGTGACGGCCAGCGGTCTGCGCTTCGTGTTGCCGGAACGGGGGGATCCCCTGGCAGACTGGACGCCCACCCAGGCGAACCTGCCTCCGGTGAACTTCCCCGAGCGATAGTCGCTCGCCGGGCTTCGACTCACGCAGCGGAGACCCCCATGAGCCACCACGCCCCCGCCGCCGGGGCCAAGGTCACCCTCCCCCAGCTCCAGGCGTGGACCGCCGAAGGCCGCCGCCTGGTGATGACCACGGCCTACGACGCCTTCAGCGCCCGCCTCGCGGATCCCGCCGTGGACATCCTCCTGGTGGGCGACAGCGTGGGCAACGTGCTCCTGGGCTTCGAGAACACCCTGCCCGTGACCATGGCCATGATGCAGCACCACCTGGAGGCCGTGGCCCGCACGAGGCCCCACGCCCTGCTCGTGGCCGACATGCCCTACCTCAGCTTCCACCTGGGGAAGGAGGACACCCTGCGCAACGCCGGCGCCTTCATCCGCGCCGGGGCCGCCGCCGTGAAGCTGGAGGGCGGCACGAAGCGCCTGGACATGGTGCATGCCCTCGTGGATGCGGAGATCCCCGTGATGGGGCACCTGGGCCTCACGCCCCAGAGTGTGAACATGATGGGCGGCTTCAAGGTGCAGGGGCGCGATGCGGAGCACGCCCTGCAGATCCTGGAGGATGCGCACAAGCTGCAGGCGGCCGGCTGCTTCGCCCTGGTGCTTGAGGGCGTGCCCGCGGATCTGGCCAAGCGCGTGACCGAGACCTTGCACATCCCCACCATCGGCATCGGCGCCGGGCCGCACTGCAGCGGGCAGGTGCTCGTGCTGCACGATCTGCTCGGTTTGCTGGAGGGCCACAAACCTAAGTTCGTGAGGGTCTATGCCGATGGGAAGACCATCCTCCAGACCGCACTCCAGCGCTGGTCCCAGGACGTCCGTGATGGCGCCTTCCCCAATGCCGATGAATCCTATACGCTTGCAGAGGCCGTCCGCTCGGTCCCTGAACACCGGTTCGCGTCCCCCCTGTCCTGAGAAGGAAGCTCTTTGTCCATGCGTATCGTCCGCAGCATCGCCGACCTCCGGGTCCTCCTGAAGACCCTCCGCGAGCAGGGGAAGCGCATCGGCTTCGTGCCCACCATGGGCTACCTGCACGAGGGCCACGGCGCCCTGGTGAAGCAGGCGGCCGCCCGCTGCGACGCCACGGTGGTGAGCATCTTCGTGAACCCCACGCAGTTCGGGCAGGGCGAAGATCTGGCCAAGTACCCCCGGGATCTGGAACGCGATCAGGGCCTGTGCCTGGAGTGGGGCGCCACAGTGCTCTTCCTCCCCGAGGCCTCCGAAATCTATCCCAGCGGCTTCCAGACCTTCGTGGAGCCGGGCCGCCTGGCGGAGCCCCTGTGCGGCCAGTTCCGCCCCGGGCACTTCCGCGGCGTGGCCACGGTGGTGGCCAAGCTCTTCAACATGGTGGAGCCCGACCTGGCCTTCTTCGGCCAGAAGGACTTCCAGCAGACCATGGTGGTGCGCCGCATGGTGCGCGACCTCAACCTGCCCGTGGACGTGGTGGTGGTGCCCACCATCCGCGAGGAGGATGGGCTGGCCATGAGCAGCCGCAACGCCTACCTCTCCGAGGAGGAACGGGCCCGCGCCCTCAGCATCAGCCGCGGCCTCCTGGCCGCCGAGGCCGCCTTCAAGGCCGGCGAGCGGAAGGTGGACCGCCTGCTGGAGCTGGTGCGCACCCACATCGCCGAGCCCATGAAGGGTGTGGATCGCCTGCAGTACCTCGAGCTGGTGGATGCCCAGACCCTGGATCCCCACGCGGGCGAGGTGGATCGCACCGTGGCCCTGTGCCTGGCCGCCTACGTGGGCGCCACCCGGCTCATCGACAACGTGGTGCTGGCCCCCAGCGCCGATGAGGCCGTCCTCAACGTGACGCTGAGCCCTCAGCAGGCCTAGGAAATTCACAGCCCGCATGGCCCCGGGCGGGGCGGAGCCCTATCCTGGGGGACCCACGGCCCCCGGAGGACTCCATGAGCCTATCCATCCTGCTCTCCCTCGCCCTCGTGGCGGCGCCCCAGGGCAAGGGCCACGGTAAGGACAAGCACCGCGGCAATCCCCATGGCGACGGCTTCGTACCCCCCGGCCTGGCGAAGAAGGGGGGCCTGCCCCCGGGCCTCGCCAAGAAGTACGGCCGGCTGCCCGAGCGCCCCTACATCGCCATCGATCCCCGGTACAAGGACCGCGCCTACTTCCTCATCGAGGGGCGCTGGGAGCTGCGCAAGGGCTTCGACGTGACCCTCCAGGGCGAGCTCCGCGACTGCCTGCGCCTGCCCGCGGCCCCGCCGCCGGTGCCCCTGCCCCGGATCGGGGTGGACCTGCACGTGGTCCT
>JBGASN010000036.1:0-34173 GCA_044229665.1 Holophagaceae bacterium
TGCTTGGCGTGGGTGGCGATCTCCGGCGCCCCGCCGGCGCCGGGCAGGCGGGTCTTGGGCCGATCGTAGGGACCGATCACCGTGCTGTTGAGGTTGCCGAAGCGGTCCACCTGGGCCGCACCCAGGAAGCCCACATCGATGCGACCCGCCTGCAGCCAGTAGGTGAAGATCTCCGGCAGGGGCACCACGGCGGTGGCGGTGTCCGCCAGCTCGCCATCCCCGATGGAGAGGGGCAGCACCTCGGGCTTGGTGCCAATGGTGCCGCTCTCGTAGATGAGCACCGTGGCCGGGGCGTGGGTGAGGCGGGCGAGGTTGGCCGCCGCCGAGGGCAGGCCGATGCCCACGAAGCACACGGCGCCATCCCACAGGTGGCGGGAGGCCGCCACGGTCATCATCTCGTCCGCGGTCCAGGGCAGCGGGGCGCTCATGGGGCCTCCCTCAGGGAGCGCAGGAACCCCGCATGATCCTCGGTGCCCCGCACGTGGCGATCGATCCAGGCGGTGAAGGTGGCGCGGTCCCGGGCCAGGTCGTCCCAGGCCTGGTAGAAGGCGTTGTCCCGGGCGTAGTGGCCCTGGGCGTAGGAGGGGTAGGCCCCGCCGGGCACGCAGGCCACGGCGGTCACCACCCAGTGCGGCAGCACCAGCGCGTTCATGGGGGCTTCAAGGTCGTCCACGACCTCCTCCACCGTGACGATGAGCTTCGTCGCCGCCAGGCCCGCCTCCTTCATCGCCCCCACGATGCCGCGGATGAGCACGTTGCCTTCGCGGTCCGCCCGCTGGGCGTGGAGGATGGTGACGTCGGGCCGCAGGGCCGGCACCGTGGCGATCACCTCCCCGGTGTAGGGGCAGGTGATGGCCTTGATGGTGGGGTTGTGGGCGGGGAGGTCCGTGCCCAGGTAGCCCTTGAGCATGCCGAAGGGCAGGTTCGAGGCCCCGGCCACGTAGGCGGCGGCCATGGCCGCGTGGCTGTGCTCCGTGAGGCGCAGGGGCCGCGGCCAGTGGTTCTCCACGGCGTCCCGCAGGCGGTGGAGGGAGCCCACGCCGGGATTACCCCCCCAGGAGAAGGTGAGCGCCGAGGCGCAGCCGGCGCCGATGAGCTGGTCGTAGATGAGGTCCGGCGTCATGCGGATCAGGTGCAGGTCCTGGCGCCCCTGGCGGATGAGCTCGTGCCCCGCCGCGAAGGGGATGAGGTGCGTGAAGCCCTCCAGGGCCAGGGTCTGGCCATCCTGCACGTGGGTGGCGAGGGCCTCGCGGAGGCTCAGCAGGGCCGTCACCGGGCCCCCTGCCGCCGCCGGTGCCACCAGGCCGCGAGGGCCACGCAGATGCCGCCGATCACCATGTTCACTCCACCACGGTCTGGGATTGCTCCCGCAGGTACTGCGGCAGGTAGTAGAAGGAGCCGATGGCCTTGCCCGTGGAACCGGAACCCTTCCACCCACCGAAGGCCTGGTAGCCGGGCCACGCCCCCGTGGTGGCGCCCTGGGGGCGGTTCACGTAGGTGACGCCCGCCTCGATGCGATCCAGGAAGGTGGCGACTTCGGCATCGTTCCCGTAGACCCCCGCCGTGAGGCCCAGGGCGGAAGCGTTGGCGTGGTCCAGCGCCTCGGCCAGGGAGCCCACCCGGTTCACCATCAGGAAGGGCAGGAAGAGTTCCTCGGCGAAGAGCGGATGGGTGGCCGGTCCCTCGGCGAGGGTGGGTGCCGCGAAGTGCCCGTGGGCCAGGTCGCCCTCGGCCAGGCGGGTGCCGCCCGCGAGGATCCGGCCGCCGTGCAGCTGGGCCCGCTCGCAGGCCCGTTCAAAGTTCAGGAGGGCCTTGCCCGTGATGACGGGCCCCATCCAGTGCTCCCGCCGGGTGGGATCCCCCACGCTCAGGGCCGCGATGCGGGTCTGGAGGCGCGTGATGAGGTCGTCGGCCACGGCCTCGTGCACGTAGAGGCGGGAGAGTGCGGAACACTTCTGTCCGCTGAGACCGAAGGCCGACCGCACGATGCCCAGCTCCGCGCGGTCCAGGTCCGCGTGTCGGGTGACGATGCACGCGTTCTTCCCCCCCATCTCGGCGATGCAGGGGCGTGGATAGCGGCCGCCGGCCATGAGCCCGTGCAGCTTCATGCCCACTTCCGCGGAGCCCGTGAAGGTGATGCCCGCCACGTCGGGGTGGTGGATGAGGGCTTCGCCCACGGTGGAAACGGGGCCGTTCACGAGGTTGAACACACCTTCGGGAAGCCCCGCATCCCGCAGGCAGTCCGCCAGGAGGCGCCCCGCCCAGGGGGTGTCGCTGGCGCCCTTGGCCACCACGGTGTTGCCCGTGACGAGGGCCGCGGCCACGGGGCCGCCCATGAGGGCCAGCGGGAAGTTGAAGGGGGCGATGACGATCCACACCCCGTGGGGCTTCAGCACGCTGCGGTTGTGGGAGCGGAAGCCCGCCACCGGATCATCGGGCAGGGCGCGGTCGTAGCCTTCGTTGCGCTCGAAGTCCTCGGCGTAGCCCCCGAAGAAGTCGGCCGTCTCCTGGGCTTCGCCGAGCCCCTCCATGCGGTTCTTCCCGACCTCCAGCGCGAGGGCGGCCCCGATCTCGTAGACCCTTGCCTCCAGCAGCTCCGCCACCTTCCGCATGAGTCGGACCCGCTCCGCCCGGGGCGTGGCCCGCCAGCCGGGATAGGCCTTCCGGGCGGCGGCCACGGCGCGATCCACGTCGGCGGCATCGCCCACGGGGAAGTGGCCCAGCACCTCCCGGGTGTCGATGGGGCTGAGCTTGGGAACGGTGGTGGACGCGGGCACGTCGCGGCCGGCGATGAACTGGGCGTGCATCGCGCCGAGGCCCGCCCGCACCTGGGCGAGGGCCGCCTCGAAGCGGTCATGCATCTCCGCCGGCGGGTCGAACATGGTGGCGTAGGTGAGCTTGAAGGTCATGCCCAGGTTCCTTCGGCGAGGAGCCGGTCGAGGGTGGCCAGCGCCGTGGCGAGGTCCGCTTCGGTGATGACGAGGGGCGGCGCCAGGAGGAGGAGGTTCCCCCGCACCGCGAAGGCAACGCCCGCCTCGAGGCCCCGGGCCACGAGCTGCTTCAGGGCGGGATGCACCTCGGGCCAAGGCCGCAGCGGTTCCCGGGTGGTGCGGTCCTTCACCAGCTCCACCACGGCGAAGAGGCCATGGCCCCCTCGTACATCGCCGATGACTGCATGCCGGTCTTGGAGGCGCTTCAACGCCTGGAACATCGTGGCGCCCAGGCTGCGGGAGCGGGCGATGAGACCCTCGTCCTCGTAGGCCTGCAGGGCCGCAACCCCTGCAGCGCAGGCCAGGGGATGACCGCAGTAGGTGAGTCCGGTGTGGAGCATCTGGTGCTCCAATTTCCCGGCCACCTCCGCGGAGAGCACCACCGCGCCCAGGGGCAGGTGGGCGCCCGTGAGGCCCTTGGCCAGGGTCATGAGGTCCGGACGGCCGGCCTCGCCGTGGCGCTGCCAGGCGAACCACTCGCCGCAGCGGCCGAAGCCGCTCATGACCTCGTCGGCGATGAGGAGGGTGCCGCGGCGCCGGGTCTCCGCCCGCAGCTCGGGCCAGAAGGTGTCCGGCGCCACGATGCCGTTGGTGCCGGCGTTGGGCTCCATGAGCACCGCCACCGCATCCAGGTGGCTGTCCAGCGCGCCCCCCACCGCCTGCACCGCGGCGGTGGCGCAGGCTTCGGGGGAGGCCGTGCCGAAGGGGCACCGGTAGGCGTAGGGAGGCGGCACGTGCACCACGCCATACCGGGCCGGATCCACCTGCTCCCGGGTGCGGGTGTCGCCGCTGAGGGCCATGGCCCCGTAGCTGGCACCGTGGTAGCTGCGGTCCCGGGTGACCACGGTGCCCCGCGGGCGGCCTGCGGCCTGGCGGGCGAACTTCACGGCGTGCTCGTTGGCATCGGCGCCGCCCAACGTGAAGAAGACCCTACCCCCGTGGAACCCCGACTTCTCAAGCAGCCGTTCAGCCAGCTCGGCGCGGGGTTGGGCGCCCCAGGCCGCGGTGGTGAAACACAGCCGTTCCGCCTGGGCCTGGATGGCCCGGATGAGGGCCGGGTGCTGGTGCCCGAGGTTCATGCACTCCGCCAGGGAGCTCAGGTCGATCAGGTCCTGGCCCCGGTCCGTTTGGAACCGGGCCCCGGCGCCACCCACCACGGTGGGGGCGTCCCAGTCCGCCTGGACGCACCAGCTGTGCAGCACGCTGTCCCGCTCGGGGATCATGTCCGGGTTCCTCGAAAAGTTCGTTATTCGAACATTGATTCACATTGCGAACTGCCCTACGATCCTCCCAGCCCCCCCGTTTGTCAACGTCCCCGGATGATCCCGCCATGAATCGCCCCGACCTGCCCTTCGAAGAGAGTCCCGATTTCGTGCAGTCCCTGGCACGCGGCCTGGATGTGCTGCGTGCCTTCGACCGGGAGAACCCCTCCATGTCCCTCTCGGAGGTCTCCGAGCGCACGGGCCTGGCGCGCGCGGCCGCCCGCCGCAGCCTGCTCACCCTCTCCCACCTGGGCTACGTGGGTCAGAAGGGCCGCCAGTTCTTCCTCACGGCCCGGGTGCTGGAGCTGGGCTTCGGCTACCTCAGCAGCCTCAACCTGCCGGAGCTGGCCATGCCCTGGATGGAGCAGCTGGCCCACCGGGTGAACGAATCCACCTCCCTCTCCGTGCTCGATGGCTCCGACATCGTGTACGTGGCCCGGGTGCCCGTGCGCCGCATCATGACCCTGGCCCTGGGCGTGGGCGCCCGCCTGCCGGCCTTCGCCGCCTCCATGGGCCGCGTGCTCCTGGCCGGGTTGGAGGACGAGGCCCTGGACGCCTGGCTCGCCGCCGCGCGCCTCTACCCCCTCACCTCCCACACCGTCACCGACCCCGCCAAGCTCCGGGCCGAGATCCTGAAGGTGCGCCACCAGGGCTACGGCCTCGTGGTGCAGGAGCTGGAGCTGGGCCTCTGCTCCCTCTCCGTGCCCATCCACGACCGCACCGGCAAGGTGGTGGCCGCCCTCAACGTGGGCATGCCCTTCCACGAAGGCATCGCCGTGCATGCGGTGAAGCACGTGCTCCCCGCCCTGAAGGAGACCCAGGCCGCCATCGAAGGGGCCACGGCCCACCACTGGGCGAGCATCGGCTGATGCGCGCCGCCTATCTCTGTTCGGGCCTGCGCACCCCCTTCGGCCGCTACGGCGGCGCCCTGGCCGCCGTGCGGGCCGACGACCTGGCGGCCCTGCCCCTGGCCGCCCTGGCCGCCGCCCACCCCGGGCTCGACCTCGCCGCCGTGGATGAAGTGATCCTCGGCTGCGCCAACCAGGCCGGGGAGGACAACCGCAACGTCGCGCGCATGGCCCTTCTGCTGGCGGGCTTCCCCGCCTCGGTGCCGGGCGTGACCGTGAACCGCCTCTGCGCCTCCGGCCTCGAAGCCGTGGGCCAGGCCGCCCGCATGATCGCTGTCGGCGAAGCTGACCTCGTGATCGCCGGCGGCGTGGAGTCCATGACCCGCGCCCCCTTCGTGATGGGCAAGGCCGCGGGTCCCTTCGGACGGGAGCAGAAGCTCGAGGACACCACCATGGGCTGGCGCTTCATCAACCCGAAGCTGGAGGCCCTGCACGGCGTCGCCACCATGCCCGAGACCGCCGAGAACCTGGCCCGGGCACGGGGCATCGCCCGGGAGGACCAGGACGCCTTCGCCCTGCGCAGCCAGCAGCGAACCGCCGCCGCCCAGGCCGCGGGCCGTTTCGACGCGGAGCTTCTTCCGGTCACGGTGAAGGTGGGCCGGGAATCCCGCACCGTCGCCGTGGACGAGCACCCCCGGGCCGACACCACAGCCGCGCAGCTGGCCTCGCTCAAGCCGATCCTGGGGCCCGGCACCACCATCACCGCCGGCAACGCCTCGGGCATCAATGACGGGGGCGCCGCCCTGCTGCTCGCCTCGGAGACCGCCCTGGCCATCCACGGGCTCACACCCCTTGTGCGCATCACGGGCCTGGCCAGCGCCGGGGTGGAACCCCGCACCATGGGCCTCGGCCCCGTGCCCGCCCTCCGGAAGCTGCTGGCACGCCAGGCGTGGACCCTCGCCGACCTGGACCTGCTCGAGATCAACGAAGCCTTCGCCGCCCAGGTGCTGGCCTGCACCCGGGAGCTGGGCCTGCCCGACGATGCGGCGCACGTGAACCCGAACGGCGGCGCCCTCGCGCTGGGTCACCCCCTGGGCGCCAGCGGTGCCCGCCTCGCCCTCACGGCGGCCCACGAGCTGCGTCGCCGCGGCGGACGCCGCGCCGCCGTGAGCCTCTGCGTGGGCGTGGGCCAAGGGCTCGCGCTCGGACTCGAATCCCTCTAGGAGAAGTCGTGACCGACGCGTCGCCCCGCAAGCTCGGCCTCTGGATGTGCACCGCCCTCGTGGTGGGCAACATGATCGGCTCCGGCACCTACCTCATGCCCGCTTCGCTGGCGCCCTATGGGGGCGTGAGCCTCCTGGGCTGGCTCATCACGGCCACGGGCTCCATCCTCCTGGCCCTGGTCTTCGCCAAGCTCAGCCAGTGGATGGCCAAGAGCGGCGGCCCCCACGCCTTCACCCGGGCGGCCTTCGGCGACTTCGCCGGGTTCATCGTGGCCTGGTCCTACTGGGTGGCCTGCTGGACGGGCAATGCCGCCATCGCCGTGGGCTTCGTGGGCAGCCTCACCACCTTCTTCCCGGCCATCGCCGCCTCCGCGAAGCTGGGCGCCAGCCTCTCGGTGGCCTCCATCTGGGTGTGCACCCTCATCAACATCCGCGGCCTCCGCACGGCGGCGGGGGTGCAGCTCATCACCTCGGTGCTCAAGTACATCCCCCTGGTGGTCATCGGCACCATGGGCTTCCTCTACCTGCGCCCATCGGCCTTCACGCCCTTCAACCCCACGGGCCAGTCCCTGCTCTCCGCCACCTCCACCACCATGACGCTCACCCTGTGGGCCTTCCTGGGACTCGAGTGCGCCACGGTGCCCGCTGGCAATGTGGAGGACCCCACCCGCACCGTGCCCCGGGCCACGGTGCTGGGCACGGTGGTCACGGCGGTGGCCATGGTGCTCGCCTGCACCACGGTGATGGCCATCGTGCCCCGCCCGGCACTGGCTGTGTCCACGGCCCCCTTCGCCGATGCAGCGGCCCGGCTATGGGGTCCCACCGCCGGCTACATCATGGGCGGTGCCGCCGTGGTGGCCTGCTTCGGCGCACTCAATGGCTGGACCCTGGTGCAGGGGCAGGTGGCCCAGGCGGCCGCGGACGAGGGCCTCTTCCCGGCACCCCTCTCGAAGCTCAACACCCATGGCGCCCCCGCACTGGCCCTGGCCGGAACCTCGGCCCTGGTCAGCGTGCTGGTGTGGACCAACTACACCGAAGGCCTGGTGAAGGTCTTCACCTTCGTGATCCTCCTGAGCACCGCCGCCAACCTCGTGCCCTACCTCTTCTGCGCCATGGCCGCCCTGCAGCTGATGTCGCGCCGCCTACTGCCCGAGGGCGCTGAGCTGCCCGGCCCCGGCTTCGTGGCCGTGGCGCTGCTCGCCTTCGCCTATGCCCTGTGGGCCTTCGGCGGCAGCGGCAAGGAGAGCGTGTACTGGGGGTCCATCCTCATGCTCGGGGGCATCCCCCTCCACGTGTACATGACGTGGAAGGGGCGCACCCCTTCCGCCCAGGCCTGACCCGGGCGGATGTCCCTGCAGGGCTCAGGCCTTGCCGGCCTGGGCCTGCAGCCGGCTGTTCCGGTATCCGTAGACGGCGTAGATCACGAGTCCGATGCCGAGCCAGATGAAGAACCGCTCCCAGGTGGTGGCCGGAAGCCCCTTGGCGAGCCAGGCGCAGGCGAGGATGCCGAAGGGGGCCGTGAACCACACGAAGGGCATGGTGAACTTGCGGGAGGCCTCCGGCCGCTTGACCCGGAGGATCATCACCCCGATGCACACCACCGCGAAGGCGAAGAGGGTGCCGATGTTGGCCAGTTCCACCACGAAGCCGATGTCGAGCAGCGCCGCGGGGATGGCCACGAGGAAGCCCGTGAAGATGGTGGCGGTGGCGGGGGTGCCGTACTTGGGGTGCACCTTCCCGAACCAGGGGCCCAGGAGGCCATCGCGGCTCATGGCCATGAAGATGCGGGGCTGACCCACCTGGTAGACGAGCAGGGCGGCGGTGGTCGCGATCACGGCGCCGAAGGCGATGATGCCCGCCAGCCAGGTGAGGTGGTACTTCTCGAACACGAAGGCCAGGGGATCGGCCTTGCCGGCCAGCTCCGTGTAGTGCACCATGCCGGTCACCACGGCGGCCACGAGCACGTAGATCACCGTGCAGATGAGGAGGCTCCAGAGGATGCCCTTGGGCATGTCCTTGCCGGGATCCTTGCACTCCTCGGCGGTGGTGGACACGGCGTCGAACCCGATGAAGGCGAAGAAGATGATGGCGGCGCCAGCCTGGATGCCCTTCCACCCGGTGGGGGCGAAGCCCTGCCAGGAGGCGGGGTTGCCGAAGAGGTTCTCGCCCTTCACGAACTTGGCGCCCAGGGCCACCACGGCCAGGAGGATGACCACCTTGAGCAGCACCATCCAGTTGTTGGCTTCGGCGCTCTCCTTGATGCCCTTGTACACGAGCCAGGTGATGAAGATGGTGATCACCACGGCCAGGAAGTTGATGCAGATGGGGTAGCCCATGACGAGGGGCGCACTGGAGAGCTTGTCCCAGTTCGCAAAGTGGGCCGCGCCATCCACGAGGTGGGCCTTGGCCTGGGCCAGGAGGCTCAGCTTCTCCGCCAGGGCCATGGGGGCGTGGCCATCCGTGAGGGCCAGGGCCGTCTTGGGATCGACGGCCAGCCAACCCGGGATGTGGAGCCCGAAGACGTTCTGCACGAAGGAGCGCATGTAGTCGCCCCAGGAGATGGCCACGGCCACATTGGAGATGGCGTACTCCAGGAGGAGGTCCCAGCCCAGGATCCAGGCCATGAGCTCGCCCAGGGTGGCATAGGCGTAGGTGTAGGCCGATCCCGACACGGGGATCATGGAAGCCATCTCCGCATAGGCCAGGGCCGTGAAACCACACGCGATGGCAGTGAGGACGAAGCTGAGGATGAGGGCGGGGCCGGCGGCGGCCCGGCCATCGGCCAGGTTCCCGGCGGCGGCGGTGCCGATGGTGCTGAAGATGCCCGCGCCGATGATGGCCCCGATGCCGAACATCGTCAGGTCGTAGGCCCCCAGGTTCTTCTTCAGCTGGTGCTCAGGCTCCTCCGCGGAGGCGCGGAGCTGTTCCAGGGTCTTGGTGCGGAAAAGCCGATTCAGCATGCATACATCCGGTCTGGGGGTCAGCCCACCAGTGTACCGCTGGGGCCTGGAATCCCGAGGGCGGCCCACCCCGCGGCCCCCGGGTCATATCCCAAACCCCCCTCCCCTCCTACACTTGGGGCCATGCTGCTCTGGAAGGACCGCCGCCTCCGCCTGGCCCTGACCGGGCTGGGGATCCAGTACCTGGTGGCCCTCCTGGCGGTGGGGGCCTTCGCGGCCAATACGGGCAACAACCTCCTCTACCTCGTGTTCGCGTTGATGCTCGGCCTGTTCCTCGTCTCTGGGGTCGCGAGCCGCAGGGCCCTCCAGGGCGTCGACCTGGTCGGGGTGGAGGAGGGCAACCTCTTCGCCCGGGTGCGGGGTGGCATCCGCGTCCGCCTCGCCGACGGGCAGCCCCGGTTGCCCCGGGCCCTGGAACTCCACCTCGAGCTGGAGGAGGGCGGCGTGGAACCCAGCTTCCTGGCCGGAGGGCAGGGGGAGGCCGAACCGGTGGTGGTCCTCCATGCCCGGGCGGAACGCCGGGGCTGGACCCGCCTCCGGGCCCTGGAGCTCCGGACCCGCTATCCCTTCGGGTTCCTGGAGAAGAGCTGGCGGTTCGCCCTGGATCGCCCCCTCCTGGTCCTCCCCCACCCCCGCACCCCCGGCGACCTCCTCACGGCGGAGGCGCCCGAGGGCCGGGGCAGCCTCCCCCAGCCCGGCCAGAGCAGCCCCGAGGGGGTCCGCCCCCTGCGACAGGGGGACCCCCCGGCCCGGGTGCACTGGAAGCGCACGGCCCAGCGGAGCCTGCCGGGCGCCCTCCATCCCTGGGTGCGCACCTTCGAGGAGGAGCGGCCCAAGGGGCTTCACCTGGAGCTGGACCTCGGGGCCTGGCCCCCGGGCCGCGGCTTCGAGCGCGAGCTGGAGCGCCTCTCCGGCGCCATCCTCCAGGCCCGCCTGCAGCGCAAAGACGTGAGCCTGGAGGTCCGGGGCCCCGAGGGGATCCGCCACCACCAGGAGCCCACGGCCTGCTGGCGGGCCCTGGCCGTGGCCCAGGCCGCCGGCGCCGAAGCCCCGGTCCCGACCTAAGCTCCCCCCGCCCCCCCGCCGATCCAGAGGAAGACCATGAACCCCTTCGCCACCCCCGATGCCCCTGCCTGGGAGCCCCTGGTGACCGCCGCCTGGGCGGCCCGGGCCCGGGCCCATGCCCCTTACTCCCGCTTCCAGGTGGGAGCGGCCCTCGCCTTCGCCGGGGGGGAGATCGTGGGGGGGTGCAACGTGGAGAACGCCGCCTACCCCTTGTGCACCTGCGCGGAGCGCGTGGCCATGTGCGCGGCCGTGGCCCAGGGCCTGAGCACGCCCACCGCCCTGGTGGTGGTCACCGAGGCCGAACGGCTCACCCCACCCTGCGGCGCCTGCCGCCAGGTGCTCGTGGAGTTCGCCGACCAGCTGCCGATCCTGCTCACCAACGGCCGCAGCCGGGCCCTGCACCACCTGGCGGATCTCCTCCCGGAGGCGTTCACCCCACGGGACTTAGGCATAGTGTCCCCTGTTCATTCCCAGCCCCCGTCCTTAGACTGAAGGGGACTACGCTTCCCCAGGCCTTTCCCAAAGGCGGTTAGATGGCCATCGACCGAGCCAAGATTTCGAAGAACGCCAACGCCTACCTTTCCTCCGGGAAGGTGGAGAAGGCCATCGAGGAGTTCCGCAAGCTCGTCGAGGACAACCCGAAGGACTACAACACCCTCAACCAGATCGGGGATCTGTACATCCAGATCGGCCGGGTGGGGGATGGGGTGGACGCCCACAAGCGCCTGGGCCTCGCCTACGAGCGGGAGGGCTTCCACGCCAAGTCCGCGGCCATCTTCCAGAAGGTCTGCCGCAACGCCCCGGACGACATCGATGCGGCGCAGCGCCTGGCCGACCTCTACCGGCAGATGGACCGCATCAACGACGCGGTGAAGGTGCACCTGCAGGTGGCTGAGCACTTCACCAAGAAGGGCCTCATCAAGCGGGCCCTGGAGGAGTTCAACAAGGTCGTCGACCTCGACCCCAAGAACCTCAAGATGAAGGTCAAGCTGGCGGACCTCTACAACAAGGAGGGGATGAAGGACCGCGCCGCGGGCATCTACCTCGAGGTGGCGGAGGCCCTGGCCCTGGAGCAGAAGCACCAGGAGGCCAACCAGATCCTGGAGCGGGCCAAGACCATGGTCACCACGCCCCAGGTGTACCTCACCCAGAGCCGCCTCTGCGTGATCCAGCAGGATTACGCCGGCGCCGCCCTGCACCTGCGGGAAGGCCTCACCACCAACCCCCGCAGCATGGAGCTGCTGGAGGCACTGGCGGAGATCGAGATCCGCGCGGGCAACGCCGACCGGGCCCTGGAGGCCCTCACCCAGGTGCCCCAGCTCCCCGAGAAGAGCCTGCACCTCTGCGAGAAGGCCCTGCGCCAGCTCTCCGGCAATGGCCGGGGGGACGAGGGTCTGCGCCTCTTCCAGCCCATCGCCCAGGAGCTGGCCCGCCGCGGCGCCGGCGACGCCGTGGCCCGCACCCTGAAGAACGGTCTGAACAACCAGTTCAGCGTGGAATCCCTCATCCTCCTCGCGGAGATCGCCCACCAGAGCGGCAAGCGCGATGAGCGGATCACCTACCTGCAGCACGCCCACGCCCAGGCCCAGGCCGCCCAGGACGCCGGACTCGTATCCCATGTGGCCGGCCTCCTCAGCCAGGCCGGTGGCGCCCCGGGCGCCGGGGCCCCGCTGCCCTCACCCACCGCCCCGCCGCCCCTGCCCGCCGGCATGTCCATGGATCAGACCCATGGCGGCATGACGGAGGTGGATCCCCTCAAGCGCATCAAGGTGGACCAGCTCTCCAAGGAGGCCGAGGGCCTCCTCCGCACCGGAAGCGGCGACCGCGCCATCGATGCCTACAAGAAGGCCCTCGAGGTGGATCCCGCCAACGTGCAGATCATCGATGCCATCGCCGACATCCACCGCAAGACCGGCTTCATGGGCAAGGCCCAGATGCAGTACATGCAGAGCGGCGAACAGCTGCTGAAGCTGGGCCGGAAGCGCGAGGCCCTCCAGGTGCTCGACAAGGCCGAGGGCCTGTTCCCCAACAGCACCCGCCTGATCCGGCGCATGAACAGCCTGCCGGACTTCACGCCCGGCCAGCCTTCCCTGCCCGCGGCCCCGTCCCCACTGGCGCCCATCGCCCTGGGTCCCCCGCCGGAGGCCATCGTCTCCAGCGCCATCCCCCTGCCCCCGCCGGCCGCCATGGGCGATCTGGATGCCTTGATCTCCCTGGATGAGCCCGGCGGCCTGCCGGTGATCCCCCTCGGTTCCACCCCGTCGGCCCCTCCGGCCCCGGACCCCTTCGCCCTGCCCGCCGACCTCGCCGAAGGGCTCACGGTGCCCGGCTTCGAGACCACGCACCTTCCGGAGATCGGCGCGCCCACGGCCCACCTTCCCGCCTTTGACGCCCCCACGGAGCAGCTGCCGGCGCTGGACGAGTCCCTCCCCATGGCCCCCCCGGAGCTGGATTGGATGGACACCACGGCCATCGTGCCGGGGCCCGAGGCCAGCGCGCCGCCGGAGCCGGCCACCGAGCTGCCCTCGAACCTGATCCCCATCTCCCAGCGGGCCGAGTTCATGCTGCCCCCCGCCGCGGAGGCCCTGAGCCTGGACGACTTCCAGCTGCCCGAGGTGGAGGCCTACCCGCCCATGCCGGCCGCGCCGGTGGAAGCCTACCCGCCCATGCCCGAGGCTCCGCTGGAGACCTATCCGCCGATGCCCCAGGCCCCGGGGGAGGCCTACCCCCCCATGCCGGGCCGGGAGGCCTTCGTCACCGTGCCCGCGGCACCGGAGCCCGCGGCGGCCGCGGTTTCCGAGGAGTTGGAGAGCCTGCTCTCCGACATCGACTTCCAGCTGGACTACGGCAGCCCCGAGGAGGCCTCCCTCGAGATCAAGCAGGCCCTCGCCCAGTTCCCGGATCACCCGGAGCTGATGGCCCGCCTCGAGAAGGCCGAGGGTGCCCTGCGCAAGCTGGGCCACACGGAGAAGGCCGAGAAGAAGGATGACGATTTCGAGAACTCCTTCTTCGACCTCACCGATGTGCTGGGCACCTCGCTGCTCGACCAGGGCGAGGGCGAGGAGATGCACGACACCACCAACGTGGTGGAGAAGGTGCAGAGCGTCGAGGAGCTCTTCGACGCCTTCCGCAGCGGCGTGGAGCAGCAGGTCAACGCCGAGGACTACGACACCCACTACAACCTGGGCATCGCCTACAAGGAGATGATGCTCATCGACGCGGCCATCGAGGAGTTCAAGAAGGCCATGGGCGATCCCGAGCGCACCCTGGAGTGCTGCTCCATGCTCGCTATCTGCGAGCAGGCCCGCGGCGACTTCGACGCCTCCATGACCTGGCTCAACGAGGGCATCAACGCCCCGGGCTTCCCCCCGGAGGATGCCATCGGGCTCCGCTACGACCTGGCCGAGCTCTACCTCCAGCAGGGCCACAGCGCCATGGCCCAGGAGGAGTTCCGCCGCGTCTACGACATGGACCCCGACTACCGCGACGTGGCCGCCCGCCTGGGCTGAGCCCCGCCCGGACCTAGCCGCAGACCTTCAGCCCCTGGGCACCCCAGGGCTGGAGGGCCTGCAGGGCGGGCTGCACGGGCTTGCCCGCCCGCTGGAGGCGGGTGAGCTCCAGACCCTGCCCGTCGCCGCAGGCCAGGAAGGCGCCCGTCTTGTCCCACCGCAGGCTGCCCGCGGGATCGGAGGTGGGGCGGAGGCCCCCCACGCCGAGGACCTTGAGCACCTGTCCCTCCAGGGTCAGCTCCGCCGCAGGCCAGGGCTGCAGGGCACGCACCCGGCGATGGAGTTCGGCGGCGGGCCGGGAGGGATCCAGGGGGGCCATGCCCTTGTCGAGCTTGGGGGCGTAGGTGGTGGGGCCGGTCTGCGGGTGGGCCTCGGCCGTTCCGGCCCGCAGGGCCGGCAGGTGCGCCACGAGCAGGGCCGCGGCATCCTGGGCGAGCTGAGCCAGCAGGCCCTCCGCATCATCCGTGGTCTGGATGGGTCGGCGGGACTGGGCCACCACCGCCCCTTCATCCAACCCCGGGCTGACCTGCATGAGGCTCACCCCCGTCTCCGGGTCCCCTTCCAGGATGGCGAAGTTCACGGGGGAGGCCCCCCGCCATCGGGGCAGGAGGCTGAAGTGGAGGTTCCAGGCCCCCAGGGGGAGGGAATCCAGCATCCAGGTGGGCAGGATGTGGCCGTAGGCCACCACGATGGCCAGGTCGATGCCCAATCCCTCCCAGAGCTCCCGGGTGGCGGGGTCCTTCCAGCGCTGGGGCTGGTGCACGGCCAAGCCCAGGGCCTCCGCGGTCCCCTTGACCGGGGGCGGGGTGAGCACCCGACCCCGCCCCATGGGCCGGTCCGGATTGCAGAACACGGCTTCCACCTTCACAGCCCGGGCCAGGGCTTCCAGCACGGGCACCGCCACGGCGGGGGTGCCGAGGAAGGCGACCCGCACCACGGGCTAGCCCGCCTTCTGGTTCTTGGAGTACTTGCGCTGGATGACCTGCTTCTTCACGGGCCCGAAGTACTCCACGAAGAGGCGGCCCCGCAGGTGGTCGATCTCGTGGCAGAAGGCCCGGGCCAGCAGGTCCTCCCCCACCAGCTCATAGGTGGAACCATCGGGGCGGCGGTTGCGGATCGTCACCTTCTTGGGCCGTTCCAGCACTTCCGTGATCCCGGGGATGGACAGGCAGCCCTCGGGGCCCTTCTGGATGCCCTCCTCGGCGATGATCTCGGGGTTCAGGAGCAGGATCCGCTGGGCGGGATCCTCCCCGCAGGAACAATCGATGACCGCCAGGTTCAAGTTGATGCCGACCTGGGGCGCCGCCAGACCCACGCCTTCCTCGGCGAGGGCGGTCTCGTACATATCTGCAACCAATTGTTCGAGTTCCGGGGTCCAGGGACCCACGTCCTCGCTGTTCTTCTTCAACCGGGGATCCCCCCAGGTGATCACTTCGCGGACGGCCATGCCAATCCCCCCGATCCTTCAGTTTAAGCCAAGGGGTAAGGCTTGTTAATCTATGAGATTCGAATGAGTCCCTGAGGTTCCGATGCTTCGCAATTTCCGCTCTGTCTTCAAATCCAATCGCACCCCCATGGCCGCGGTCATGGGCGTGGTGCTCCTGGGCATGGTGGCCTACCTCGCTCCCAGCGGGGGGGGCCAGATGAGCCGGGAAACCGTGGTGGCCCGGGTCTATGGCCGCGAGGTGCTCTATCGGGAGCTGGCGGAGCTCACCGCCCGCTATGCCGAGATGATGCGGAAGCAGTACGGCGGCAAGATCCCCGCGGAGAGCCTCCAGGGCTTCGCCCAGGGTCAGGCGCTCCAGGAGCTGGTGCGCGCCCGCCTCATGGATGAGCTGGTGGCCCGCAATGGCGTCACCACCTCCGACGCCGAGATCCGCTCCGCCCTGGAGCGCCGCCTGCGCGCCCAGGGCCCCGAGCTGGCCGGGCTCTTCGGCCCCGATGGGCACATCAAGCCCTTGGCGGAGCTGGAGAAGACCTATCGCATCGAGCCCCTCAAGGACTACCTCCGGCAGGAGGAATCCAACGCCCGCAAGATGGTGCTGGGGGAGAAGCTCATCCGCCAGGCGGCCCTGCAGGTGCCGGTGGATGAGGCTTGGGTGAACCTGGAGCACCGCCTGCGGGACGAGAAGCTCTACTTCGAGACCGTGCAGCTGCGTCCCGATCCGGCCCTGGTGCAGGACCCGGGCGATGCCACCCTCGAGACCTTCCTGAAGCAGTCCGGCACCCGCTTCGAGGAGGGTCCCCGCCGCGTCGTGCAGGTGGCCTCGGTGGATCGGGCCGCCCTGGGCGATCTGAAGGTGGATGAGGCCGCCCTCAAGCAAGCCTACGAGCAGAAGAAGTCCACCTTCGCCCACCCGGCCCAGGTGAAGGCCCGCCACATCCTCTTCATGGCGAATACCGAGCCGGAAGTGGCCGAGGCCATGAAGAAGGCCACCGCCCTGCGCGCCAAGCTCGTGAAGGGCGGCGACTTCGCCAAGGCCGCCGAGGCCGAGAGCCAGGATCCCAATGGCAAGGAGAACGGGGGCGACCTCGGGTGGTTCTCCAAGGAGACCATGGTCGCGGAGTTCAGCAACGTCGCCTTCGCCATGAAGGAAGGGGAGATCAGCCAGCCGGTGAAGACCCAGTACGGCGTGCACATCATCAAGCTCGAAGGCCGGAAGCCCGAAGCGGTGACCCCCTTCGAAGAGGTGAAGGAGCAGCTCCGGGCCGAACTCGAAGACCAGCGCACGGAAGCCAAGTCCAAGGACCGCCTGGAAGCGCTCCGCAAGCGGGCCGGCAACGGGGACCTCGGCAATGGGGCCAAGGCCCTCGGCCTGAAGCTGGAGGTGCTGCCCCCCTTCAGTTCGGGTGAAACCACCGTGCCCGGGGTGCCCGCCGGCAGCCCCATCCTCAGCCAGGCCTTCGGCCTGAAGCTCGGGGAGGTCTCCAAGGCCCTCAACCTCGGCACCGCCTGGGCCGTGATCCGGGTCCAGCAGGAACTGCCCGTGGCCGTCCCCCCCCTCAAGGACATCCGTGCCAAGGTCCTGGCCGCCTGGAAGGCCGAGGAGGCGCGCAAGGTCCTCCTGGCCAAGGTGCAGGCTCAGCTCAAGGGCGGGGACCTGAAGGTCCTGGGCGAGCCCAAGCCGGAGCTGGAGGTCACCGCGAAGACCTACGCCCCCGCCACCGACCCCGCCATCCGCCAGGCCCTCCTCGCCACGGCGGAGGGCCAGCTCACCCAACCCCTGTGGGCCCCCGATGGCAGCCTCTGGGTGGCCCGCCTCACCCGCCGCACCCCCGCCAAGGCCCTGGATTTCGAGACCCGCCGGAAGCTCGTGACCGAGCTGCAGGAGGAGGAGGCCAACCGGCGCCTGGACGCCGAGATCCGCACCCTGGATTCCGAGGGCCGCCTGCGCCCTGGATTCAACTCCCTCTGGGGCCGCTTCCGCGGGATCTACCTCAATGAGGAAGTCAAGAAGCCCGGCGCCGCGGCCACCGAGGAATAGCCCCGCACCGCACCGGAACAGGCCCCGCTCCGGCGGGGCCCTTCCCATCTCGGGATCAATAGGCATAGTTGCCAATTGATCCGGTCCCCCGGTCGGTTCACCTTGGCTTCATGATTGGTTCCCGTTTGCGCCAGCTTCGATCCCTGCGGGGGTTGACCCTGGATCAGGTGGCCGAGCGTTCCGGCGTGAACCGGGGCACCATCCACCGCATCGAGTCCGATCAGGTCTCCCCCCGGGTGGATACGCTCCAGCTCATCGGGCGGGCACTCGACCTGGACCTGCATACCTTCTTCGGTACGGGGCTGCCCCCAGCGCCGGGCCTGGGGAGCCCCGGGGTGGCCTCCCCAGGCCTCAGCCTGGATCCGACCCAGCTCGCCTATGCGCTCACCGCCCGCTTCGGCAATCTCCTCATGGCCATCCAGGGCTGCATGGAGCGGGTGGACCCCCGCGCGCCCGAGCCTCAGGCCCTGCGGGAGCTCCAGGGACACCTCGACCGGGCCACCTGGATGCTCAATCAATCCCGGGATGCCTTCGGCAACACCCCCCTGCTGCGCAGGGCGGTGGACCTGGGTTCCCTCATCCGGAACCTGACCCCCACCCTCAACCTCGCCCTCCGGTCGGATCAGACCCTCCACCTCGAGGCGGCATCGGATCTCCCCCGCCTGACCGCTGACCCCTCCCTGGTGGTCCGCCTCATCCGGAACCTGGTGCACCACGGGTCGGAGGCCCTGGGACCCCGCGGCGGGACGATCCACTTCAGCGTGGAGGCCCACCGGGCCCCGGCTCCGGGGATCCGGCTCGTGCTCCGCCATGCGGCCCCGGATCCCGCGCAGCGGGAGGCCGTGCCCCTCGACCTCGCCCTGCCCGCCATGCAGCGGATCACCGTGGACCATGGCGGCACCTTCACCATTCAGGCCGAGGGCCCGGAAGCGGTGATCGAGATCCACCTTCCCGCCGATCCCACCCCATCCAAGGCCGGGGAAAACCGGCCCCCCCTCCAGGGGGGCACCGTGCTGCTCGTGGAGGACGAGGAGGCGGTGCGGGCCGCCACCACCCGCCTGCTGGAGCACCTCGGGTTCCGGGTCCTGGCGGCGGAGGGGGGCCCCGCGGCCCTGGACCTCCACGCCCAGCACCACCACGAGATCGACCTGGTGCTCCTGGACCTGCACATGCCCGGTCTCAGCGGTCGTGAGGTGCTGGCCACCCTGCGGGCCCGGGATCCCAAGGTGCGCGTGGCCCTCTGCACCGGCTCCGCCGTGCCGGATCTGGGACCCGAGGCGAACCTGGTGGGCGTGCTCCAGAAGCCCTACCGGGCCGCGGCCCTGCAGGCGCTGTTGGAAGAGTGCCTTGAAGGCTAGCGGATGACCTCGAGCCCGCCCAGGTAGGGGCGGAGGGCCGTGGGCACGACCACGCTGCCATCGGCCTGCTGGTAGTTCTCCAGGATGGCCACCCAGGTGCGGCCCACGGCCAGCCCGCTGCCGTTGAGGGTGTGGAGGAACTGGGGCTTGGCCTTGGCGTCGGCCTTGAACTTGAGGTTGGCGCGGCGGGCCTGGAAGTCGCCGAACCAGCTGCAGGAGCTGATCTCGCGATACGTATTCTGGGAGGGCAGCCACACCTCCAGGTCGTAGGTCTTCTGGCTGCTGAAGCCCATGTCGCCGGTGCAGAGCAGCATGCGGCGGTAGGGCAGCTCCAGGGCCTCCAGGATGGCCTCGGCGTCGGCCGTGAGGCGCTCCAGCTCCGCCTCCGCCTGCTCCGGGGTGGTGAAGGCCACCAGCTCCACCTTGTGGAACTGGTGCTGGCGGATGATGCCGCGGGTGTCGCGACCGTAGCTGCCCGCCTCGCTGCGGAAGCAGGGCGTGAAGGCGCAGTGGCGGATGGGCAGGGACGCGCCCTCCAGCATCTCGTCCCGGTAGAGGTTGGTGACCGGCACTTCCGCCGTGGGGATGAGGTAGAGCTTGGAATCCCCGTGGGGCACGTGGAAGAGGTCCTGCTCGAACTTGGGCAGCTGCCCCGTGCCGTACATGCTCTCGGCGTTCACCAGGTAGGGCACGTTCACCTCGGCGTAGCCCGCGGCGGACTGCCGATCCAGCATGAAGGCGATGAGGGCCCGCTCCAGCTTGGCGCCGGCGCCCTTGAGCACGGAGAAGCGGGCGCCCGCCAGCTTGGTGGCGCGATCGAGGTCGAGGATTCCCAGCGAGGTGCCCAGGTCCACGTGGTCCTTGGGGGCCGTGATCGTGGGGATCGTGCCCCAGCGCTTGATCTCCTGGTTGCCGTGCTCATCGCGCCCTTCGGGCACCGAGGCATGGGGCGCGTTGGGCACCGCGGCGAGGAAGGTCTGGAAAGCGGCCTCGGCCTCCTTCTCGGCGGCCTCCAGGGCCTTGAGCTGCTCGCCCACCTTGCGCTGGGCCTCGATGAGGTGGCTGGCGTCCTGCTTGGCCCGCTTCAGCTGGGCCACCTCGTCGGACACCCGGTTGCGCTCGGCCTTGAGGGCTTCGGCCTCCTGGATCACCCGGCGGCGCTCGGACTCCAGCTTGGCGTAGCCTTCCCGGTCGAAGGCGTAGCCCCGGGCCGCGAGGCGGGCCACCACGGCATCCAGGTCGTTGCGCAGGCGCTGAAGGTCGAGCATGTCTCCAGGATAGAGCCTCTGTTCCTGGCGCAGGAGGCGCGCAATAAATTTTGCTTTTTTGAATATTGTGAAATAAAAATGATCATCCTTCCCGGGAGCCCCCCATGCGATCCCGCCCCGCCCTGCTCCTGGTGCTGCTGGCCCTCCCCATGGCCGCGCAGGGGGCCCTGCCCCTGCCCAAGGACGACGCCCGGGCGGTGCACCTCCGCCGGATCCGCCCCCCGGAGCCCGTGGAGCGCATCGACTGGGCCGGCCGCATCACCGAGCTCCTGCGGGAGGAGCCCGGGGATCTGGTGGTCACGGCGGTGGGCGACATGATCTTCAACGAGCCCATCTCCCACCTGAAGGACCCCGAGCGGGCGGGCCTCTTCCGCATCATGCAGGAAGCGGATGTGGCCTACGGGAACCTGGAGTTCTCCCTCAACGACCGCCCCGAGCTCCAACGCCCCTTCTACAACTTCCGCGCCCCCCGGGAGTTCCGCTGGGAGGTGGCCCGCACGGGCATCAACCTCGTGAGCCTGGCCAACAACCACGCCTTGGACTTCGGCCCCGAGGGGCTGCTGGAGACCCTGAAGGCCCTGGACCACACCAACATCACCTACGCCGGCGCCGGCCCCACCCTGGCCGCGGCCCATGCCCCGGGCCGCATGGAGCTCGCGGGGCACCGGACCTCCGTGGCCCTCCTGTCCTACATGCGCTACTGGACGCAGAAGTACCGCAGCAAGGATCCCGGTGCGCCCTCCCTCGCCACCATCGACCCCGCAGTGGTGCTCGTGGCCCGGGACGGCAAGGTGGAGAAGGTGGAGGGGCCCCTGGCCTCGGATGTGGGCGTCATGGAGGACGACATCCTCCTGGCGCGCCGGAAGTCCGACCTCCTCCTCGTCGCCATCCACAACCACGATGTGACCCACCACCGCACCTACGGCATCCAGGACCGCACGCCCCCCAACGAGGCGCTCATGTACAGCAAGGCCCTGGAGGCCGGGGCGGACATGGTGCTGGGCACGGGCCCCCACGTGATGCGGGGCATCGAGATCGTGCAGGGCAAGCCCATCTTCTACAGCCTGGGCGACTTCATCTACCAGTACCGCACCCCGGATCGCATCCCGGCGGACATCCTCCACCAGCGCGACATCGAAATGGCCAAGGTGCCCAACGTCTCGGTGTGGGATCGCCGCGATTCGCCCGAGGTCATGGAGTCCGTGATGGTGCGCATGGTCCTGCGGCAGGGCAAGGTGCAGCGCATCCAGCTCCTGCCCCTCACCATCGACGACGAGGGCCCCCTCTACGGGGTGCCGCGCCTCGCCTCGACCCGCCGGGGGGCGGAGATCCTGACGCGGCTCCAGAAGCTCTCCGAGCCCTACGGCACCCGCATCACGATCAAGGGGTGGTACGGGGAGATCGCACTGTAACCCTCAGATCGGGCCCCAGTGGAAGAACAGGGTGGGCGGCACCAGCAGCAGGAAGGCCAGCCCCACCAGCATCAGCATCAGCGGGAGGAACCAGCGGGCCCAGCGCTCCCAGGGGATCTTGGCGGCGCCGAGCACGCCCATGGTCACGGCACTGGTGGGGAGGATCGGATTGATCAGCTCCGAGAGCGCGAAGCTGTAGACGCAGGTCTGCCGGGTGATCCCCACCAGGTCCGAGAGGGGAGCCAGCACGGGCATGGTGAGGGCCGCCTGGGACGTGCCGGAGTGGATGAAGAAGTTGATGACGCACTGGAGCAGGAACATCACCTGGGCCGTCATGGCCTTCGGCAGGATGCCGATGGTGGCGGCGCCCGCCTTCAGGAGGGTGTCCATGATGTGCGCCTCGTTGGCGATGACGAGGAGCGCCCGGGCACAGGCCACGATGAGCACCACGCCCACCATGTCCTTGGCGCCGGCCACGAAGTGCCGGGCCAGGGTGCTGGGCCCCATGCCCGAGACCAGGCCCACCACCAGCCCCATGCCCAGGAAGAGGGCCCCGATGGGCTCCAGGTACCACTGGTGCTTCAACACCCCCCACACGAGCACGATGAGGGCCCCCAGGAAGGTGAGGAGCGAGAGCACGTGGGCGGGACGCCAGGCGTCGGCCCCCTCGGGCGCCGCCGGAGCCTCCCGGGCCAGGTCCAGGTCGTACACGGGACTGAGCGCGGGGTTCCGCTTCACCTTGGCCGCATAGACCATCACGTAGGCGATCACCGCGCCGGTGGCCACGACCCAGGCCAGGGCCCGGTAGCCCAGGCCCGAGTAGATGGGCACGCCGGCGATGCCCTGGGCCACCCCCACCGTGAACGGATTGAAGAAGGCGCAGGCGAAGCCCGCCGCGGCACCCAGGAAGGGGATGGCCACGCCCACGATGGAGTCGTAGCCCAGGGCCCGGGCCAGGGCCACGAAGATCATCACGAGGGGGATCAGCTCCTCCGCCATGCCGAACACGGCCCCCGCCAGGGAGAACACGGTCATGAGCACCGGGATGAAGGCCACTTCCAGCGCGCGGTGGCGGCGTACGTGCACCGTGAGGCGGCGGATGCCCTGCTCCACGGCGCCGGTCTCCTGGAAGATGCCGAAGGCGCCGCCGATGATGAACAGGAAGGCGATGAGCCCCGCCCCATCCAGGAAGCCCTTGATGGGCGCCCGCAGCAGGGTCTCCAGCCCCAGGTAGGTCTTGGGCAGCACCTGGTAGGTGCCATCCACCGGCACCTTCACGCGGCCGCCATCGGGCAGCAGCTTCTCCACCCGCTGGAATTCGCCGGAGGGCACCAGCCAGGAGAGCACGAGCACCAGGGCGATGAGGGCGCCCACGACCACGAGGGTGTGGGGCATCTTGAAGGAACGGGTCGGCGTCTCCGGGGTCGACATCGAGCTCATGCGTAGATCCCCTTCACCAGCACCTTGCCCGCCTTCATGAGGGGCCGGCCCTTCGCAATGACCGTGCGCACCTGGAGGTCCTTCGCGTCCAGCAGCACCACGTCGGCATCCTGCCCCGGCGCGAGCCGTCCCTTCCCCCGCAGCTTCAGGAGCTGGGCGGGATTGGCGGTGATCACCCGGAGGGCCGTGGCCAGGGGGATGCCCTCCTCCTGCACGGCCTGGCGCACCGCCGCGAAGAGCGACGTCACCCGGCCCACGGAGATGGACTTCAGCTTTCCGGCCTCATCCCAGTCCGGCAGGCTGCCCTGGCCATCGGAGGTGAACGAGATCCGCCCCGGGTCCACGCCGGCGTCCAGCATGCGCCGCAGGGCCTTCGGGCAGGGCACCTCCCCCGCCTGGAGGTAGGAGGGGAGGGTGGAGGTGGTGAAGTCCACGTAGCCGCCGGCCTGGGCGTAGGCGAGCCCTTCCTCGAAGAGCTCGGGATTGCGGTTGATGTGGGTGGGGAGGAGCTGGGCGGCGGGGATCTCGGTCTCCGCCAGGAGGCGGCGGAGGTACTCGAGCCCCTGGCGGCCATCCCCGAGGTGCACGTGCACGATCCCGGCCTTGCCCGCGAGCATGCCCCCCCGGCGGGCTTCGCCCACCAGCCGGGCGAAGGCCTCGTAGGTGGGTTGGCTGCTGCGGTGATCCGAGAGGGCCACCTCGCCTGCGCCGATCACCTTGTCGAGGTAGAGGAGATCCTCCTCCAGGGTGGGGAAGAGCGTGCGAAGGGGCAGGCCATAGGAGCCGCTGTAGAGGTAGGTGCTCAGGCCCTCCTCTTCCAACCCCTTGGCCTTGGCCAGGAGGCCCGGCATGTTCCGCGTGATCCCGTCGGTCCCCAGGCAGCCGACCACCGTGGTCACGCCGCCGGCGATGGCGTCGGTGAGGGGCAGCTCCGGAGTGCGCGTGGCGAAGCCCCCTTCCCCCCCGCCCCCCATGATGTGCACATGGCCATCGATGAACCCGGGCACGGCCAGCAGGTTCCGGCCATCGATGACCTCGCAGTAGCGGCGTGAGACCCGGATGTCCGCCTCCATGCGGAGGATGCGGCCGCCACCCAGCAGCAGGTCGCAGCGCCCCCCCGGCTCCGGGGCGAAGACTTCGGCGTTCTTGATCAGGAGCAGCATGGAGACTCCGGGGCCCCGGGGGGGAAGGGGTTCAGAAGAGGCGGGAGACTGGCATCAGGGTGCCCGGGGCCGACCATTCCCGGAAAGCGGGGTACCCGTAGAGGCCGTAGAGCAGGCAGGGTTCCAGCACCTGGATGGCGCGCCGGGCCAGGGGTTGGTCCAAGGGCACCACCAGGGTGCCCGGGGGAAGCTCCTGCTCCTTCTGGGGAAGGCGCTCCACGATCTGCCGATCCTTGTAGCGCTGGTACAGGGGATCGTAGGGCTCCTCCAGGCGGAGCAGGCGCACGGCCTCAACCCGGGCCCGTTCGGAGCCTTCCACGGTGCGCCACGTGAGGCCCTGGGCCTCCAGCACCGGGCGGAACCGGGCCGCAGCGCCCGGGGCGATGGCGTAGGCCCGGGGCGTGGGCACGCTGCCCTTCACCACGAGGTCCTCCATCACGTTGGGGGTGGGCACCTCCAGGGTCCGGCCCGTGGCCACCTCGCGCACCTTCACCCGCTGCACGCGGCCGCCCACGTTGCCCCAGAAGGTGTTGGTGGCGATGAAGGGCGGCAGGAGCTCCCGGCGCGCCCGCTCGGCAAGGCCCCGGATGCGGGTGCGCCAGGTCGGGGTGCCCAGGAGGTGCTGGTAGAGGATGCGATAGCCCGCCACCCGCTCGCCGAGGTCGGCCTGGGGATCGGTCGAAGCATGGCGCACCCCGGATTCGATGATGAAGGAGAGGGCGCCCAGCGTCCCCATGCCGTTGCGCCCATCGTCCACCTCCGAGGTGGAGGGTCGGATCTCCTCGTCGGGTGGCGGCCCGCCCACGGCGTAGCGCCGGTAGGGCAGCCCGGCCTGGGCCAGTTTCGGTGCGGCCGCGGCCACGGCCTCGAGGCCGGCGGCCTTGAGGTAGTCGGGGATGAGGGGATGGTTGGCCGCATCCATCGTGATCACGGGCCAGGCCTCCCAGCCCCGCTGGCGGTAGGCCTCGCCATCCCGGCCGAACTCGTGGCTGTCCACCGCCAGGTGGGGTTGGATCCGGCGCGCCACGCGGTGCAGCGCCTGGGTCTCGGGCTGGGCCAGGAGGAGGTGGTCGCGGTTCAGGTCGGCGCCCGTGGCGGTGACGCGGCGATGGGCTTCCGCCCCATCGGGGTTCAGCATCGGCATCAGGTAGAGGTCCACATCCTCGGGCAACCGCTCGGGGTGCTCGGCCAGCTCCCGGATGAGGGTGAGCTGCGCGTCCTTGCCCGCCACCTCATCCCCATGCTGCTGCGCGTAGAAGAGGACTTTGAAGGGGGCCTTGGCTCCGCCCCGGTTCAGCCGCACCAGGAAGACCTTCCGCCCTTCGGCCGTCCGGGCCTCCTCGGTGACGGTGATGAACCCGGGACGGGCCACCCCTTCCAGGAAGGTCACCAGCTCGGCATAGGGGACGGTGCGGCGGAAGCTCCGCGGTTCCCGGGGGAAGGGCGCCGCCACCTCGCCACCGAAGCCCAGCCCCGTGGCGAGAAGCAGGAGGGCGAAGCCCTTCACGGCCGGACCTGGCGGGTGGCCAGCTCCAGGGCCTGCCCCGCCCTGAGCACGTGGATGCGCAGATCCTGGAAGGTGTCGCCCTTCCCCTTCATCCCCGCCGGGTCGAACACCATCACCGAACGCTCCCCCACCACCGTGGCCACCCCATCCTTCACCACCAGGGCCGTGGCTTCGTCGATGCCCAGCCCCAGGTGGTCCGGATGGGCCATCACCAGGCTGAAGAGGCGGTTCTGGCGGGAGCGCCGTAGGAAGTGCTGGTCGATGATGATGCCGGCAGGCAGGAACCCCATCCCCTCGCGGGTCTGGTAGGCCCCCACCCCGAATTCGGAGAGGGCCTCCTTCCCGTGGCGATCATCGCCCGTGAGCATGATGCGGCTCATGATGGCCGCCCCCGCACTGGTCCCGCCGATGCCGGCGCCCGCCTCGTAGCGCTCCCGCACCAGGGCCTGGAGCGGGGTACCCACGATCTTGTCGCCCACGCGGTTCTGATCCCCGCCCGTGAACCAGAAGCCCGTGCAGCGCCGGGCCTGGGCCAGGATCTCGGGGCGGCTCGCATCCTCCCGGGTGCGCACGTCCAGGGGCACGCAGGTGAGTCCGGCAGCCTCCAGGTCCGCCTTCCATTCCTTCAGCGCACCGACCGGATCGCTGGTGGAGGTGGGGATCACCCCCACCACGCCTCCCCTGCCCCCGGCGGCCTTGAAGAAGGCCTCCTGGATCTCCCGGGGCATGCCCCCGCCGCCCACGATGACGAGCGTGCCCTTGGGCCCGGGAGCCGCGGAGACGGTGCCGGACAGGGCCAGGAGGAAGGCAAGCAGGATGCGCATCATGGGATTCCCGGGATGCCCCGACGGGGCGACCGGAGCCGCCCCGCCGAAGTGGATTCAGATGGGTCTGGGATCAGAATACGAACTTGGCGCCGACCCGGAAGGTGCGGGGGGGTTCCTGATCGAAGACCACGTTGTAGTAGGCGCTGTCCACCCGCTCGCCCCGCGAGGTGACCGCGGCATCGTTCAGCACGTTGAACACGTCCACGAACCCTTCGAGGGCCATCTTCTTGCCCAGGCTGAACCGGTGGGAGACCCGGATGTCCAGCAGCCGGCGGGCATCATATGAGCTCGCGCCGAGGGGCTCGGCATTGATGTAGTAGAACTCCCGGTTGCTGAAGCGGGAGGTGCGGGAGTACCGGGTGTAGTGGAGACCGCTCAACCACACGAAGCTGCCGGACACCCGGGTGCCCCAGGGGGTCTTGTAGGAGGAGCGCAGCTTCCACTCGTGGTCGTTGAACCCGGGCAGCAGGCCCGAGGCGTTGTACATGGTGCCTTCCCACTCGCGGCCGGAGTTGTACCCGTTGGACTTCAGGAGGTTGCCCTCGTTCTTCGCCCGGGTGTAGCTGAAGTTGAAGTCCCAGTCCGCGGAGAATCGGCCGTTCAGCGCCACCGTGGTCGCCGTGTAGGTGCGCTTGGCGTTGGGATCATTGGTGATGTAAAAGTCGTGGGGTGCCTGCGCAGTGTCCGCGTTGAGGCCCGGCCGGAAGAAGTCGCGGGTCTCCCCGGTCAGGGGGTTCGTGTAGGTGTAGGTGGTGGCCGACACCGGCAGCCGATCGAACCGGGCCAGGAGGTCCTTCCCATCCCGGCGGACATAGTTCACCGAGGCGGCCCAATCCTTCGAGATGGCCTTTTCGATCGCCACCTGGACTTCGTCGAAGTGGGGGTGCTTGGTGTCGGGGTTGAAGGAGCTCTGTTCACTCACCCGGTTGCGGAAGTTGGCGGGCGTGAAGGCGGGGAGGGCGACCTCGGAGAGGGGGTTCTGGAGGTTCGTCAGGAGGTCATCCGCGCCCCACCAGTAGCGCTGCTCGATGGGATAGGCCCCGGGGATCGCACGATCGAAGTAGGCGCCGGAAAGGCCGTCGAAGTAGCGGCCGAAGTGGGCCTTGAAGGCCCAGGTCTTGGCCTGGTCGGGGTTCCAGGTGAACCCGACGCGCGGCGCGAAGGTGGTCGTCTTCCACTGGTCGCCGCCCTTGAAGGATTCCATCCGGAGGCCGCCCCGCAGGAGGAACTGGTCGTTCACCGTCCAGGTGTCCTGGACGAAGAGGGTGTTCCGCTCCAGCTTGGTGTCGAAGTCGTAGCCACCGCCCACCTGCACGTAGTCCGTGAAGACCTCCCCGAGGTCGGAGTAGGCGTTCAGGGAGATGCCGCCGGGATAGTACATCCGCTCCTTGTCCTTCGCCCGGTCGAGGTCGATGCCGAACTTGAGGGCGTGGGACCCCTTCCCGGAAGGGATGAACCAATCGAGGGAGCCCAGCAGGCCCACGCGGCTGCGCGTGTTCTCGAAGCCCTGGTAGGCGTTGTTGATCTGCTCAAAGCCCACATAGGGGGCGTACCCGGGATGGGCGGCGTTCTCCGGCACCGTCCCGTCGATGTACAGGGAGTAGGCATCCCCGTTGTACGGCTTGTGGTCGTCGATGCCATCGTAGCCGCTGAGCCGGAGGGTCAGGACCATGTTGCTGTTCAGGGTCTGCAGCCACTCGAGCCCGTAGGTGAAGTTGGGTCCCTTCTGGTCACGGGTGGCCTCCGGGGCGAGCACGCGGCTCGCTCCCCGGTGCTTGGTCTCCACGGTGTCGTAGTCCATGAACAGGGAGAGCGTGGCGGCGGGGGTGGCCTGGAGGGTGATGTTGCCCATGGCCCGGGGTGTCGCGCGCTTCTCGGAGACGGGACTGCCCACGGGGGTGCGCTCGATGGCGATGGTCTCGAGGGAGAAGAAGTACCAGAGCTTGTCCTTGATGAAGGGGCCCCCGATGTTCAGCGAGAGGTCCGAGGCCGTATCACCCACCTTCGGGACCAGCAGGTCGGCATTGGAGGGATCGGGAACGATGCGCTTGGCCGCCCAACTGGCGTTCTGGTAGTACCCCGCCAGGGAGCCCGAGACCTCGTTGCCACCCTTCTTGATGATGCCGTTGAAGTAGGCCCCGGAGAATCCGCCGAACTCCGCACCGGCCCCGATGCCGCCGATCTGGACCTCCTCGAACCAATCCGGATTCACCTGAACCCAGGCCTGGCCGGCCGAGGAATCACCCACGTTGATGCCGTTGATGAGATAGGCATTGGCGTTGTCGCGATCGCCACCGAAGCCGGAGGCGGACACACGGGAGCCGGAGGAGACCGTGAGGTTGATGCCGGGCGTCAGGGCCGCGATGGCGGCGATGTCGCGCTTGATGGGGAGGTTCTCGATGTCCTCCGCCTTGAAATTCCGGGTTGTCGACGCGGCCATCTCCTCACGCCCCGACACCCCGACCACTTCCACGACCGTGGAGGACTCCGGCGCGATCCGGAAGTCCACGGTGGTGGTCTTCCCCAGCTCGGCGACCTCGTTCACCTTGCGGGTGGGAAAGCCCTTCGCCTCCACGGTGATCGTGTACTTGCCGGGAGGCAGCATCGGGATGCGGTAGCGGCCATTCGCGGCGGTCACCACGGAACGGGCACCGCCGATGAGGGATTCCGACGCCACCCGCACGGTGGCACCGGCGACGGGCTTGCCGGCGTTGTCGGTCACCGTGCCCGTGAGGGCGGAGGTGGTGGTGCCCTGCGCGGTGAGGGCCACCGGGGCCGCCACGAGGGCCAGAAGGATGGAGCTGTACCTGGAAATGCCAGAGCGACGGGCCATCACGCCTCCAAAGGGTTGGAAATGAAGATTTGATCAAAAATTTATGCCTCCTGATTTGATGAGTCAAGTTTTTTTTCATTTGCGAACAAGCTGTCGCCCGATGCCCATTTATTGAAATGGAACACCTTTGACCTACAAGGCCCGGTGGGTCAGCTCCGGGCGAACTTGCTCTGCGCCACTCGCTCCTCTTCCCGGAGCTTGTTCAGGGCCTTCTCGGGCGACTGGCTGGCGATGGTCGTGGCGATGGCGTGGGCGATGACCCCGAAGGCCGCGAGGCTGTGGGAGAACAGGAGGTTCTCACCGGGGATGGGCAAGGCCAACGTCGCGGTCTTCGCGAGGGTGGACCCCAGCTGATCCGTGAAGGCCAGCACCGGCACACCCCGCTTCCGGGCGAAGGCCGCGGCATCCAGGGTTTCCTGGGTGTAGGGGGTGATGCTGATGGCCACCAGCAGGTCCTTCGGGCCCAGCAGGCCCACCTGCGTGGCGAAGTCCACGGGGTTGCCCTCCATGACGGGCAGGCCGAGGCAGACGAGCAGGTAGGCCAGCTGCTTCGCCATGAGGGCCGATACGCCGTCGCCCAGGATCACGCGAAGGCGGGCATCCTGGACCAGCTTCACCGCCTTCTGCAGCTGCGGCTCCTGGATGGACTGCACCAGGACTTCGATGTTCCGCATGTCCCGGCGGGCCACCTCCAGCAGTGTGGTGGACGCCTGGGTCGGCGCCTGGAACAGCTGCTCGCCCCGGCCGTAGTGCTTCTTCGCGGCGGTGACCAGCGCTTTGCGCATTTCCAGGTAACCGGAGTACTCCAGCTTCTTCGCGAACCGCACCACGGTGGCCACGCAGGTGTTGGACTTGTGGGCCAGCTCCTCCACCCCCCAAAGGGCAGCCTCGTTCATGTTGGCGATGAGGCAATCCGCGATCTGCCGCTGGCTCCGTGAGAGATCCTGGGCGGCGTGCAGGCGGTTGAGCAGGGGTGACTTGGGAGCGGACATCGCCCCCAGTTTAGGAGATCCCGCCCCCCAGGGGGATCTCAGCTGTGGGGCCAGGCTCCGGCGGGCATGGGCTCCCCCGCCCAGGCGGTGCCGAAGGCCGCCCGGACCTCCGCCAGGGGCTTGCCCGCCCCCAGCATGAGCCCCAGCTTGGCGAGCACGGCCCACCGGCTGTGGAGCCCGGCGCTGAGCGCCCCGAAGGCCTCCAGTTGGCGTCCGAGTTCGTAGGCCGCCAGATCCACACGCCCCTCCCGGCACTGGGTCGTCACCACCACGGGAAGTCCGCGATCCCGGGCATCCGCGAGGAAGGTCTGGAGATCCGGGCGGCCCATGGGGAGGTTCCCCGCCCCATAGGCCTGGATCACCACGGCCTTCACCCCGAGCGGCGCCGGTCGCCACACCATGCCGGGATGGGGGGTGATCACGTCGATGTCCAGTTCCAGCGCGCTCCCCAGCCCAGCCGGCACCTGCCGGGGGAAGCTCCCCGCCTCCGGGTGCAGCTCGATGTCCGCGCCGATCTCCGCCAGGGGCGGCAGGTTCGGGGATTCAAAGGCCTGGTAGTGGTGCACGCTCACCTTCTCGCTGGCGACCCCCCGCAGCCAGGCGGTGCCGAAGCAAATGCCCACCTCGGCCACGCCCCGGGTGGCCAGATCCACGGCGTTCACGAGGTTGCCCCGGGCGTCGCTGCGGACGAAGGCCAGGGGCCGTTGGCTCCCGGTGAGCACCACCGGCTTGCCCAGGTCCGCCAACAGGAAGCCGAGCACGGAAGCGGTGAAGGGCAGGGTATCCGTGCCATGCACGATCACCACCCCGCCGCAGCCCGCGCTCCGGGCACGGATCAGCGTGGCCAGCTCCAGGATGTGCATGGGCTCGCACGTGGCGCTGTCCTGGTTGAAGGGCACCTCCAGGTCGAAATCAGCAAGGTCCCGCAATTCCGGAACCCGCTCCAGGAGCCCTTCCAGGAAGGGCCCCGGCGCGAGACCCACCGGTGATCCCTGAGGCGTCATACCCAGGGTGCCGCCGGTGTGGACGAGGAGGATGGAGGGTCGGCCCATGCCTCCACGGTAACGAAAAGCGGCGGCCCCGGGGGCCGCCGCCTGACGAACCGGAAAGGCCTAGGACCGGAGGACGGCCTTCACCTCGTCGAAGCCCTGATCGGACATGCAGCTCACCACCACGGCGCACTGCCCCGGCTGGCTGGAGGGCAGCACGATCTCCCCCAGGTACTTGCCTTCCGCATCGGTCTTCCCACTGGTCAGACCCACGGCCTTCTTGAGGCTGGAGACGAGCTTCACCGTGACTTCGGCCCCCGGCACGGGCTTCTGACTGCCGCAGAGCCGGGCCCGGATGCGGAAGCGGAAGACCTCCCCGAAGGTCGGCCGCAGGGGCTCATCGAGGACCAGCTCGAGGGTATCCACCTCGCCCTCCTGCTGGAGGTACTCGAGGATCGCCTGATCCAGGGGCCTGCCCCCGAAGGCCTGCTGCTCGAGCAGGTCCGGTGGGGTGGGATCGTACTTGCCATTCTTGATGTCGCGGATGATGGCCTTGTGCTGCTCATCCATCCGGCCCTGCAGGACCTCCTCCTTCAGCCCGCCCGTGGCGATCAGATCCTCGTAAGAGCTGCGGAAGCTGTCGAGGATCTCACCCCCCACATAGATGAGGGTCTCGACCTTGGGGTTGCCGATGCCCTTGTCCTCCGTCTGAACGTGGAAGACGCGGTTGCCGTGGCGGACATCGGTGTTGTAGCCGGTGATCATGGTTCCTGCTGCGGGGGGAGGATGGAAGCAGGGATCAAGAATGCAGCTTCTTTGCCAGATCGGGGATCACTTCCCAGGCGACCTCCCGGAGGGCCTTCTCGCTGAGGCGCCCGGCCAGGGCCTGGGCCAGGGCATCCAGGGCCTCGGGGTTGGCCAGGATCGCCTGGACCAGGGCGGCGGCATCCGACGGGGCGGGCGCGGCGGCGGGCAGGGCCACCGGGGCCGGTTCGGGTTCCGGGGCCGGGACCGCGGGAGCGGCGGCAGGCGCCTCCCAGGCGGGCGTGAGGGGCGCCACGGCCTCGGGGAAGCCCCAGGCCGGTTCGGGTTCCGGCTCGGGCTCCGGATCCGCCCCCAGGCGAACGGGCTCGGCATCCGGCGCCAGGGAGTGGAAGGGATCCGGCTGGGGCGTGGGCAGCTCGGGCAGGTCCTCCGCCAACAGCCCGGAGAGCTCCTCGGCACCGAGGGTCTCCAGTTCCGGAAGGGAGGGCGAATCCAGGGTCGGGGCATTCTCAGGCACCACCGCCGGCTCGAGCTCCCCGAGCTCCTCCACCGGGGCCTCGACCGCCGCCACGGAACTGGACGGGGCCACCGTCAGGTCCTGGAAGGCATCCAGGTCCAGCTCTTCCAGCTCCAGATCCGGCAGGGCCGGCGCGGGCGCCGCGGGGGCCACCGCCGCGGGGGCTTCCACCTCCAGAGCCTCGGGCTCCATCCAGAGGTCCTCGGGGCCCAGCACCAGGAGGTCATCCTCCGGCAGCTGGATGGTGGGCCGGAACTCCGGGAATTCCTCCACGACCTGGGCCAGGTCCGCGTGGCTCATGGGGCGGGTCGCGGTGGGCCCGAGGTCCAGGGACGCCACGGGGCCCGCCGCAGCCACGGGCGTGGCCAGCAGGGTGTTCACCCGATCCCCCAGTTCCCGCAGCTCGATGGGCTTCTTGAGGAATCCCTGGATGGGCGCGTTCTGGATCTTCACCGGATCCACGGGATCCAGCACCCCCGCCATCATGGCGATGGGCATCCGGGCCGTGGCTTCCAGGGCGCGCAGGCGCTCCAGGAGCGTCCAGCCGTCCATGCCGGGCATGGC
This sequence comes from Holophagaceae bacterium, assembly GCA_044229665.1. GTDB lineage: Bacteria > Acidobacteriota > Holophagae > Holophagales > Holophagaceae > JAFDVN01. The sequence goes on from JBGASN010000036.1 coordinate 32,978, forward strand.
GGTATCGATCATGGCCACGTCAAAGTGCTCGCCGTTCTGGAAGCGCTCCAGGGCCTCAGCGGCGGAATCCACGCACACGAGCTCGATGGCCGTGGGCGCGAGCAGGGACTCGGCAATCCGATGGATGCTTGGATTGTCGTCCACCAGGAGCAGTCGCGGCATTGGGACCTCTAGGATCGAGGAAGGTTGGGCTTACGCTAACAGATTCCCATCGGCCCGCCTAACCTCGGGGTTGGGAACGGTGGATTTGCGCCTCAGGGCCGGAGCAGCTTCCGGAGGGTCCGGAGGCGACCGGATTCCGGGAGGCGGGTGAGGATGATGCGGTCGCCCACCCAGATCCAGGCCGCCCCCTGGAGTTCCCTCAGGGCGATCTCCGGCCCCCGGGGCAGCCAGCCCCGGACGCTGGCCCGGAGCCGGGAGGCGGCGATCCATTCGGCGCGGAAGGCCCTGTCAAGGGCCGCCCGGTTCAGTTCGGGGCCCACGCCCTCCGGGGCCCTGCCCCAGCGAAGGTCCCAGGCCGTGAGGGCCCAACCCTCACTCCAGGCCCAGGCGGGATCGGGAGCGGGCCAGGGTTCCTGGTCCCGGGGAACGGCCGTAAACGTGATCCCCTCCGGCTGAGCCACCAATCGCTCGGCCTCCTCCCCCTGGGGGCGGACCCACCCGAGGGCGGAAGGGGGGTGGGGCAGCAGGCTCCCCTGCCCTTCTACGGCACGTCGCCAGACGCCCTCCGTCAGGTGCCACGCCGTCCACCGCCCCTCGGTTCCCACCCAGAGGCGATCCCGACGGGGGAACGCAAGGCGTGCGCCGGGCGCCCAGGGCACGACCAACCGGGGGCCGGGCAGGTCCCGGCCATCCTCGCTCAGGCTCTCCGGGGTGCGGGGCCATCCCGGCGGAGGCGCGGACAGGCCCGGTTCATCCCAGGGGGCCAGCGAGCCGGGCCCACCTTCCCCTTCCAGGGAGAGGACCGTCAGCAGCAGCCGCTGGGGACCCCGCTCCTTGTCCTTCAAGGGCTCAAAGGCCCCCAGGAGCACGGCGGAACCGTCCCAGGCGAAGCGGGACCAGGGGCCACTGGCGGTGGACCAGAGCACCCGCCCCTCCGGGACCTCCATGAGGCGGGACTCGAAACGCTGGGCTCCCGTGCGCAGCGTGACCAGGAGGCGATTCCCCCGGAGGCGCGCGGAGGTGAGGGGCACGTC
>JBGASN010000037.1:0-33821 GCA_044229665.1 Holophagaceae bacterium
CCGTGGACGCAGGCCGAAGGCCGGAGGGCTTCCACGCCAGGATCCATTCGCGCTATTCGCGTTCCTCTTTCACGGCGCCGGGTCCGGCGCCACGTGCGGCAGGCGCGGGCCGTTCAGGAGCCCCCAGGCGACGAGGGCCATGACCTGGGTGGCCTGGCGGAGGTCCGCCGCCACCACGTGGTCCACGGTGTCCAGCGGCGTGTGCTGGGTGTGGGTCCAGTAATCCAGAGGGTCCTGCCGGGGGCAGAAGGCGGGGATCCCCGCTTGGCGGAAGGTGGCCTGGTCGCTGCCCTGGGGCCGCGCGTACTCCACCGTGGGGGCGCCCAGGGACTCGGCGGGCGCCAGGGCCACGTGCAGGGCCTCGGCCCAGGCATCCACCTGCCCATCGGCCATCCCCGTGATGCGGCCGCTGCCGGCATCCATCACCAGCACGGCCTGGATGCGGTCCAGCTCGGCGCGGTGCGCGGCCAGGTAGGCCTTGCTGCCCAACAGGCCCTGCTCCTCGCCGGAGAAGAGCACGAGGCGCAGCGTGCGCTTGGGGCGCAGGCCCGTGGCCTTCATCGCCCGCATCACCTCCATCAGGGCCACCACCCCGGCGCCGTTGTCGGTGGCACCGGTGCCGAGGTCCCAGGCATCCAGGTGGGCCCCCAGGATCACCACCTCCTCGGGATGCTCGGCCCCCGGGAGCTCCGCCACCACGTTGGCGGCCTGCACGGGGCGGGGCCCGAAGCCGCCGCCCAGCTCGGCCTCCACCTTGGGCACCACCCCCCGGGCCAGGAGCCGCTCCAGCAGGGCCGCGTGCTCGGCGGAGAGGAAGGCGGTGCGGGCGCGGTAGGGGAAGTCGGGGCCCCCCGCCATCTCCGGCAGGCCATCGGCCTTCTCAGAGGGGATGAGCACGAGGGCCATCCGCGCGGCTTCCCAGGCCTTGGCGAGGCGGGCCCGGAAGGCCTTCAGATCCCTGCGCTCCTCGGGCGTGGCCCGGGGCCGCGCCTTCACGAGCACCACCTTCCCCGCCAGGCGCGGCGCCAGGGCCTCGAAGGCAGCCAGGGTGGGCGTGTCCAGGAGCACCACCTCGCCCCGCACCACGCCCTCCGTGCCTTCGGTCCAGCCCCACTGGGCCACGCTGAGGGCCTGCCCGTTGGCGTTGAGGAGGCGGGCCCGGGCCCCGCCGCGGTGCCAGGGGCGGCCAAGGTCGTAGGTCTCCAGGTGCACCTGCTCCGCACCCCCGCGGCGCAGCTCGGCCATGGCCCAGGCCTGGGCCCGTTCGAGGCCCCGGGAGCCCGTGAGCCGGGGGCCGATGCCATCACAGAGGGCCTCCAGGTTGGGCCGCAGGGCGGCCCGGGCCTGGATCTCCGCCACGAGCCGCGCGGGGGCTTCCTGGGCCGCGAGGCCGAGGACCGCCAGGGCGGCGAGGAGGCCCCTCACTTGGCCTTCCCGAAGAGGTCCTTCACGAAGGCGGGGAAGGTGCCCTGCTCCAGGCGGGCCAGGCCCTCGTCCATCTTGGGGGAGCGGTTGCCGGGCTTGAGGTCCCGCAGGGCACCGTAGGCGCGGACCACGCTCTCCAGGGCGGCGGTGTGCACGGCTAGGCCCTGGTCCGGGGCCTTGCGGGGATCCGTGAGGCCGTGCTGGATCATGTGGGCCACGCCCCCCAGCTCATAGGTGAAGATCGCCACCCGCCGGAGGTCGCCCGTCACGGCACCCTCCATCCACCGGGCGGGCGCCTCGGGGCCGAAGGCGAGGTCGGGCACCTCCTCGATCCACTTGGCGAACCAGCGGCCCTCGGTGGCGTGCACCTTCAGGGGGTCCTGGGTGGCTTCGGCGGCGAGGCGCACCACCTTGGCGCGCTCCTCGGGGGTGGAGGGGCCGCGGTCGGCGGCGGCGGCGGGGGCCGCCATGAGGAGGGCCACGAGGGCGGCGGGGAAGAGGCGGGGCAGGGACATGGAAGCTCCAAGGTGGGGACAGGCCGAGGGCCTGGCCGGGTGGGACACGGCGTGAAAGAGTCGGGTGGGAAGGGATCAGGCCTCGGGTGCGGCGGCGGCGCGATCCTTCAGGGCCTGGGCGAAGAGGAGGGCGCCCAGCAGGATGATGGCCACGGGCCACCAGTTCAGCAGCCAGGCGAAGGAGATCCCGAAGCGCACGGAGAGGAGGACCAGGAGGCCCCCGCCCATGAGCAGGAGCCCCGCCCACAGCTGCCCGTGGGGGGAGAGCAGCTCACCCTCCTCGCGGGGCGGCGCGACCAGGCCCACCGCCGACTCGCGGAGCTGGAGCGCGCTGCGGTAGGCATCCAGGAAGGTATGGAAGGCCACGAACAGGAGCAGCAGCGTGAACACGGGCTCCACGTGGCCCAGGAAGTTGGCGGAGAGGAGCGACACCAGGCTCCCCGCCGCCAGCAGGTGCATCAGGCCGCGCCGGGGGTAGCCCAGGTACACGTGGCCGAGGCCCGGGATCACGGAGAAGGCCAGGGCCAGCCGGGGCGAACAGAGGCGGGCCTCCGGACGGGCCTCGGGGGACAGCAGGGCGGGCTCGGAAGAATGGGGCGTGGACATGGGCACTCCGGAATCGGGAAGGGGAAGGTCGGATCAACCTGCGCTAGTGAGAAGGACGCGGGGCACCCCGCCCGGGTTCGGTGGCATTCGACCTTTTTGGTTCGCGGCTCTTGAACGTGCCCGCCACCGCGTGCAGGCCCTCGGCCAGGGCCCCGATCCCGGGCTTCGTGGCGGCCACGAGCCCCTTAACGGGCTCGGCCCCCAGGCCCTCGGGGCGACCCGGCAGGGGCAGGCTGAGCAGCAGGTAGCCCAGGGCTGCGCCCACGTATGCCGCCTCCAGGGCGAAGCGGGGGCGGTGCAGGAGGCGGCTCCACAGGCTGGGCGCAGGGGCGGGCCCGCAGGCCCGGAGCACCCGCTGGGTGAACCAGGGGCCGGGATCGGCCGCCCGCAGCGCGGGGAGGCGGACCTCCGCGGCCCGGAGGGTGGCCACCAGGGCGGTGCAGGCGGGGCAGTGGGTGAGGTGGGCCTCCGCCAGGCCGGCGCGAACGGGCTCCAGCTCGCCGTCCACGTAGGCGCAGGCCTGGGCCCGCAGGGCCTCGCAGGACCCGCCGGTGGTGCGGGCGAGGATGGCCCGGGTGAGGTCGGGACCGTTGAACGCTTCCATGTTCAGCCTCCCCATCCCAGGGCCGTGAGCTTGTCGGCCAGCTCCAGGCGGGCCCGGTTCGACCGGGACTTCACGGTGCCCAGGGGCACGTCCAGCAGCCGGGCGATCTCCTCCAGGGCCAGGCCCTGGATCTCCTTGAGCAGGATCATCTCCCGGTTGAGGTCCGTGAGCTCCCGCAGGGCCTGGTGGAGCCCCCGGCGCCGGGCGGTCTCCAGGTGGGCCGCCTCGGGGTCGGCCTCCCCGGAGGCCAGGCCGAAGACCTCCTCCACGGGCAGGTCCCAGGCGGGGGGTCGGGCCTTCCGGCGGCGGAGGAAGTCGATGCAGGCGTTGCGGGTGAGGCGCACCAGCCAGCCCACCAGGCCCTCCACCTCGGGCATCCGGTCCAGGTTCTGGTAGATGCGCACGAAGACCTCCTGGGTGAGGTCCCGGGCATCCTCGGCGTGGGTCGTGTAGTGGTAGGCCAGCCCGAAGACCCGGCCCTGGTGCTCCCGCACGAAGGCCTCCCAGGCCAGGGGGTCGCCCTGGCGCACGAGGCGGAGGTGTTCGGCTGGATCCATGCTGGTGTCGGTTCCCACAGGAGTATGAACGCGGCCCGGGCCCGGAAGGTTCGGTGACCGGGCCCCTTTTTCCGCCGCCCCGGCCCCCGGTGCCCCCGAAGGCCCTGTGGTATAAAGAAGAGCCCCCCGGCCTGGCATGGCCCCGGGGTGATGGGAAGGTGGGCGAGTCCCCCCTTGGCCGGGTTCGAAGAGAGGTACAACCCATGGACGTCCGGAAGTCCCTGGTGGTCAATGCGACCCCATTGGAGACCCGCATCGCCCTGCTCGAGAACGGCCAGCTCTGCGAGCTGTTCATCGAGCGGGCCACCAGCAAGAGCCTGGTCGGGAACGTGTACAAGGGCCGGGTGGCCAAGCTCCTCCCCGGCATGCAGAGCGCCTTCGTGGGCATCGGCACCAGCAAGGATGGCTTCCTCTACCTGGATGACCCCGTGAGCCAGCGGCTCGCCGCCGCGGGCCTGGGCACCGAGGCCGACGAGGAGCCCGAGGAGGGCGAGGTCGCCGAGGAACCCCCGCCGCCGGCCCCCCTGCCCCCCCTCCACGAGGGTGACGAGGTGCTCGTGCAGGTGGTGAAGGACCCCATCGGCACCAAGGGCCCCCGCCTCTCCCGGCACCTGAGCTTCCCCGGCCGCTTCCTGGTGTACATGCCGGGCATCGAGCACATCGGCATCAGCCGCAAGATCACCGACAGCGCCGAGCGGGAGCGCCTCCGCGCCCTCATCCGGGCGCACGCGGGCCCCGGCGAGGGCTTCATCGTGCGGACCGCCGCCATCGGCGAGAAGGACGAGGACCTGCTGGCCGACGTGACCTTCCTCCGGGACCTGTGGACGGAAGTGCAGGCCCAGGCCACCCGCGTGCCCGCCCCCGGGCTCGTGTGGCAGGACCTCCGCCTCCTGCACAAGGTGCTGCGCGACATGTTCCGGGAGGAGGTCGCCTCCTTCTGGGTGGACGATGCCACCGTGCACGGCGAGGTGCGGGGCATCGTGGAGAAGCTGCACCCCGACTGGGCGGACCGGGTGAAGCCCTTCACCTCGGACCTGCCCATCTTCGAAGCGTTCGGCATCGAGCAGGAGATCGAGGCGGCCCGGAGCCCCAAGGTGCACCTGCGCCACGGCGGCTCCATCGTGCTCAACCAGACCGAGGCCCTCGTGAGCGTGGACGTGAACACGGGCCGCTACGTGGGGAAGAAGGACCTGGAGGAGACGGTCTTCCACACCAACATGGAGGCCATCCCCGAGATCGTGCGCCAGCTGCGCCTGCGCAACCTGGGCGGCATCATCGTGGTGGACTTCATCGACATGCTGCTGCCCGAGCACCGGGAGGAGGTCATGGCCCGGCTCCAGGAGGAGCTGAAGCGCGACCGCAACCACGCCCGGGCCGCCAGCCTCAGCGAGTTCGGCCTCGTGGAGATGACCCGCAAGCGCACGGGCCCCAGCCTGGAGCGCCAGCTGAGCCAGCCCTGCCCCGCCTGCGCCGGCAGCGGCCGCCTGCCCTCCGCCGAGACCGTGCTCCTGCGCGCCTACCGCGAGATCGCCCGCCAGGGCGACCGCCTCAAGGGCGCCACCCTGCGCCTCTCCGTGCACCCCGAGACCGCCCCCGGCCTCCAGGGCGAAGCCCGCGAAGGCCTCCTGGACCTGGCCCGCGCCCTGGGCGCCCAGGTGGCGTGGATCGAGCGGGGGGACGTGGCGCGGCACACCGTGGGGCTCGAGATCCTGCCGTCAGCATAAAAAGCACACCACGAAGGCACGAAGAAGCCCGAAGGGGCACGAAGGAAAGAAGGACGCTAAGAAAGGCAATTTGCGGAGGATGCCCCTCCAATCATGCGTCTTCGCGTACTTGTTCTTCTTCGTGCCCCTTGGCTTTTCCTTCGTGCCTTCGTGGTGTGCTTTTCACACCCTCGCCCTAGGCCCTACCCCAGGCAGGTCGAGCACCGCATCCCCGCCTGCAGCCGCTCCACGACCGTCGGCACCTGGTCGAGGCTGGAGACCTCCACCAGCTCGGCCTCGGGGTCGTGGTCCGGGCGGGGGGCGCCGGTGCGGTTCACCCAGATGGCGGTCCAGCCGGCGGCCAGGGCGCCTTCCACGTCGTCGGTCCAGCTGTCGCCCACCATCACCAGGTTGCCGGGGAAGAGGCCCAGCTTCTGCTGCATGCGCTCGAAGATCTCGGGCTCGGGCTTGAGGGCGCCCAGCTCGGCGCTGAGGCCCTTCACGCGGAAGAAGGGGTCCAGGCCCAGGCGGTCCAGGAGGCCCACGTCGAAGCGCTGGGTGTTGCTCAGGAGGGCCAGCCGGCCCAGCTCCCGGCTCTGCTCCAGGGCGGCCAGGGTCTCGGGGAAGAGCTTGGCCTCCGCATCCGCCGTGTCGAAGGCCCGCACCATGGCGGCCTCCTGGTCGGGGGTGAGGCCCAGGCGCGCCCGCCAGGCGGCCAGGAAGGCCGTCGCGGAGGGGTGGTCATGGCGCATGCCATCCCGCACCAGCTCCGGGTAGGCGGCCCGCTGGTCCTCCGTGAGGAGGGCCCGCACCTGCTGGAAGGGGCTCCCGCCCTCACTGCGCACGAGGGTGTTCCACAGATCGAAGACGATGCAGCGGATCAATTCGACCCCTTGGTGGCGTGCAGGGGGATCTCGAAGGGCAGGCCCAGGGCATCCACCGTGGCGCTGCCATCCAGCTTCCACTGGCCAGGTTCCTTCTGGACCACCACCTTCTTCAGGGGCTCCCAGGCGGCCTTGAGCTCCGCGTAGCTGAAGCTCACCTCGGCCCGCAGGGTGCCCCGGGCCCTGGCCTCCAGGTTCACCCCCTCGGGGAAGAGCACGCGGCCCAGGGGCTGGGTCGCCCCGCCCTGCACCAGGGTCAGGTCGCCCTTGAGCCCGCGGGCGGCGATGCGGGTGCCGCTGGGGTTCTCCACCCCCAGCACCAGGCCCAGGTGGAGGCGGCTGCGGTCCAGGGGGAAGGCCAGCTCCAGGCGGGGCTCCACCCGATCCAGGCTGAAGCGCAGCTGGCGGGCGGCCTCGCGCAGGGCGATGGCGGGGTTCAGGGCCTCACAGCCCGTGAAGAGCAGGAGGGCGGGGAGGAGCAGCAGGGGCTTGCGCATCAGGCGCCCCGGTAGATCACGCAGTTGTCGGTGGTCTCGAAGACCTCGATCTGGCAGAGGCCCGGCAGGGCGGGCTTCAGCTGCTCCCAGATCCACACGCTGATGTTCTCGGCGGTGGAGAGGGGGATGAGGTCATTGAGGAAGCGGTGGTCCAGCCGCTGGATCACCTTCTCGTTCACCACCTTGGAGAGGTCATCGAAGTCGATGATCATCCCGGTTTTCTTTTCCGGCGTGCCCTCGATGCACACGAAGAGCTTGTAGGAGTGCCCGTGCAGGTTCCGGCACTTGCCCGGATGGTTGTAGATGAAGTGGGCCGCCTCGAACCAGTATTCCTTGCGCAGGATCATCGGAATCTCAAAGGAAAGGCCCCGCTCGGCGGGGCCCTCCATCTTAATGGCCGTTGGGGATTCCCCCAAGCCTCTTGGGGGAGCACCGATGGCCATTTATGCCGCTTGCGGCGAACCAGTGGTGCCTCACCCTACTTAATCGCGTTCAGGATCAGCGCCAAGGGCGTGAGGGCGTTCAGGTTCTCCTGCCAGGTCGTATCGCGCCGGATCCGCTGCGGCACCAGCAGGGTGTCCCCCGGCTCCACCTCCCGCCCCGAGACCCAGCTGTCCAGGATCCGGCCATCGGCCTTGAGCAGGCGGATGTTCCCGGTGTCCGCATTGCGGGTGGTCCCCCCGGCGAGCTTGAGGAGGTCCTTGACCTTGAGGCCCTTGGCCACCTGATAGGCCCCGAAGGGGCTGGCCGTCTCGCCCACCACGTAGGCCGTGTCGGTGCGACGGGGGATGATGATCTCGTCTCCGTCCTGCAGCTCCACATCAGCCCCGGCTTCCCCCTTCAGCGCGGCTTCGAAGTTCACCACGAGCCGGTTCAGGCTGCCGGTGGCCAGGCCATGCAGGAGGGGGCTCCGCAGCAGTTGGCCCGTGGAGGGTTGCCGCTTCGTCTCATTGAGGCGGATCAGGATTTCATTCACGCCCTTGGCGGTAGGATCCTGGGCCGAGAGGCCTGATTCCTCAGCCGCACGCTGCAGGGCGCTGTCGGCCCGGTCCAGCCGGCGCAGGAAAATGCCAGCCCGCACCATGCCATCGGGGGTGGCCCCCCCGGCCCGGGCCAGCACCTGGCTCAGGGTGACCTTCTCCCCATCCAGGGCGTACTCGCCGGGCTTGGCCACCTGGCCACTGACGCGCACCACACGGTGCAGCCGGAACTCGGGCTTCTCGTACACGGAGATCTGATCATCCGGGAGCAGCCTGGGATTCACGGCGTCATCGAGGAGGGTCACGGGGCTCTGCTGCTCGGAGGAGAGGAGCCGGCCCAGGTCGAGCTTCCGGACCTCGCTCGGCTTCCCATCCCGGGCCCGCGCCAGCTCCCCCTCCAGGCGATTGGCCGACTTGCGGGGCACGCCGGCCCGGAAGAGCAGGTCCGAGGCGCGCATCCCCTCGTGCCAGGTAAAGAGGCCCGCGCGGGTGAGGGGACCCGACACATAGACCATGCTCGGTAGGCGGAGGTCCTCCAACCGGAAGAGCTCCACCCGGTCGCGGTCCTCCAACAGGAGGTTGTGGGCCCCATCGCCGGCGATGGCGCGGGCCACGTCGAATGCGAGGAGCTGGGTGGTGCCATCGGGTCGGGTTCGCAGGATCTCACCACGGGCCGGGTAGGTATCCGGCAGCAGCTGCTGATCCCGCTTCAGCAGGTCTCCCACCCGCACCCCCTCCACCCGGGCGAAGGGACCCGGCACCCGCACGCGGCCCTGGAGCGTAACCACTTTCCCCACCGCCTCTCGCCGGGGCAAGGCCGAGAGGATGTCCCCCCGCTGGAGGCGCGCCTGGGGAGCCTCGGCCAGGGTGAGGGTCTGGGCATCCTGGGTACCGTCGGCGCGACGGAAGCGCCGGACCAGCGTGCCGTCCCCCGCCTCGGGCAGCAGGCCGCCAGCGAAGCGAAGGGCCTCCTGGGCGGTCTCCCCGGCCCGGAGCTCGAAGGCCATCCGAGGGGCCGCCCCCTCATCCTCCCAGCGCCGCCACCAAGCAGGGCGGGCGTCCTGGCTCAGGGATTCCAGGGGGCGACCCGTGCGGGGATCCAGTTGAACTCGATGGTCCCCAACTGGCGTACGATCCAGCTCCCGCTGCTGCCGCCGCAGGGCCAACAGCCGGTCCTCCAGCCGCTGCCGCTCCTCCGGTCTGAGGGGCTCGGGGCGGGCCAACTCCACCCCTTCCCCCGCCTTGCTGGGGGAGGTGAGCACGGGCAGGGCCTCCGAGTTGGATTGCAGCTGGAGATCAAGCGCCTTCACTTCGCGGGCCAGCCGCTCCCGCAGGAGGGTCTTGTCATCCGTGGGCGTCGTGACGGCAGCTCCGGGGTCCGCGGGCTGGAGGGCAACCCGGGTGAAGGCACCTTCCAGCGTCACCACGGGGCCCGCCAGGGGCACGAACACCACGTCGCCGCTCTGCAGAGCGAAATTGGGGTTCCCCTGCCCCTCCGCCCGCAGCGGGTAGAGGTCCAGGTGGAACACGGGCTTGCCCCCCCGCATCACGCGGATGTCGCGGTAGCTGCCCACGGCCGTGGGGCCACCAGCGAGGCTCAGCACGTTCACCAGGGAGCTGAGGCTGGACACGAGGAAGGCGCCCGGTCGATAAACCTCGCCCAGAATGAAGACCCGCACCTCCCGGAGTTTCACCACCTGGAGGTCCACGGTGCTTCGGCTGAAGTTGCGGCCCACCAGCCCCTGCACGGCCTGTTTGGCCTGGGCCAAGGTGCGGCCCCCCACCTTCACGGTGCCGACCTTGGGGATCACCAGCTCGCCCCGCCCATCCACCTGGGCGGGCACCTCGAAGGTGGCGCTGCCGAACACGTTCACCTGCAGCCGGTCGCCCACGCCCAGCACGTAGTCCTCACTCACCCCGCCTTCGGTGGCCGCGGTGCCCCGCTGGCGAATCTCGAAGAGGTCCCCGGCAAACCGGGCCGGCCCCTTCTCCTGAAGTTTCAAGGCCCGGATCTCACGGTCGAGCCGCTCGTCTTCCCTAAGGCGCTGAGCGGATTCCTCCTTTCCCTCCCCACCCGGAAGAAGGGTTCCCGAGCGGGGCGTGGCCTCCTGGGCCCCGGGATCCTTGCTGGCGTTGGCGGCCAGGGCTTGGCGCAAGCTCTGGATGTCCAGCTCCACGGGTGATTGGGCCCGCAGCGCGGCCCCCAGGCAGAGCAAGAGCAGGATCGGCGAACGACGCACGGTGGAACCTCGTGGGAGTCGGCCTCCATGGTAGCCAGGAGGCTGCGGGAATGGGTTCACGCGCTCGTGCGCTCCGCATCCCAGGGCCGGAGGGGGGCGGGTTCCATCGGCACGGGAACCGGTCCCTGGGCCTTCAGGTTCAGGCTTCGACGCAGCGCGAGAAGCCCGAGCCCCAGGAGGGCCAGGAGACCCACCACATCATTGCCATGCACCGGCGCCCCGACCGTCCGCATGGGCAACCAGGCCGCCAGGAGCAGCAGCGGGGTGGCCAGCCAGGCGCGACCGCCGCAGGCGTCCACCACGAGGTGGTGGAGGTGGCTGCGGTCGCCCAGGCCCAGGGGCCGGTGCCGGAGCCAGCGGGAGACCACCACGGTGGTGCAGTCCACCACCAGGTAGGCGCAGATCCAGAGGGCCAGGCTGGCGTCCACGGCCACGGTGGCATCCATGGTGACCATGGCCACGAGGGTGCCCAGGCCCAGGGAGCCGGCATCGCCCAGGAAGTGGAAGGCCCGGGGGTAGTTCAGCAGGAAGGCGGAGATGAGGAAGCCCCACATCACGGGGTGGGCCCCGGGGCCGTGCCCCGTAGCCGTGAGGATGAGCCCGGCCAGACCCAGGGCGAAGCCATCGAGGCCATCGGCCAGGTTGAGGGCCTGGGGGATGCCCCAGAACCAGGCCAGCAGGAGGGGGCCCGCCACCCAGGGGGTGGTGGGGATGGCCAGACCCGCCAAGTTCACCGCGGGCCCCAGGGCCTGGAGGCGGCCGAGCTGGTGAACGGTCAGGAGGAGGGCCACCGCCAGGCCGAGGACCGCCTTGCGGGGGGCGCTCAGGGTGCAGCGGTCATCCCAGGCGCCCAGGAGCACCATGGCCACCAGGGCCACCCACTGGGTGGGGTCCAGGTGGAAGGAGGAGATGCCCAGGGCCCGGAAGAGGAGGAAGCCCGTGAAGAGGGCCAGGCCCGCGGTGCGGGGGGTGGGCCGCCCGTGGCGGTGCCGCTCGTCCGGCAGGTCCATCCAGCCCCGGGGCCCCAGGGTGCGCGCCGCCAGGCCGCTGAGGGCCAGGCCCATCACCCCCCCCGCGAAGGGGGCCAGCCAGCTGGAAGAAGCAGGAATCACGGAGCCTCCAAGGGGGTGGGCTGCGGCGTGAGGGGCGCGGGGGAAGGGCCGAGACCCCTTTTTCGGCGCCGAGGGGCTGGAAGTTGAATCCAGGGCGTTTCCCGGCATTCAACCATGAAAAGACCGAGAAGCAAGGCACCCATTCCCGGCTTCTGATCACGAGGTCCCATCCTTCCCCCCCCTGTTACCCTGGACAGGTCGATCCCGCCCCCGCGCGGCAGCGACCTCTGCAGGAAGCCCCTTTCACGTTGAAAGGGATTTCATGGAGCGATCGCAGGTTTAACTGGTGCGCCAGAAAAACCCACGGGGGCCCTCGAGCCGGGATGGCTCACCCCACGCGATTGGGGCCGTCAGGGCCCCGGAGATCCCATGAACGAACTCACCTTCACCCCCACCACCGTCAGCGCCAGCCTCAGCAACGGCGAGCCCATCTCCCTGGAGACCGGCCGCATCGCCAAGCAGGCCCACGGCGCCATCGTGGCCCGCCAGGGCGGCACCATGGTGCTCGTGGCCGCCTGCCACGCCGCCCCCCGCGAGGGCATCGACTTCTTCCCCCTCACCGTGGACTACCGCGAGAGCGTGTTCGCGGCCGGCAAGATCCCCGGCGGCTGGTTCAAGCGCGAGGGCCGCCCCACCCTCAAGGAGACGCTGACCTCCCGCCTCATCGACCGTCCCCTGCGCCCCCTCTTCGAGGAGGGCTACAACGACGACACCATGGTGACCGCCCAGGTCATCAGCTACGACGGCCAGCACGCCCCCGAGACCCTCGCCATGACCGCCGCCTCCGCGGCCCTGGTGGTGAGCGAGATCCCCTTCCCCAACCCCATCGCCGGTGTGCGCGTGGGCCGGGTGAACGGCGCCTTCCTCGTGAACCCCACCACCGAGCAGCGCGCCTCCAGCGACCTCGACCTCCTCGTGGCCGGCACCTCCGAAGCCATCGTGATGGTGGAGTGCGGCGCCCAGGAAGTGCTGGAAGCCGACATGGTGAAGGCCCTCGCCTTCGGCCATGACGAGATCAAGAAGCTCGTGAAGCTCCAGGAGGAGCTGCGCGGCAAGGTGGGCAAGCCCAAGGTCGTGCCCGTGAAGAGCGAGCTCAACCAGGACGTGTACAACGCCATCGCCGCCAAGTACGCCGAGAAGCTCATGGCCGCCCTCACCATGAAGGTGAAGATCGAGAGCTACAAGGCCCTGGACCTCCTCAAGAAGGAAGTGGTGGCCGACTTCACCGCCGAGAAGCCCGAGCTCAAGGGCGAGGTGAAGGCCTGCTTCGACCTCCTCAAGGAGACCCTCTTCCGCAACGCCATCCTCAAGCAGGGCGTGCGTCTGGACGGCCGCAAGTTCGACCAGATCCGCCCCCTGAACATCGAGGTGGGCTTCCTGCCCGCCGCCCACGGTTCCGCCCTCTTCACCCGCGGCGAGACCCAGGCCATGGTCACCGCCACCCTCGGCACCCTCGATGACATCCAGATCATCGATGGCCTCGAGGAGGAGTACAAAAAGAAGTTCTACCTCCACTACAACTTCCCCGGCTACTCCGTGGGCGAGTGCAAGCCCAACCGCGGCCCCGGCCGCCGGGAGATGGGCCACGGCATGCTGGCCGAGCGCTCCATCATGGCCGTGCTCCCCGATGCCAAGGAGAACCCCTACACCCTGCGCGTGGTCTCCGACATCACCGAGAGCAACGGCTCCAGCTCCATGGCCACCATCTGCGGCGGCGTGCTGGCGCTGATGGATGCCGGCATCAAGCTCAAGGCCCCCGTGGCCGGCGTGGCCATGGGCCTCGTCTCCGACGGTGAGAAGTTCGTGGTCCTCTCCGACATCGCCGGCCAGGAAGACCACTACGGCGACATGGACTTCAAGGTCGCCGGCACCGCCAAGGGCATCACCGCCCTGCAGATGGACATCAAGATCGGCGGCATCACCTCCGAGATCCTGAGCAAGGCCCTGGATCAGGCCAAGGCCGGCCGCCTGCACCTCCTCGAGAAGATGGGTGAAGTGCTCGCCGCCCCCCGCGCCGAGTTCTCCAAGAACGCCCCCCAGATGCACAGCCTGCAGCTGCCCAAGGACAAGATCCGCGACGTCATCGGCAAGGGCGGCGCCACCATCCGCAACATCATCGAGGTCTCCGGCTGCTCCGTGAACATCGACGACAACGGCCTCTGCCAGGTCGCCGGTCCCAACCAGGAGAAGCTGCAGACCGCCCTCAAGATGATCGGCGACCTCATCCAGAGCGCCGAGGTGGGCGTCACCTACCTGGGCAAGGTGGCCAAGGTCGTCGAGTTCGGCGCCTTCGTGACCATCCTCCCCGGTGTGGATGGCCTCCTCCACGTCTCCGAGATGGCCCCCCACCGCGTGGCCAACCCCGCCGACGAGGTCTCCGAGGGCCAGGAGATCATGGTCAAGTGCATCGGCATCGACCCCAAGAACGGCAAGATCAAGCTGAGCCGCAAGGCCCTGCTGGCCGAGGCGGGCGCCCAGTAAACCAATTCTTTCCAGAAGTCGGGGGGCCGCAAGGCCCCCCGACTTATTTTATTTGGGCCGGATTGGATTCGGTCAATTCTCGGATGGGGCGGAGAAAACCATCAGGTCATCCTTCACCGTCGAGGCGGACATCAGCAGGAACCCAATCAGGCAGCCAACGGCCATCCACATGGACCGGTGCGGGAAGGATTGCTCCGAAGGGAGATTGCCTTTATCCAAAACATTAAGGATTGGCATGTCGTTCTTTTCTTCCATCAGGGCTTGCTCGTAAGCAATCGAAAGCGTGGCGACGAGCTGCTGTCGTAGCTTCATCTCCAGCTCCAATTTCGCACCGCCAAGCCGAACTTCAGGATCCGAGCTGGATTGGTAGCTCTTGTTCGCCCTCATGAATGAACGGAAGTTCAGCTCTTCTTGTTCAAGATTCTTGCGAGCCTCCACCAGCCTCTCCGCAGCGAAGAGCGCCTTGCTTCCACCCTTCGTACGCATCTTCTCCATGAGGAAGAGTTCTAATTGCCGCACCAGGTCGCCGACGATGAGCTGGGAGAGTTCGGCCGAATTCGTCTCTACTGAGATGGTAAGAAGCTTCGTGCGGGGACTCCGGGAAATTCCAATGTGCTTGGCGAGTTCCGCCAGCGCTCGGTCTTGATTCTTCTTCCCGAGGTAGGCGTACAACGTCTTCTCTTCAACCACCTCGGGAGTGAATGGCCATCGAGTGATTCGGTAGCGGTATTTCGTAGCAAGGAGCTTTTCCCGGATATTGCGACTTCCAAGGATGTCCACGAATGCCACGTCGGGAGTGTCCTGCCCAGGAATCGACACTCCCACGGCAGCGGCGGCGGCTGCGATCTGGCCGAGGCTTGCGTTTGTGGTGCGAGCGTCAGCGGGAAGGATCGCAGCTTCAGAGCGGTACTGATTCGGCACGAGGAGGCTGACAACGCCGACGACCAGCGCACCTGCGACCCCCCCCATCAGAATCCGGGGAAGTGATTGGGTGAGCTTGTGAATGATTTTTTTGGCATCGACGAGCATGTCTTCCCCAAAAATGCTTGCTTATCCCAATCTTGATTTCTAAGTCTAACCAGTTAGATTCCTGAATGAACAACCTCTGGTGCCCTCACACCGACCCACCCGAGGCTCAGTCAGGCCCACAGGAGTCCGATGCCTTTCTCGCTGTACCGCCGACTCAAGGCAGGGTTCCGACCTAAACTCAGTCCCTTGGTCGTGAATTCAGCGAGTTTGATGCTCACAACCGCTGCATCTCAGCTCATCTTCCTAGGACTGACCCCGATCATCGCAAGGAAGTACTCTCCTGCAGCATTCGGTCTTCTTGGCTTCTTCAATGCGATTACGGCGGTGATTCAACCCCTTGCCTGCCTTCGGTTCGATTACGCCATTCCGGTCGTAGAGGAGAAGGATCTACCTGTCGCTACGACGGTCGCGGCCCTCTGCTGCCTAGCCTTCGGGATCTGCTTCCTACCCTGCATCACGCTCGTGGCGAACCACACTCAGTGGAACCTCGCGAAAGATCTGGTGCAATTGAAGTGGCAAATCTCCGGGGCAGTGTTTCTGCTCGGATTAGGACAAATCGCAATCTTTCTTGCGACTCGTCAAAAACGATTTGTGACGGTGGGATTCATCAAGGGAAGTTCAAATGCCATCTTCGCACTTCTGGCGACGCTCCCGTTCGTGGGCCTTATTGAATCTCAAACTGTCGCGATGACCTTCTGTCTGATCATCTTCGTCGGCAACATGGCAATGTTCCGGACCACGGGGGTGAACTTAAGGGAATGCTTGGAACACCTAAAGCGGTTCAAGGGGCACATCCTGATCAATTTCCCGACTGCCATTCTGGATTCACTGTCCTTAAGTGCCCCTGTGATAGTCATGAATGCTTTCTATTCCAAGACCGAGGTGGGGAACTATGCTCAGATTCAGCGCCTCGGTTGTGGCCTATTGATTCTCGCGAGCGCAGCCATTGGGCAAGTCTTCTTCCAGCAAGCTTCTGACTCGGTCCGGCAAGGAAAAGATCTCACCAGGCTGGTGTGGAAGACCTTTGCGCTCCTGGCGGGGATATCCCTTATCAACGCGCTCGCCATCTGGTTGATCGGAGATCGGTTCTTCAGCCACTACATTGGCAGAGGTTGGCGGACGGATACGGCCTTCCTGGTGCTTGCAACCTTCCCCACGTTGCTACGGATGATGGTCTCACCGCTTTCCTTCATTTTCTTCCCGACAGGGCGATTGAAAAGTCATGGGTTATGGCAGGTGTTGCACTTCATCCTGAGCTTCGGATTTCTCCCACTGATCGCACGGCACCAACCGTTTGTATTGTTTTTAAAATCGTTCTTTTTGATAGAATTTATTTCGTATTTAATTTATTTCATTGTCATCCTAAGGGCGTCGCGATCCAAAATTCTTTCAAATCATGACGCACATGGAGGACTAATTGGATAACCATTCCATTACCACCTTCATATTATTTTCAATTCTCCCGATCTGGTTTCTCTTTTTGAAAAAACGGAATTTCGCCGACTGGTTATATCTCATCATCATTTCGATTTTTGTACTAATCCCTGGAATTTTCGTTGTGTATTTCTCCCCCACTGGCGCCTTCTACAGGATCGAGGAGGAATGTGTAGAGCCTGCGCTCTGGCTGTTCAATCTATTCACCCTTGGGTACCTCCTCGGGCGCTCGCTGATCCGAAAATTCCCCATCTCAGGCATGACCGAGCAACTCTCTGGTTCTGTGAAGTGGCTCGTCTTGGGCGTGGCGGTGATGGCCCTGATTTCAAAGCTGTACCTCATCTCAATCGGCAGGTTCTTTATCCGTGAAGACCTATTCATGGATGTGGATATTGAGATCTCCCCCTTGATCCGACTCTTTCAAAACGCCCACCTACTCGGGTTCGTGCTTTATGCGATTTACTACTTCCGCTCGACCTCCGACCACGCCGAACAAGCAGACAAAGGAAACAATACCAACCGAAGGTGGATCTTCTTCGCAATCACCGGATTCACGATTGGAGTAGACCTCCTCCAAGCCAGGCGGGCGGGAGTTGTGTTGCCCGTTCTGATCATTGGATGGCTCATTGTGCTCTTCCGCAAAAAATTCTTCCTGCCTCTCCTTGCCCTGGCGGTTGCAGGTGCCTCCATGTTCGCCATCACAACCCTTGCCCGGTATTCGGGAGGCGATATTGGGTTCGCTGAAGAATCGGTTCAGGGTTCAAACGTAGCGGGAACCCTCGCTGTTGACGCCCTCGTAGGAAGAGTTGGAAATCCCTTCATCATCGCAACCCACGTCGTCAATCACGTCAGAACGACCGAACATCCATACAACCCCAAGACTTTGACGCGCCTAGCTCAATTCATCGTCCCCTTCGGCCAAGAAAGCCCCTTCGCGGCTGGTAACGATTTCGGGCATGAAATCGGACTCCTGGATCAAAACAACCACCTCACCGGACTCAATATGGGATGGGTAGGAGAGGCATACCTCGGTTGGGGAGTCATTGGGGTGTTGCTCTATGGAACGATATTCGGGGTAATAACCCACTGGGCCGCACTCAAATTCCAATTCCAATCCGACTTCTCACTTTGTGGGAAGTTGTTTCTGCTCATATTCTGCATCAACGGATTTCAGATGGAGATCGCCTATCCTACCTACACCCTGTTCCGAGCAATGATGGCAATTTGGGTGGTGAAGATTCTACTTGGTGCCAGAGAAACCCTTGAACGGCCCACAATGATTCCGACGAGTTAGGAGTTCAACATGTGCGGAATCATTGGATTCGTCGGCTCAGGCCTTCAGGGTGTCAACCTGCAGGACCTTTTGGAGTGCATCGGGCATCGTGGACCGGATGGACGCGGTGTCGTTGATGGGATGACTCATGGCATTAGCTATTTTCTAGGCCACACCCGCTTATCAATCCTTGAATTGAGTGAGGCCGGCTCTCAGCCCATGCGCAGCGCGGACGGCCGATGGCTGCTGTCCTACAATGGGGAAATCTACAATCATCTCGATCTCCGGGCCCGATTGACCCGCATTGATTGGCGGGGACGCTCTGACACCGAAACGCTCCTGGAAGCCATTGCAGAATGGGGTGTCGAGGAAACGCTTCCTCAGCTTAATGGCATGTACGCGTTCGCGGCTTTGGATCTCCAGCGTGGACAGCTATATCTTGCTCGCGATCCATTCGGAATCAAGCCTCTCTATCTTGCCCGCAAGGGACAAGGTTTTGCCTTCGCATCTGAAATTCGAGGATTGGGCGCCATGGGCCTGGATACCCGAAGATTGGATCGAAATTCCCTCGCCACCCTTCTCGCCCTCAGATTTATCCCGTCGCCCTACACCATGCTTTCGAATGTCGAGCGGTTGAGGCCGGGACATTTCCTGAAGGTGACCCTGCCGACTTTGCAGGAGAGGGTATCGGTATTCTCCACCCCCACGGCAACCCGATTCCAAGGGAACTTCCAGGAAGCCGTGGAGGCCTATGAGTTCGCGTTAAAACAAGCAGTCGACCGGCAAATGATGTCGGATGTTCCGGTTGGGGTCCTCCTTTCATCCGGTGTGGATTCGGCGTTGATCTCTGCGATCGCTTCCCAGCGAGGGGCATCTCTGAAAGCCTTCACAGTTGGGTATGAGGGGGATTTCCCAGGATGCGAAATTGAGGGTGCATCGGAAACTGCAAAACACCTGGGCATTCCACACGAGAGCATCCGGGTTGGGCCACTGGAGATGCTCGATGCATTTCCAAAGGTAGTCAGGCATGTCGAAGAGCCAACCGGGACAACATCTATTCTCTCGCTCTGGTTTCTTGCGCAATTCGCGCGACGCCAGGTGGCCGTGGTCCTGACCGGACAGGGGAGTGACGAGCCGCTGGGGGGATACCGGCGCTACCAAGCGGAGGTCGTCCGGCACATGCTCGGGAAGGCGGGCCTTGGATCTGCCCTGGAATCGTTGGCTGGCCTATGGAGCCCGAGAAATGAACTCGTGGGCCGGATATTCCGATCGTCCCGCGAACGAGTCACCGCAATGCGGTTCCTTCGGACCTACGAGATGCTCTTTGAGGAGGACCGCCGTTCCATCGCAGGCCCTGGTCTCATGGGTCGCGAATTGGAAGCCATCGAATACTGGCTCGCCTGGCTTGGCAATGCCGGTGAAGACGACGCCGATCGAATGATGAGGTTGGATTCTCGAATGAATCTTTCTGACGATCTGTTGTTGAATGGGGACAAGATCACCATGGCATTCTCGCTTGAGGCGCGTGTGCCGATGCTTGACCTCGATCTAATTCGATTGATTGAATCCTTCCCAAGGAGCTACCGGGTATCGCTCGGGAAAACCAAAATTGTCCACAAGGCGCTCGCAGGGCGGATCTTGCCACCTTCCCTCGTGCATCGGAAAAAGCTTGGCTTCCCCATGCCCTTCCTCGAATGGTCCCAGACGATTTGGAAGTCGAGGATCGAGGAGACCCTTCTGGATCCCGGAAACCCCATTTATCTGGAGCTTTCGAGGCCTCCCATCGAAAAGCTATGGCGGGAGCATTTGGCAGGTACCGACCATAGCCGGGGGATCTTCACCCTACTCTCACTCGGATACTGGTGGTCCGAGCATGCCGGCTGATCGCCGTGAATAGGAATCCTACCTTGATCCAATTGGACGTTCTGGGCTGCCCTTGTTTCGCTCCTGGTTCCATCGAGGAGATCGAAACCGAATTGTCCCGAATCATTGATGACCGCAGTGGCTATACCTGCGCCATCAACGCCGAAAAAATCATGATGCACATGGAGAATCGAGGGGGTATCCGGGAGATAGTGGAAGGTTCAATCCTTCCGTACCCTGACGGGGTCGGGGCGGTATGGGGGATCCGCCGGTACCACGGCATCAAGACATTTAAGGTCAACATGCCAAAAATCCTGCTCGAATTATGCAACCGGGAGCGCCGCAGCCTGTTTCTCCTTGGGGCTTCTGAGGATTCAAGTTGTCTCGCTTATGCAGCCATCTCCAAGCAGTACCCTTCAATCAACCTGGTGGGTCGTCGCAACGGGTTCGAGTTGGGGGATCCAGGGATTCAAGAACTTCGAACGGAACTGAAGGAGAAGAACCCAGACGTTGTTCTGATCGGGATGGGCTCTCCCAAACAAGAAATTCTCAGTCATTCCCTTTCTCAGGATCGTGATCGAGGGATTTTTGTATGTTGTGGTGGGGCCATCGATATCCTTGCAGGTCAGAAAAAGCGCGCACCGACCTTCTTCATCGACAACGGCCTCGAATGGGCATATCGACTGGCGCACGAACCTTGGCGAATCAAACGCCAGTCTGTACTCCTCCGCTTTTTGGCAAGACTGGCCTTGCCAAACGCTCCTAGGAAAAACTAAGTTCCTTTGAGGAGACTCCGCTATTTCCCGAGAAGTGCCTCAACGATCATCTCGGAGGCGTTGCCAGACCCATAAATGGGCTCCCAGGGCGGCAAGGGGCGATCCAAGGCGGAACGAACCACTTGGACGAGCGCATTCGAGCCTACCGATGGATCAACGAGATGGTTCCATCCCATGTCGACCAATTCCGTCCATTCGGTGGCGGTCCGAAAAGTCACACAAGGCCTGCGATGGAAATAGGCCTCCTTTTGCACGCCCCCACTATCAGTCAGGACCAATCGTGCTGATGTTTCCAGCAACGCCATTTCTAGGTACCCGACAGGGCGAATGATCCTAAGGCCAGGAATGTCGGAAGCCACAATGCCGGCCCGCGCAAGCGCCTCCTCGGTTCGAGGATGAATGGGCACCACCAGAGGCATTTCCTCCGCCAGCACCTCCATCGCTCGGAATATGGTCGAGAGACGGCTCAAATCATCCGTATTCTCGGCCCGATGAATTGTCGCGAGGATGAATGCATTCGGTGATACCCCAAGAGTGCCTAACAACCCCTGATCAGCAATCGATGATTCGGCGTATTTCCGGGCCACATCGAACATCACGTCCCCTACCATCACAACTTTGGGACCCGAGATGCCTTCCTGCGCCAAATTTCGAACTGCTTGGGGGGTGGGTGGAAGGAGGAGCGTGGAAAGGTGATCTGCTACAACTCGGTTCACCTCCTCAGGGATATCTCGCCTAAAGGATCTCATCCCGGCTTCCACATGCGCGATGGGCAGGTTCAACTTCGCAGCAACGAGTGCAGCCGCCATGGTCGAATTGGTGTCCCCGTATATCAGAAGCCAATCCGGTGATTCCTTAGCCAGGACCGGCTCAAGGGCCTCCATCATCCGGCCAGTTTGTTGCCCATGCGGGCCGGACCCGATTCCAAGCTGATACTCGGGTGTGGGAATGCCCAATTCCTGGAAAAAAATGTCTGACATCCCTTGGTCGTAATGCTGCCCTGTGTGGACGAGGATCTCTTGGATGCCCGGAGTCTCGCGAATGGCTGACGAGACGGCGGAAGCCTTGATAAACTGCGGCCTGGCACCAACAACAGTCACAATTTTTTTCATTCATTCCATCCTGGGTTGATCGAATTGGATTGGCCAAACAATGCTTTGCCCCAGACTAATCTATCGGCCCACGCCTCACGAAACGAATCAAAGTCCTATGTGATTTGGCTCCTCTTGTGATGGCATCACCTCTGAGCGTTCAAGTTCTGACAGCATCGAAACACCGCCCCCCCTCCTTCGTGACCGATCCGCAACCAGAAGGATTTCCATGAGCGTCAATTTCGCAGTAATCGGAGCGGGTGGTTACATCGCCCCTCGCCACCTTCGTGCCATCCGGGACACGGGGAATCGGCTGGTGGCCGCGGTCGATCCCAAGGATTCCGTCGGCGTCCTTGATCAATATTCCTATGAGGTCAAATTTTTCACAGAAATCGAGCGCTTCGACCGGCACCTCGAAAAGCTCCGCCGAGGACCAAGGGAAGGCCAGGTGCACTACGTCTCTATCTGTTCCCCCAACTATCTCCATGATGCCCACTGTCGCCTGGGGTTGAGGGTGGGCGCCGACATCATCTGTGAAAAGCCCCTGGTCATCAATCCATGGAACCTCGAGGCCCTCGAGGAGCTCGAGGGGGAGACGGGCCAATCGGTTTTCACGATCCTCCAGCTCCGGGTCCACCCCGAGTTGAAGAAATTGAAGGAGCAGTTGGCCCACAGCACCACCAAACACGAGGTGGAGCTCACTTACATCACCAGCCGTGGCCCTTGGTACCACGTCTCCTGGAAGGGACAACTGGACAAATCAGGGGGGATCGCCACCAACATCGGGGTGCACTTCTTCGATCTCCTGATCTGGTTGTTCGGCCCGGTGGAGGGGCTCAAGGTCTACCACTCCAATGACCTCCAGATGTCCGGCTACATCGAACTCGCGAACGCCAGGGTGAGATGGTTCCTTTCCGTGGATCGTAACGACCTACCGGACCCCGTGAAGGCCTCCGGGAAGACGACCTTCCGCTCCATCACCGTGGATGGCCAGGAGGTGGAGTTCTCGGAAGGCTTCACCGACCTGCACACCCGGGTGTACGAGGAGACCTTGGCCGGCCGGGGATTCCGCATTTCCGAGGCCCGCGCGTCGATCTCGCTGACCCACGCGATCCGCACCTCCCAGCTCTCGGCCATGGATGCCCTCGTGCATCCCCTGCTGAAAGGGTGATCTCGCCATGAGCGACTACTTCGCCCACGAATCCAGCTACATCGATGCAGGGGCGACAATTGGCCCCGATACGAAGATCTGGCATTTCTGCCATGTCATGCCAGGTGCGCGCATCGGTGCCCGCTGCAACATCGGTCAGAACGTGCTGGTCTCCCCCGGGGTCTCCATAGGGGAAAACGTCAAGATCCAGAACAACGTGTCCCTCTACACCGGGGTAACGGTCGAGGATGATGTATTCCTCGGCCCCTCCATGGTGTTCACCAACGTCATCAACCCCCGGAGCCACGTCAATCGCAAGGACGAGTACAAGGCGACCCTGGTGCGCAAAGGCGCTTCCATCGGGGCGAATGCCACGATCGTATGTGGGGTGACCCTGGGGCGATATTGCTTCGTTGGGGCCGGCGCGGTCGTGACGCGTGATGTGCCCGACTACGCCCTGGTGGTGGGTTCCCCGGCCCGGATCCGTGGTTGGGTCTGCCAGTGCGGTGGCCCCATCACGTTCGACCAGGACCATGCGACCTGTCCCGCCTGCGGCGATCGTTACCGAAAGTCAGAGGACCGAGTCATTCCCCATTCGTGAGGGCTCCCCTCATCCAAAATGAAGGCCCGCCGAAGCGGGCCTTCATCGTGCCGCAGTGGTCTATTACAGGTCTTCCCCATCGATCTCGGAGAGGCCCTGCATCTCCTCGACGTGGGCGGCCATGCGGCTGTACTCGTCGTCGAAGTCGGAGTCGGCTCCGAAGGGGTTCTCGGTGATCTCGGGGTACTGGCCTTCCTCGATGGAGACGTTGCGGTACTGGGCCATGCCGGTGCCGGCAGGGATGAGGCGACCCAGGATGACGTTCTCCTTGAGACCGCGCAGGTAGTCCACGCGGCCTTCCAGGGCGGCCTCGGTCAGCACGCGGGTGGTCTCCTGGAAGGAGGCGGCGCTGATGAAGCTCTCGCTGGTGAGGGCGGCCTTGGTGATGCCGAGCAGCAGGGGATCGCAGGCCGGGCTGGCCGCCATCCTTGATGGTCTGCTCGTTGATCTCGCGGAAGCGGTGCTTGTCGACCTTCTCCACGATCATGGGGGTGTCGCCGACCTCGGTGACCATGACCCATCGCATCATCTGGCGGATGATCACCTCGATGTGCTTGTCGTTGATGGTCACGCCCTGGGCGCGGTAGACCTCCTGCACTTCGTTGACGAGGAAGGCGGCCAGGGCCTTCTCACCGGAGACCTCGAGGAGGTCGTGGGGGCTGACGGGGCCTTCCACGATCTTCTCGCCCACCTTGATCTCGTCGCCATCCTGAACCAGGATGTGCTTGCCACGGGGCACGAGGTACTCGATGGCGTCGCCGCGGGAGTCCTTGACGGCGGCCCCCTCGGTGTCGACGACCATCACCTTCTGGCTGCCGCGGACGCGGTTGCCGAACTTGACGATGCCATCGGCCTTGGAGATGAGCGCCGGTTCCTTGGGCTTGCGGCCCTCGAAGAGCTCGGTCACGCGGGGGAGACCACCGGTGATGTCGGAGGTCTTCGCCTGCTGCCGGGGGGTCTTGGCGAGCACGTCGCCGGCCTTGATCTCCTGGCCATCCTCCACTTCCACGTAGGCGTTGGTGGGGATGTTGTAGCGCTTGATGACCTTGTGGTTGTCACCCTTGAGGTTGATGTGGGGGTGCAGCTTGTCGTCGGTGGGATCGATGACCTTCTTGCGGAAGTTGCCGCTGATGGGGTCCTTCTCCTCCTGGAAGCTGATGTTGAGCTCGAACTCCTTGAAGTCCGAGGCGCCATCCACATCGGCGAGCACGAGATCGTTGTAGGGATCCCACTCGGCCAGCACGGTGCGGGGCTCCACGGTCTCGCCATCCTTGACGCGGAGGATCGCGCCGGAGGTGACCTTGTAGCGCTCGCGCTCGTGGCCTTCGTTGTCGAGCATCAGGATGTAGCCGTTGCGGGTGAGGCTGACGACCTCGCCCTTGCGGTTGACGACGTGGCGCAGGTTCTCGAACTTCACCTTGCCGGCGATCTGGGCTTCGTGGGTGCTCTTCTCGCTGGCGCGGGAGGCGGCGCCGCCCACGTGGAAGGTACGCATGGTCAGCTGCGTGCCGGGCTCACCGATGGACTGGGCCGCGATCACGCCGCAGGCCTCGCCCAGGTCGACCAGGCGACCGTGGCTCAGGTTCAGGCCGTAGCACTTGGCGCAGATGCCGCGGCGGGCCTCGCAGGTGAGGGCGCTGCGGATCTTCACGCTGGTGATGCCGCTGGTCTCGATCTTGAACGCCAGGTCCTCGGAGATGAGGGAGCCGGCGGGGGCGATCACGATGGAGGCATCGTAGGGATCGACCACATCCTCCTGGATCACGCGGCCGAAGATGCGGTCGCGCAGGCGGGAGCGGATGGTGCCGTCGGTGTTGACGATGGCTTCCACCTCGATGCCGTCGAGGGTCTTGCAGTCATCCTCGTTGACGATCACGTCCTGGGCCACGTCCACCAGCTTGCGGGTGAGGTAGCCGGAGTCGGCGGTCTTCAGCGCGGTATCGGCCAGACCCTTGCGGGCGCCGTGCGTGGAGATGAAGTAGTCGAGGACGCTCAGGCCTTCCTTGAAGTTGGCCATGATGGGGGTCTCGATGATGTCGCCGGAGGGGCGGGCCATCAGACCACGCATGCCCGCGACCTGGCGGATCTGGGTCTTGGAACCACGGGCGCCGGAGTCGGCGAGGATGTACACGGAGTTGAAGAACCGGTCGGTCTCGTTCCGGCGCTCCAGCTCCTTCATCATGTCGCCGGCCACCTGGTCGCTGGTCTTGCCCCAGACTTCCAGGATGCGGTTGTAGCGGGTGGCGCTGTCGAGGCGGCCCTCGAAGGATTCCTTCTCGATGCCGCGGACGTCCTCGCTGGCCTTCTTGAGGAGCTTGGCCTTGGTGTCGGGGACGACGAGGTCATCGATGCCCACGGACACGCCCGCCTTCATGGCCCACAGGAAGCCGGTGTCCTTCATCGCATCCAGCATCTGGATGGTCACTTCGGGACCCTTGGTCTTGTAGCTGCGGTTCACGAGGGAGAGCAGGCCTTCCTTCTTGAGGAGGCCGTTCACGAAGGGGAGCGCACGGGGGAGCGCGTGGTTGAAGATCACGCGGCCCACGGTGGTGGTCTTGAGCTCGCGGTTCACCACGTCGGCGGGGGCCTCGAAGACCTCCTGCTCGGAGTTCTTCTTGGGATCCTTGGCGTGCCACGCCTCGGTGTCCACCCACTCGCCGGTGTAGCGGAGCTGGATCACGGCGTGGGTGTCCACGACGCCGGCCTGGTGGGCGGCGATCACGTCGTCCATGCCCGCGAAGACCATGCCCTCGCCCTTGCGGTTGAGGCGCTTCTTGGTGAGGTAGTAGGCGCCGAGCACGATGTCCTGGGAGGGCACCACGTTGGGCTTGCCGTTGCTGGGGCTGATGATGTTCTGGGTGGACATCATCAGCACCTTGGCCTCGATCTGGGCCATGGGGCTCAGGGGCACGTGCACGGCCATCTGGTCGCCGTCGAAGTCGGCGTTGAAGGCGGTGCAGACGAGGGGGTGCAGCTTGATGGCCTTGCCTTCGACCAGCACGGGCTGGAAGGCCTGGATGCCCAGGCGGTGCAGGGTCGGGGCGCGGTTGAGGAGGACGGGGTGATCCTTGATCACCTCTTCCAGGACGTCCCACACCTCGGGACGGCCCTCTTCCACCATCTCCTTCGCCTGACGGATGGTCGCGGCGAAGCCCTTGTGCTCGAGGCGGTTGAAGATGAAGGGCTTGAAGAGCTCCAGGGCCATCTTCTTGGGGAGGCCGCACTGGCTGAGCTTGAGCTCGGGACCCACCACGATGACGGAACGGCCGGAGTAGTCCACGCGCTTGCCGAGCAGGTTCTGGCGGAACCGGCCCTGCTTGCCCTTGAGGGCGTCGCTGAGGGACTTCAGGGGGCGGTTGGAGACGCCGCGGAGGAGGCGACCGCGCTTGCCGTTCTCGAAGAGGGCGTCCACGGCCTCCTGGAGCATGCGCTTTTCATTGCGCACGATCACATCGGGGGCGCGGAGCTCGAGGAGCTTCTTGAGGCGGTTGTTGCGGTTGATCACGCGACGGTAGAGGTCGTTGAGATCGGAGGTGGCGAAGCGGCCGCCATCGAGGGGCACCAGGGGGCGCAGCTCGGGGGGCAGCACGGGCACCACGTCGAGGATCATCCACTCGGTCTTGTTGCCGGAGCGCTTGAAGGCCTCCGCCACCTTGAGCCGCTTGGCGATCTTGGTGCGCTTCTGGGAGCTGGTCTCCTTCTTCATGAGGTCGCGGAGCTCGATGGCGAGCGCCTCGACGTCGACCTGCTTCAGGAGCTCCTTGATGCCCTCGGCGCCCATCATGGCCTTGAAGCCCTCGCCGTACTGGCTCTTGAGCTCCTTGTAGCGCTCCTCGGCGATGATCTCGCCGTTCTTCAGGCCGGTGGTGCCGGCTTCGATGACCGCGAAGGCCTCGAAGTAGAGCACGCGCTCCAGGTCCTTGAGGGGGATGTCGAGCAGGTAGCCGATGCGGCTGGGCACGCCCTTGAAGAACCACACGTGGCTGACGGGGCTCGCCAGCTGGATGTGGCCCATGCGCTCACGGCGCACGCTCTTCTTCGTGACTTCCACACCGCACTTGTCGCAGGTGACGCCCTTGAACTTCTGGCGCTTGTACTTGCCGCAGAGGCATTCCCAATCGTTGACGGGGCCGAAGATGCGGGCGCAGAACAGGCCGTCGCGCTCGGGCTTCAGGCTGCGGTAGTTGATGGTCTCGGGCTTGGTGACTTCGCCCTTCGACCAGGAGCGGATCTTGTCGGGTCCCGCCAGGGTGACCCGGATGCACTCGTAGGCATTGATGTTCATAGCTTCTGGGAACATGGCCATCCTCGTTCTCTCTTCCTGGGTCCTGGACTAGCTCTCGATGGAGAAGGCTTCGGGACTCTCGTCCGTGGTGAAGCCCTCCAGCTCCTCGCGGGTGAGCATCTCGACGTCGATGCAGAGGGCGTTGAGCTCCTTCTTCACCACGTTGAAGGACTCGGGCAGGCCCGGATCCTTGATGGTCTCGCCCTTGATGATGGCCTGGTAGATCTGGGTGCGGCCGTGCATGTCATCGGACTTGTAGGTGAGCAGCTCCTGCAGGACGTGCGCGGCGCCGTAGGCCTCGAGGGCCCACACTTCCATTTCGCCGAAGCGCTGGCCACCGAACTGGGCCTTGCCGCCGAGGGGCTGCTGGGTGATGAGGCTGTAGGGTCCAATGCTCCGGGCGTGGATCTTGTTGTCCACGAGGTGGTGCAGCTTGAGCATGTAGACGCAGCCGACCACGACGGGCTGCTCGAAGGGCTCGCCGGTGAGGCCGTCGAAGAGGATCATCTTGCCGTCGGGCACGGTGACCTTCTCCATCTCCCCGTTGACGAAGTCGTAGCGGGGGACCTGCACGGAGACGCCGGGGCCGTGGGGGGCCTTGTCGTTGGCCTTCTTCAGCCACTCCTTGATGTCGCCGGCGCGGGCGCCGTCGAACACGGGGGTGGCGAAGTGGACACCGAGGACCTTGCCGGCCCAGCCCAGGTGGCACTCGAGCACCTGGCCGATGTTCATACGGGAAGGCACGCCGAGGGGGTTCAGCACCACGTCCACGGGGCTGCCATCGGGCAGGTAGGGCATGTCCTCCACGGGGAGGATGCGGCTGACCACGCCCTTGTTGCCGTGGCGGCCGGCCATCTTGTCACCGACCTGCAGCTTGCGCTTCACGGCCACGTAGCACTTCACGGTCTTGAGGACGCCGGGCATGAGCTCGTCGCCCTTCATGAGGCGCTCCATGCGCTCGTTCAGGATGTCGCGGAGGACCTTCAGCTGGCTCTCGGTCTTGTCGAGGATGTCCAGCACCTGGCTCTCGAGGCGCTCCTTGCCGGCGGTCACGGAGACCTGCCGGAAGCGGTGGTAGGGCACGGCCTCGAGCATGTTCTGGGTGAGCTTCTTGGCCTTGGGCAGGAGTTCCTTGCCCTTGTCGTCGTTCAGGTTCTCGGAGAGCTCCTTGCCCTTGAGGAGGGCGAC
Source organism: Holophagaceae bacterium (assembly GCA_044229665.1). Lineage (GTDB taxonomy): Bacteria > Acidobacteriota > Holophagae > Holophagales > Holophagaceae > JAFDVN01. The sequence continues at coordinate 28,295 of JBGASN010000037.1, forward strand.
GATCTTCTTCTTGGCCTCGGCGCGGATGATGCGCTCCTCGTCCGCGAGATCCTTCTCCCACTTGGCGACCTGGTCACGCTCGATCTGCTGGGTGCGGAGGTCCTTCTCCTGGCCCTTGCGGGTGAAGACCTTCACATCCACCACGGTGCCCTCGATGCCGGGGGGCACGGTGAGGGAGGCGTCCTTCACGTCGGAGGCCTTCTCGCCGAAGATGGCGCGCAGCAGCTTCTCCTCGGGGGAGAGGATGGTCTCGCCCTTGGGGGTCACCTTGCCGACGAGGATGTCGCCGTGCTTGACGGTGGCGCCGATGCGGATGATGCCGCTGTCGTCGAGGTTCTTGAGGGCTTCCTCACGGACCTGGGGGATGTCGCGGGTGATCTCTTCGGGCCCGAGCTTGGTGTCGCGGGCGTGGACCTCGAACTCCTCGATGTGGATCGTGGTGTAGAGGTCTTCCTTGACCACGCGCTCGGAGATCAGGATGGCGTCTTCGAAGTTGTAACCGCGCCAGGGCATGTAGGCCACGACCAGGTTGCGGCCCAGGGCCAGCTCGCCGTGGTCGGTGCAGGGACCATCGGCCAGGATCTGGCCTTCGGTCACGTACTCGCCCTTCTTGACGAGGGGGCGCTGGTTCAAGCAGGTGTTCTGGTTGGAGCGGCTGTACTTGACGAGGGTGTAGATGTCCACACCGCTCTCTTCGCCCTCGGTCTCCGGATCGTCTTCCACGCGGACCACGATGCGGTTCGCATCCACGGTCTCCACGATGCCGGAACGGCGGCACACGACGCAGGCGCCGGAGTCCTTGGCGGCCACGTACTCCATGCCGGTGCCCACGATGGGGGCCTCGGTGCGGATGAGGGGCACGGCCTGGCGCTGCATGTTCGCACCCATGAGGGCGCGGTTCGCGTCGTCGTTCTCGAGGAAGGGGATCAGCGAGGCGGCCACGGAGACCACCTGCTTGGGGCTGACGTCCATCAGGGTGAGGCGGGCGCGCTCGACGACCTTGGTCTCGCCGGCCACACGGGCGGTGACGAACTCATCGGCGATGTAGCCCTTCTCATCCACCTGCACGTTGGCCTGGGCGATGATGTGCTCATCCTCCTCCCACGCGGAGAGGTAGAAGGCGTGCATCTCGAACTTGGCGCCGCGCTTGCCGGCCTTCTCGAGCTTGGCGTTCTGCTTCTCCAGCTCGGCGAGGGGCACGACCTGCTGGTAGAGGGAGGTGACGGCCTTGGCGGCGGCGCCCTCGAGGGCCACGCCGGTCTTGGGATCCACCACGCTGACATCGCCCAGCTTCAGGTCACCCACGGAGGTGATCTTCGCGAACTGCACGATGTGGCCCTCGACCACCTTGAGGTAGGGGGATTCGATGAAGCCGAACTCGTTGATGCGGGCGTAGCAGCTCAGCGAGGAGATGAGGCCGATGTTCGGACCTTCAGGCGTCTCGATGGGGCAGATGCGGCCGTAGTGGGAGGTGTGCACGTCGCGCACCTCGAAGCCCGCGCGGTCGCGGCTCAGACCACCGGGTCCGAGGGCGGAGAGGCGGCGCTTGTGGGTGATCTCGGACAGCGGGTTCGTCTGGTCCATGAACTGGGAGAGCTGGCTGGAGCCGAAGAACTCCTTCATGGCGGCGATGACGGGCTTGCTGTTGATGAGGTCGTGGGCCTGCAGGGGGCTGTTGGGATCCTGCGCCATGGAGAACTTCTCCTTGATGGCGCGCTGCACGCGGACGAGGCCCACGCGGAAGCCGTTCTCCAGGAGCTCACCCACGGACCGCACGCGGCGGTTGCCCAGGTGGTCGATGTCGTCCGCGCGGACGGGGGCGACCTCCTGCTGGGCCTCACGGGTGGTGTCGTACTTCTTCAGGCGGAGCAGGTAGTGGACGGTGCCGATGAAGTCGGTGCAGTCCAGGCAGCGCACATCCAGGCTGGTCTCGAGACCGAGCTTGGCGTTCACCTTGTGCCGACCCACCTTGGAGAGGTCGTACTTCTGGGGGTCGAAGAACATGCCGTGGAGCAGCTTCTTGCTGGACTCCAGGGTGGCGGGCTCGCCGGGACGGATCTTCTTGAAGAGCTCCTTGGCGGCCTCTTCGGGATCCTCGGTGTGATCCTTGGTGAGGGTGTCGTGGAACACCTTGCCGGTGGGATCGTTCTCGGGGAAGCAGACCACGAACTCGGTCACGTTGTTGGCCTGGAACATCTCCAGGTCGGTCTGCTTGAAGGGCTCGTTGGCCTCCATGAGCACTTCGCCGGTGTTCATGTTGACCACGTCCTGCATGAGGACGGCGCCATCCAGCCACTCGCGCTCGACGGGCATCTCCTTGACGCCGGCCTTGAGCACGGTGTCGATCACCCGCTTGGAGAGGGCGCGACCGGCCTTGACGAGCACTTCCTTGGACTTGGGGTCCTTGAGGTCCTCGGCGAGCTTGCGGCCCGCGAGATGCTCGCCCACGACGGCGTTCAGCTTGCCCTTCTTCAGGGTGAAGGGGGCGGGCTGGTAGAAGGCGTTGATCATGCCGGAGTTGTCGGCGAGGCGCTCATCGAACAGGCCCAGGGCGCGCAGGAAGGTGGCGCCGAGGAACTTGCGCTTGCGGTCGATGCGGGCGTACAGCAGGCCCTTGGAGTCGAGCTCGAACTCGATCCAGGAACCGCGGTAGGGGATGATCTGCGCGCTGTAGAGGCTCTTGTCGGGCGCGATGCTGAAGAAGGCGCCGGGGCTGCGATGCAGCTGGGACACGATCACGCGCTCGGTGCCGTTGATGATGAAGGTGCCCCGGTCGGTCATGATCGGGATGTCACCGAAGTAGACCTCGGACTCCTGGCTCTGCTTGAAGCGGCGGTTGCCCTTGTCGTCCTTGTCGAACTGGTTGAGGCGCACGCGGATCTTGAGCGGAGCGGCCATGGTGGAGCCGCGCTCCACGCACTCCTCCATGCTCATCTTCTGCTTCATGCTGACGGGCTCTTGGCACACGTCGCAGATGGTGGCGGCGTTCTTGTTGCGGGTGCCGCACTGGGGGCAGTCCACCGTCGGGTCCTTCGGGTGGTCGGCGACGATGTGGTGGCCGCAGCTCTTGCAGACCGTACGCAGGTGCTCGAGACCCTTGTACTTCTCGCACTTGCAGGCCCAGTGGCCCACGGTGTAGTCCAGGAACTCGACCTCGAGGGTGGCATCGGTGCCATCGAGGTTCTTGCCGTTGTGGACCGGGAACATGCCCTCAAAGACGCTCTTGAGCCCGCGACCCTCCCGCTCCGAGTGGAGCAGGTTCATCTGGAGGAACTCGTCGTAACTGCGCTTCTGGATGTCGATCAGGTTGGGAATCGGCACCAGGCTGCGGATCTTCGAGAAGGTGTGCCGCTGCCGGTAGATGTTCTGCTGAACGCTCATGGTTCGCTCCAGAGGAGTGGGGCTCACGCGTCGTCCCGGAGCCGCGGCCCCGGGACCAGGGAAATCAACTCAGGGAAGACTCAAGACAGGCCGAGGGCCGGCTGCCTGCAGACGCTGCAGGGTGGCCGACCAGTCGGGGATGTCCGTGTTGCGCGTCGTGGGTGGGTCGCAACCGAGGCCTTCTCGAGGGGCCCCCGCCCTTTGACAGGGGAGAGGGGGCAAAGGAAAAATCATACCGCTTTGCCGACAGACGCGCAAGGCGCAAGGTGCTAGCGGCACCCCGCGCCTTGCAACTGCCTGAATACTGCGACTTACTTGATGGTGACCTTGGCGCCAGCGGCCTCGAGCTTTTCCTTGATCTTCTGGGCCTCTTCCTTGGTCGCGCCTTCCTTGACCATCTTGGGGGCGCCATCGACCAGGTCCTTGGCTTCCTTCAGACCGAGGCCGGCGACGACTTCGCGCACGGCCTTGATGACGTTCAGCTTGTTCGCGCCACCATCGGTGAGCTCGACGTTGAACTCGGTCTGCTCCTCGGCGGCGGCGGCGGGGGCGCCAGCGCCGGCGGCGGGAGCCGCCATGGCGGCGGCGGAGACGCCGAAGCGCTCCTCGAGGGCCTTGACCAGGTTGGCCAGGTCGAGGACGGTCATGGTTTCGATCTCAGCGATGAGCTGATCAGCGGTGAGAGCCATTGTGGCCTCTGCGGATGCCCTCGAGCACCATGGCAAGACCGGAGACCGGGTACTGCATGAGGAAGAGCAGCTTGGCGATGAGGACCTCGCGGCTGGGCAGGTCGGCCAGCTGGGCGATGTCGCTCATGGAGATCTGCTTCCCGTCCATCACGCCGGCCTTGAACTTGGCGGCCGGGTTGTCCTTCAGGAAGGTGTTCAGCGCCTTGGCGAGGGCGATGACGTCCTCGTTCGTGGTCGCCACGGCGGAAGCGCCCTTGAAGGCGGTGCCGAGGGACTCGAAGGCGGTTTCCTTCACGGCCAGGCGCAGCAGGGTGTTCTTGCTGACGCGGTACTGGCCCTTGCCGTCGCGGACGCTCTTGCGGAAAGCGGTGTCCTTCTCGACGGTCAGACCCTTGAACTCCACGACCACCGCGGTGGTGGCCTTGGAGAAGGCCTGCTTCAGTTCGGCGACTTCTTGAGTCTTCTGAGTACGTTCCATGGTCGCCCTCCTCACTTCTCGCTAGCGGTCAGGGAGACCGAGGGGCCCATCGTGGAGGCGATGTACATCGCCTTCACGTACTTGCCCTTGGCGGCGGCGGGCTTGGCCTTCTGGACGGCCTCGATCAGCGCGTTGGCGTTGTCGAGGAGCTTGTCCACACCGAAGCTCAGCTTGCCCACGGGGGCGTGCACGATACCGGTCTTGTCGACGCGGTACTCCACCTTACCGGCCTTGATCTCCTTCACGGCCTTGGCCACGTCGAAGGTCACGGTACCGGTCTTGGGGTTGGGCATGAGACCGCGGGGACCGAGGACCTTACCGAGGCGACCCACACCCTTCATCATGTCGGGGGTGGCCACCAGGGCGTCGAAATCGAGGAAACCACCGGCGATCTTCTCCACCAGTTCGTCTCCGCCGACCAGTTCGGCTCCTGCAGCTTCCGCTTCCTTGACCTTTTCACCACCCGCAATGACGGCAACCCGCATCTTCTTGCCCAGACCGTGGGGAAGAACGATGGTGCCACGGACCATCTGGTCGGCGTGGCGGGGGTCGACGCCGAGACGCATGTGCACTTCCACCGTCTCGTCGAACTTGGCGAACGCCACGTCCTTCACGGTGGAGAGCGCTTCACGCAGCTCGTAGGGGCGATCCTCGATCTTGGAGGCGGCAGCCCTGTACTTCTTTCCAGGCTTTGCCATGAATGCTCCTAAATTGGATCTTCCGCGAAGTCGGTCGCGGTGACCGGGCGCCCCCCACGGCGGGAGACGGCCAGAACTGAAAAGGATAGCCACCCGGCCCCTTGACGTCCACCAAAAAGACGTTAAGGGGCCGGGGAGCGGCTTAGTCGACGATCTCGACGCCCATGGACTTGGCGGAGCCCATGATGGAGTTCATGCAGGTCTCGATGGAACCGGCATTGGTGTCCACGATCTTGACCTTGGCGATCTCCTCGATCTGCTTGCGGGTGATCTTGCCCACC
>JBGASN010000091.1:0-4571 GCA_044229665.1 Holophagaceae bacterium
GGCCCCGGGGGGAGTTCCGACCCAAGGGCCTGGTCGACCTCGGCCGTGCCACGGGGGAGGATCCGATCCTGGACGCCGCCCTGACCTGGGTGGGCGCCCGGCTCCCCAAGCGATAGGCTGAACCATGCACCGCGACACTGCGATCCTCCTGCTCAACCTCGGCGGCCCCGTTTCCCTGGCCCACGTGGAACCCTTCCTCTACGCGCTCTTCAGCGATCGCGACCTCATCAAGCTGCCCGGGCCGGCCTGGCTCCAGCCGGTCTTCGCCAAGCTCATCAGCCGGGGGCGCGCCAAGGCCGCCCGGGCCCGCTACGCCGAGATCGGCGGGGGCTCCCCCCTGCTGCGCCAGAGCGCCCTGCAGGCCGCGGCCCTGCGCAGCCGCCTCCGGGCCCTGGGCTTCCAGGGGCCGGTGAAGCTGGTGTTCCGCACGAGTGCCCCCCGGGCCGCCGGCATGCTGAAGGCACTGGCCCGCGAAGGCGTCACCAAGCTCCTCCCCGTGACCCTCTATCCCCACGCCTGCCACGCCACCACCGGCAGCTCCCTGCGGGAGCTGGAGGCATTGGCGAAGCCGCTGGGGATGACGGTGCTCCAGGGGGTGCGGGACCACGCCACGGATCCCGACTACGTGGAGAGCTGGGTGCAGCCCCTGCGCGAGGCCCTGGAGGACCTGCCCTACGCCACGGTGCTCTTCAGCGCCCACAGCCTGCCGGTGAAGCAGGTGCAGCGCACGGGGGACCCCTACGAGCGGGAGATCCAGGCCACGGTGGACGCCATCAAGGCCCGCATCGGCGACATCCCCGGGGGCTTCCTCCTGGCCTACCAGAGCCGCGTGGGACCCATCAAGTGGTTGGAGCCCAACCTGTCCAAGGTGGTGCCCACGTTGGGCGGGCGCGATGTCATCGTGCTGCCCATCAGCTTCGTGAGCGAGCACATCGAGACCCTCCACGAGCTGGACATCGAGTACAAGGAGCTGGCGGACCACGCCGGCGTGCGGACCTGGCGCCGCCTGCCGACCCCGACGGTCCACCCCAACTACATCGAGTGCCTGGTGCGCCGCACCGCCGGGGCCCTCGGCATGGGAGTCCCCGCATGAGCACCCTCATCCTCGGCGCCGGCATCAGCGGCCTCCTCTCGGCCTGGCACCTGCGGAAGCGGGGCGAGGCCGTTGAGATATGGGAAGGACAGGACCACGTGGGCGGCTGGGTGCAGACCCTGGACTGGGCCGGCCCGAACGGTGAACCCGGGCACCTGGAGCGGGGTCCCCAGGGCGTTCTCGTGGCGCCGGGTTCCCCCTGCGATCGCCTCTTCACGGAGCTGGGCCTGGCGCTGCATCGCCCGGGCCACGGTGCCCGCTGGCTGGGGCGCGGCGGCAAGCTCATCCCCGTGCCCAGCCACCCCGTGCAGCTGCTCCTGTCGCCCCTGCTGCCCCTGGGCGCCAAGCTCCGCATGATGCTGGAGCCCTTCCAGCCCGTGCGGCCCGCGGAGCCCGAGGAGACCCTCTTCGACTTCGCCGCCCGCCGTCTGGGCCGAGGAGCTGCGGAGACCATGATGCCGGCCATGGTGGCGGGCATCCTGGCGGCACCGCCCCAGGTGCTCAGCGTGGACGCCATGCCCAAGCTGCGGGAGTGGGAGGCCACCGGCTCCATGGTGAAGGGCATGGGCAAGGGCGGACGCTCCGAGATGGTGGTGCCCAAGGGGGGCATGGGCAGCCTGCCCCGCGCCTTCGCCGCCAAGCTGCCGCCCATCCGCACGGGCCTCCGGGCCGAGTCGCTGCGCCGGGAAGGGCAGGGGTGGCGGGTCACCGGGGGCGGTGAGTCCCGGCTCGTGGACCGGGTGATCCTGGCGCTGCCGGCCTTCGAAGCCGGGGCCCTGCTGGGGGCGGAGGCGCCCGCGAGCGCCGAGGCCCTGAAGGCCATGCCCTACACCAGCGTGAAGCTCTACAACAGCCGCCACACGGCCCTGGAGGGCCTGAAGGACGGCTTCGGATTCCTCATCCACCCACCGGAGGGGAAGGGCTTCCTGGGGGCCCTGGTGCCCTCCTGGATGGATCCAGGATCCGCCCCGGCGGGCACCATGCAGCTGCGGGCCTTCGTGGGAGGCGCCTTCCCCGTGGCGCCGGGCACCGACTCCGTGGAGGGCGTGCAGGCCCTCCTGAAGGGCTGGGTGCCGGAGCTGTCCCCGGCCTCCCAGACCCGCCTCGTGGAGTGCCCCCAGGCCATCCCCCGCGCCGAGCTGGGGCACCGGGCGCGACTGGCCCAGGCCCTGGGCGGTCTGCCGGCCGGAGTGGACTGGATCAGCAACGCCCGCTTCGGTCCCGGCGTGCGGGATCTGGTGGAGTCCCTGGACGGCTACGCCTTCGCCTGACACTCATCGCGAGGGTTGAAAGGGCTGTCATGCTGGGGGCCTCATCAGGAGCCCCCCATGCGATTCCTCCTCGCCCCCCTCGTCGCCCTCACGGCCCTCGTCGCCGCCGATGCCCCTTCCGCCGAAGTGAAGGTGGGTACCGGCGTCGAGAAGATGGCCCTGCAGGGTGAAGCCTCCGCCTTCAAGGTCGCCGCCAACACGAAGATCTACGTGTGGACTTCCGTGACCGGTGCCGCCGACAGCACCATCACCGTGAGCTTCGAGAAGGACGGCAAGCAGGCCTTCAAGCAGGAGCTGAAGGTGAGCCGCAGCCCCTACCGCACCTGGGCCTACCGCACGTTCCGTGCGGGCGACGCCGGAAAGTGGACCGCCAAGATCCTGGGCGCCGATGGCAAGGCCCTGGGTGAGGCCGCCTTCACCGTCGAGGTGGAGAAGTAATGAAGGGATTGATCTTCGGGCTGGTGCCTGCGGTCATGCTGGCCCAGGCACCCGCCCCTGTGACCGGCTGGACCGACAAGGCGAGCCTCAGCTACGTCTCCGTGGGTGGCAACGCCCAGAGCCAGAGCCTCGGCTTCGCCAACGAGGCGCTGTACAAGTGGACCGACGCCAGCTTCGCCTTCAACGTCGCCGGTGTGCGGGTGAACACCACCAACACGGAGCGCAGCGCCACAGGCACCAGCGCGACCGATTACACGCTGCTGGAAACCACCACCACCCAGACCACGAGCGAGGCCTACACCGCGCTGCTGCGATACGACCACAAGCTGTCCGAGCACACCTTCTGGTTCGGGGCGGCCACCTGGGATCGCAACCGGCCTTCGGGTTTGGACAACCGGTACAAAGGCATCCTCGGTGTGGGCACCACCTGGGTGGACGCGGAGCGCACCAAGTTCCGCACCGACTACGGTCTGGGTTTCACCAAGGAGGATCCCCTCTTCCGGCCCGAGGGGTTCAGCGGCAGCTACGCCACCTGGCAGTTGGGCGCGAAGCTGGAGCAGAAGGTCTACGCCGCCTCCGCCTTCACCTCGGAGCTCTCCCTCAGTGGGAGCCTCAAGGAGGGGAAGGACTGGCTCGGCACCCTCAAGAACAGCTTCACCACCACCTTGAGCCAGCGCCTGGCCCTCAAGGTGGGCTATGACCTGGCCTACCGGAACCAGGCGAACGTGATCGGGGTGGACATCGTGCAGACCCCCGTCACCGCCCCTCCGGTGATCCTGGGGAAGGCCCCGGTGGCGTTGAAGCGGCTCGACACCACCTTCACCACGAGCCTGGTCATCACCTTCTAGTCGCAGCGGAGCATGGGTACCCTGGGAACATCCCCGAGGCCACCCATGCTCCTGCTCGATGGTTCCATGCCCGTGGCCCAATCCATGTGGCGGCTGGCGCAGCCGTGGTGGGAGTTCGTGCTCCGGGGGGTGCTGGTCTACGGCTTCCTCCTGGTGGTGCTGCGGCTCACGGGCAAGCGGCAGGTGGGCCAGCTGGCGCCCTTCGACCTGGTGCTGCTGCTGGTGCTCAGCAACGCCGTGCAGAACAGCATGAACGCCGGGGACAACTCCGTGAGCGGGGGCTACATCCTGGTACTCACCCTGCTCGTGGCGAACGGGCTGGTGGGTTGGATCAGCTTCCGGAGCAAGGCGGTGGAACTGCTCGTGGAGGGCAAGCCGCTGATCCTCGTCCATGAGGGGGTGGTGGATGAGCAGGCGCTCGGCGCGGAACGGATCACCCACCACGAACTGATGGCCGCCGTGCGCCAGGCGGGGCTGACGGACCTGGACACCGTGCGCTACGCGATCCTGGAGACCAACGGGCGCATCAACGTGGTGCCCAAGGAGGGCTGAAAGGTTTGCCCCTTGCCCTCGCATCACGCGGAAACGATCCTGGTTCCGGACGTGTGCCATGCGGATCGGACCAGCGCCCCTCTTCCCCCTCAACCCCCTCCAGCCGGACCGGACGGAGCCCTATCCCAAGGCCCTGGGGGCGACCTTCGTGGGGAAGCCCTACCTGACCTTTCCGGAGGTGAAGGTGCAACCGTCCGAGGCGCTGCAGGCCCGGGCGAAGGAGCTTTCCGAGGCCCGGACCGAGGGGACGCGGGAGCCCCAGTCCCCGGAGCCGGTGAAGCCCCGGGGGGCCCTGGCCCAGCTGCCGGAGCCGCGGAGCACGGCCGACCCGGCCGGCCCGCTGGGCGTCCGCATCGACCTGCTGGCCTG
>JBGASN010000038.1:0-33445 GCA_044229665.1 Holophagaceae bacterium
CCGCCGTTCTGGATCTCCTGGCCCCGCATCGGGAAGCGCCAGGCCAGCACGTCGTTGGAATCATCGAGCCACTGGATGATGTCCAAAAATTGGGCTTTGCCCCAGTCCATCAGACCCATGTAGGTCCTCCATGCGGCACTCGGCCGCGAATCCAGTCTACGGGAGTGTGCAAGCGGGGTTGAGTCCGGCTGGTAAAAAAGGGGGGCCGGAGCCCCCCTTGGAGTGGGTCGGGAAGACCGAACTCAGTGTTCAGGTTGGGGTTCCGGGGCCGTCGTGGTGCGGAGCCAGGTCCAGCCCTCGTAGACCTCCTTGGGCACGGGCTGGGGCCGCTCGGGGGCGTTGGCCACGCTCAGGACCAGCTCCCGGGTGAGCTTCACGATGCGGGCCATCTTGCCGAAGTCGATCTTGTCGGGTGTGTCCGTGGAGTGGTGGTAGTCGGCGTGCATGCCGGCGAAGAAGAACAGGGCGGGGATCCCCTTCTTGACGAAGTTGAAGTGGTCGGAGCGCCGCCAGTACTTCTCGGCGCCCGCGCTGAGGGGGAAGCCCTGGGCCTCGGCGATGCGCCGGGCCTCCGCGGTGAGGGTGGTCACGGCATCGGGGATCTTCGCGGGGGTGACGTGCAGCTCATCGGGTTCCCCGCGGCCGATCATGTCGAGGTTCAGGTCCGCCACCACCCGCGTGAGGTCCAGGGGCGGGTTGTCGACGAAGGCCTGGCTGCCGAAGAGGCCGTTCTCCTCGCCGCTCACGCTCAGGAAGAGGATGGTGCGCTTGGGTTTGCTGTGGGCCAGCAGGCGCGCGGTCTCCAGGATGCCCGTGGTGCCGCTGGCATCATCGTCAGCCCCCGGGAATACCTTGTCGCCATGCTTGCCGAGGTGGTCGTGATGGGCGCTCACGATCACGACTTCATCCTTCAGCTTGGGATCCGTGCCGGGGATGATGCCCACGAGGTTGGAGGCCTTGACCTGGGCCTTGCTGGACACCCAATCGAGCTTCAGGGTGCCCAGGGACCTGGGGGCCGCGGGCTTCCCGGCGCCATCCAGCGCCTTCTGAATGGCCTCCCCATCCCAGCCCAGGGCCTTCATCCCACTGGGGTACACGGCGACCATGCGGGGCAGGGGGAAGGGCAGCGGTCCTTCCTTCAACTGCAGCCGGGGTTGGGTGATGAAACCCGCGACCATGGCCATGTTCTTCTTGAGGTCCGGATCCTTGGGGTGGCTGCCTTGGAGCACGATCAGACCGAAGGCACCTGCCTCCTGGGCGGCCTTGAGCTTGGCGTTGTTGGACGCGCTGGGGTGGTTGGGATTCTCCTTGAAGGGACCTTCCGTGAGGGCGGGCTGCCCGCTGAAGATCACGGCCCACTTCCCCTTGAGGTCCGCGCCCTGGTAGTCGTCCCAACCCAGTTCCGGGGCCTTGATGCCATAGCCCACGAGCACGGCCTCACCTTCATGTCCTTCGAAGATGAAGCTCATGAAGTCTTCGCCCAATTGGAGGCGGGTGCCGCCCAGGGCCAGGGTCGTGGCCTTCGCATCCAGGGTGGTGAGGGTGAGCCCGTACATGAAGTGATAGGGGGAGGGGCCTCCGAGTCCTGGTCCCTTCAGGGGCTTGAGCCCGTTCTCCTTCATGCGGCGCGCGATGAAGGCCGCGGCCTTGTGCTGGCCGGGTTCACCGGTGGCGCGCCCTTCGCACTCGGGACCGGCGAGGTAGAACAGGTCCTTTTTCAGGCGGGTCTGGTCCGGTGCCTTCTGGGCCAGGAGACCGGCCACGAGAAAGGGCAGGAGGAGGGCGGTGCGGAGGTTCATGGGCGTTCCTATCGGCGGCGGGCCGCGGGGTTGTCGATGCGGGTCTTGGTGTGCACGGTGTGGGTGTCGGCGTCGATGATGCACCGCCAGCCCCGGTCTTCCTTCGGCATGTGCACCTCCACCTGCCAGCCTGCCGAGGCGCCATTGAGGGGGATCCGGGTGGCGCTCACGGCATGGCCTCCGGTCTCCTGTTCGGCGATGCGCTTGGCCTCGGCGGCGGAGGACACCGGGCCGCTCCGCCGGACCCGGCGGGGACCGGCAGTGGCCATCACCACGAGGGCGGGGAGGATCAGGGGGAGGAGGCGACGCATGGAAGGCTCCTAGAGGAAGGCTTCGGGGATCCCCGCCTCACGCAGCCAGGCCGCATGCTCCGTGGGGCGCTCCGTGCGGGTGTCCCCGCGGCGCAGGGCATGGAGGAGGAGGGCACCCTCCTGGAAGCCCAGCAGGGTGCCTTCGGCACTCTGGCGGAAGGCCCCCGGGGGGCAGGGCAGGGCCGTGGGCAGGGCCCAGGCCACCTTGATCGGCCCGAGGGGGGTTTCCAGGAAGGCATTGGGCCAGGGATCGGCCACAGCGCGGATCTGGTTGAAGGCCTCGGATACGGCCATGCCGAAGTCCAGGCGGCTGTCGGCCGGCTTTCGGCCCCCGAAATAGGTGGAGGGACCGAGGGTCTTCTGGTCGATGCGGGGGGCGGTGCCCTCCACCAGGCGAGGCACGGTCTCCCGCACGAGGGCGCGACCGGCCTCCGCGGCCCGCCAGGTGAGGCTGAGGGCCGTTTCATCCCAGGCGATGGGTAGCCGGGCCTGGGCGATGATGTGGCCATCGTCGGGTTTGGGGGTCATGGCGTGCAGGGTGATGCCCGTCTCCCGCTCGCCCTTCACCAGCACCCAGTTGAGGGGCGCACGGCCCCGGTAGGCGGGGAGCAGGCTGCCATGGAGGTTGAAGGCGCCCAATCGGGGCAGGTCCAGGAACCGGCCCTGGATCATCTCCCGGAAATAGAAACTCAGGAGCAGGTCGGGGGCCTGGTCACGGATCCGCTCGTAGACCGTGTCGGTGTTGAAGTTGGGTTCGAAGTGGAGGGGGATGCCGTGGCGCTCCGCCACGGCCGCCGGGGCCGTGAACCAGGCCTCATCCGCCGCCTGGGCGTAGGTGTACAGCCCCAGGACCCGGATCCCGGTATCCAGGAGCCCCTCCAGGGCGGAGGTTCCCACGGGACTGTAGGCGCAGACGATGGCGGTGGCGGGCATGACGGATCCTGTTCCGCGCGCGGGGCGGGCTGGGCTCGGAGGGTCGAGGGTCCGGCCAGGATACCAAGGGCTTGCGGGGGCCTGCGAAAGGGCAGGGACCGGCCGGAGAAGGAAGGGGGTGGTTCCCCTTCACAGGTGGGCCATTTGAACCGATGGTTGGAGTGGCTCCCTCGGAGGCCCCCATGCTTTCTATCCTGCGGATCGGTGTTCTGGTGGTGGTTCCCCTCCTGGGGCAGGGGCCGAGTCCGAAGGCCTTCGCCCACGGGGTGTCCACCGACCTGTGGCGAACCGGGCCCTTCGCGGCCCCTGAGGAGATGCGGGAGTTCGTCCGCAAGACCACCCAGGTGCACCTGGGCACGCAGCCGAAGCTCCAGGCCCTCCTCCGCCAGACCTTCCTCTCCGTGGAAGCGGGGGGGCTGGGCATCCAGTACAGCAATGACCGCACGCGCTCCGTGGAGGAGATCTGGACCGATCGGAAGGCCAATTGCCTGGGGCTGACGGCCTTCTTCGTCTCCGCCTGCCGGGTGATGGGCTATGAAGCCAACTTCGCCGAAGCTCCCGGGATCCAACAGTGGCGGAAGGTGGGGGGGCTGATCCGCCACGAGAAGCACATGGTCGCGGTGCTGGAGAACAAACCCGTGGGGACCCTGGTGATGGATTTCTCCTCGGAATTCCGGAAGAACTTCTACAACGTCATCCCCCTCACGGAGGAGAAGGCCCTGGCCATGTACCACAGCAACCGGGCCGTGGAGTGCCTGGATGCCGGTGATTCTGACCAAGCCCTGCGCGAAGCCCGGGCCGGATTGGAGGCCAGCCCCCTGGTGGGGGTGGCCTGGAACGTGCTCGGGGTGGTGCTGCGGGGGCGGGATGAGGTCGTTGCCGCGGAGGATGCCTTCCGGCGGGCCCTGGCCATCGATCCGGGGGAGGGGGCGGCCTGCGGCAACCTCGAAAGCCTGTGCCTGTCCCAGGGGCGGGTGAAGGAGGCGGAGAACTTCCGGGGGCTGGCCAACCAGCTCCGGGCGAAGGATCCCTATTTCCACGCCTTCCTGGCCCGGGAGGCCCTGGAGCGGGGGGATCTGAAATTGGCCAAGAAGGAAGTGAATGCCGCGGTGAAGATCTACCAGCGGGAGCCGGAGTTCTACATCCTGATGGCCCAGATCGGCCTGCAGGACGGCGATCCCGACCACGCGATCCGGGCCCTGGAACTGGCCAAGAAGTGGGCCGCCCCCGAAGAGCAATCCCGGGTGGATGGGAAGCTCGCGCGGATCCGGAACCCCCAGTCCTGATGCGGTGACGCGCCTCAGTTGGCCTCGAGTTCCGCCAGGCGGTCCTGGGCTTCTCCACTCTCGGGGTGATGGATCAGGCACTCCCGCAGGTAGCGCCGGGCCCCCTCCGGATCGGCCAGCTCCATGCGGGCCTCGGCCAGGTGGATGAGGGCCTCCTCGCTCTGGGGTTCCACGGTGAGGGACTGGCGCCAGTGCATCTCGGCCCGGTCCCATTCCCCCAACTCCGCGCAGGCGTGGCCCGCATCGAGGAGGAATCGCAACCGGGTGGGATCCATGCGGGCGGCCCGCTCCAGATCCACGCGGGCCTTCAGCGGTTCCTTGAGGTGGGCCTGGGCGAGCCCCCGCAGGTGCCAGAAGGCGGGGCTCTCGCGGCAAACCTCGCCCAGGCCATCCAGGTACTCGACCAAGGGCTCCCACGCCTCGAGGCCGGCCATGCAATCCGCCTGCATCAGCAGGAGGGCCGGGTCCCCGGGACGCGCCTCCAGGAGGCGCCGAACCTCCGCGTAGGCGGGCTCGAAGTCGCCGAGGGCCACCTGGATCTGGAGGCGGAGGGGGGGGTGGTGGTCGCCCTGGGCCTCGGCGGGAAGCTGCGCCAGGTGCTTCCAGGCCTCTTCCGCATCCCCATCGTTCCAGAAAGCGAACTCCGCCCGGCGCAGGGCCCACTCCCGCCGGGCCTCCTCGCCGCCCGGGCCGGGGGAGATCAAGCGCTCGGCCTTCTCCAGGCTCTCGAAGGCCGCATCGTCCTCCCGCCGTTCCAGGGAGACGAGGAAGCGTTCCATCCAGAGCCGGAACGACTCGGGGTGCCGGAGCAGGCCCGCCTCCACCGTACGGTGGGCCGACTCCCGATCCCCGAGCATCCGGTAGGCGGCACTGAGCCCCAGCCAGTGCAGGGGTTGGGTGCGGCCCTCCTCCGGTAGGGGCTCCAGGAGCGCGATCACCTGGGCCGGACGCCCGGTTCGGAGAAAGTGGAACGCCGCGGCAGCCCGATCCCAGGCCAACCGGGCATCCCCATGGTGGTCCGCGAGGTGCCGGAAGGCCCGCTCCGCCAGCTCGGGCATGCCCTGCGCCAGGGCGGCGAGCATCAGGTCCTCCAACACCAGGGGGTCCTCCACCGAGAGCGGAAGGGCTTCGGCGAACCGGATCCAGGCGCGCTGACTGGCGTCCGTCGCGCCGCGGCGGAGTTCAAGGATGCCCAGGAGGTGGCGGAGCCGGCCCATGCCGGGGGCCCAGCGGAGGAGGCGCTCACCCTTCCTCAGGTGGGCTTCCGTGGGATGTTCCGGCACCCGCCTGAAGAATGCGGAGATGAAGGGGCGTTTCCAGGCGGGAAGGCGCCGAAGTTGGGCGTCCAGGTAATCGAGCCACGCTTGGTCCCGCTGGCCCAGGGCCCAGCGGGACCGGGCCCTGAGCAGGGCCAGGCGGTAGCCGACTTCGCCCCGGGCCACGGAGGCGGGACCGACCATGGCCAGTACTTCCGAGGCCGGGGCCTGGGTGGCCCACAGGGCCTCCGCCCGGGCCAGACGCGGAGATTCCACGCCATGGACGCGCACCGCGACCCCGAGGGTACCCCCCAGGAGGCTGGCGCCCAGGAGGGTCAGGAGGGTGACCCCCGAGGACATCCCCGGGGGGGGAGCCGAGAGCACGAGGGCCATGAGGGCCGCGACCACCAGGCCGGCGAACCCGAGGAGCCCTTTGAATCGGATCGATCCCATCTCCCGATTATGGGCAGCGGTGGCCCCGGAACGCGAACCGGCCCGGGAGGCCGGGCCGGTGGAGGGGGGATGGGTGAAGGTCAGGCCTTCTGGACGTTGGCGGCCTGGGGCCCCTTGGGGCCCTGCACGATGTCGAAGCTCACGCGGGCCTTCTCTTCGAGGGTGCGGAAGCCCTTCATGGTGATGGCGGTGTGGTGGACGAAGACGTCCGCCCCCCCGTCATCGGGGGTGATGAAGCCGAAGCCCTTCTCGGCGTTGAACCACTTCACGGTGCCTTGGGACATGGGATGTTACCTGTGGGGCCTGCGCCCGGATGCCTGGGACCTTCACGCGGGACGGCCACCAGGCGGGACATCCCGGGGAGCGAACGCTCCGACGAGCCGGAGGCCCGATGGCCAGCGGCACCAACTTGAGGCAGGGCCTTTCAAGGATGGATGCCAGGATTCTAGGCCCGCGGTTTTTCAGGGTTCAACCGAAAAATGCGGGTTTCCGGATTTCCCCGGGAACCCGCCTTCGATTCCGGACATGAAAACGGCCCCCGAAGGGGCCGTCGTCCGGATCAGATCCGAAGCTTAGAGCTTCTGGACGTTGGAGGCCTGGGGGCCCTTGGGGCCCTGGACCACGTCGAAGCTGACGCGCTGCTTCTCGTCCAGGGTGCGGAAGCCGCGGTCCTGGATGGCGGTGTGATGCACGAAGAGATCCTGACCACCCTCATCGGGGGTGATGAAGCCGAAACCCTTTTCGGCGTTGAACCACTTCACGGTTCCCTGAGCCATGTTGACTACCTCAAATTACTTGCCTGGGTGGTATAGCGTTGGTTCCTACCAGGCGAAGGTGGCCAAGCTCGAACGTGATGTTCCTTCCCAGTGTGGACAGGTCCCGGGGGAATCACCAGCGATTTCATTACTTTTCTGGAACGGAGGGGGGAACTTTTCCCCGGGAGGGCCGCATGGGCCCGGGAACCGAGGGTGGCCACCGGGGGATGAGGGGCCGGGATTCCCAGACGAAACGCGGGTTCGCGAGGATGGTGGGGGCCCGGTCCGCGGACCTGTTCGCCGGGTGACCCCCCCCCGGGGAGGGGTGACCCGGGGCGCTTGCGCTGGGGCGGGAAGGGGGCCTCGGGCCCGCTTCCAGACCGCCTGGACATGGAAAGGGAGGGCATGGGGCCCTCCCTTTCCGTGTCCGCAGGCGCCTCAGTTGCCCTGCTGGATCTCCTTGGCGATCACGAGGCGCTGGATCTGGTTGGTGCCTTCGTAGATCTGGAGGAGCTTCGCGTCGCGCATGCACTTCTCCACGAGGAACTCGCGGGAGTAGCCGTTGCCGCCGAGGATCTGCACGGCGTCGGTGCTGACCTCCATGGCGGTGTCGGTGGCGAAGGTCTTGGCGATGGCGCTCTGCTTGGAGTTCTTGATGCCGTGGTCGGTCATCCAGGCGGCCTGCCAGGTGAGCAGGCGGCTGGCTTCGATCTTCTTGGCCATGTCGGCGAGCATGAAGCTGATGGCCTGGTTGGCGAAGATGGGCTGGCCGAACTGGACGCGGTGCTTGGCGTAGTCCAGGGCGATCTCGTAGGCGGCCCGGGCCACACCCACGCCCCCGGCGGCCACGGCGGCACGGGTCTGGTCGAGGGTCTTCATGGCGATGATGAAGCCCATGCCCTCCTTGCCCAGCAGGTTCACGGCGGGCACCTCGGCGTTCTCGAAGTGCAGCTCCACCTGGTTGGAGGCGCGCTGGCCCATCTTGTCGAGGGCCTTGCCGATGCGCAGGCCCGGGGTGTCGCGGGGGACCACGATGCAGCTGGTGCCGCGGGCGCCCTTGTCGGGGTTGGTGCTGGCGAAGAGGGTGTAGAAGTCCGCGTAGCCGCCGTTGGTGCAGTAGCACTTGGTGCCGTTGATGATGTACTTGTCGCCCTTGAGCTCGGCGCGGCAGGTCATGCCACCGGCGTCGGACCCGGCGTTGGGCTCGGAGAGGCTGAAGGCGGCGAAGACGGGGGCCTCGACCAGCTTGGAGAGCCACTGCTTCTTCTGCTCATCGCTGCCGGCGATGAGGATGGGGGTGATGCCCAGGCCGTTGGCCATGATGGAGGTGTAGAGGCCGCCGCAGCCCCAGGCCAGCTCCTCGCACACGATGGCTTCATCCACCTGGCTCTTGCCGGGGCCGCCGCAGAACTCGGGCACGAGGGCCTGCAGGTAGCCCAGCTCCCAGGCCTTGTTGTATACGGGGGTCGCCCACTCGCCGGAGTCGTCGTACTGGCGCGCCACGGGGCGCATCACGTTCACGGCGAAGTCGTGGGCCTCGGCCTTCAGGGCCTGCTGTTCGGGGGAGAGGGTGAAGTCCAGCATGGGGGGCCTCTTGGAAAGGGCCAGTTTATCGGTCTCCCCTCCGTGACCAAGGGCTCAATGCCCGACCGGGCAGATCAGCGCAGACCGAACCCCGGGTCGCCCCGGGGGGAGGCCTCGGATGGGACCGGGGGCGCCGACCAAAATTTGCCGAATGCCCGCCACCCAGCCGGCATGGGACTCGGGCGGGGGTCACATCCGGATCCTCCGACGTGTCTTCGGTGCCGACCCCAGGTAAGATGGCCTGTTTGCTATTTCACAAGGAGTAGGCATGCGCATCGGCTGCCCCAAGGAGATCAAGAACAATGAGAACCGGGTGGGCCTCACGCCCGCCGGCGCCAAGACCCTTGTGGGTGCCGGGCACCAGGTTGTCGTGGAAACCAAGGCGGGCGAGGGCAGCGGCTTCACCGATGCCGAGTACCAGGCCGCCGGCGCCACCATCCTGGGCACGGCCAAGGAGGTCTTCGACGGGGCCGACATGGTGATCAAGGTGAAGGAGCCCCAGAAGGGCGAGATCGCCATGCTCCGCAAGGGCCAGATCCTGTTCACCTATCTGCACCTGGCCCCCGATCCGGAGCAGACCCAGGGCCTCCTGAAGTCCGGCGCCACCACCATCGCCTACGAGACCATCACCGACGCCCAGGGCCGCCTGCCCCTGCTCACGCCCATGTCCGAGGTGGCCGGCCGCATGGCCGTGCAGATCGGCGCCCAGTACCTCCAGAAGACCAATGGCGGCCGTGGCATGCTGCTGGGCGGCGTCCCCGGGGTCCCCCCCGCGCACGTGCTGGTCCTCGGCGGCGGCGTGGTCGGCGTCAACGCCATCAAGATGGCCGTGGGCCTTGGCGCCCGGGTGACCGTGCTCGACCGCAGCCTGCCCACCCTCCGCTACCTGGATGACATCTTCGGCAACCGCATCGAGACCGTGTGGAGCTCCGACGCCCACGTGGAGGAGCTGCTGCCCTCCACCGACCTCGTGGTCGGCGCCGTGCTCGTGCCCGGGGCCGCCGCCCCCAAGCTCATCCGCAAGGACATGCTCAAGCTCATGCGCCAGGGCAGCGTCATCGTCGACGTGGCCGTGGACCAGGGCGGCTGCGTGGAGACCACCCACGCCACCACCCATGCCGACCCCATCTACTTCGTGGACGGCGTGCTGCACTACGGCGTGGCCAACATGCCCGGCGCCGTGCCCCGCACCAGCACCATCGCCCTCACCAACGCCACGCTGCCCTACGCCCTCAAGCTGGCCAACCTGGGCTGGCAGAAGGCCCTGGCCTCCGACCCCGGCTTCCTCCTGGGCCTCAACACCCACGAGGGCCAGATGACCTGCGAGCCCGTGGCCCGCGATCAGAAGCTCGCCTACGTGGACCCCAAGACCCTGCTCTAGCTCCACCGCGCTTTCCGCCCGCTCCCCGCCCCTGGACCCCGGTTGGTCCAGGGGCGGGTGTCATTTGGGACCTCAGGATCAACTATCGAGCCCTGCGTGCCGAGGGTGAATGCAACCGTTCGCCCAGGCAGAAGGACCGTTCGACCAAGGCGACCAGCCCGGCCTTCTTTTCCGACTTGTCCCTCCGAACCGGGGTCGTAAGATGGCTACAGCTGTTCGGATCTTCTTTGAAATCAGATCTTTAGAGCGCAAATCTTATGGGGGATTTCCCCCATGCCCATGGGGGAAATCCCCCATGCCCTCGGGGCATGGCGGATGCACCCCGCCTCGCCGTGCAGGTGGTATATGCAATTCAAAGCCATCAGTATCAACAAATGGTTCTCGCTCCTGGGGTTCCTGGTCCTGGGCCTCGCCCTGGCTTGCGGGAAGTCCGACGGGGCGAAGGATGTCCTGAACAAGTACAGCCACTACCACCCGGCCTATTGGCTGGATGACCACACGAGCACCCATGCCACGGATCACCAGGGGCAGGCGGTGGTCAACCTCAACAACTGCCTGGGATGCCACAGCCTGACGAAGCAGCAGGCCGGCAGCGGCGTCCCCGGCTGCCTCACGGCCGGCTGCCACCACGACACCGTGCCCAACTTCCGGTTGGTGAACCACCAGCTCATGGATCCCACCCGGGCCAACGCCTGCGCCATCTGCCACTACCCCGGCTCCCTGAGCAATCCCGTGGACACCCCCAACGTGATCGTGCCCGTGGTGGGCGCCTCCCCGGACTGCTTCAATGGCACCCTCTGCCACGGTGATGTGGCCGCCCCGCACCCGACCCGGGCCAACTCGGCCGGGCAGGACTTCTGGCGGGATCCCAAGGTGGCCGGCGGTCCCTTCCATGGGGACCAGGCCAAGCAGAACCTGAAGTACTGCCAGGGCTGCCACGGGGTGACCGGCACCACCCAGTTCAACCGGGGCACCGCAGGGGCCTGCTCCCTGTGTCACACCCCGACCACCGGGGCCGGGGCCCATCCCTCCATGGCGGATACCTACACCGGCCTCAGCGCCGGGGTGAACCCCTCCGTATGGAACAAGGCGCCCGGCACCAACCCCTACGTGCCCTCCCACCGGGACATGGGGAACGCCTCCACGGCCGATTGGAAGGTCCGCGCGAACGATGCCGGGTGCAACGTCTGCCACAACACGGCCAGCGCCACGGCCAGCCCGCTGCCGGCCGCCCCCACCTGCTTCAGCGCCACCTTCGTCCCCGCGGGCAGCGTGACCACGGGGTGCCACAGCAGCGGTCCCGGCTCCGCGCCCCATCCCCTGGGCGCCATCTGGCTGGATCCCGGGGCGGGGGGGGGAGGTCCCACGGTCTTCCACGGGGCCACCGCCAAGCAGGACCTGGTGTACTGCCAGACCTGCCATGGCACCCCCGGGACCCCGAACTTCAACGGCGGCTCCGCCGCGACCGCTTGCTCCACCTGCCACAAGAACACGGGGGCGGGGGCCCACCCGTCCCTGCTGGACGACTACAGCAGCCTGGGAGCGGGGGCGCCGACCGCCAAGGTGTGGAACCCCTCCGGCTCCACCTCCCCCTATGTGCCTTCCCACCGCACCTCCGGCAACCTGAACACCGGTTGCGGTCTCTGCCACAAGGTGGATGGCCCCCCTGCGACTCCCAACGGATTCAACGGCCCCCTGCCCGCGGCACCCAACTGCTGGAGTGTGACGGTGACCCCCGCCGGCGGCACCGCCACCAGCTGCCATGGGAACGGCCCCAGCGCCGCGCCCACCCACCCGGTCCCCTTCCTCACGGCGGATCGGACGACGCCGGGCAACAACGGGCACATGCAGGCTACGGCCACCACCTTCCAGAACGAGTGCAGCAGCTGCCACATCATCACGGGCACGCCCTCCAACTCGGCCCCGTCCTGCGCCTCCTGCCATACCGCTGCGGCCACGAACAACCCTGTGGCGGCGGGCGGTGCCAATGGCCAGGGCACCTGCCTCTCCTGCCACAACGTCGGGCCCACGGGCCTGCCCAGCGGGCCCACGGGGAGCAGCTTCCCCAACATCGCCGGGGCCCATGCCAAGCACATGGCCCTGCCGGGGGTGACCTGCGCCAGCTGCCACAACAACCTCGGCACTGGGACCCTGGGCCACTACACCGCCGCCAATGGCCGCGTGACCGCGCCCACCGCGCCGGGTGGCCTGGCCTTCACCGGCTCCTATAACGCCAAGTCCGGGACCCTCACCGCCTCCGCCGCGGTGGCGCCCACCTGCTCCAACGTGAGCTGCCACGGCGCCAAGGTGACCCCCGTGTGGACGGGGGCCCTGCCCCTCGTCTCCACCGCAACCACCAGCAACGCCTACTGCCAGTCCTGCCATGGCACCGGAACCACCCAATACAACGGCTACTTCAGCGGGGAGCACAGCAAGCACCTCGGCGCCGGATCCATGTGCACGGACTGCCACAACGTGACCTCGGGTCCCACCGGCACCGCGCACTGGTCGAACCTTGCGACCCCGGCCTTCGAAGGGACGGCCCTGGCCACCATCCAATTCAGTTCCCGGGCCAACTTCGGGGTCGCGCCGACCTACACCAGCGGAAGGTGCAACCTCACCTGCCACACCGCGAGCGGCGAGAACAAAACCCATTCCAGCGAACGCTGGTGACCTTCCACCCTCATCCCCTTTCCAAGGAGGCCCCATGGCCCGTATCACCCGCATCCTCGTCCCCGCGCTCCTGCTGGGCTCCCTCAACCTGATGGCCGATGACAAGGAGGCTCCCAAGTTCACGGGGGGCGACCTCACCAAGTACTGGGCCGATGCCTGCGCCCGCTGCCACGGCACCACGGGCAATGGCCGCGATGCCTCGGGCAAGCAGCTGCCCGACGCCGGCTTCGACTTCACGGAGGCCCGCAAGGCGAACAAGAAGAAGGATGCCGACTGGGTGAAGATCACCCTCGAGGGCAAGGACAAGATGCCCGCCTTCAAGGGCAAGATGAGCGAGGCCGACGCCCAGAAGATGGTGACCGAGGTGCTCCGCAAGTTCGCGGCCAAGTAACCTCCCGCACGCAGGGCCCCGATCCCCCCCTTCCGGAGCAGCCATGTCCTCCCGTCCGACCCTTTCCCTCCTTGCCCTCAGCCTGCTGGCGGGGGGCTCCCTCCAGGCCCAGTCCTCCGAGTACCCCCTGGCCATCAACCTGCCCACGGTGGATCGGATGCAGTTCTGGGACATCGGAGTGGCCTTCACCCACCGCTTCGCGGCGCCGGTGAAGGACAACGGGAAGGACGCCTACGGGCTCGATGGCCTGGCCTACGCGGGGATCGGGGCCACCTTCGGGTTCAAGCCCATCAAGGGGCTGAACCTCCACGTCTACCGCACGGCGGACAACAAGACCTTCGTCTTCGGGTTCCAACAGCAGCTGATGGACAAGGAATACGTCCGCATGGCCTTCCGGGCCGAGCGCTTCGATGAGGTGGTGGATTACTACGCCCCGCCGGCCGGGGCCACCCTGAATGATGCCAACGCCTATGAACGGGGTGTCTTCGGGGCTGCGATCCAGTTGCCGACCGAGATCTATTTCCCGGGCGATCGGGTGATGCTCACCGTGGTGCCCACTTACCTCACGCGGACCACCACCAGCAATTTCAAGTTCGCCACGGATGGCGTCACCCCCCCGGTGTTCCTGCCCGGGCAGAACCCCTCCAAGAAGGGATCAGGGCTCTTCACTTATGCCCTGGGGGTGAAGGTGAACCTCACCGAAGCCTTCGGATGGGTCACCGAGTACTACCCGAAGCCCTCCCGCCTCCCCGCCGAAACGTTCCGATCGGGTTTCGCCACGGGCATCACCTACAAGACCTTCAAACACCGCTTCACCCTGAGCGCCTCCAATGTGCACGGAACCACGGCGAACCAGGTGCTGGGCGGGGACTACGACCACTACCGGAAGCCCGATGGCACCGATGGCGCGGGGCCCTGGCCCTCGGCCCAGTGGAGTCTCGGCTTCAACGTGACCCGCGTGTTCTGAGCGGAGCCGCTGCATGACCAGTCCCCTCCTCGACTTCATCGCCCGGGAGCACCCCGCCTTCGTGCACGCGCCCCTGGGCCTCATCGCCACGCTGCCCCTGGCCATGCTGGCCTCCTTCCGGAGCAGGGGGTCCCACCGGTGGGTGCGCACGGCCTTCTTCATGGCGGTGATCGGGCTGGCCAGCAGCTTCGTGGCCCTCTTCAGCGGCCTCCTCTGGGCGCGGCAGATCAACCTGATCCCCAGCGGCGCCTTCTTCCCCCAGGTGACCTCGGAGACGCAGGTGCTGCAGCGCATGATGCAGCTCCATGAGATCGCGGCACTGAGCGGGGTGGTCGTGGGGTCGGTGTGCGTCTGGCTCCTGTGGCGGGTCTGGCATCCCATGGACCAGCTGAACGAGGACACCGCCACCCACTTCCGCCACCAGATGGGCCGGCGGCTCTGGGAGCGCGGCGTGGGTGCGCCCGCCCTGGTCATGAGCCTGCTCTGGCTGGGCTGCTGGGGCTTCTGCGGCAAGCTGGGCGGCATCATGGTCTTCGGCAACGAGGAAACGGCCAAGGCCGCCGCCGAGGCGGATGCCCTGCGCAAGAACAACGTGGAGGCGGAGCTCCCCATCCGGGCCCTGGACTACGCCAGCCTGGAGCCGGTGCAGGAAGCGCCCTTCCGGAGCAAGGCCCACGGCGACCACTGGGCCCGGGTGTGGGTGCCCGCCTCCTTTGGCGCCGACGCCTACAAGGCCGGCAAGCCCCTCCCCACGGGCGCCTACGTCGTGCTGAGCACGGTCCTCGACGCCAAGGGCAAGCCCGGCTTCGAGCCCGGCCCGCTGCTCATGCGGGAGACCAACGCCAACGGCAGCACCGGCTTCGCCTACTACTGGGGACGCGTTCCCGAAGGCAACCGTGCCGAGACCGGCGGCGATGACATGCCCTACTGGCGGAGCGGGGATCCCAAGACGAAGGACAAGCTGGCCACCTGCGCCCGGTGCCACACCGACGCGGGGCCGGCCAAGGTCGCGCCCTGACCCACCCGATCCGCACCCATGAGCCGGCGCGCCGCGAGGTGCGCCGGTGTCATCCTGGAGCTCCCATGCGCCTCCTGCCCTGCCTCCTCCTGCTCACCCTGGGCCTCGCGGCCTGCCGCACGCGCCCGGGAGCCCCCCAGCCGCCCCCGCCGGCCCTGGCGCCGGATGCACAGGGCCAGCTGCGGGGCCGCGTGGCCGAGCGCATCGAGGCGCCGCCCTACTGCTACCTCCGCCTCGTCTCGGGCAAGGCCGAGGCCTGGGTGGCCGTGCCCCAGGCGCCCCTGGCCGTGGGCCAGGATGCCGTGGTGGTGAACAGCCAGCCCATGGCCAACTTCGAGTCCCGGAGCCTCCGCCGCACCTTCGCCCTCGTGCATTTCGGCACCCTCCAGACCGCGGCGGATCCCAAGGAGGCCCGGGGCCTCCAGCATGCCCTGGCCGCCCAGGGGCCCTCGGACGTGGTGGTGCCGCGGATCGCCAAGGCCTCCGGCGTTGACGCCCGCACGGTGGCGGAGGTCTTCGCCCAGCGGGAGGCGCTGAAAGATCGGCCCGTGGCCATCCAGGGGCAGGTGGTGAAGGTGAACCTCGACATCATGGGGCGCAACTGGATGCACCTGCGGGATGGCAGCGGGCAGGGCCCCACCGGCGACCTCACCTTCACCACCCGGGAGAAGGCCGAGGTGGGCGAGGTGGTGGTGGTGCGGGGCACCGTGCGCCTCGACCAGGACTACGGGGCGGGCTACCGCTACCCCGTGATCGTGGAGAACGCGAAGCTGACCCGGCCCCCCCGGCGCTGACCCGGAGGGGTCGCCTTCCGGCCACCGGCCCTGGGCCCCTCCAGGGTCCTGTGGCAGGGTGGGGGTTTCCCACGGAGCCCCCATGCGCCTCGCCCTCCTGCCCCTGGCCCTCACCCTCCCCCTGCTCGCCCAGGGGTCCGAGGTCCCCTTGGCCTTCAACCTGCCCACGGCGGACCGCCTCCAGGGCTGGGACCTGGGCGTGGCCTTCACCCACCGCTTCGACACCCCCGTGAAGGAGGGGGGGCGGGATGCGGGTGGTCTGGACGGGTACGCCTACGCGGGGTTGACCTTGACCCTGGGGGTGGCCCCGGTGGAGGGCCTGAATGTCTTCCTCGGGCGCACGGCGGACCAGAAGACCTTCACCGCCGGCTTCCAGCAGCGGCTCCTCTCGGGCAAGTCCATCGCCTGGGCGCTGCGGGTGGAGCGCTTCGACGAGGTGGTGGCCAACGTAACCTTCCCCTCGGGGGAGGTGGGCCGCGTGGGCACCACCGTGAGCCTGCCCCTGGACCTGACCCTGGGCCCGGTGACGGCCACCTTCGTGCCCGCCTGGGTGAGCTCCACCGCCACGCGGCACTTCGATTTCGACGCCGTGCCCCGGGCCACCACGGGTGGAAGCCACGGCGGCCGGATCAATGCCGGCCTGGCCCTGCGCTGGGAGGTGACCCCCGAGCTCCTCCTGGTGGGCGAGTTCGTGGCCAAGCCCTCGGCTCTCCCTGCGGACTACCATGCGGGGCTCTCCCTGGGCTTCACCTACCGCACCCACAAGCACCGCTTCACCCTGGCGGGCACCAACATGCGGGGGTCCACCCCCAACCAGATCCTCGCCGGGGACCATGCGGGCGGCCCGCGGGAGTCCTCCGCCTGGGCCCTGGGCTTCAACGTGGTGCGCCAGTTCTGAGGGGCGCCACCGGTACACTGGGGGCGGAGGTCCCATGCGTCCCATCGCCCTCATCACCGGTGCCAGCAGCGGATTCGGCGAGGCCATCGCCCGGGTGCTCGCGGGGCAGGGCTACGACCTGGCCCTCTGCGCGCGCCGGGGGGAGCGGCTGGAGGCGCTCGCGGCGGAGCTGCGGGCCAAGGGCACCCAGGTGCACACGGGCACCTGCGATGTGCGGGAGCGCAGCCAGATCGTGGGGTTCGTCGACTCCGCCGCCAAGGCGCTGGGCGGGCTCAACCTCATCGTGGCCAACGCGGGCCTCGCGCGGGGCCTCGACAAGGTGGAGACCATCCCCGAAGCGGATCTGGATCAGATGCTCGACACCAATGTGAAGGGCCTCGTGTTCACGGTTCAGGCGGGCCTGCCCCATGTGCGCAAGTCCGGCGGCGGCCACGTGATCCTCATCGGCTCCACCGCCGGCCACGCCACCTACGAGGGCGGCGGCGTGTACTGCGCCTCCAAGCACGGCGTGAAGGCCCTGGCCCAGACCCTGCGCCTGGAGCTCTGCGGCGAGCCCATCCGCGTCACCAGCATCGATCCCGGCATGGCCGAGACCGAGTTCAGCGTGGTGCGCTTCCGCGATGAGGCCAAGGCCGACTCGGTGTACAAGGGCATGATCCCCCTGAAGGCCGACGACATCGCCGAGTGCGTGCGCTGGGTGGCCACCCTCCCCGCCCACGTGAACATCGACGAGCTCATCGTGAAGCCCACGGACCAGGGCAGCCACACCGGCGCCAAGGTGCACCGGCGAGCCTAGGCCGCGAGGGGCTTCGCCTTCACGAGCCGCACCGCCAGGGGCAGGCTGAGGGCCACCAGCAGGGCGCCCAGGAGCCAGCCCGGGCGGAACCCGAAGCGGCCGATGAAGGCGCCCAGGGCGAAGCTGCCCAGGCCGATGCCGCTGTCGAAGGCGAAGAGCAGGGCCCCGAAGGCCCCGCCGCGCCGCTCCGCGGGCACCACCTCCAGCAGCCGCGCGTTCACGAGGGTGTGCACCATGCTGTAGCCCGCCCCGTAGAGCAGTGCGGAGAGGGCGTGGCGGAGGAGGGTGCCCGGGAGCAGGCCCAGCAGGACCATGCCGAGGGCGGCGCCGGTGAGCATGCCCGGAAGCAGGCGGATGGGCCGCTCCCCGAAGCCCGTGCGGGCCATGGCCAGGCGCATGAGCACCATGCCCACGGCCATGCAGGTGAGGAAGGTGCCCGTCCAGGCGCCCTGGAGGCCCGCTGCGGCCGCCTCCTGGGGCGTGTAGGTGCTGAAGGTGCCGTAGCCCAGGGCCGTGAGGAAGAGGATGAGGCAGGGTACGACCACATCCCCGGAGGGCAGCTGGAAGGGGGTGGGCTCGGCATGGGCTTCGGGATCCGCCGGGAGCTTGCGGGCCAGGAAGGCCAGCACGGCGAAGACCAGGGCCAGGGAGGTGCACATCTTCAGGAAGCCCAGGGCGTGGTAGCTCCAGAGCCCCACCACCGGTCCCACCACCACGCCGCCGGGACTCGCGAGGCCGAAGAACGAGAGGCCCTGGGCCCGGTTCTCCGAGGGCAGCACGCGGCCCAGCAGGCTCATGGTGGCGGTGAGGACGCCGCTCCACACCACGCCGTGGGGGAAGGCGATCCAGAGGAACGCAGGCACCGACCGGAGCCAGGGGTACACGAGGAGGAACAGCCCGAAGCCCAGGGTGCAGGTCATGGCCATGCGTCGCGCCCCCAGCCGATCGCCGAGCGGCCCGGTGAGCAGGGCGCCCAGGGCGCTTCCGGCGGTGAAGAGGCTCATGAAGCGGCCCCGGGCCCCCAGGTCGAGGCCCAGCTCCCCGAGGCGGAAGGGCACGGTGGGGAAGAGCTGGAAGGCGGCGAAGAAGGTCAGGAAGGTCATCGCCCAGACCAGGGCGAAGTCGCGGGACCAGAGGCGGGTGTCCGTCATGGATTCAATCTCTCACGCCGAAGCGGCGGCCGAGGGTCGCGGCCAGGGGGAGGGCGAGCAGGAGGGCCAGGGTGCCCACGGCCCAGCCGTGGCGGAAGGACCAGTGCTGCATCACCGGGCCGATGGCCCAGGCACCCAAGGCGCTGCCGGCGTCGAAGCTGCAGTAGAGGAGGCCCACCCCGGCGCCCCGCCGACCCGGGGCCGCCTTGGTGAGCACCGCCGTGAAGACGAGGGTGTGCACCATGCCGTAGCCCGCCCCGTAGGTGAGGGCCCCCACCACGTGCCGACCCGTCCCGCCGGGCAGCAGCACCAGCAGCAGGTTGCCGAGGGCCGCGAGGCCCATCATCCAGGGCAGGAGGCGCAGGGGATCCCGCCCGAAACCGGTGACGCCGAGCAGGAGGCGGAGGCCCACCATGCCCAGGGCGAAACAGGTGAGGAGGGCCGAGGTCCAGGCCATGCCCAGGGCCTTCGCCTCCTGGGCGGCGTAGGGGGGCATGGGGCCGTAGCTGAGGGCGAGGAGGAAGAGCAGGGCCGCCACCGGCCAGAGCCAGGGCTCCGGTCGGAGATCCAGGGCGGGATGGCTGCCCCCCGGCTGGTCCGGGGGCAGCTGGCGGGCCAGGAGGGCCTCCCCGAGGAAGCCCAGGGCCAGCAGGGCCATGTGGCCGTGGATGCCCAGCATCGGGAAGAGGAAGAGGCCGAGGAGCGGCCCCAGGGCCACCCCACCCGGGCTCGCCAGCCCGAACAGGGTGAGGCCCTCCGCGCGGTTTCCATCCTCCAGCAGGCTCCCCACCTTGCTCACGCCGCTGGTGCGGAGGGCGCTCCACACCACCCCGTGGAAGGGCGCGAGGACCAGGAGCCAGGCGGGGGACTGCACCCAGGCGTAGGCGCCGAAGAAGCCGGCACAGAGCAGGCTCGCGAGCATCATGACCCGGCGGGGGCCGATGCGATCCCCCAGGGTGCCGGTGAAGAGGCCACCCAGGCCGGAGCCGAGCATGAAGAGGGCCATGAAGCGGCCGCTCTCGGCAAGGGTGGCCCCCAGGTCCCGGAGGTGCAGGGGCATCACGGGGTAGAGTTGGTACCCCACCGCGAAGACGCAGAAGAAGAAGGCCCAGGTCAGGAGGAAGGGGCGGGTGAAGAGGCGGGCAGGCGCCATGGCCCCAGGGTACCGGGGGGGCCCGGGCCCCCCATCACGCCGAAGTCACGGAAGGGGGGAACTACCGCTCCGGCTCGAGGGTGAGCGCCACCTCGGCGGAGCGTCCCGCCCGCTCGAAGCGGAGGCGCACCTGGGTGCCCAGGGGTTTGGCTTCCACGAGGTCGAGCAGGGTGTCCCAGCTGTCCACCGGGCGCCCATCCACCTGGGTGATCACATCCCCGGCGTAGAGGGATCGGCCCTCCCGGGCCACGCCCTGGAGACCGGCCTTGGCGGCGGCGCCGCCCCGGAAGACCCGGCCCACCATCACGCCCTTGCGCGCCCCGAAGTAGCGCTCCACGGCGGCGGGGGACACGGGCTCGAAACCCAGGTCCGGGCGCTCCAGGCGGCCCCGGCTGATGAGCTGGGGCACCACGCGATTCACGGT
The DNA here is from genome assembly GCA_044229665.1 of Holophagaceae bacterium. GTDB lineage: Bacteria > Acidobacteriota > Holophagae > Holophagales > Holophagaceae > JAFDVN01. Next base: position 20,024 of record JBGASN010000038.1, read on the forward strand.
GTCCACGGGCACGGCGAAGCCGATGCCGGCGGAGGCCCCGCTGGGGCTCTGGATGGCGGTGTTCACACCGATGAGCCGGCCCGAGGTGTCCAGCAGGGGACCCCCGCTGTTGCCGGGGTTGATGGCCGCATCCGTCTGGATCACCCCGCGGATCTCCCGACCCTCGGGGCTCTGGATCGCCCGGCCCAGGGCGCTCACCACCCCGGTGGTGAGGGTCTGGTCCAGGCCGAAGGGGTTGCCGATGGCCAGCACCCCCTGGCCCACCTGCAGGTCCCCGCTGCTGCCCAGGGGCATGGGGCGGAGCTTCTGGGGGGGCTCGCTGATCTTCAGCACGGCCAGGTCCTTGTCGCCGGCCGCCCCCACGAAGGCAGCCTCGTGCACCGCGCCGTCGCTGGTGGTGACGAAGGCCCGCCGCGCGTTCTGGATCACGTGGAAGTTGGTCACCACGTGCCCCGCCTCGTCCCAGATGAACCCGGTGCCACTGCCGGAGGGGACCTCAGTCCGCCGGAACCCGAAGAGGTCCTGGGCGCGCTCCTCCGTGGTGGTGATGAAGACCACGGAGGGGGCGGCCTCCTTGAACCGCTGGATGGTCACCTTCTCGGCTTCGAGGAGGGCGCCCCGGGGCTCCACCGGGCGGGGGAGCCCGGGACGGGAGAGGCTGTGGGAGCTGCACCAGCCGACCAGGACGCCGGCGCTCAGGAGGGTGAGGAAGACGAGGGCACGTCGCATGCGAAGGTCTCCGATCCCCCCATTATTCGGAAAAATCGGCCGGGAATTAACAGCCATCCGCCCGGGGCCGAAGCGGAAAGGGCCCATGCGCCCCGTCCCCCTCTCCCCCCGCTGGACCCTGCCCCTTGCGGGCGGGGTGATGGTCGCGCTGGGGTGGCTGGAGAGCCACACCCCGGTGACGCTCACCTTCAGCAGCTACTACTTCATCCCCGTGGGGTTGGCCGCGTGGTCCGGAGGGCGGGGCTGGGGCTTCGGGTTCGCCGGCCTCACGGGCCTCACCTGGCTGGCGGCGGATCTGGCCATGGGGTATCCCCAGGGAGGACAGGGGCTCCAGCGGGCCGTGAGCGTGGCCAACCATGTGGTGGCCTACAGCGCGGCGGCCTGGGTGGTGGATGGCCTGCACCGCGCGCTGAAGGAGATCCAGGAACGGAACCTCGTACTGAACGAGGCGCTGGCGGAGGTGGACCGCCTGCAGGACCTGCTGCCCGTATGCGCCTGGTGCCGCAAGGTCCGGGGAGATCAGGGACTGTGGCAGGGGGTGGAATCCTACCTCCAGGCCAAGGGGGCCCGGCTCACCCACGGCATCTGCCCCCAGTGCCAAGAAGAGGCCCAGCGGGAGATGGCCACCCTCAAGTCCCAGGTGGTCACGGTCTTCGCCGACAGCCGAAAGTGAGGGGCCCTCGCGGGCCCCTCCCAAATCATTCTGATCTCAGTAATTGATGAAGGTGCCCGGTCCGAAGGTGCCCGGGGTTCCTGGATCCTGGAGCCGCTCATAGGGCAGCCCGTCCGCCACCACGAGGTCAGGCAGGCCGTCATTGTTCACATCACCCAGGGCGACCCCCAGGCCCCCCGCATACCCGATGTAGTTGGCCGGGAACAGGAAACCTCCGGGGTTGGCCGGATCCTGGAAGAGGATGGCCACACTGCCGGGATCCCCGGGCAGGCCCGCACAGGCCACGGCCAGGTCCAGGCGGCCGTCCCCGTTGAGATCGGCGATGGCCATGCCGGCAGCGAAGAAGTCATCCGTGGCGTAGTTCACGGCGGTGGCGAAGACCCCGGGGGCCGTCTGGCGCAGTACGCTCACCCCGGTGGCGTCATTCGCCCGGTAATTGCAGGTCAGGAGGTCCAGGCGGCCGGACCCCGTGAGGTCCACGGCCTTCAAGGCCACGGGGCGGGCCCCCACCGGCAGGTCCACGGCCGTGGCGAAGGTGCCCGCGGCCGCATTCTGGAAGAGCAGGGACACCACGTCGGCGGTGGTGCTCACCGCCAGGTCCGTGCGCCCGTCCCCGTTCAGATCGGCCACCACCACGGCCCGGGGCTCCCCGGCCAAGGCCAGGCTCACCGGGGTTCCGAAGGTCCCCGCGCTGGCCCCCTGGTTGAAGATCAGCGTGGAATGGGAACCGGAGGTGGCCACGGCAAGGTCGGCCCGCCCATCCTGATTGAGGTCGCCGATGGCCAGATCGAGGGGGGCCGCGCCGCCACAGTTCAAGGTGAGGGGGGTGCCGAAGGCCCCGGCGGTGGCGGCGCTCTGGAAGAGCACGGTCACCGTGCCACTCGCGGCGTTGGCCACGGCGAGGTCCAGGCGCCCGTCACCATTCAGGTCGCCCACAGCCACCGCCGCGGGGTCCCCACCCACGGTGTACCGCACCGGGGCGGCGAAGGCCCCGGGGGTGGTCTGGAGGGACACCGACACGTAGCCGTAGGTGGCCACATCATTTTCGTAGACCCCGTTACAGGAGATGATGTCGACCCGCCCATCCCCATCCACATCCGCCATGGCCACGGAGTTGGTGTAGCGGTACCGGACCAGGGGATCCTCGGTGGAGGTGCAACCGAGGGCGAAGAGGGCCAGAACGGGCATCAAATGGCGAAGGCGCATGGTCGACTCCGGGACAGACCTCATTGTGGGGATCCCGCAGCCTTCGGCAAGGGGCCGGTCGGGATGTCCAGGCTGGGCCGGCCCCCGGGGTCCGCTCGGCCAGGATTTCGGGGCGTTCGCCGGCCCTACCGACCCCCCTGGAAGGGAGGAAATCCCTGGATTACCGGGCTTTTCGCGCGCACCCTAGGCTGGAAGCATCCGAAGCACACCGGCTGGAGGCACCATGCACACCCTGAATCGTCTCGCCCTGGGCAGCGCCCTTGCGATCCTTCCCCTGGCCCTGACCGTGGGCTGCGACAAGAAGGCCGATCAGGCCGACACCGCCAAGGCGGAGGACCTGGTCCGCAAGGTGGCCGAAGCCGAGAAGGCCGAAGGCCAGGCCAAGCAGGCCGCCCAGACGCAGGGCCAGGCTTTGGCCCAGGCCGGGGTCCAGCCCGCCGCCCCCGCCACCCCCGGTGCCCCCGTCACCCAGGCGGTGCAGCTGAGCGATTCCCAGCGCGCCCTCCTCGAGAAGCGCGTCAAGGAGGAGAAGGACAACGGCACCGCCGCCCTCCTCCAGGAGATCCTGGACCGCGACAAGCAGATCAAGGAGCTCGAGGGCCGGGTGGCGCGCCTGAAGGCCGACCTGCCGAAGCCCCAGGTGGCCAGCGAGAAGGACAACCACTTCACCATGGCCGTGCGGTTCCTGAAGGCCAAGGGCCTCTCCGAGGACAAGGCGAAGGCCCTGGCCGCCAAGGCGAACCTCATGGAGGAGCTGCAGCCCGGCTGGCAGGTCTACCACCAGTACTTCAATGGCACCTACCTCACCACCGTGACCCAGGGCAGCGCCAGCGTCAGCCCCTCCGAGTTCGTGAAGGGTCAGCGCATCGCCCTGGAGCGGGAGCGGGATGACACCCGCGCCATCGCCCACGGCCTCGCCGACGAGGTGGACCAGCTGGTGGCCCAGCGCGTGAAGATCGAAGAGGAGATCAGCGCCCTCCGCACCGAGAAGAACACCCTCCAGAGCCAGGTGGGCGAGCTCCAGACCCTCAGCGGGGCCCAGAAGGCCAAGCTGAACTCCATGCACTACCTCGTGGGCGCGCGCAAGCAGCTGGAGCAGGACGGCATCATCGTGGTGCCCGTGTTCACCAAGGACCGCATGGGCCCCAAGGCCACCGTGGCCAAGTTCGACAAGGACCTCCTCCTGGAGGGCAACGCCAACCCCGAGGTGGTCATCAAGGCCTCCGACCTGGGCGTGAAGAAGATCAGCAAGGTGAGCGTCGTTCCCGGCTCCCTGGAGAAGGACAAGCACTATTCCATCGCCTACGCCGAGGACAAGTCCTCCGCCACGGTGAAGATCCTGGATCCCGAGCGCCTGAAGAACGACCGCGTCGTCTTCGCCGTGGCCGACTGATCCGACGAGTCCCCCTGCAACGGCGGCCCCCGGGCCGCCGTTGCGCGTTCAGGGCAGGTGGTCCACGTTACCCCCGCAGAGGATCAGCCCGGGCGGCCCGCCGGGGCGCCACGTCCCGGAGCGCAGCGCCGCGAGCCCCGCACAGGCCCCGGGCTCCGCGGCCAGCCGCGCCGCCTCCCAGAGCCAAGCTTGCGCTTCCAGCAACTCCGCGTCGGTGACGAGCAGGGGCCATCCTACGTGCCTGCGGAGAATGTCGAAGGGCAGATCCCCCACTCGCGGGGCCCCGAGGCTGCTCCGGGCGGGGCCCGAGGGCTGGATGCACACCGGGGCTCCTGCGCGGAAGGCCCCTTCGTAACAGGCGCAGGAGTCGGGCTCCACCGCTACCACGGCGGCCGACCCGGCCAGGGCGAGGCTGAGCCCCGCGGCCAGCCCCCCGCCGCCCACGGCCACTGCCCACTCGGAAACTTCGGGCGCCTCCTCCCTCAGTTCGAGGCCCAGGGTGCCCTGGCCTTCCAGCACCTCCGGCTGGTCGTAGGGATGGATGAGGGGCTGGCCCGTGCGCCGGGCGAACCGCAGGGCCTCCTGGAAGGCCTCAGCCATCGTCGGGGCGGGCTGGAGGACCTCGGCACCCAGGCGACGCAGGCCCCGCACCTTCGCCTCCGGGGCGTCCATGGGGAGGAAGACCGTGGCCCGGCGACCCAGCACCAAGGCTGCATGGGCCACCCCGAGGCCATGATTGCCGCCGCTGCAGGCCACCACCCGCGGGGCCGCGGTGGCCAGGATGGCGTTGAGGGCGCCCCGCACCTTGAAGGACCCCGTGACCTGCAGGCACTCCAGCTTGGCCACCGCCTCCACGGGCCCCCGGGGTGTGGGCACCTCCAGGCGGAGCAGCGGGGTCCGACGCAGGTGGGGGCGCAGCCGCCCCTGGGCCCCGGCGAAATCCAGGGCCCGTTCCAGCAGGGCGGACATGGTCAACCCGCCAGCACGGGGCGGAGGCGGGTGAGCCAAGCCTCCCGCTCGGATTCGCCGCCCCGCACCAGGCGGGCGTACCGTTCCTGCAGGGCCCGGGTCACGGGGTTGGCGCCGAAGGTGTGCTGGTCCAGCCGCGCCACGGCCGCCACCTCCGCAGAAGTGCCCGTGAGGAAGGCCTCATCGGCCTCGAGCACCTCCTTGCGCGTGAGGCCCCGGCGGGCCGCACCCGTGAGTTCGATGACGGTGTCCCGGGTGATGCCCGGAAGGGCATCCGGGTGCTCGTTGGCGGTGACCTTGCCCCCCTTCACGATGAAGAGGTTCTCCCCCGTGGCTTCCACCACCCGGCCCTGGCGGTCCAGGAAGAGCGCCTCGTCATAGCCCAATCCCGAGGCCTCCCGCTTGGCCAGGATGCTGTTCACATAGCCCCCGCAGAGCTTGAGCGGGGGCAGGGCGTGGCGGCTGTTGCGGCGCCAGGCGCTGCTGAGCATCGCCACGCCCTTGGAGCCCGCCTCACCCAGGTGGCTCTTCCAGGGCAGGGCGGCCACCAGGAGGCGGGGCTTCAGGGAGCCCACGTCCAAACCCAGGCCCCCCGTCTCGAAGAACGCCAGGGGCCGCAGGTAGGCATCCTCCAGGCCGTTGGCCTCCAGGACCGCCAGGCAGGCCCGTTCCGCGGCTGCGGTGTCGAAGGGGAGGGCGAGCACGGAGCAACCCCGGGCCATGCGGGCCAGGTGCTCCTTCAGCCGGAAGATGGCGGGGCCCTCGGGGGTGGCGTAGGCGCGGATGCCTTCGAAGACGCCGGTGCCGTAGTGGAGGCCGTGGGCCAGGGGGCTCACGCCCGCCTGCTCCACGGGCAGGAGCTGTCCGTCGAGCCAGACCTTCATCGGGGGGTCCCTTCCAGCTGGGGGGTCTCCACGGGGTCCAGGAAGGGCATCATGGCCCGCAGCTTGCGGCCCACCACCTCGAGCTGGTGCTCCTGCTCGGCGGCGCGCTGGCCCTCGAACCAGGCACGGCCCGTCTGGTTCTCCTGGATCCAGGCGGCGGCGTAGCGGCCATCCTGGATCTCCTTCAGGATCTCCCGCATCTCGGCCTTGACGGTCGCGGGCACCACGCGGGGGCCGCCGGTGTAGTCGCCGTACTCGGCGGTGTCGGACACGCTGTAGCGCATGTAGGAGAGGCCGCCCCGGTACATGAGGTCCACGATGAGCTTCAGCTCGTGCAGGCACTCGAAGTAGGCGATCTCCGGCTGGTAGCCCGCCTCCACCAGGGTCTCGAAGCCGGCCTTCACCAGCGCGGCCGCGCCGCCGCAGAGCACGGCCTTCTCGCCGAAGAGGTCCGTCTCCGTCTCCTCCTCGAAGGTGGTCTCCAGCACGCCGGCCCGGGTGAGGCCGATGGCCTTGGCGTAGCTCAGCGCCAGGGCCAGGGCCTGGCCCGAGGCGTCCTGGTGCACGGCCACGAGGCCGGGGACGCCACCCCCTTCCACGAAGACCTCCCGCACGCGGTGACCGGGGGCCTTGGGGGCCACGAGGCTCACGTCCACGCCCTCGGGCACGGCGATGGTGGCGTAGCGGATGTTGAAGCCGTGGGCGAACATCAGCGTCTTGCCGGGCTTCAGGGCCGGGCGGATGGCGGACTCGTAGAGGGCGGCCTGACCCGTATCGGGCGTGAGGACCATGACCACGTCGGCCCAGGCCGAGGCTTCCTCGGGGGTGAGCACGGTGAGGCCCGCGGCCTCCGCCCTGGCGCGGCTGCGGCTGGTGGCGGGCAGGCCCACCCGGACCTCGACGCCGCTGTCCTTGAGGGAGAGGGCGTGGGCGTGGCCCTGGCTGCCGTAGCCGAGGATGGCGACCTTGCGGGCGCGGATGAGGCCGAGGTCGGCGTGGGCGTCGTAGAAGAGGGTGGCCATGGGGGCTCCTTGGAGGCGTCGGGCGTCAGGCGTCCGACGTCGGGTCGAGGTGAGGTGGGCAGGGATGGAACTGATCAATGAGGGGAGTTCGGACATGTACGGGGGATCGGCTGGAACACCGCCCCGAAGCCCGACGCCTGAAGCCGGACGCCGGGCCTGGAGGGCCTACGCCGAAGCTTCCAGCGCGCTCTCGGAGGGGACGCGGGCCATGGCCACGGCGCCGCTGCGGCCGAGGTCCAGGAGGCCGAAGGGGCGGAGCACCTCGATGAAGCGGTCCACCTTGGTGCGGTTGCCCGTGCACTCGAGCACGAGGCTGTCGGCGGCGAGGTCCACCACCCGGGCGCGGAAGACCTCTGCCAGCTGCAGCACGGCCGGGCGGGAGGCGGGTCCGCAGGCCACCCGGGCCAGGCAGAGATCCCGGGCGAGGTCCCCCGCCTGGAGCAGCTCCACGGTGCGCACCACCACGAGCTTTTCCAGGTGGGCCACCACGCGCCGGGCACCGGCCTCCGTGGCCTCCACCACCAGCGTCATGCGGCTGGCGCCGGCCTCCGAGGCGGGGCTCACGGTGAGGCTCCGGATGTTGAAGGCCCGGCGGCGGCAGAGCGCCGCGACGCGGTCGAGCACGCCGGGTTCATCGTCGAGCAGGGCGAGGATGCAGTGGGATTCGGTCATGGATCTCTCCTAGGCGTGAACGAAAATGAAAGACACGGAGATCGCAGAGGGAGCGGAGAACCCGGAGGGGAAGGAGGAGGTAGGCCAGTGGTGCTTTTCTCAGTGATCTCCGCGATCTCCGTGTCTATGCCTTTCATGCGGGATCCGCACCGGTCTCGGCGAGGACGGACGGCGCCGGGCGGCGGATCATGTCGTGGAGGGCGGCGCCGGCGGGGACCATGGGGAAGACGCTGTCCTCCTGCTGCACCCGGAACTCGATGAGGGCGGGACCGGGCACGGCGCGGGCCTGGGCCACGGTGGCCTCGATCCCCTCCCGGGCCTCCACCCGGAAGCCGGCCACGCCGTAGGCTTCGGCGAGCTTCACGAAGTCGGGGCTGAGGATGGGGCTGGCGGCGTAGCGGCGCTCGTAGAAGAACTCCTGCCACTGGCGCACCATGCCCAGGAAGCCGTTGTTGATCACGGCGATGCGCAGGGGCAGGCCCTCCTGCACGGCGGTCATGAGCTCGGGGCTCGTCATCTGGAAGCCGCCGTCGCCGGCGATGACCCACACCTCGCGGTCGGGCCGGGCCTTCTGGGCCCCCAGGGCCGCGGGCAGGGCGAAGCCCATGGTGCCCAGGCCGCCGGAGGTGATGAGGCTGCGCTCGCCCTCGTGGCGCCAGTACTGGGCCTCCCACATCTGGTGCTGGCCCACGTCGGTGACCACGGTGGCCTCGGGGCAGAGGCGCCAGAGGTCGTGGATCACGTGGGCGGCGTAGAGGGTGCCGTGATCCGGCAGCTGCTGGATGTCGCGCACGGAGGCCTCCCCCTTGAGGCCCCTCAGGTGGGCCCGCCAGGGAGCGCGGGTGCGGGGCGGTGCCTGGGCGAGCAGGGCCGTCACCACCTCCCGCAGGTCGCCGTGCAGGGCCAGGTCCACGGGCACGTTCTTGTGGAACTCGGAGCGGTCGATGTCCACGTGGACCTTCTTGGCCTTCGGGGCGTAGGCGCTGAGCCGACCCGTCACCCGGTCGTCGAAGCGCATGCCGAAGGCGAGGAGCAGGTCCGCCTCCTGGATGGCCTGGTTGACCCAGGCCTCCCCGTGCATGCCCATCATGCCGAGGCCCAGGTCATGGGTGGCGGGCAGGGCGCCCAGGCCCAGCAGGGTGCAGGCGTAGGGGATGTCCTGGGTCTCGGCGAAGCGCTGCACCACCTCCCGGGCACCGCTGAGGGTGATGCCGTGACCCGCGAGGATGATGGGCCGTTCCGCCTGGGCGAGGAGGTCCAGGGCCTCGGCCAGGTCCGAGGTGGACACCTCGGGAGTGGGGCGCCGATGGTGGCGCCGGGGCGCAGCGGCCTCCCAGTCGAAGGACACCGTGGCCTGCTGGGCGTCCTTGGTGATGTCCACGAGCACGGGCCCGGGTCGTCCCCCCCGGGCCACGGCGAAGGCTTCCCGAAGGACGCCCGCCAGGTCCTCGGCGCGGGTGACCAGGTAGTTGTGCTTGGTGATGGGCAGGGTCACCCCCGTGACGTCCACCTCCTGGAAGGCGTCGGTGCCCAGCAGAGCGCTGCCCACCTGGCCCGTGATGGCCACCAGGGGCGTGCTGTCGAGCATGGCGGTGGCGAGGCCCGTGACCAGGTTGGTGGCGCCGGGACCGCTGGTGGCGACGACGACGCCCACGCGCCCCGAGGCGCGGGCGTAGCCGTCGGCCATGTGGCAGGCCCCCTGCTCGTGCCGCGCCAGCACGTGGTGGATGGGGGCGTCCACGAGGGCATCGTAGGCGGGTAGGATGGCGCCGCCGGGGTAGCCGAAGACCGTGTCCACGCCTTCGCGGGCGAGGCATTCCCAGAGGATCTGGGCGCCGGTGAGGCGGGGGGCGCTCATGCCAGCACCGCCTGCTTCACGTCCGCGAACGGCACGCCGGCGCCGGCGCCTTGGCTCGCGCACTGGGCCGCCGCGGCGTAGCGGGCGAGGACGCCGCGGCGGACCCTAGGCTCGGGCTCCGACCACTGGCGGCGGCGCCGCTCCAGTTCCTCGGGCGCCACCAGGAGGTCCAGGCGGCGGCTGGGCAGGTCCAGGAGGACGCTGTCGCCCTCGCGCACCAGGGCGATGGGGCCACCCACGGCGGCTTCGGGCGCGACATGGCCCGCCATGAGGCCCCGGGTGGCGCCGCTGAAGCGGCCATCCGTGAGGAGGGCCACGCTGTCGCCCAGGCCCGCGCCCATGAGGGCGGCGGTGACCGCCAGCATCTCGCGCATGCCGGGGCCGCCGCGGGGGCCCTCGTAGCGGATCACGAGCACATCGCCGGCCTGGATCTCTCCGGCCTGCACGGCCTCGAAGGCCGCCTCCTCGCAGTCGAAGACCCGGGCGGGGCCCAGGTGGTGGGTGCGGGCGGTGCTGGAGCACTTCACCACGCAGCCCTCGGGGGCCAGGCTGCCGCGCAGGATGGCGAGGCCCCCTTCCGCCTTGAGGGGGCGGTCCACGGGGCGCACCACCTGCTGGCCGGGGACTTCCCGGGCGGAGGCGGTGGCTTCGGCGAGGCTCTGACCCGTGACCGTGAGGACGCCGCCCTCCACCCGCCCATCGGCGATGAGGCGCTGGAGGAGCAAGGGGCCGCCCCCGGCGGCGTGGAGGTCCGGGGCCGTGAAGCGGCCGCTGGGCTTCAGGTCGGCCAGCAGGGGCGTGGTGCGGCTCACGCGGTCGAAGTCCTCCAGCGCCAGGGCCACGCCGGCCTCCCGGGCCAGGGCCATGAGGTGGAGCACCGCGTTGGTGCTGCCCCCGCTGGCGGCCACCGCGGCGATGGCGTTGAGGAAGGCGGTGCGGGTGAGCAGGGTGGAGGGCCGACGCTCGGTGCGGGCCAGGGCCACCGCCAGGCGTCCCACGGCCCGGGCCGCCTCGGCCTTGGCGGGGTGGGTGGCGGGAATGCCGTTGAGACCCGCCGGGGAAAGCCCCAGGGCCTCCAGGACCAGGCTCATGGTGTTGGCGGTGAACTGGCCGCCGCAGGCGCCGGCCCCGGGGCAGGCGGCGTCCTCCACCCGGGTGAGCTCCGCCTCCGTGAGCCGTCCTGCGGAGCAGGCGCCCACGGCCTCGAACACGTCCTGGATGGTGAGGTCCTTGCCGTCGCAGTGGCCGGCGTCCGTGGAGCCGCCGTAGAGCACGACCCCGGGCAGGTCCAGGCGGGCCAGGGCCATGGCCACGCCGGGGTTGGTCTTGTCGCAGCCGCTGAGGGCGACGAGGGCATCAAAGGGATAGGCAAGGCCCACCAACTCGATGGAATCGGCAATTAATTCGCGGCTCACCAGGGAAGTCCGCATGCCTTCCGAGCCCATGGTGATGCCGTCGGACACGCTCACGGTGTTGAACTCGAAGGGCGTGCCACCCGCCTCGCGGATGCCCTCCTTCACGCGCTCCGCCAGGTCCCGGAGGTGGAAGTTGCAGGGCCCCACCTCGATCCAGGTGTTGGCCACCCCGATGAGGGGCTTGGCCAGGTCCGCGTCGCTGAGGCCCGTGGCCTTGAGCATGGCCCGGGCGGGGGCGCGGTGGGCACCGTCCACGAGGGCAGAGCTCCGCCGCCGGCCACCTTGGCCGGGTTCGTCCTTGGGGGATGTCATGGTGGGTTTCCTGAAAAGGGGAAGGCCCCGCGTCCTGGGGGGAGCGCGGGGCCTTCCGGGTGGGAAGTGGACTCTTTAGGTCCCCGCGCGCGGCCTGGGAATGCTCACGATCAGGCTGGGAATGCTGATCGCCACAGGGGCTACGGGGAATACGACGGCCAGGGCGGCGGGAACGCCAACCGCAGCGGTGCCGACGAGGTCGGCGCGCAGCGCGGAGGTGAGGGTCCCAGTGGCCATGCGAGGAGTCTAGAGGTGCGGAAGGCTAAGTCAACGATTAATTTCAAAAATTCGTTTGTTAAGGATCTGTCATCCCCCGTTTGTTAAGGATCCCCGCAGGCTGGATGGGGTGGCCCTTCAGGGACCGACGGCGAGTTCGGGCATGCTGCCCTGCCAGCAGCGCTGGTAGAGCCGCTCGCGGATGCGGTCGCCCAGCCAGGCGGTGCCCACCCGGTGGGTGGCGCCCGTGGTCGGGGGTGCCGTAGCCCTCGGCCAGCACGTCGGCGATGGCCTGCTCCAGGAGCCCCGCCTCGGCCTCCAGACCCAGGCTGTGGCGGAGGAGGAGCGCCGCGCTGGCGAGGGTGCCGATGGGGTTGGCCACGTCCTTCCCCGCGAGGCTCGGCGCGGAGCCGTGGATGGGCTCGTAGAGGCCCACGGCCCAGGGAAGGCGCTGCGGATGCCCAGGGTGCCGCCCAGCACGGCGGCCTCATCGCTGAGGATGTCCTCGAAGAGGTTCTCCGTGAGCACCACGTCGAAATCGGTGGGGTTCGTCACCAGCAGCATGGCGGCGCTGTCCACGTACTGGTGGGTCACCTTGACATCCGGGTAGTCGGCGGCGATGCGATCCACCGTGGCGCGCCAGAGGCGGGAGGCCTCCAGCACGTTGGCCTTGTCCACGGAGGTGACGTGCCTGCGTCGGCCCCGCGGCCTCGAGGCCACCCTGGCCACCCGTTCCACCTCCGGGGTGGTGTAGACCATCGTGTTCACGCCGCGGTCCGCGTCCAGGGAGCGGGGCAGGCCGTAGTAGAGCCCGCCGGCCAGTTCGCGGACGATGAGCAGGTCCGTGCCGCGCACGATCTCCGGCTTGAGGGGGCTGGAATCGATCAGGGCATCGGGGATGGCCACGGGGCGCAGGTTGGCGAAGCAGCCAGGGCCTGGCGCAGGCGCAGGAGGCCGGACTCCGGGCGCTGGTGGGCGGGGAGCTTGTCCCAGGTGGGGCCGCCCACGGCACCCAGGAGGACTGCGTCGGCGCTGAGGCAGACTGCCTCCGTGGCCGCGGGGAAGGGGTCGCCGGTGGCGTCGACCGCCGCGCCACCGAGGAGGTGGGTCTCGAAGGCGAACTCCACTTGCCGCTCCCGGGCGATCAGCTCCAGGCAGGCCACCGCCTCCCGGACCACTTCGGGGCCGATGCCATCGCCCCGGGAGGACGACGATCCTCTGACTCACGCCGCACCGCCCTTCATGCGGGCCACGAGGTAGGGAGCAGGCCGCCCGCCTCCAGGAAGGCCTCGGCGAAGTCGCTGAGGGGCACGAGTTGGGTGAAGGTGGCGCCCGTCTCCTCCACGTGGAGCACGCCGGCTCCAGGTCCAGGCGGGTGTCTGGCCCGACTTCGCGGCCACGGCCTCGGGGCACTCGAGCACCAGGAAGCCGTTGTTTACGGCGTTGCGGAAGAAGAGCGGGCGTAGCTGGCGGCGATGATGGCCTTCACGCCCGCGCCAGTAGGCCCAGATCGCGTGCTCCCGGCTGGAGCCGCAGCCGAAGTCCTCGCCGGCCACGATGAAGTCGCCAGGCTGGACCTTCTTGACGAAGTCCGTGTCGATGTCCTCCATGGCGTGCTTGGCCAGCTCCGCCTCCTCGTGCACGTTGAGGTAGCGGGCGGGGATGATCTCGTCGGTGTTGATGTGGGCGCGGCCGTAGACGTGGGCGCGGCCCTGGAGGACGGTGGGCAGGCTCATGCGGGCACCTCTCGGAATGAAACGACTGGATTAACCACAGAGGGCGCAGAGGCCACAGAGGAAAAGCAGGTAGGACGAGGGCCTTTCTCTGTGCCCTCTGTGGTTAGATGCTTTCGGATGCCGTTCAGCATCAAACGCCCCACAACTGCTGCTCTTCGGCAACGGCCTTGGGGAGGAAATCACGGGGATCGGCCAGGGCGCCGGTGATGGCGGTGGCGGCGGCGGTGGCGGGGCTGGCCAGGTACACCTTGGAGGTGGGGTGCCCCATGCGGCCCGTGAAGTTGCGGTTGGTGGTGGAGAGGCAGGTCTCGTCGGCCCCCAGCACGCCCATGTGGCC
>JBGASN010000039.1:0-32102 GCA_044229665.1 Holophagaceae bacterium
GGACCTGCAGGAGGGGCTGCCCCCCATCCATGGGGATGCCTCGGCCCTGAGCCACGTGATCCTGAACCTTGCCGTGAACGCGGTGGACGCCATGGAGCCCGGGGGGCGGCTGACCCTGCGCACCCGGTCCACGGATCGGAGCTGGGTGCTGCTGGAGGTGGCGGACACGGGGAGCGGCATGTCCCCGGAGGTGCTGGCGCGGGCCACGGATCCCTTCTTCACCACCAAGCCCCAGGGCAAGGGCACGGGCCTGGGCCTCGCCCTGGTCTACAACACCGTGAAGGCCCATGGAGGTCGCCTGGACATCCAGAGCACCCCGGGCATCGGCACCACCATCGACATCCTCCTGCCCACCCGCCCGGGGCGGACCCCCGGTGGGGAGGCCTCGGCCCCCACCCTGGCCCCGGAACGGCGCCTGTCGGTGCTCGTGGTGGACGATGACGAGCTCATCCAGGTGAGCCTCAAGGGCCTCCTGCAGGGCCTGGGCCACGGGTACCAGGTGGTGGGCCGCGGGGAGGCCGCCCTGGAGCTGCTGGCGGGCGGGGTGCGTCCGGAGGTGGTGATCCTGGATCTGAACATGCCCGGCCTGGGGGGGGAGGAGACCCTCCACCGCATCCGGACCCTGGATCCCGACCTGCCCGTGCTCCTGGCCACGGGCCGGGTGACCCCCCACGTGGCGGAGCTGGTGCGCACCACCCCCCACCTGGCCCTCCTGCCCAAGCCCTTCACCCTCCAGGAGCTGGGGCGCCAGCTGGACCTGCTCGTGCGGGGCCTCGAGGCCTAGCGGGGCAGGAAGAGCCCCGGGTCCACCCGGTGGTTGTTCAGGCTCAGCGTCCAGTGCAGGTGGGGACCCGTGGAGCGCCCGGTGGAGCCCACGAGGCCAATGGGGTCGCCCGCCTTCAGCACCTGGCCCTCCTTCGCGTCGATGCGGGAGAGGTGGCAGAGCAGGCTCACCACCCCTTCGCCGTGGGCGATCAGCACGAAGTTGCCGGCGTAGAAGAAGTCACCGGTGAGCAGCACCATGCCCGGCGCGGGTGCCACCACCTTCTGTCCCTTGGGGGCGGCGATGTCGAGGCCGGGATGGGGGTTGCGGGGCTGCCCGTTGAAGATGCGGCGCATGCCGAAGGAGGCCGTGAGGCGGCCCGGTGTGGGCTGGCGGAAGGCCAGGGAGGGGCTCCAGCCCTCGGGCCAGCTGGGCCACAGGGGCCGGATGAGCGCATCCTCCTTCGCGATGCGGGCCTCATCCTCGGGATTGGGGTTCACCTGGCGCGGGTTCACGCCGTTGACCTTCTGCTCGGGATACTTCTTGGGCTTCACCATGAAGGGCAGGGGCTTCCCGTTGACCTCCAAGTGGGCGGTGCCCGGGGTCGTCGCCAGCTTGAGACCCACGATGGCGACCCACGCCTCTCCATTCCGGCGCACCAGCACCCGCTCCCCCTGGTAGCGCACCTCCGGGGCCCGGTCCGAAGGCGGCAGCTTCACCACCGCCACACCCCCGGGCACGGCCGAGGGCCGGAAGGGCAGGGGGGCGGGTTGGCTGAGGGCGGGCGGGGGGAGGAACAGGACCATTCCCCAGCCTACCGCCTCAGTGGCGTCCCCAGGCTCCCTCCCGCATGCGGCCCAGGCCCAGGGGGTTGTCGTCCCGCAGGGCCGGGGGCAGCAGGGCCTGGGGCGTGTCCTGGTAGCACACGGGGCGGGTCCAGCGGGCGATGGCGGCGCTGCCCACCGAGGTGGTGGCGGGGGCGCTGGTGGCGGGCCAGGGGCCGCCGTGCACCATGGCGTGGCCCACCTCGACGCCCGTGGGCACCCCGTTGAAGAGCACGCGCCCCGCGAGGGCGCGCAGGCGGGGCAGCAGGGCCGCGGCCAGGGCCTCATCGGCGGGCTCCATCCACAGGGTGGCGGTGAGCTGCCCCGGCAGGGCGGCCAGCACGGCGGTGCGCTGGGCTTCGGAGTCGCAGGCCACCAGCAGGGTGGCGGGGCCGAACACTTCCTCGGCGAGGGCGGGCTCGGCCAGCAGGTGGTGCGCGTCCACTTCCAAGAGGCGGGCCCGCACGGCGCCGGCGGGATCCTCCGCAGGGAAGGCGGGATGGGCGCCTTGCGCTTCGCGCTGGCGCAGGGCCGCCTGGTAGCCGTGGCGCAGGCGCTCGCCCAGCATGGGCGAGGGCGCGGCGGCGCCCAGGGCTTCCGCCAGGGCCGCGCGCAGGGCCTCGAAGCCCGGCCCCTTCACCGCCACCAGGAGGCCGGGGCTGGTGCAGAACTGCCCCACGCCGTTGAGCACGGAGGCGGCCAGCGTCCGCCCCAGGGCCTCGCCCCGGGCTGCGAGGGCCGCCGGGAGGATCACCACGGGGTTCACACTCCCCATCTCGGCGAAGACGGGGATGGGCTCCGGGCGCTCCGCCACCAGCTCCAGGAGGGCGCGGCCCCCGTGGAAGGAGCCCGTGAACCCCACCGCGCGGATGTCGCGGTGCTGCACCAGGCGGGCGGCCACGCCGTGGCCCGCGTCGAAGAGCAGGCTGAGGCAGCCGAAGGGGAGGTCCCGCCGGGCCAGGGCGCCCTGGGCGAGGCGGACCACGAGCTCGCTGGTGCCGGGGTTGAGCGGATGGGCCTTCACCACCACGGGGCAGCCCACCGCCAGGGCCGAGGCGGTGTCGCCGCCCAGGGCGCCGAAGGCCAGGGGGAAGTTGGAGGCGCCGAACACGGCCACGGGCCCCAGGGGGTGCCGCATGGACCGCAGGTCGGGCTTGGGCAGGGGCGTGCGGGTGGGATCGCCCGCATCGAGGCGGGCCTCCACCCAGCTCCCCTCCTCGGCCACCTCCGCGAAGAGGCGCAGCTGCAAGCAGGTGCGGGCCAGCTCGCCGCGCACCCGGGCCTCCGGCAGGGCCGTCTCCGCCATGACCCGGGACACCAGCTCCGCGGCGGCGCCCTCCAGGGCCGCGGCGATGTCCCGCAGCAGGGCCCCGCGGTCGGCGCCGGACAGCGCCTCCAGCACCGGCGCCGCCTCCCGGGCCAGTTCCACGGCGCGATCCACCTCGGCATCGGTGGCGCTGTGGAAGACCGGTTCGAGGGCTTCTCCGGTGGCGGCCGCGTGGGCCTGGAAGGTGTGGGGGCCCGGATCACCGAGCACGGGGCCGAGGAGGGAGAGGCCTTGGAGCATGGGAGCCGCCTGTTCAGGGAAGGACGAAGGAGGATGTCGCTCAGGGGTGAACGTCTGGGAATCGTCAGGTAAAAGCCAACGCGGAGGTGAGCGGAGAGGAGCCAGAGGTGAGCGGAGAAATGCAATGCGGGGTTGAGGGGAGCCCATTTTCTCGTCTTCCTCCGCTCACCTCCGGCCTTTCTCCGCTCACCTCCGCGTGGGTAGTTCTTCTTGGGTGTACCCAGGATGCCCCGAGCAAGGGGGAATGGCCTCAGGGCCGGGTCGCCAGCGCTTGCTTCAGCTCGGCCAGGGCGGCTTCGCGCTCGGCACCCTGCAGCACGGCGCGGGGGGCGCGCATGGACTCGTTGCCCCAGCCCATCTCCTGCTGCACGAGCTTGATGAGCTGCACGAACTTGGGCACGGTGTCCATGCGCAGCAGGGGCAGGAACCAGGCGTAGCAGCGGAAGGCTGCCTCCATCTTCCCGGCGCGGGTGAGGTCGAAGAGGTCCACGCTCTCCTTCGGGAAGGCGTTCACGAGGCCCGCGATCCAGAAGGAGGCGCCCATGGCCACACCCTCCATGAGGCAGTCGTCCACGCCCACGCCCAGGGCCAGCCGATCGCCGATGAGGGCCCGGATCCCGGCGATGCGGCGGGCGTCGGTGCTGCTCTCCTTCACGCCCTGGAGGTTCGGGTGGGCGGCAGCCAGCTCGGCCACCTGCTCGGGCACGAAGTCCACCTTGTAGGCCACGGGGTTGTTGTAGAGGAGGCAGGGCAGGGGGGTGGCGGCGATCACGGCGCCCATGTGGGCCTTCATCTCCGCCCAGTCGCCCACGTAGACGTAGGGGGGCAGCACCATGAGGCCCTGGGCCCCGGCGGCCTGGGCGGCCTGGGCCAGGCGCACGGCCTCGGCGGTGGCGAGGGCCGCGATGCCGGGGATCACGGGCTTGCCCTCGGCGGCCTTCACGCAGGTGCGGATCACGGCCACCTTCTCCTCGAAGCTGAGGGTGGCGCCCTCGCCCAGGGAGCCGCAGGGCACCAGGCCCGTGCAGCCCTTCGCCAGCATCCAGCGGGCGTGGGCTTCGAGGGCCGCGTGGTCGACGGTGCCATCGGGCTGGAAGGGGGTGGTGATGGCGGGGAGGACCCCCTGGAAGATGGTCATGGCTGCTCCGATCCGGAAAGGCCGCCGAGGAGGTCGGCGAAGGTCGTGGGGACGAGGGGTTGGCGGGGGCCGCCAGGGGCCCAGCCATAGAGGAAGTCGGTGGCGGGTCCGCAGGTGCGGCCCTGGCATCGGCCCATGCCGCAGCGGGCGTGCAGGCGCGCGTCGCGGCCGCGCACGCAGGCCTGGAGCTCGGCGGCCTTCACGCCCTCGCAGCGGCAGACCACCGTGTCGGGCCCGGGCAGGTCCCGCAGCTCGGGGCGGAGGACGGTGGCCCGGGTCAGCGCCTGGGCCCAGGCACGGCCCCGGCGGGCTTCAGGCTGGTGGCGGGCGGCCTCCACGGGGCGATCCGCAGCCATGAAGCCCGCTACGCGCCCTTCGGCCTCGGCCTTCTCCACGCCCCCCACCCCCGTGGGCTCGCCGGCCGCGAAGATGGCGGGCAAGGACGTTCGCTGGTCGTCCCCCACGACCACGGCCCCGTCGACCTCGGCGCAGCCCAGGAGGCGCGCCACCTCCAGGTTGGGCACCAGCCCGTAGCCCGTGGCGAGGAGGTCCACGTCGAGGGTGCGGGGGCCCCCCGGCGTGTGGAGGTGGACGCGGCGGAGGCGGTCGTCCCCCTCGGCGGCGGTGACCCAGCTCCCGAAGGCCAGGGGCAGGCCCAGGTAGCCGAGGCCCTGGGCCAGCAGCCCCGGCCGCCGCAGGAGGTCCGGCCCGAGGGTGCGCAGCAGGTGCCCGCGCTCCGCCTGCTCCACCACCGCGAGGACGCGGGCGCCCCGGTGGCGCAGGTGGGCGGCGACGGCCAGCAGCAGGGGCCCCGTGCCCGCCACGACCACGCGGAGGCCGCGCGCCTCGAGGCCATCCTTCACCATCACCTGCAGCCCGCCGGCCCCCATCACCCCGGGCAGGGTCCAGCCGGGGAAGGGCAGCAGACGCTCCCGGGCGCCGGTGGCGAGGATGAGGCGGTCGTAGCCCAGGCGCAGCGGTCCCTCGGATCCGAGGAGCCCCAGCTCACCGGGGGCCGGGGCCGTGATCAGGGTGTGCCCCAGGCGGAGGGTCACGGCGCTGCGCCCGAGGGCGGCGAAGGCGGCCGCCGCGCGGGGATCCGTGGGCCGCTCCCACTGCCCCCGCCACAGCTGGCCGCCGGGCGTGGGCTGGGCATCCACGAGGGTCACGGCCGCGCCGGCCCCAGACGCGGCCACGGCCGCCGCCAGGCCCGCGGGCCCCGCGCCGAGCACCACGGCGTGCTCAGCCACGGCGGACCTCCATGCCCTCGCGGGCCGGGGTCAGGCAGGCCAGCACCTCGCGCCCATCCACCCGCACGCGGCACTCGAAGCACTGGCCCATGCCGCACAGGGGACCCCGGGGACCGCCGGCGAGGTCGCGGCCCGCCACCGGGGGCAGGCCCAGGGCCGCCGTGAGGCGGGCTCCCTCGGGCACCTCCACGGGGCGACCATCCACAAGAAGCCTAGGCATGGGCCAGCTCCGGGAACCGGGACGGCAGGAAGGGCCCGGGATCCAGGGGCAGGGAACGGCCCAGGAGCTGCGCGGTGAGGAGCGCCGCCGTGGCGGGGGCCGTGGTGATGCCGAGCCCCTCGTGGCCGCAGGCGAGGAAGAGGCCGGGACGGCCGGGCAGGGGGCCGATGAGGGGACGGTGGTCCGGGGTGGTGGGCCGGAAGCCCGTCCAGGCGCGGATCACGGGCAGGGCGGCGAGGTCCGGCACGTAGCGGAGGGCCCGCTGGATCATGCGCCGCAGCAGGGCGGGGCGCAGGTCCGGGGCCTCGTCCCCGAACTGTCGGCTGGAGCCGAGGAGGAGCTGGCCATTGGGGCGGGGCTGCAGGTTGAAGGCCACGCTGTCGGCGTTGGAGCCGTGGGCGCTCTTGAGGTAGCCCAGCTCCACCAGCTGGTGGCGGAGGAAGCCGGGATGGCGCTCGGTGATGGCCAGGTGACCCTTGCGCTTCACCAGGGGCAGGTGGCGGATGAATTCGCGGGAGGCGCTACCCGCGGCCAGGACCACGGTCCCGGCCGTGAGGCGGCTGCCGTCCATCAGGCGCGCGCCGCCGGGCTCCAGGGTGGCCACGGTCGTGCCCGTGAGGATCCGGGCCCCGGCCCGCTGGGCCGCCTCCGCCAGCAGCCGCGCGCCGGCGGGCGGGTAGATCACGGCGTCGCCGGGCACGCGCATGCCCCCGGCGAGGGTGGGCGCGAGGCAGGGCTCCACCTCGCGCAGGTGCCGGGCCTCCACCATCTCCGCAGCGACGCCCGCCGCGCGGTAGGCCTCGCAGCGGGGCCGCACGAGGGCCAGCTCCTCGTCGTCCTCCGCCACCCACAGGGTGCCGCAGGCGTCGAACTCCAGGGCGCTGCCCAGGCGCGGCGCCAGGTCCCGCCAGCGCTCCAGGCCCAGGCGGCAGAGGCCCAGCTCCGCGGGGGACCCATCCAAGGCCACCAGGTGCCCCATGGCGGCGGCGGTGGCCTCCCCCCCCAGGCCCCGGGCCTCCAGGAGGGTCACCGCGCAGCCGGCCTCGGCCAGCGCCAGGGCGCAGGCGGCGCCCACCACGCCGCCGCCGACGATGAGGACGTCGGGGATCATCGGGTGGCTCCCAAAGAACACACGACACGGAGATCGCGGAGGAGGGCGGAGGACGCGGAGGGCATTTCGGAGACGCGGCAGTTCTCCCGGGTGCCCTTGTCCATGACTCCGGGCCCTCCGTGATCTCCGCCCATCTCCGTGATCTCCGTGTCTTGATTCATCGCGGGATCCCGAAGCGGAAGGGATCCGTGGGATCCAGGAGCAGCGTGGCCTCGGCGGTGAGGTGGGCGCGGCCCCGGATGTGGGGCAGCAGGACGCCGTCGCGGCGGGCCAGCCAGCCCTGGAAGACGGAGCCGATGAGGCTCTCCTGGCGCCACACCTCGCCCTCGGCCAGCTTGCCATCGGCGTGGAGGCAGGCCAGCTTGGCGGAGGTGCCGGTGCCGCAGGGGCTGCGGTCCCACTCCAGGCCGGGGCAGAGCACGAAGTTGCGCCCGTGGTTCGCGGGATCCAGGGCGGGGCCCGTGAGCTCGATGTGATCGATGTCGAAGCCCGCGCGGGCGGAGAGGCCGGCGCGCTGCGCGGCCTCGCGGATGGCCACCGAGGCCTCCAGCAGGCGCGGCAGGTGGGCGGGCACCAGGTCGAGGCCGTGGTCCGCCACGAGGGCGAAGCCGTTGCCGCCCCAGGCCACGTCGGCGTGCACGGTGCCGAGGCCCGGCACGGAGAGCGGCACCGCCGCGAGGGCCCGATGCGACGGCACGTTCACCACCACGGCGTCGCCGTCCTCCCGCAGCTCTGCCGTCACCACACCCACGGGGGTGTCCAGCCGAAGGGTGCCCGGCTGGAGGCGCCCCAGGTGGCGCAGGGTCTCCACGAGGCCCAGGGTGCCGTGGCCGCACATGCCCAGGGCGCCCACGTTGTTGAAGAAGATCACCCCCAGGTCGCAGTCCGGCTCGTGGGGCGCCACCAGCAGGGCGCCCACCAGCACCTCCGAGGCCCGGGGCTCGCAGGCCACGGCCCGGCGCCAGGCGTCGTGCTCGGTGACGAGGCGCTCCCGGCGCTCGGCCAGGGGGCCCGTGCCCAGGTCCGGGGCGCCCTCGATCACCACGCGGGTGGGCTCGCCGCCGGTGTGGCTGTCGACGATGCGGATGCGGGCGGGGGTGGACACGGGGCCTCCGGGGAGGGCTCCAGCATGCGCCGTTCCGTGGGCCCGGTTCTTGTGGGATCCCCCGGGCGCCCGGCGGAAATGGCACCAAGGGGGAGGTAGACTGCCCGGATGCCGCCCCGCCGCCAGGGCCTCGATGCCCTCCTGCCCTCCCTCGACAGCCTCGGCTTCGTGGAGGCCCTCTTCGATCGCGTGCACGAGGCGGTGTTCACGGTGAAGGATCCGGCGGGTCGCTACCTGGCCATGAGCCGCAGCGGCGTGGAGCGCTGCGGACTGGCCGCCAAGGACCAGGCCCTGGGGAAGACGGCCCACGAGCTCTGGCCCCGGCTCATGGCGGACCGCTACGCGGCGCAGGACGCCAAGCTCTTCGAGACCGGGCGCCCCATCACCGATGCCCTGGACCTCACACTCTATCCCGACCGCCGCCCCGGGTGGTGCCTCACCCAGAAGGTGCCCCTGAAGGATCGGAGCGGGCGCGTGATCGCCCTGGCCTGCCTCAGCACGGACCTGCCGGAGCCCAGCCGCGCGGGGCTCATCGACGCCCCCTTCGCCGCCGCGGTGGACTTCGTGCACGAACACCATGCCGAGGGACTGCGCATGGAACAGTTGGCGGCCCTGGCCAGCGTCTCCCTCGGGCAGTTCGAGCGGCGCATGAAGAAGGTCTTCCACCTGAGCCCGGGCCAATACGTCATGAAGGTCCGCATCCAGGCGGCGGCGGAACTCCTCGCCCAGGGGGAGCTCGCCATCGCCGCCATCGCCGATGAGGTGGGCTTCTGTGATCAGGCCGCCCTCAGCCGGCACTTCAAGCAGGTGACGGGACTGAGCCCCGCGGCCTACCGCCGCTGGGTACGGGGCGAAGGCGAGTGAGTCTCTGCACCTGGTGACGTGATTCCCGTCATGGGATCCGGCCGGCGTGGGCATCCCCGGGAGCCGATCCTGAACGGAGGTGTCCCATGTGGAGGCTGCTGCTCCTGTCGACGGCGCTCCTCGCCCAGAGCCGTCCCGAGTGGCACCTCAGCTGCTCGCCCATCGCCCTGGCCCTTGGGGACCAGGATGTCCTGGTGGCGGTGAAACCTCCGGGCAGCCACTGGCGCTTCGGCTTCACCTACCAGCGGTACACGAACGTGTTCCGGGATCCCTTCACCGGCCGGAGGCTCTCCGAGACCCTGGACACGCGGATGGGCCCCTTGGCCGTTTACGTCTGGCGCCCCCAGGCCGTGTTCTCACCCATGGCCGGCGGTGCCCTCTTCCACTGCACGAAGCAGGAGACCTCCCTGGTCACGGGGGAGGCGGCCCGGGACGCGACCACCGGCCCCTTCCTGGGTGGAGGTTTCGGCGGATGCAAGGGGGCCTTCACCTACGCCCTGGGAATCTACCTGGGGCCCGGGTTGAAGTTGAAGACGCAGACGAGCACCGGGTCCGAGGAGGACTCCGGCATCATCTACGGCCAGCTGCACATCGGGGTGCGCTTCTGAGGATCTAGTCCTCGGGAGGTGGCGCCGTGAGTTCGAGGAGCATCAGCTCCGCGGGGCGGTCCCCGAGATCCCGGGCCCTGGCGAGCCAGGCCAGGGCCTCCGCGCGGTCGGTGGGGCCGCCCTGACCGGTGAGCAGGCACCGGGCGAGCTCGCGGGCGCAGGGGCCATCCCCAGCGGCGGCGCCGCGACCGAAGGCCTCCCGGGCCCGCGGGGGATCCGGAACCTCAGCCCCTTCCCCGGTGAGCAGCAGGGTCCCCACGTCGAACCAGCAGGCCACCAGGCCCCGATCGGCTCCCTTCCGCAGCCATCGGAGGGCGGCCACGGGATCCCGAGGGGTGCCCACGCCCGTGCGGTAGGCGTGGCCCAGGGCGCGGAAGGCCGGCGCGTGATCCGCCTCCGCGGCCTGGCGGAACCAGCGGAAGGCCTCCCCGGCATCGGCGATGACGCCTTCGCCCCGCTGATAGAGCTCGCCCGCGGCCAGGGCGCTGGCGGCCCAGCCCGCCTCCGCGGCCAGCCGGAACTGCTGCAGGGCCCAGGGCAGGTCGGGGTCTCGGCCTTCGGCCTCCCGGCTCATGAGCCCGAGCCAATGGCGGGCCTCCGGGAGCCCCCGCCAGGCGGCCTTCTCGAACCAGTCCCAGGCGGCGTGGAAATCCACCTCCACGCCCCGGCCCTCGCGGTAGCAGCGCCCCAGCGCCAGGGCGGCAGCGGGGTGCTGGGCCCAGGCGGCCCGCTCGAAGCAGTGGAAGGCCCGCCCCGGATCCGGGGGGAGCCCCGGTCCCGCGGCGTAGAGGCAGCCCATGCGGTAATGCCCCTCGGCATCCCCGGCTTCGGCGGCTGCGTGATACCAGGCCAGGGCCGCCAGGGGGTCCCGGTCCACCCCAAGCCCGTGCTCCAGGCACCGCCCCAGGGCCACCATGCCGTCCGGGGATTGGGCCTGGGCCGCCTGCCGGTACCAGCGCACCGCCTCCCGCAGGTCCACGGCACCTCCAACGCCGACTTCAAGCCGACGACCCAATTCCACCTGGGCCGGAACCTCGCCAGCCTGGGCCCGGAGGCGCAGGGCGGACCGGTCCGCATCTTCGGGTGCCTGCGCGGGAACAGGGGGGCTCGGCGGCCGGGGGGTGGGGGTTCCCATGAGCAGGGTCAGGACAGGCAGGGGCACGGGGAATCCGGAGGGTGGGCGACCCGGATCCCGACCCCGCCTGGATGGCGGGGCCGGGCCGGATCTGGGACTGCTTACTGGGCGATGATCCAGGTGTAGAAGGGGTGCACCCGGGTCCAGGTGTGGACCTTGGTGGTGGGGTTCACCGTGTTGACGAGGCCATGGACCTTGCCATTGAAGGCCATGACGGAGGAGGTCTCACCGGCCACGGTGGGGGTGGTGGTGCAGGTGCCGCTGGTCAGGGCCGTCACGGTGTGGTTCACATCATGCTTGGTGGGGTTGGCGGTGGAGTAGCTGCCCATGCCGATGACGGTGGACCCCACGCCCAGGGTCGGGTCGTTGGCGGAGGCCAGGGTCACCAGCTGGATGGCGCTGTTCAGGGTGACGGGGGAGGCGAGGGTGATCACCGCCACGTCATTCGCATAGGTGGTGCCGCTGTAGTTGGGGTGGCGGGTGTAGGCGGCCACGCTCTTCACCACGCAGGTGGAGCAGGAGGAGGTGGTGCGGTCGCTGCTGCCGAACACGATCGTGTAGGCGCTGGCAGCGCTCCCCAGCACGTGGGCCGGGGCGACCACCTTGGTGGTGGAGATCAGCGCCACGTAGGCCACATGGGTACCGTTGAGGCGCAGGGAACCGAGGCCCGGATCCGCCTGGGCGGAGGCGGGGAGGGCCAGGGCGGCGAAGGCGAAGACCGCCAGCAGCCAGGACTTGAGCTTGGACATGGAAACTCCGGGATGAAACGCCGCCTCGGAGGCGGCGGGGGGGTTGTGCTCCGCAGCATGCGGAAGCCCCGGAATCCCGGCGGTCGAAAATATCTTATTTGTCCGTATTGATCCGAATTTCCAGTTCCGGACCAATCGGCGATCCGGCCCTCAGCGCTCCCGCGCCGCCTGGTTCTGGGCCTTGAAGGTCTCTGAACAATCCGGGCACATGCCGTGGGTGAAGGAGAGGTCGGTGCGCTCGCCCAGGTATTCCTCCACCTGGGTCCAGAGCCCTTCGTCATCCCGAACCTTCTTGCACCACCCGCAGATGGGCAGCATCCCCTGGAGCACCTGGATCTCGTCGAGGCTCCGCTTCAGATCCGCGTTCATGGTCGTGAGCTTGCGCTGCTCCTCGTCATGGCTGCTCACGAGCACCCAGAGCATCATCAGGCACGCCATCACACTGATGAGAAACCCGCTCACGAGGTCCAGGTACCGTTCCCTGGGCGCCCCAAGGGGGATGACCAGGTCCGGCGCCAGGAAATCCAACGTGAACATCAGGATCACATTGAGCAGGAACCCACCCAGGAAGAGGATCCGCTCCCGCCCCCGGAAGAACACCGAATTCAGGATCACCCCCGTGAAGAAGAACATGGAGATGCTGCCCTGGGAGCCCCCATCGCTGAACCAGGCGAGGTTGAGCACCAGGGTGAGGAGCAGGGAGAGGAGGCGGGTGTGGTGGCGGCCCCGGAGGGCGGCCAGGTAGAGGCCCACGAGCGCCACGCCAAACCCGATCACCGCCAGGTTGAGTTTCCAGGAGAGGTTCAGGGCCAGGTTCGTGGGGATGATCACGCCCAGTGAAAGCACCGTGCCGCCCAGGCAGAGCAGGCGGAACAGTCGGTGCTCCATCACCGGGACCTGGGTCGCGGAGAGCTGGCGTTTCAGCGTGTCCAGGAAGCCCATGGAACGCTCCGGGTGGGGCTAGAAGTCGAAGGTGGGCCCGCTGAGGGTCTGGGCGTCGAGGATGCCGCCCTGGCTGTCCAGGGTGACGAGGCCCTGGGTCTGCCGCGGGGTGAGCCCCAGCTGTTGCAGGGCTTGACCGCGCAGTTCGGGGTGGGCGCCTTCGGCGCTCTCGAAGAAGACCGCACCCACTTTGTAGGTCTGGGGCTTCTCCTGGAGCAGGTGCAGCTCCTTGAGCTGGCGGGCGTCCACCTCGCTGGGGGCGTCGGTCATGAGGCAGCGGGCCTGGGCGGTCTTGGGGAAGGCGATGACCTCGCGGATGTTGTCGGCGCCCACCAGCAGCATGGCCAGGCGATCCAGGCCCAGGGCGAGGCCGCCCATGGGAGGCGCACCGAAGGCGAGGGCATCCAGCAGGAAGCCGAACTTGGCGCGGGCCTCCGCCTCACCGATGCCCAGGGCCCGGAACATGCGGCTCTGGGTCTGGGCGTCGTGGATGCGGATGGAGCCTCCGCCCACCTCGTAGCCGTTGAGCACCAGATCGTAGGCCACGGCGCGGCACCTGCCGGGATCCGTTTCCAGCAAGTCCATGTCCTCCGGGTGGGGGGAGGTGAAGGGGTGGTGGCAGGCCACGAACCGCTCGGCCTCCTCGCTCCACTCCAGCAGGGGGAAGTCCACCACCCAGAGGAAGGCGAACCTCGCCTCATCCACCAGGCCGAAGGTGCGGGCCAGGCGCTGGCGCAGCTCACCGAGGATCTTGGAGGTCTGGGCGTCGGTGCCCACGGCGAAGACGGCGAGGCCCTCCCCGGTGGCGCCGAGGGCGGCCTTCAGCTGGGCCTCGGCGTCCCCTTCGAGGAACTTCTTGAAGGAGCTGGAGAGTCCATCCTTGCCCCACTTGGCGTAGGGCAGGCCGCCCCCGCCCAGCTGCTTGGCCACTTCCTGCAGCTCGTCCAGCTGCTTGCGGCTGTAGGCGCCCGCGGCCTCGCCGGGCACCCAGATGGCCCGCACGCGGCGCTGGCCCTTGGAGTCGGCGGCGGCGCGGAACAGGTTGAAGGCGCTCTGGGCGAAGGTGGCGGTGACGTCCTGGAGCTTGAGGTCGTAGCGCACGTCGGGCTTGTCGGAGCCGTACCACTCCATGGCGTCCTTGTAGGCGAGCCGGGGGAAGGGGCCCTTCACGGGCTTGCCCACCAGGGCGGCCAGCTTCTCCATGAGGGGCTCGATGACCCCCTGCACGTCCTCCTGGCGGACGAAGCTCATCTCCACGTCCACCTGGGTGAACTCGGGCTGGCGGTCGGCGCGCAGGTCCTCATCGCGGAAGCAGCGGCAGATCTGCACGTAGCGCTCGAAGCCGGAGACCTGGAGCAGCTGCTTGAAGAGCTGGGGGCTCTGGGGCAGGGCGAAGAACTCGTTCGGGTGCACGCGGCTGGGCACCAGGTAGTCGCGGGCGCCCTCGGGGGTGCTCTTGGTGAGGATGGGGGTCTCGAACTCGATGAAGTCGTGCTCCCGGAAGTGGTTCCGGGTGATGTTGGCCACCTCGCTGCGGAGCATGAGGTTGCGCTGCAGGCTGGCGCGGCGCAGGTCCAGGAAGCGGTACTTGAGGCGCAGGTCCTCGTTGGCGCCCTGGCCCTCGTGGTCCTCCACGGGGATGGGCGGGGTGGCGGCGGTGTTGAGGATGAGGAGCTTCGTGAGCTTCACCTCGATGGCGCCCGTGGGCAGGTTGGGGTTCTTGCTCTCGCGCTCGATGACCACGCCCTCGGCGCCCAGCACGAACTCGCTGCGGATGCTGCGGGCCTTCTCCACGAGGGCGGGGTCGGCGTCGGAGGTGTCCAGGCGCAGCTGCACCAGGCCCCAGCGGTCCCGCAGGTCGAGGAAGATCAGGCTGCCCATGTCCCGCACCTTGCGGGCCCAGCCCAGGAGCCGCACGGTCTGGCCGGCGTGATCCAGGCGCAGGTCCCCGTTCCGGTGGGTACGCGCGAAGGTGCCGAGTTGATCGAGCTGCATGGGGGACTCCTGAACCTTTCAGGATAAAGGGTCCGGGCCCCTTCTCCTACTCCCGGCCTCCTGAGGCCGGAAGGGTCAGCCGGAACCGGGCCCCTTCGCCCGGGGCGGAGCGGCATTCCAGGCGACCCCCATGGGCCTCGGCGATGGCCTTGGCCGTGGGCAGGCCCAGCCCGGTCCCTTCCCCGACCCCTTTGGTGGTGAAAAAGGGCTCGAAGAGGTGGGCCAGGGCTTCGGCGGGGATCCCCGGGCCCGTGTCCGAGACCTCCACCCAGGCCAGGGGTTCCCCGACGGGGCCCAGGTCGCCACCGGCCCGGAGACGCACCGTGCCGGTGGTGCCCATGGCATCCCGGGCGTTCAGTCCGAGGTTCATGAGCACCTGGAGGATCTGGCCGCCATCGAACCGGCAGGGCAGGGGTTCCTCGGGGATCTCGAGGTCCAGGGTGATGCCCTGGGGCAGGGCGTGGCGGAGGAGGTCCGCGGCCTCCACCATCACGGAGACCAGGTCGCCGGATTCGCCGGGGCGGGTCTCCGGCGGTCGCACCAACCCCAGCATCTGCTGGAGGAGGTCCCGGGCCCGCTGGGAGGCCTTGAGGATGGTGGCGAGGCTGCGACCTTCGGCTTCAGGTCGGGGCGTGAGCTGCAGGAGCTCCGCGGCGCCGAGGATGGCCTGCAGGAGGTTCTTCAGGTCATGGGTCACCCCGCCGGCCAGCCGGGCCACCAGCTCCCGCCGCTGGTGCTGGAGCAATTCCGTCTGCACGGCGTAGAGCTCGGCCACATCCTGGACGACGCCCTGAAGCCCCCAGGAGGTGCCCCGCAGGGTCCAGCGGGTCCAGGTGGTGGCCCCATCGGCGCGGCGGAACCGGGCATCGAAGGTCTCGAGCGTGCCCCGCAGGGCCCGGGATCGGGCGGTGGCGAAGCGATGGAGGTCCTCGGGATGGAAGCTGCGCTCCACCCTGCCCGCCTGGGCCAGCTGCGCCGGGTCAATACCCAGGACCTCCGCCGAGGAGGCCTCGAACTGCCAGTCCCCCGCCGCGGTGCACCGCCAGGGCACCACCCGGGCCTGGCGTGCGGCTTCGAGGAGGGCCAGCCGGTCGTCGGCCCGGACCTTCAGGTAGGCGTAGAGCAGGAGGGCCGTGACCACGACAAAGGCCCACCCCTTGGCCACGCTGAGCCGGAGGTACCAGATGGGGTCGGGCACCAGGAGGTCCAGGGCCCGGTCGGAGAGCAGGATCCACAGGGCCGCCACGGCTCCGTACATCAGCGCCACCCGGGCCGCGACGGTCCGGGTGGGCTGGGGTGGGAGGGGGATGGGCATGGGATCCAGGTGACCCCATCCTTTCGGCGGGCCGGAGGTTCCCCTTGGGTTCTGGGCGTTATCGGCCCTTCGGCAGACGCCCGGCGGCGAGGTCGAAGAAGGCGGGGTAGCTGAGGAAGGTCCCCAGGGGCTTCACATCGGCCCAGGTGGTGTGGTCGAAGGTGGCATCGAGCTTCTCACCGCTGGCCTTGGGGTGGGCCTTCACGTGCTTCTGGACCGCCCGCATGAAGTCCCGGAAACGCACGAGGTCCTTCTTGGTGGCCACGGGCCCATGACCGGGGATGATCTTGCTGTCCTCCGGCAGCCAGGAGAGGACCCACTCCACGTTCTCGAGCATCCCCGCGAGGCTACCCCCGCTCTTGAGGTCGATGTAGGGGATCACGCCGTTGAAGAAGAGGTCACCCATGTGGATCACGTGCTGGGCGGGGATGCCCACCATGCAGTCGCCATCGGTGTGGCCGTTCTTGAAGTGCACGAGGTGCATCTCCACGCCCCCCAGGTGGATGTCCATGCGGGCCTTGGCCCCGCCATTCTCCTCGCCGAAGGTGAGCTCCGGCAGGCCACCCTGCTGATCGGCGGGCTTGCCCTTCTGATCCTCCACGAGGCGCTTGCGCACGTTGGTGTGGGCCAGGATGGTGGTGACCTGGCCCTCCAGGCCCCGGTTCCCGCCCGTGTGATCGCCGTGCCAGTGGGTGTTGATGAGGTACTTGATGGGCTTGTCCGTCACCGACTTCACGGCTTCCCGCAGCCCGGGGAGGATGTTCTCGAACTGGTCGTCGATGAGCACGGCGTACTTGTCGGTGACCACGAGGCCGATGTTCCCGCCGTTGCCGAAGATGCAGTAGACGTTGTCGGACAGCTTCTCGACCTTGTGGATCTTCTGATCGGCCTGGCTGTTCTTGGCGGACTTCACGTGGGCGGCGAGGGGGGCCGCGGCCAGGAGCAGGCCGAGGAGGGGTGCCGTTGCGCGCATGGGGTCTCCGGAGAATGAGAGGCCATGCTAGGACCGATGGACGCCTCGGGCCATACGTACTTTCAGGTGGGGGCATTTCAGTCCCCCGCATCCTTTGGGAAAGGGCTGGGCGGGCCTGGGGCCCGGGCGTATCTTGACGCTCGATCATCCCCACGGAGGCCCTCATGCGGATCCTGATCCTGATCCTGGCGGCGGCGCTGACCCTGGGGGCCCGTGCCCCGGAGGACGCGAAGGCCTCGAGCTGGCAGCCCTTCAACCTGGGCCGGCACCACCGCAAGGTCTCCACCCAGGTGCCCGCCGCCCAGCGGGCCTTCGACCAGGGGCTCATCTGGGCCTACGCCTTCAACCACGATGAGGCCGTGCGGGCCTTTGAAGAGGCGGCGCGCCAGGATCCCGGGCTCGCCATGGCCTGGTGGGGCATCGCCCTGGTGAACGGGCCCCACATCAACAACCCCGCCGTGGACGACGCCCATGCCAAGGCCGCTTGGGAGGCCCTGGCGGAGGCCCGGAAGCGCCTGGCCGGGTCCACCCCGGTGGAACAGGGGCTCGTTGCGGCCCTGGAGCGGCGCTACGCCCTGCCCAATCCCCCGGATCGCAAGCCCCTGGATGAGGCCTATGCCGCCGCCATGGGCCGGCTGGCGGCGAAGTTCCCCCAGGACTCCGACGTGGCGGCGCTGTATGCCGAGGCCCTCATGGACGTGCGCCCCTGGGACCAGTGGACCCGCAGCGGTGAGCCGCAGCCCGGCACGCAGGAGATCCTGGCTGCTCTGAAGCGCAGCCTCGCCCTCGCCCCGAACCATCCCCTGGCCCTGCACCTCACCATCCACGCCACGGAGGCCTCACCCCATCCGGAGTGGGGCAAGGCCGCGGCCGACCGGCTCCGGATGCAGGCGCCGGACGCTGGCCACCTCGTGCACATGCCCGGGCACACCTATGCCCGCCTCGCGGACTGGAAGGGGGCCGCCCTGGCCAACGAGCGGGCCATCGCCGCCGATGCGCGCTACAAGGCCCGCCGGAAGGACATCGGGTTCTACGGGCTCTACATGGTGCACAACGCCGACTTCCTCGCCTACACGGCCCTCATGGAGGGACGCAAGGACGTGGCCCTCACGCAGACCAAGGCGGTGGTCGACACCTTCCCGCTCGAGTGGGTGGTTCAGAACGCGCCCTTCGTGGACTCCTTCCAGACCCGATACTGGGAAGGCCTGAAGCGCTTCGGGATGTGGGCGGAGCTCCTGGCCCAGCCGGCGCCGGATCCGCGCCTGCCCGTCTCCACGGCCTACTGGCATGCGCTCAGGGGGACCGCCTTCGCTGCCACCGGGAAGGTGGAGGATGCACTCAAGGAGCAGGTCGCTTTCGAGGAGGCCCGCACGAAGGTGCCCGACGGATTCAGCTGGGGCTCCAACACCGCGGGGCCCGTGCTGGGGGTGGCCAAGGCCTATCTGGCCGGGGAGATCGCCTTCCGCCAGGGCCGGGTGGAGGAGGCCGTGGTCCAGCTCACCGAGGCGGCGAAGCAGGAGGATGCCCTCAAGTACGACGAGCCCCCGGCCTGTGTGATCCCCGCCCGCCACGCCCTGGGCGCCGTGCTCATGAGTGTCAAGCGCTTCGCGGAGGCCGAGGCCGTTTACCGCGCGGACCTGAAGGCCTACCCCGCCAACTACTGGTCCACCCTCGGCCTGGCCCAGGCCCTCAAGGCCCAGGGGAAGCCCGCGGCCAAGGCCGAAGCCGCCCTGCGGAAGGCCCAGGCCCGGGCCGACCAGACCGCCGAGACCAGCTGCGCCTGCGTGAAGGCGGGGGGCTGAGGGTGTCGCTTCCGAATTGATTTATGGAGAGGCGCAGAGGATGGATCGGGCACTTGCCATTCTTTGCGCCTCTGCGGCTCCGCGCCTCCGCGTTAGATCTTTCGGCCGCTGGATCGGAGCATGAGGAAGCCTAAAAGCATCACGCAGAGGCGCAGAGGCGCAGAGGTAGACTCCACATGGAGCAATGGTTCGGGGCCCGTTGAGCCAGGATTGAGGTGCTTGCCGCGGTGCGGGACCACCTCGGTCACACCGCCTCGCGTCGGCCTTCTTCCGCCTTGGGCGGCAAGTGGATCTCCGCCACCATGCAGCGGGTTCCGCCGCCTCCGCAGTGCTCGATGGTGTCGATGGGGGCCACCACGGGCTGCGCGTGGTCGAGGATCTGCTCCCTCTGGGGTTCCCGGAGGGCCGACCAGGCCCGCCGGCTCATGGCCAGCACGGGGTGCCCGTTCCAACCTTGGAGCTCGATCATGTTCCCCGCGAAGGCGGCCATCTGGGCGCGGCTGATGGGCAGCACGGTTTTGCCCGTGTCCTGGAAGTGGCCCAGGAGGGTCGCCCGCTGCCAGGGATCGGCGATGGCATCCAGGCAGATCACGGCGAGGCGCCGACCCAGGGCCATCATCACGTTGGTGTGGTAGATGGGGGTGCCTGCGTCGTCGGTGGCATCGAACCACACCGGGGTGTAGTCCATGAGGTCGCAGAAGGTGCGCACCGCATCGGGGTGGGAGCGGGAGGATCGGCAGAGGTAGGCCAGGCGGTGCTCGCGGTCCAGAACCATGGAGCCGGTGCCTTCGAGGTAGCGGCCCGCCTCCTCCAGGGGGCTCAGGTCCAGGGTGCGGCGCAGGTGGAAGCGCTCCGCCACGGTCGCCAGCAGATCCGGTCGCCGCTCCAGGCGCCGGTTGGGGGCCTCCATGGGGTAGAGGATGGCGGTGCCATCCGCGTGGAAGCTCACCCAGTTGTTGGGGAAGATGGAGTCCGGCGTGTGGGGGGCGGGGGTGTCCTCCACCTCCAGGACGGAGACCCCGGCGGCGCGCAAGGCGGCGACGTAGCCATCGAACTCGGCCCGGGCCCGCGCCTGGGCATCCACGTCCGGTGCCAGGGGGCGCTGGAAGGCGTTGCTGGCCATGGTCTCGGGATTGGCGGTGAAGCGGGTGGGGCGGACCATCAGCACGTGGGACGTGGTCTGCATGGGGACTCCAGGGAATCGACCATTCTGGGGAAGCCCCCGCCGCGGGGGCGGTCGAATTGCGCGGGTCGTCACCCGGATTCCGCTAGGCTGGGGGGACCGCGCAGCGGAATCTGCTGTGGAGCCCCCGTGACCCGTCCCGTCCCTGCCCTCGATGCCATCGACCACAAGATCCTGGAGATCCTCCGGAAGGAGGGCCGCATCACCTACCAGGCCCTCTCGGAGCGGGTGCACCTCACCCCGCGGCCCTGCCAGGAGCGGGTGCGCAAGCTGGAGGCCGCCGGCATCATCCAGGGCTACCACGCCCGCATCAACAGCTCCGCCGGTCCCCGCAGCGTCATCGTGCACGCCCAGATCGCCCTGGCCAGCCAGAGCGGCCGCGCCGCCCAGCAGGCCTTCGAGGCCGAGGTGAAGAAGCGCCCCGAGGTGCTCGACTGCTGGCTCGTGAGCGGCCCCTTCGACTACCTCGTGCGCCTCGCCTTCGAGGACCTCGAAGCCTACCGTGCCCTCACCAGCGACTGGCTGGCCCGGGAGGCCTTCCGCATCGAGAAGATCGTCGGCAGCCCGGAATTGCAGGCGATCAAGACCGCGGTCGGGTGAAACGGATCCACCACGAAGACGCGAAGGCCGCGAAGGTTGCACGAAGGAAAGATGGGCTGGAACGGGTCGTGGGGTTTCCCTCCGACCCAATCCATTCACCCAGTGCTTTCCCTTCGCGTGTCTTCGCGCCTTCGTGGTGGATCTTTAGATGACCCGGGGAAGCCTAGTGGTGCCGCGAACCGCCACGCCCCGCGGGCCGGGAACCGGATTCGGAGCGGCCGGAGCCGCTGCGCTCGCCCTGGGGGCGGTTGCCGGAGGGGCGACCGCCGGAGGGGCGGGAGCCACCCGCGGAACGTCCGCCACCGCCGGGCCGGGGGCCGCGGGGGCCACGACCGCGGCCGTTCTCGATGGGCTCGGGAACGTAGTTGGGATCCTGTTCGAAGCCGGGGACCACTTCCTTCTCGAGGCTGCGCTTGAGGAGCTTCTCGATGTCGCGGAGCATGCCCTGTTCCGCACGATCCACGAGGCTCCAGGCTTCGCCTTCGGCGCCGGCGCGGGCCGTGCGGCCGATGCGGTGCACGTAGTCCTCGGGCACCTGGGGGAGCTCGAAGTTCACCACCGCGGGCAGCATGTCGATGTCCAGGCCGCGGGCGGCGATGTCGGTGGCCACGAGGGCGCGGATGCGGCCGCCCTTGAAGTCGGTGAGGGCCTTCACCCGGGCGCTCTGGCTCTTGTTGCCATGGATCGCCAGGGAGGGGATGTCGGCGTTGGAGAGCTGCTCGGCCAGGCGGTTGGCGCCGTGCTTGGTGCGGGTGAAGATGAGCACCTGCTCCAGGCCCTTGGAGTGGATGAGGTGGGCCAGGAGGTGGCGCTTCCTGGGCTGGTCCACCAGGTGCACGGTCTGCTTCACGCGGTCGGCGGTGGTGTTGCGGGCGGCCACTTCCACGATGGCGGGATCCTTGAGCATGCCTTCGGCGAGGCCCCGGATGTCGTCGCTGTAGGTGGCGCTGAACAGCAGGTTCTGCCGCTTGGTGGGCAGGAGCTTGAGGATGCGCTTGATGTCGTGGATGAAGCCCATGTCGAGCATGCGGTCGGCTTCATCGAGCACGAGCACCTCGATGGAATTGAAGTCCACGTAGCCCTGGCCGTGCAGGTCGAGGAGGCGGCCGGGGGTGGCCACGAGGATGTCGACGCCGCGGCGAAGACCATCCTGCTGGGGGCGCTCGCCCACGCCGCCGAAGATGCAGATGCTGCGCACGGGCAGGTGCTTGCCGTAGGTGCGCACGCTCTCCTCCACCTGGAGCGCGAGCTCCCGGGTGGGGGTGAGCACGAGCACGCGGGGCGCCTTGCCCTTGGGACCTTCCAGCTTCTGCAGGAGGGGCAGGGTGAAGGCGGCCGTCTTGCCGGTGCCCGTCTGGGCGGCGGCGCGGAGGTCGCGTCCGGCCAGGACCACGGGGATGGCCTGGGCCTGGATGGGGGTGGGCGTCGTGTAGCCTTCTTCGGACACGGCGCGCAGGAGCTCGGCCCGCAGGCCGAGGGTATCAAAGGACATGGGGTGCTCCCGGTGTGGGCCTCCCCATCGCAATGGGGCCCGGTCGGGGCATGCAAAAAAAGAGCGGGCGGCTGACCGGCGCCCGCTCCGCTTCCCTGAGTCTACCCGAGTTTCCCGGGATTCCATAATGGGGGCCCCGGATCGGGCAGGGGCGCGGGTTCGGGGCGGGTCCCGGCCTCCACGATCGGGGGCTCGGCCGGCTTGGGGGTGAGCCCTGGGATGGGCGCCGGGGTCGCGGGGGAGTCGGGGAACCCCAGCGGGGTGGGGGGGAGGTGGGGTTGGATGGGAATGGACATGGAACCTCCTGGAAGGGCGCAGGGAGTCTCGAGGCGCGGAAGTCCGGTCGGGAACCCCGCCGCTCCTGCCCGCCCGGGGCGCGTCCCGGGTGGGGCTCCGCGACCCTCTGGGGACCACGATGGGCGGATCTCAGTGTCAGGCCATTAATTCTTTTTTCCAGGTCGACTTCATAAAAGACTGGATTCTGCCGCGAATGAGCCCAATTTGAAATCGGAGCGTGCCCCATGGGATCACCGGTGGATGGATGGGCTTGGTCGAAACCCCTTACGGAGGAGCTTCCCTATGAAGTGAACCTCCGCCGCCTTGCCGAAGCGCGGGGCTTGGCCCAGGGCGCCCAGTGGCTGGAGCGCCACGGCGAGCCAGGGACTGCGGAGCCCCTGGCGCCCTCCCTCCACCTCCGGGGTGTGCGGGGCCTCACCTCGGATTCGGAACCGGCCTGGTTGCGGAACCTCACCACGGTGATCCGGAAGGCCTGGTAGCCCTCACTTCGCCAAGGTGCGCAGGAGCCCGTCGAAGGCGACCGCGCCCTTGTCGAAGTCCGCGATGCGGATGCGCTCGTCCTGCCCGTGGGCGCGGACATCGTCTTCATCCAGGGCCACGGCGCTGATGCCGTAGGTGGGGATGTTCGCCTGTCGGAGGAAGGCGCCATCGCTGCCGCCGGTGTCCATGCAGGGCACCACGGGGATGCCGGGCCAGAGCTCGCGGGTGGTGCGCTCCAGGGCGGCCAGGAGATCCGCCCGGAGGGGGCTGGCCGGGTTGGGCCGGGGCGCCGTGACCAGCTTCAGCTTCACACGGGGATCTGCAAGCCGCTGGCGCACGAGGTCCACGATGGCCGTGATGTCATCGCCCGGCAGGAGGCGGATGTTCAGGCTCGCCCAAGCCCGCTGGGGCAGGGCGTTGTCGGCGTGGCCCCCGCTGAGGCGGGTGGCCTTCACGGTGGTGCGCAGGTTGGCGTTCCAGGTGGGGTCCTGGGCCAGCACGTCGGCGGCCGCGGTGTCGGCGGGGTTCGCGGCCAGGGCCTTCATGGCGGCGCCCAGGGGACCGCCCTCCAGGTCGCCCATGCGGGCCCAGAAGGTGCGGTGGGACTCGTCCACCCGCAGGGGCAGCTGGAAGCCCTCGAGGCGACCCAGGGCGGCGCCGAGCACGTGGATGGGGTTGCCGGGCCGGGGCAGGGAACTGTGCCCGCCGGGATCCGTGACCTCCAGCTCCAGCATGTAGAAGCCCTTCTCCGCGGTCTGCAGGGTGCGGAACCGGGCCACGCCCTTCCGGCTGGTCACGCTGCCGCCATCGCCGTTGAGGCAGTACTCGGCCTCGATGAGGTCCCGCCGGTTCGCCAGCAGCCACTCGATGCCGTTGTAGAAGGTGCCGCCCTCCTCGCCGGTGGTGAGGGCGAGGATGAGGTCGCGGGAGGGTTTGAACCCTTCCTGGGCCAGGCGGAGGAAGGTGGCGGCCTGCACGGCGGCTTCGCACTTCACATCCTGGGTGCCCCGCCCATAGTAGTAACCCTCCGCCTCCGTGAGCTTGAAGGGCTCCCGGGTCCAGTCCGCGCGCTTGGCCTCCACCACGTCCAGGTGGCTGA
The DNA here is from genome assembly GCA_044229665.1 of Holophagaceae bacterium. Classification (GTDB taxonomy): domain Bacteria; phylum Acidobacteriota; class Holophagae; order Holophagales; family Holophagaceae; genus JAFDVN01. The sequence continues at coordinate 23,513 of JBGASN010000039.1, forward strand.
TCACGAGCAGCGGCTTCTGCCGGGAGGTCCCCCGGAGCCGCACCACCAGGTTCCGGTGCCGGGCCTCGGGGCCCACCACCGCCACGTCGGCGGCCGGGACGCCGGCTGCTCGGAAGCGCTTCGCCAGGGACTCCACCAGGGGCGTGGTGTCGCCGTGCTCCCCGGTGGTGTCGGCATCCACCATCTCCTTCAGGAGCTGGCGGGCCAGGGTGGGCTGCTGGGCGCCCAGCGGAAGGAGGGCGGTGAGGAGCAGGAGGGCAAGGAGGCGCATCCTCCGAGCATGGCAGCGGCGCAAACCCGCGTCAGGACTGGAGTTTGTACGCATGGCGAACGGCCTCAGCGGAGGGTGGTCTCGAACAGCTTGAGGATGCGCTTGTACTCGTCGGCCCAGGAGGCGGGCTCGATGAAGCCGTGGTCCTCCACGGGGTAGAGGGCCAGCTCCCAGTCCTCCTTGCGGAGCTCCATGAGCTTCTGGGCCAGGCGGATGGAATCCTGGGCATGCACGATCACATCCACGAGGCCGTGGCAGATGAGCAGCTTGCCCTTCAGGCCCGTGGCGTGATGCAGGGGGCTGCTCTTCCGGTAGGCCTCGGGGTTGGCCTGGGGGGTGCCGAGGATGGTGGCGGTGTACCCGTGGTTGTAGTGGGCCCAGTCCGTGACGGGGCGCAGGGCGGCGCCCGCCTTGAAGACCTCCGGAGCGGTGAAGAGGGCCATGAGGGTCATGAAGCCGCCGTAGCTGCCGCCGTAGATGCCCAGGCGCCTGGGATCGGCGCCCTGGGCCGCCACGAGCCACTGGGCGCCCTCCACCACATCCTGCAGGTCGCGACCGCCCATGTGGCCGGCGATGGCCGCCCGCCAGTCGCGGCCGTAGCCGGCGCTGGCGCGGTAGTCCAAGTCCAGCACCAGGTAGCCCCTGGCCAGGAGGAGCTGGTGGAAGAGGAACTCCCGCCCGTAGACGGACCAGCCCCTGTGGGCGTTCTGCAGGTAGCCGGCACCGTGGATGAAGCACACGGCCGGGCCGCCGGGCTTCCAGGTGGCGGGCCGGTAGAGGCGGGCCGGCACCTGGGCGCCATCGGAGGCGGGGAAGGTCACGTAAGCCGGCGCCTGCAGGGCCAGCGCCTCGAAGGCGGGGGCGGGGCTGTGGGTGATGCGGAGCGGTGCGGCGCCGCCGGCCCTCAGGAAGAGCTCCGGGGGGCGGGTGGCCGTGGAGGCCACGTCGGCCAGCACCGTGCCTTCGGGATCCGCCTCCACGTCGTGGAAGCCCACCTCCGTGGTGAGGGGCACCAGCTCCCCGCCGGTGACGGGCAGGCGGAAGGCGTGCTTCTGGCGCAGGTCCCCCCGGTTCGCCGTGAGCAGGAAGCTGCGCCGGTCCCGACTGAGACGCACGTCCTGCACCTCCCAGGTCCCCTGGGTCAGGGCCCTGGGCTCCCCGCCGACGGCGGGCACGGTGGTGAGGTGGCTCCAGCCGGTACGCTCCCAGAGGAAGTAGAGCGTGGCGTCATCGGTCCACCCCAGGGTGAAGGGGGCGGGGGCGAGGGGCGCCACCCAGGCGGGGTCCTCCTTGGTGAGCACCACCGTGGCCTCGGCCTTGCCGGGCTCCAGGCGCAGGAGCCAGGCCTTCTTGAAGTCCGCGGCCAGGGCCCAGGCGGCCCCGAGGGTGCCGGCGGGGTTCCACTGCACCTCCTGGAAGGTGGTCCCCTCGGGGCAGCCGGTCTTCAGTTCTTCGAGGGCGCCGGTGGCCAGGGAGACCCAGGCCAGCCTCTGGGCCGGCTGGCGGTCCCCCACGTGGGTGCGGGCCGGGGGGGCCTCCGTGAAGGCGGACTCGGTGACGTAGGTCGGCACCAGGGCCGCCTTGGCCTTGGGGTCCTCCTTGCGCAGCCGCGCCAGGATCCAAGGGGCACCGGGGGCGGGGGCGAGGTCGGCCACCTTGAAGCCCGCGGGCAGCACCGCGGGGCGCCGGGGCTCCAGCGCCTTGGCCTCGGCCTCCTGGCGCTCCCGGCGCTCGGCGCGGAGGCGCACCGTCTCCAGGAGCTCCCGCTCCTGGGTTTTGAGGAAGACCTGGCTCTCGGTGCCCTTCTCGGGCTCAGGGCTCTTGTCGCGGAGATCCGTGAGCTGGGTGAGGGTGCCGTCGGTCAGGCTCAGGGCGAAGGCGTTGTCGCCCCGCTGGAAGGTGACGGTGCGGCCATCCCGGCTGAGGGCGGGCCGACGCTCGGCCTCGAGGGTGCGGGTGAGGCGGCGGGGCTGCGGCTGCTCCCGGCTCCACAGCCAGAGGTCGCCTTCCTTTTCGGCCACCATCCAGCGGCCATCCGGGGTGCTGCTGCCGCGGAGGGGTGGGGCCTCCAGGGCCTCCGCGGGCGTGAGCTTCCGCAACCCCGTGCCTTTGCGCTCCACCACCCAGGTGGCGGCCTCCGCATGCCAGGGCTCCGAGGCGGGCTTCCACAGGAAGTAGAGGCGCTGGCCATCCAGGCTCCAGCGCAGGGCCGTGGGGGCGGTGCCGTACAGGGCGGGGCCCTCGGCCAGGAGGTCCACCGTCAGGGGTGGGGCCTGGGCGAAGCCGAGGATCGGGGCCAGGGTCAGGAGGCAGGCGGCGCGGAGGGACATGGGCCGGAGGCTAGCAAGGGGCGGCCCAGGGGAGGGTTCCCCCTGGGGCCGATGCGGCTTCCCCGTGGGTCAGTTGGGGGCCACCTGCACCTTGGCGCCATCCCGGGCGGCGTCCCCGGGGTTCAGGATCACCCGTTCCCCGGGCTGCAGGCCGGAGAGGACGGGCAGCCGGCCGGCCTCCTCCGCGCCCACCTGGAGGGTCTTCAGCACCACGCGGCTGTCCGCGCCCACCGTGGCGGCGAAGGCCTTGTCGCCCCGCATCACCAGGGCCTCCACGGGCAGCTCCAGGCGGGGCGGCACCTTGAGGGAGAGGGTGGCGGTCATGAAGCCGCCGGGCAGGAACTCGCCCTTGCGGTTGTCCAGCTCGATCTCCGCCAGCATGGTGCGGGTGCGCACGTCGAGGGCGCCGCTGAGGCGGGTGACCTTGGCGGCCACGCTGAGCTCCGGCCGCTCCGTGGGGGAGAGCACCACCGGGGTGCCCGCCCTCACCACGCCGGCGTAGCGCTGGTCCAGGTAAAGGTTCACGCGGAGCCGGTGGATCTGGGCCACGGTGACCAGGGGCTGGGCCCCGCTGGCGCCGTTGGCGGCGTTCTGCACCAGGGCGCCGGGGTCCGCGAAGCGGGCGGTGACCACGCCATCGAAGGGGGCGCGGAGCACCTGGTAGCCCTTGAGGGTGCCCTGGGAGGCGAGCTTGGCTTCCGCGATGCGGGCGTCGGTCTGGGCCTGCTCCACCTCCCGGGCGGAGAGGAGCTGGTCCTTGCCCAGCGCCTCGGCCCGGCGGGCGTTGGCGCGCTTGGTGTCAGCGTCGGCCTGGAGGGCGGCGAAGTCCGTCTCCACCTCCGGGGACTGGAGCACGCCCATGACCTGGCCGGCCCGCACGCGATCGCCCTTGTCCACGGCCATGCTGCGGAGGAAGCCGCTCACCTTGGCGTAGAGGGTGGTGCTCGCGTAGGGCAGGGCCTCGCCCTGGAGCACCACCTTGCGGTCGCCGCTGCTCAGGGCCAGGGGCACCACCTTCACCAGGGGGCCGTCGGCCAGGGCCTTGGCCCGGGCCGCGGCCTCCTTGGCGTGGGCCAGGGAGCGGCTGAGCATGAGGCCGCCGGCCACCAGGAGGCAGGCCACCAGGGCCAGGGTGCCGGTGCGGCGCATGAGGGGGTAGGTTGCCGGGGTCTCGCTCATGCTTCACTTCCTTGGGACTCTTCGTGGAACCGGGCTTCCAGCTCGTGCTTCGTGGGCGGCTTGCGGCGCAGCCGCGCGTAGATGAGGGGCACCACCAGCAGGGTCATCACCGTGGCCACCAGCAGGCCACCGATGACGGCGCGGCCCAGGGGGGCGTTCTGGCTGCCGCCCTCGCCCAGGCCCAGGGCCATGGGCACCATGCCCAGGATCATGGCCAGGGCCGTCATGAGCACCGGGCGCAGGCGGGTCTTCCCGGCGAGCAGGGCGGCGGCCTCGGCGTCCATGCCGGTCTCCACCCGCACATCGTTGGCGAAGCTCACCAGGAGGATGGCGTTGGAGGTGGCGATGCCCACGGCCATGATGGCGCCCATGAGGGACTCCACGTTCAGCGTGGTGCCGGTCACGGCGAGCATCCACAGGATGCCAGCCAGGGCGCCGGGCACGGCCATCATGATGATGAAGGGGTCGAGCCAGCTCTGGTAGAGCGTGACCATGAGCAGGTAGACGAGGACGATGGCGAGGATGAGGCCCAGGCCCAGGCTCGTGAAGGAGTGCTCCATGACCTCGTTCTGGCCCCGCAGGGTGATGCGGGTGGTGTTGGGGCGCTGGCCCTTGGCCACGGCATCGCGGTTCTGCTGGGCGATCTCCGCCTCGAGCTTGCGGATCTCAGCCCGGATGCCCTTCACCACGCTGCCGAGGTCGGCCCCATCCACGGAGGCCTGGAGGTCCACCACCCGCTGCAGGGTGAGGTGGTCCACCTCACCGGGGGTGGTGCTGGGGCGCACGGTGGCCAGGTTCCCGAGGGTCTGGGTGCCGGGCTGGGGCTGGGCCGCCAGGTTGCGGGGGCCCTCCCCCTGGAGCAGGGGGGCCGGGGCGGCTACGGGGGTGGCCATGAGCTCCTGCACGGAGGTGAGCTCCGAGAGGGGCACCTTCACGGCCAGGGTGTAGCTCACGCCGTTCACGGGGTTCAGGAAGAAGGTGGGCGCCACGCCGCCATTGCCGCTGAGGGCCACCAGGGTGGCGTTGGAGACGTCGCGCTGGGTGAGGCCCATGCGGGCGGCCCGCTGACGATCCACCTCGAGCTTGTAGGAGGGGTAGTCCAGCACCTGCTTGATGCGGAGGTCCTCCACCCCGGGGATGCCCGCCAGGCCGGCCTTCAGGCGGTTGGCGTAGCCCAGGCTCTGGGCGAGGTTGGGGCCCTCCACCTGGAGGTCCACGGGGGCGCTCACGCCGAAGTTGAGCACCTGCGTCACCACGTCCGCGGACTGGAAGTAGGTGGTGGCCTGGGGGAAGTTCCGGGCGAGGGTCTGGCGCAGGGCCTTGCGATAGTCCGACGAGGGACGGTGCCCGTGCTGGAGCTGCACGGTGATCTCGGCATCCATGGGGCCCACGTTGTCCGTGGGGAGGAAGGCGAGGTTGTAGTTGATGGGCACGCCGATCATCGAGTTGATGCCGCCGAGCTCCGCGGGGGGGATCACCCGGCGGATCTCGTCCTCCACCGCGGCCACCAGCTTCTCCGTCTCCTCGATGCGGGTGCCGGCGGGGGCGCGCACGTGGAGCTTGAGCAGGCCCGCGTCCACGCTGGGGAAGAAGTCCACGCCCACGATGAAGAGGAGGCTGAAGGAGATGGCCAGGAAGCCCGTGGCCACCCCGATCACGAAGCGGCGGTGGGCGAAGGCGGCCTCCAGGCCGTGGGCATAGGCGTTGGTGAGCTTGTCCAGCCAGCGCTCCCGGATGGGGTTGAACCAGTGGAGGAAGCGGTCGAGGGGGTTGGTGGGGTGGGCCCCGCCGTCGTGGTGCTCGCCGGCCATGAGGAGGCGGCTGAGCAGGGGCACCAGGGTGCGGCTCAGGAGGTAGCTGGCCAGCATGGAGATGACCACCGCCAGGGCCAGGGGCGTGAAGAGGTAGCGGGCGGCGCCGTCCAGCAGCGCCACCGGGAAGAACACGATGCAGATGGAGAGCGTGGCCACGATGGCGGGCACGGCGATCTGCGCGGCGCCATCGAGGATGGCCACCGTGAGCGGCTTGCCCATGTCGGCGTTGCGGTGGATGTTCTCCACCTCCACGGTGGCGTCGTCCACCAGCATGCCCACGGCCAGGGAGAGGCCGCCCAGGGTCATGAGGTTCAGGGTGTGCCCGAAGAGCTTCAGGCCGACGAGGCCGCAGAAGATGGCCAGGGGGATGGAGGTGCACACCACCAGGGTGCTGCGCCAGCTGCCCAGGAAGAGCAGCACCATCACCGACACCAGCAGGGAGGCGATCACCGCCTCGAAGAGCACGCCCTTGATGGCGGCCCGCACGAAGGTGCTCTGGTCGAAGTCCATGCGCACGTCCATGCCCTGGGGGGCCCCGGCCTTGATGGCGGGGATCAGGTCGCGGGTGGCGTCCACCACGGCCAGGGTGGAGGCGTCGGCGTGCTTGAGGATGGCCAGGTAGGTGGCGCGCCGGCCATCCACCCGCACGATGTTGGTCTGGTCGCCGAAGCCGTCGTAGACCCGGGCCACATCGCCCAGGAGCACGGTGGCGTTGCCCACCACCTTCACCGGGATCTGGGCGAAGGCCGCCACGGTGGGGGGGCTGCTGTTCATCTCCACGGCCACCTCGCGGCTGCCGATGCGGGCGGTGCCCGCGGGCAGGATGAGGTTGGAGGCCTGGAGGGCCTGCAGCACGTCCTGGGGGGAGAGGCCCCGGGCCTGCAGCTTGTCGGGGTCCACATCCACGCTCACCTGGGGGAACTTGCCGCCGTAGGGGGCGGGGGTGGACATGCCCGGGATGGTGAAGAGCTTGATGCGGATGGCGTAGAGGGCGTGGTCGAAGATCTTCTGCTCGGGCAGGTTGCCGCCCAGGGTGACCTGGGCCACCTGCACGTTGGAGGCGTTGCTCCGCACCATGGTGGGCGGGGTCATGCCCGGGGGCAGGATGCGGAGGATGGTGCTGAAGGTGGCGTTCATCTGCGCCATGGCGGCGCCGATGTCGGTGCCGGGCTGCAGGGTGACCTTGAGCAGGCCGATGCCCTGGATGCTCTGGCTCTCGATGCGCTCGATGCCATCCACGGAGGTGGAGAGGGCCCGCTCCGAGGGGAAGACCACCCGCCGCTCCATCTCCTCGGGGGAGAGGCCGGGGTAGCTCCACACCACGCCGATCACGGGGATGTCGATGGCGGGGAAGATGTCCACGCTCATGCGGAGCGCGCTGCCGATGCCCGCGATCATCATGAGCGCGCACATCACGGCGATGGTGTAGGGCCGGCGCAGGGCCAGCCGGACGATCCACATGGATTCAGCCTTTCTGGGCGTCGAGGCGGTCGAGGTTCTGGAGCAGGCGGGCCAGGAGGGTGCGGAGCTCCGCCTCCTCCAGCGGCGTGAAGCCGGCCTTCACCCCCTGGCGCAGGGCCTTGGCTTCGGCGTGGAGGGCGAGAACCTTGGTCCGCGCCGCCTCGGCCACCTGGATGCGGAGGCGGCGGCCGTGGTCCGGATCGGGACTCACCGTGACCCAGGTCCCCTTCATGAGGGACTTGAGGATCCGGGAGGCCGTGGGCTCGTCGCACCAGAGCTGGTCGGCGAGGGCCCGGAGGCACTGGGGGCCCTGCTCGTGGAGCACCATGAGCATCCAGAACTGCTGGGCGGTGAGGCCATGCTCGGCCACCCGGGCCTGGGCCACCTGCACGAGGCGGCTGCGCACCCCGGCGATGAGCCCGCCCAGGGGTGCTTCATGGATCCGGGGGTCGCGGGAGGGATCTTGCATATGCAAGATCCTGGGGTGCCGAACCCCGGACGTCAACCTCCGGATTCCCGGAGGTGCTTCCGGTTTGACGGAGTGGTCAGCCCCGAAGGCGGGCCGCCACCTCGGCCAGGGGCCAGGCCTCCTGGGCGCCGGTGGCCAGGTCCTTCACGGTGACCGTGCCGGCGGCCAGCTCCCCCTCGCCCAGGATCAGGGCCCGGGTGAAGCCCTGCCGGTTGGCGGTCTGGAGGGCCTTCTTGAGGTTGGCGCCCCGGGTCTCCACCTGCACGGCGGCCCCTTCGGCCCACCACTGGCGGGCCCGCTTCAGGGCCTCGGTGGTGGCGGCCTCCCCCATGGGGATGAGCAGGGCGGGGCGGGCCTCGGCCTGCTCCCCGCGCACGGCGGCGAGGATCATGGCCAGGCGGTCCAGGCCGATGGCCCAGCCGAAGGCGGGGGTATCGGGGCCGCCCAGGTGCTTCACGAGGCCGTCGTAGCGGCCGCCGCCCAGCAGGGCGCTCTGGGCGCCCAGGTCGGAGCTGAGCACCTCGAAGGCCGTGCGGGTGTAGTAGTCCAGGCCACGGACGAGGCGGGGGTTCTCCTCGAAGGGGATGCCCAGCTCCGTGAGCAGGACCTTGAGGCGGGCGTGGTGGGTGCGCGAGGCCTCATCCAGGAAGTCGGTGATGAGGGGGTGGCCTTCGAGTGCGGCCTGGCAGCCCTCGTTCTTGCAGTCCAGGACCCGCATGGGGTTCTCGGCCACGCGCCGATGGCAGTCGCCGCAGAAGCGGGCTTCCCGTTCATCGAAGAAGGCGCGGAAGGCGGCGTAGAAGGCGGGCCGGCTCTCGGGGGTGCCCACGGAGTTGAGGGTGAGCTTCAGCTGCTTGAGCCCGAGGCCCTGCAGGAAGTCGAAGAGCATGACCAGGTTCTCGGCCTCGCACTCGGGCGTGGCGCTGCCGAAGACCTCGGCGCCGATCTGCCAGAACTGGCGGTAGCGGCCCGCCTGCATGCGCTCGTAGCGGAACATGGGGCCGATGTAGAAGAGCAGCTGGGGGTCGCTGGTCTGCAGGAGCTTGTGCTCGATCATGGCCCGCAC
>JBGASN010000040.1:0-31153 GCA_044229665.1 Holophagaceae bacterium
CGATACCTACGTGGCCGACCTCGTGCGCCAGGCGGGCTTCACCCCCGTGGGGCCGGACCGCTACCCGACCCTTTCGGATGGGGACCTGGAGGCCCTCGCGCCCGACGTGATCCTGCTGCCCACGGAGCCCTACCGCTTCAATGCCCGCCACCGGGCGGAGCTGCAGAAGCGCTTCCCCGCGGCGCAGGTCCACCTCGTGGATGGCCAGGCCATGACCTGGTACCTCAGCCGCACGGAGGAGGGGTTGGAGCAGCTCCGGGCGCTGCGGGACTGATCACCCCCGCCGCGTCTCCCCCGCGCCGCTGGCGAGCAGCTTGAGTCGCTCCACCACCTCCGTGGCGGTGGTGGGGCGTTCCGTCTTGGCTTTGGCGAGGAGGTCCCGCACGAGCAGGGCGAAGTCCTCGGTGAGGGCTGGCTGGCGCCGGCGGGGGTCCGGGATGGGGGCCCCCAGGTGCTGCTTCATGACCTCCGTGATCTCCGGGTGGTCGTAGGGGGGCTCGCCGGTGGCCAGCTCGTAGAGCACGCAGCCCAGGGCGTAGAGGTCCGTGCGGGGATCCACCTGCTCACCGCGCACCTGCTCCGGCGCCATGTACCGGGGGGTGCCGTAGATCTGCCCTTGGGCATCGGTGCCCTGGGCCGCGGCCGGCGCCGCGAGGCCGAAGTCCATGAGCTTCGCGTCGCCGCGGGCGTCGAACATGACGTTGAGGGGCTTCACGTCCCGGTGCACCACCCCCACGGCGTGGGCGGCCTCCAAGCCTTCGGCCACCTGGCGACCGATGCGGAGGATGAGGGGCTGGGGCAGGGCGCCGCGGTCGTCCACCAGCTGCTTGAGCGTGATGCCCTTCAGGTACTCCATGGACACGAAGGGGATCCCGTCGATCTCCCCGAAGTCGTGGGTGCGGAGCACGTGCTTGTGGCTGATCTTGCGGGCCAGCTTGATCTCCAGCTTGAGCTGCTCCAGGAAGGCGGGGTCCTGGCTGAACTCCGCGCGGATGACCTTCAGGGCCACATCCTCATCCAGCTGCTGGTCCTTGGCCTTGAGCACGAGGCCCATGCCGCCCTGGCCGAGGATCTTGTCGATGACGTAGCGCTCGCCCAGGCGATCGCCCTCCTTCAAGGTGACCTTGCGGCGCGCGGCCATGGGCACGCCCCCCGCGGCCACCTGGGAGGCGCTGGGTACCATCACCGTGGCATCCACATCCACCATGGACATGCCCACCTTGGAGAGGCCCTCGTGGCTCACCTCCTGGGCCCGCAGGGACTCCAGGGCGCTGAGCAGCTCCTCCTTGGCCTTCAGCTCGCCCAGGAGGGCGCGGAAGGCGCGGGTGAGGGTGCCCACCTCGTCGCCGCCGGCCTCCGGCAGCTCGGGCCGGCCACCCTCGGCGAGCTCCGCGGTGGCCGCGGTGAGGCGGGCCAGGGGGGCCGTGACCTTGCGGGCGGTGCCCAGGGCGAGGAGGAGGGCCACCACCATGCCCGCGAGGCCCACGGCGAGCACGGCCCGCTGGATCACCTCGAAGGGGCGGAGGTAGGGCCCCAGGGGCACGGTGATGAGCTCGGCCATGGCCAGGTCCAGGGCATTGGCGCCGTTCATGCGGCTGAGGATGGCCAGCTGGTCGCGCCCCTGGAGCCGGATCGGAACTGGGGTGGAGCGGGGCTGGGCTTCCAATTGCTTCCGCGCCTGGGTGGCCTCGGGGCCCGCGAGCCAGACTTTGAGTTGCTCCCGGTCGGAACCTGCGGCCAGGGTGCTGCCGCTGAGCTCCGGGCCGGCCACCAGGCTCACATGGGCATCGGGGTCGCCCTCCTTGAGCCGGACCATGGACTGCCGCCGCAATTGGGCGGCGGCGCCGTCATTGAGGCGGGTGGCCAGCACCATCACCCCGATGAACTCCCCCCCCGCCGTCTGCAGGCGGCGGGCCACGCCGTGGTAGACCCCCTGGTAGGTGCCCCCGTCGATGCGGAAGTAGCCCCGGTAGGCGGGACCCGGATCCCCGGCCTGGGCGGCCTCGGCGGGGTGCATGGCCTTCTGCACGATGCCCACGTCCGTGTAGTCCTGCTTGTGGCCGTCGGTGGTGCAGCTCAGCAGGGCCCCCGTGGGGCGCACCACCACGGCGATGTCGGAGCGGAGGTTGGCCAGGTTCTCCAGGAGGTTGTCGCGCACGCTGGTGAAGTCCTGGCTCTGGATGTAGGCCAGGTTCTGGCTGTAGGTGGTGAAGACCTCCAGGCCCGCGTCCATGACCACGGCCTGGCTCTCCAGGCTCTTGTCCATGACCTGGGCGGCCACCTTGATGCCGCCCTCGGCGCTCTCCCGGGCCTTCTGCCGGCTCTGGTACCGGGTCACGCCCAGCACCACGGCCATGAGGCCCAGGATGGCCAGGGCCGTGCGCAGGAAGAAGCGCCAGGCCAGGGTGCGGTGCCAGGGCAGGGGGTTGGCCATGGGGACTCCGGGTGGGGTGTGGTTGCCCATCTTAGGACGCCTGGCAATCCCGAAACGTTGGGGAACCGGCCTTGGATTCAGGTTGAACCGAAAATATCGGACAAGTAGAAGATTGGCATTGCTCTGACGTTCCCCCCGAAAACCACCCCAGCTATTGGCGGGTTTCCACCTCAACCTCTTCGAGGAGGACCCCATGAGATGATGGCGCTAAAGTGAGGAGCAGGTCATCCCGGCGCTGAATGAGCATGAGACTGGAAGCATTTATAGAGGCTGCCAATGAATATTTTGGTATTATTTGTTTTTGCACTAATTATTTTATATTTAGTCCTATCCGCCACAACATTTTGCTATTCCATCGATGATGATAAAGTGATCCTATCGGCGTATCTATTTTCAAGTTATCTTGGGAATAAGACAATTTTTAAGAAAAATATCACCAACTTTAAAATTATCGAATCAAAAAATTGGTTTTATCTATATATTTGTTCACGAATAAAATTCCAGTTACCATTATTTGGCCCGATGAATCATGATCAATTCATTATGATAAATCATTCACAGACTACGTTTTTGATAGAGTTTCAAGAAGAAATATTTAATTGGTTAAAGAGCGGGCAAGGTAGCAAATCCGACAGCCGGTGAAATTTTTCTAAACTTTTCACACGGCCCACTATTTGATGATTTGAATAGTTGGGCTTCAAGTTGTCTATGGGATTGGGGGTGAGGAGGTTTTCTTGGGGAATTTAATCGACGGATTATCAGCGAGAGCGTTTACGGTTCGAAACATCGAAGGCTGGTCTTATCCATGGGACGAATCGAACCAGACACTGCCAAGATGACCGGCATCCAACCGGGAAACCCGGAGCCCCCATGACCGATCGACGTTCCTTCCTCGCCTCCCTGGCCGGCGGTGCCGGGCTCTTCCTCTTCGGGGCCCCGGGCTTGGCCGCGGGCACGGGGAAGGCCCCCTCCGACGTGGCCCTGCTCAACGTGGCCCTGGAGCTGGAGCACACGGCGGTCTTCGCCTACGGGCTCGCGGCGGGCTCGGGCCTGCTCTCCAAGGGGGCCCTGGAGGTGGGGGGGCTCTTCAAGCAGAGCCACGAGGGCCACCGGGCCGCCCTGGAGCAGGTGATCAAGGACCTGAAGGGCTTTCCCATCCCCGCCCGGAAGAGCTACGACTTCGCCGCCTTCGACCTGAAGACCGAGGCCGACGTGCTGCGCCTGGCCCTCTTCCTGGAAATGAAGGCCGCCCACGCCTACCAGGCCGCCCTGCCCAAGTTCCGGAAGCGGGCCCTCACGGAGGCCGCCGGCCGCATCCTGGGCGACGAGGTCAACCACGCCGTGATCCTCCGGGGTGCCCTGGGCAAGGGGCCCGTGGGGGGGTGGCACCAGCTCGACGAGGTCGGATTCTGATGAACAGCACAACGCAGAGACGCAGAGGCGCGGAGGCGCAGAGAAAAGCTGGAAGGGGGGGTAACCTCCTGCGCCTTTCCTCTGTGCCTCTGCGCCTCTGCGTCTCGGCGTTAGGCCTTTCCTCTTTCCTCTCCGCCGGGGGCCTCACAGGCAAGGTGGTCCTGCGGGAGAAGGACGGCACCCCGCGCCCCGGGCCCCTGCGGGACGTGGCCGCCTTCCTGGAGCCGGTGAGCGGCGGCCCGGCGGTGAGGCCCCTGCCCACGGTGAAGGTGAAGACCGTGGGGAAGAAGTTCGTGCCCCGGGTGGCCGTGGCCACGGTGGGCACCCGGGTGATGTTCCCCAACCAGGACCACATCCTGCACAACGTCTTCAGCCTCAGCCCCGGCAACCGCTTCGACACGGGCCACTACGAGCCCGGCGACAGCCCTGACTGGACTCCCAAGAAGCCGGGCCTGGTGAAGCTCTACTGCAACGTGCACCACAAGATGAACGCCTTCCTCTGGGTGGTGGAGACCCCCTGGTACCAACTGCTCGATGGCAAGGAGGGCCTGGACTTCCGCGACGTGCCCCCTGGCACCTACCGCCTGCGCCTCTGGCACCCGGAGACGGGCGACCAGGTGTGGAGCGTCAAGATCGGCGACGGCACCACCCTGGGCGAGTGGAGCCTGGGCGCCACCCAGCCCCCCTTCGAGCCCCACACCAACAAGTTCGGCAAGCCCTACCCGCCCGCGAAGGACGAGGGGAGCTACTGAGGCTGGGCGGCTCCCGAAGCGGAGCGGCCTACTTCTCGCCGCCGTGGACCTTCCGCACCATGTAGCGCGGCCGGTCGCGGGCTTCCACGTAGATGCGGCCGATGTACTCGCCCAGGAGGCCGAAGGCGAGGAACTGGAGACCCACCAGGAAGAAGAGGACGGCGAAGAGGGTGAAGACGCCCTCCACCGTGCCCTCGGGGTGAAGGAAGCGGTAGACCATCAACCCGATGGCGAAGAGGATGCTCACGACGCTGATGACCACGCCCAGCACGGAGAGCATCTGCAGGGGCAGGAGGCTGAAGGAGGTGAGCAGGTCGAACTGGAGGTTGATGAGCTTCCAGAGGCCGTACTTGCTGTCGCCGGCGGCGCGCTCGGCGTGGCCCACGGGCACCTCGGTGATGCGCTTGGCGAAGGAGTTGGCGAGGGCCGGGATGAAGGCGTGGCGCTCCTTGCACATGAGCATGGCGTCGATGACCTCGCGGCTGTAGGCGCGGAGCATGCACCCGTAGTCGTTGAGCTTCACGCCCGTGGTCTTGCGGGTGATGGCGTTCACGATCTTGCTGGGCATGGTGCGGAAGAAGCTGTCGTTCTCCGTGCGGCCCTGGCGCCAGCCGCCCACCACGTCGAAGCCCTCCTCCACCTTGGCCACCAGCTTGGGGATCTCCTCGGGGGGGTTCTGCAGGTCGGCGTCGAGGGTCACCACCACCTTGCCGGAGACTTCGGCGAAGGCACCGAAGATGGCGGCGTGCTGGCCGTAGTTCCGGTTGAACTCCACCACCTTGATCCGGGGCTCCCCCTTGGCCAGGTCCGTGAGCATCTTCAGGCTCATGTCCCGGGAGCCGTCATCGGTGAAGATGCACTCCCAATCGCGCTCGCCTTGGAAATTTTCCCGCAAGACCTTCCCAAGCCGCTCCCAGAGCTGGGGGATGTTGTCCTGCTCGTTGTAGATGGGCACGACGACGGAAAGGTAGGGCATGGGCGACTCCAACCGGCCATTGTAACCCATGGCCCTCAATGACCTTGGGGCCCGGGCCTCCGGCTCGCTACACTGTCATGACGATCGATTGGAGCCCCGATGTCGGACGGACCGCGCATCCTGCTGGTGGAGGACGAGCTGAGCCTGGCCGAGGGCATCAAGCTCAACATGGAACTGGAGGGCCTGCCCTGCACCTGGATCACCCGGGGCGATGAGGCCCTGAAGCGCATCCTCGCCGAGAAATGGGACCTAGTCATCCTCGATGTGATGCTGCCGGGCATGGATGGCTTCTCCGTGTGCGAGCGGGTGCGGGAGGCCAAGAACACCACTCCCATCCTCTTCCTCACCGCCAAGAACACGGAAGACGACCGCGTGCACGGCTTCGAGACCGGCGGCGACGACTACCTGGGCAAGCCCTTCCAGGTGCGCGAGCTCCTGGTGCGGGTGCGGGCCATCCTCCGCCGCGAGGCCTGGTACAAGAACCGCACCCTGGGCAGCCGCCAGAAGTTCGGGCCCCACTGGGTGGACTTCGACAACTTCTGCGGCGAGGGCCCCAACGGCCCCTTCCAGCTGGGTGTCAAGGAATGCATGATCCTCAAGCTCCTCATGGAGCGCGCCGGCCAGGTGGTGAGCCGCGCCGACATCCTCGACAAGGTGTGGGGCGAGGACGCCTACCCCACCACCCGCACCGTGGACAACTTCATCGTGCGCATCCGCCGCTCCATGGAGGCCGACGCCCACCACCCCCGGTGGATCCACACCATCCGCAGCGTGGGCTACCAGTTCGACCCCGAAGGCAAGCAGCGCAAGGGCGAGGATTAGAGGCCGTCGGCCCGAGCTCAGCTCGGGCCTTACAGCTCCTTAGGCCGGGCCTCCATAGGCGGGCCGGCGAAAGCGACCCTCAGGGCAGCTCCTCCACCCGGCGCAGGCCCTCCCGGAGCCAGGCAGGCCGCGAGGGATCCGTGGCCTGGGCCCGGAGCTCGGCGCGGGCCTTCGCATCGGTACGCAGGCGGCGCAGCGTGGTGAGGGCGCGGTCGTAGTAGCACCCCCGGGCGACCGCCGGCGCGGGGTTGGGATCCCGGGCTTCGGCCCGGGTCCAGGCCTGGAAGGCGGGGTGGTCCGCCCCATGGGCGAGGCCCGCGGTGAGCACGCCCAGGTAGAGGGGATCTCCGGTGGCCTGCCAGGCGCCGAGGGCCACCTCGAGCTGGTCGAGGGACCGCTGCACCGCCGCCGGCTCCGGAGCCGCCGACCAGGGGAGGGGGGCCCGGGGATCCGGCAGGGCGGGCATGCCGGCGAAGCGGCCGCGGAGGTCGTCCGGGAGGAAGATCAGGCGGTCGGCGATATCCTCCCCGAGGCTGCGGAACACCAGGAGGATGGCCATGACCCCGGCCAGGTCCTCCTGCACGAGGGCCGATTCCAGGGCGGTGTGCACCTCCGGGCTTCGGCGGGTGGCGGTGGTGAAGAAGGCGAGCAGGTCCAGCCGGGTGAGGATCCCGAAGGCCATGGCCTCCCGGAGCGCGCCCCTGAGGCGGGCCGGCTCCGGGTGAGCGGCGTATCCCGCCACCCAGGTCTCCAGGGCCGCCGGGGTCTTGAAGGGCTTCTCTCCCGTGGCCGTTAAGGCGGCGGTGAGGCAGAGCACGGGTGGGAGGAGGGGCATGGGACCTCATGAGAAGCGGGGCGCCGGAGGGCGCCATCTGGGCGGCGAGGCTGGCGGCGGGGACCTCCAGCTTCACTTCGCCGAGGACGGCCCGCTTCTCGTCGCCCTTGCTGAACTTGCTCTCGCCCATCACGGGGGTGAGGCGGGGCAGGAGCTTGAGCTCGGGGGCGGCGCCCTCGGGGGCGGTGCCGGCGGCCACCTTGGCCGCGGCGTCGAGCAGCCCCTGGCCCAGGCGGCCCTGCTCCACACCCGCCCCGGCACCGAGGCGGCGGAGGTCGAAGTGGGCCAGCGCGGGGCTGCGGAGGATGGCGAGGTCCTCCTGCTCCAGGAAGGCCACGAGGTCATTGATGGCCTTCACCTGGGTGGGATCTGCGGCGAGGCGGCTCTTCTTCTCACCCTTCACCTCCACCTCCTGGCGGGTGTTGGGCACGTAGGGGATGGCCCGCTTCAGCCAGAAGGCGGCGATCTGCTTCTGGGCGGCGAAGCCTTCGGGGGCCTTGGGGCCCTTGGCCTTCTTCTTCCCCTTCTTGGGGGCCTCGGGCTCGGCCCAGCTGGGGGCGGTGGCATCGACCTTGGCATCGAACATGAGGCCCTTGAGCTTGGCGAACCTGGACTCCAGGCCCTTCACGGCCTTGCCGCCCTTGAGCTTGGCGGCGGCCTGCGCGGCCTTCTGCAGGTCCTTGAAGGTGCCCTCCATGAGGAGCTTCTTGCCATCGACGGCATAGAGACCGTGGGCGGCTTCCAGCTTGGCGAGGTACGCCTCGGCGGCCGGGAGGCCGGCCGCGGCCTTCTCGGGCAGGTCGGCCTTCACGGCCACCAGGGCCTCCAGGGCCGCACGCACCTCGAGGGTGCGGGGGTGGCTCTGGAGGTAGCCCAGCTCATGGCCGGCCAGGGCGGCCCGGTTCAGCATGAAGGCGAGCTTCCGCTGGCTGGGACGCAGCTGGTCGAAGGGCGCGTTGGCGGGTGCCGGAGTCTCGGCGGCGGGGGTGGCGGCCGCGGCTGCGGGCGCGGGATCCTGGGCGGGCGCAGGAGCCGGCGCGGGCTCGGGCTTGGGGGTTTCCTGAGCGGTCAACAGCCCCGCGGCCAGGGCAAGGGTGATCCAGGGGCGCATATGGCTTCCTCCAGGGCGGGGTGGTGGGGCCATTATCGCCCGGCGGACCGGGGCTGCGAAGGGCGATTCCCGAATCGGGGGTTTCCCGGGGCGGGTGTTAGGCGGTCACCGAGGCGGCCAGCTGGGCCACGGCCCCCTTGAGCTTCTTCAGGTCGAAGGGCTTGCCCAGGTGGGGCAGGCTGTTCTTCTCAAGGAAGGCCTGGGTCTCGGCATCGAAGGCATCGCCCGTGGTGAAGAGGATACGGCGGGTCAGGTCGGGCTTGTGGCCCTGGAGCCAGGCGTAGATGTCCATGCCCGTGAGGCCGGGCATGCGGATGTCGGAGAGCACGAAGTCGAAGTCCATCTCCTGGAGCTTGGCCACGGCGGCATCGCCCCGCCCCGCGGTGGTCACGTTCACACCCCAGGCCTGGAGGGCTTCCTGGAGGCATTCGAGCAGGAAGCTCTCGTCATCCACCACCAGGGCCCGGAGGCCGTTGAGGGTGGCGGGCGGCTGCGGCGCGGGCGCTGCGGGCGCCTCGGCGAAGGGGAGTTCCATGAGGTAGGCGTTTCCGAGGCCCATCTGGCTCCGGAGGGTCAGCTTGCCCCCGTGGGTGCGGGCGATGGCTTCGGCCATGGGTACGGCCAGGTGCTCCGCGCTCGTGGCCCGGGTGGGCTTGAGCAGGGCGGAGAGCTCCTCGGGGGAGAGGGGCGTGCCGCTGTCCTGCACCAGCACCTGGAGGGAATCCCCGGCGCGGCGGGTGGCCACGCGGAGCCGCTTCGTGGGGCTCTGGGCCATGGCGGAGAGGCCCTGGGTCACGAGGCCCTGCAGGGCCTGGGCCACCATCTCGGCATCGAGGCCGGCCACGGGCAGGGCGGGATCCAGGCTCGTCTCCAGGCTGGCGGCCTGGCGCTGGGCCTGACCCTCCATCTGGCGGAGGCACTCCTGGGCCAGCTGGTTCAGGTTCACGGCGGTGCGGCGGGGGGCCGGGGGATCGAGCACCAGGAGCATGGGCTCCAGCATGGATTGCAGGGACTCGGCGGCCTTGGCCAGGCGCGTGGCCTGTTCCTGCTGGTGGGGGTCCATGGCCGATTCCAGCAGCAGGCGGGATTCCAGGAGCACGGGGGTGAGGCGGTTGGCCACCTCGTGGAAGAGCCCGGGCACCAGGCGCCCAAGGGACTCGAACTGGCGGCTCTGGGCGAGCTGGGACTCCAGGTTCTTCTTCTCCTCCAGGTCGCGCACCAGGGCGCTCACCGCAAGCACGCGGTCATCCGCCCCCCGCACGGGGGCATAGGAGATCTGGGCGGGGAAGGCGATGCCACCCTTGCGGAGGCGGGTGGATTCCAGATCCCGGAGCTGCTGGCCGCGCACCACCTGCTGGAGCTGCTGCTCCGCCTCGTGGGCGATGGAATCCGGCACCAGCATCCCCATGGGCTTGCCCACGATCTCGGGGCGGGGATAGCCGAAGATGCGCTCGGCCGCTGCGTTCCAGGTGAGGATCTTGCCTTCGGGCGTGAAGGAGACGAGGGCCTCGCCCATGCTCTGCACGAGCCCTTCGAGGTATCGGCGGGTCTTCTGGTTGTCCTGGTTCACCCGCTCCAGCTGCTGGTAGAGCTGGGCCATCTCCTCGTTCTTGCGCTCCAGGCTCTCCTTGGTGCTCTTGAGCTCCGAGTAGAGGCGGGCCGTCTCCATGTTGGACTTGAGGGCGTCCTCCAGGAGCTCCTGGGCGTCGGCCACGTGGCCGGGCTGCAGGTCGTTCACGCTCACGTTGCTGTGGCGGAGGACCGTCTGGTCCTGGTTGGCCTGCATCTGCTGGGGTGGCTCCGGCGGCGCCGGGGGCAGCTCCCGCATGGAGCCGCGGATGTTGGACTCGATGAGGCCCAGCATCTCGTCGAAGTCCTTGATCTTCTTGTCCAGGTGGTACTTCTTGAACGTGTAGGCCACCGTCTCCTTGGTCACCGCCAGGAAGGTGTCGAGTACGCCCAGGCCCTTGTAGGCCGTGGATTCGAAGTAGGGCACGGAGCGGAAGTTGAGGCGGCGGTTCATCACGCCCACGGCCATGGCGTCCGGCAGGTCCCGCTTGTTGTACTGGATGACGAAGGGGATCTGCTTGATGTTCAGCCGGTTGGCGTTGAGGTTGTGGTACAGGTTCGACAGCGAGTCGACGTTGTCCTGCATCTTGGCTTCGGAGCTGTCGGCCACGAACACCACGCCATCGGCCCCGCCGAGCACCACGCGCCGGCTGGCGTCGTACTGCACCTGGCCCGGCACGGTGTACACCTGCAGGTGGATGGCGTTGCCGTAGATGTAGCCCAGGTTGATGGGCAGCAGGTCGAAGAAGAGGGTGCGGTCCTCCTGGGTGTTCACGGAGAACATCTCGCCCCGCTGGCCCTCGCTGCACATGGAGTGCAGCACCTGGAGGTTGGTCGTCTTGCCCGAGAGCCCCGGTCCGTAATAGACCAGCTTGAGCAGGATCTCGTTGGCTCGGGTATTGAACTGGACCATGGACGGCCGCCGCAAAGGGGAAGGTCTAAAGATTACAAGGCTTTTGCCTCGGCTGCCAAACCGGAGCTAAAAGGCTCCTCGGCAGCCCCCGTGCTAGGATCAAGTCCTGCGTTTCCAAGGCCAATCCCACCGTTCCCCATGAGCATTCCCAAACACGTCGCAATCATAATGGACGGGAACGGCCGCTGGGCCGCCGTCCGGGGCCAGGCCCGGATCAAGGGCCACAAGGCCGGGGTCCAGGCCGTGGAGCGCATCCTGGAGGAGGCCTCGGCCCTGGGCATCCCGCACCTCAGTCTCTATGCCTTCTCCACGGAGAACTGGAAGCGCCCCGCCCTGGAAGTGGCCGCGCTGATGGCCCTCCTGCGCATGTACCTCCGCATGTTCGTGCAGAAGCTCCAGAAGCGGCAGATCCGCTTCCACCACCTGGGCGACCTGGCCGGGATGCCCGACGGCATCCGGCGGGACATCGAGGAATTGGAGCGGCTCACGGCCCACCACACCGGGATGGTCTTCCACCTGGCCGTAAACTACGGCTCCCGCTCGGAGCTGGTGCACGCGGCCCGGGCCTGCGTGCTGGACGGCCTCAAGCCCCAGGAGATCACGGAACAGGCCCTCGCCGACCGCCTCTGGACGAAGGGCGTGCCCGACGTCGACCTGCTGATCCGCACCAGCGGGGAGCACCGCATCTCCAACTTCCTGCTCTGGCAGTGCGCGTACGCCGAGCTGCACATGACCGACACCCTCTGGCCCGACTTCGGGCCCGAGGCCCTGCGCGCGGCCCTGGAGGACTTCTCCAGCCGCGAGCGCCGCTTCGGAGGCCTTTGAATGACCCAGAAGACCGCCCACGCCCCGGCCGCCAAGACCACGCCCGTGGTGGACACCCGGAACATGAAGACCCGGGTGCTCACGGCCCTGGTGTTCGCCGTGTTCTTCCTCAGCCTCCTCTACTTCGGGGGCGGCCCCACCCGGCTGGGGGATACCGACCTGGGCGATGGCAAGGTCTGGGGGCAGTGGGTCTACCTCGCCCTCATGGGCTTCGCCATCTTCGCGGCCATCCGGGAGCTGGTGCTCATGGCCCGGGCCCGGGGCTACAACCCGAACCTTCCGGGGGCCGTGGCCACCGGGTGGCTCTTCCTCCTGCACTTCCACTTCGTGCGCAGCGGCAGTGATCCCTTGCCCCTCTGGGCCGTGCTCTTCGTGGGCATGCTCCTGATCCACTTCGGGGCCCTCTTCTTCGACGAGAAGCTGGAGGAGGCCCTGCCCAGCCAGGCCATCGCCTGGATGGCCGCCCTGGTGGTGGGCCTCGGCCTCGGGATCCAGCAGAAGCTGTTCCTGCTCGAGGGCACCCTGCCGAAGACCGGCAGCCGCCTGATCCTCGCCCTGTACATCATCACGTGGTTCGGCGACTCCACCGCCTACTTCGTGGGGTCCTACTTCGGCAAGCACAAGCTGGCCCCGAAGGTGAGCCCCAAGAAGAGCTGGGAGGGCGCCCTGGGCAACACGTTGGGCAACGTGGCAGGGGCCGCCCTGATGCGCGCCTTCGTGTGCACCGAATGGACCTGGATCGATGTGCTCTCCCTGGGCCTGCTCCTGGGCATCGTGGGGCAGCTGGGCGATCTGGTGGAGAGCACCTGGAAGCGCAGCGCCGGCGTGAAGGACAGCAACGTGGGCGTGTCCATCCCGGGCCATGGCGGCATGCTGGACCGCGTGGACAGCCTGCTCTTCGCCGCTCCGGCCCTCTACGCGTACCTGCGCTTCGCGCAGGGCTGGACGCAGTAGGCCCGGCCCCGCGAGGTGATGGTGCGCACCGTCGCGATCCTCGGCTCCACGGGCAGCATCGGCACCTCGACGCTGGACGTGGTGGCCGCCCATCCGGAGGCCCTGTCCGTGGGGGCCCTGGCCGCGGGCCGCAACCGGGAGCTCCTCCTGGAGCAGGTGCGGCGCTTCCGCCCACGGTGCGTGTCCCTGGCCACCCAGGCGGATGCCGAATGGCTGCGCGCCCAGCTGGACGTGATGCCCGAGCTCCACTGGGGGCCGGAAGGGCTCCAGGCCTGCGCCCTCCACGCGGACGTGGACACCGTGATGGCCGCGGTGGTGGGGGCCGCGGGCCTCGAGAGCACCGAGGCCGCCCTGCGGGCCGGGCGGCGGGTCTGCGTGGCCAACAAGGAATCCCTGGTGGTGGGCGGCGCCCTCATGCGGCGGGCCCTGGAGGCCGGCGGAGGGGAGCTGCTGCCCGTGGACAGCGAGCATGCGGCCCTGCACCAGCTCTTGGCGGGGCGGGCGTCGGAGTCCATCGCCGAAGTGCGCCTCACGGCCAGCGGCGGGCCCTTCCGGGATTGGAGCCTGGAACGGATCAAGGCCGCCACCCGGGAGGCGGCCCTCAACCATCCCACCTGGAAGATGGGCCCCAAGATCACCATCGACAGCGCCACCCTCATGAACAAGGGGCTGGAGGTCATCGAGGCCTCCGTCCTCTTCGGCCTGGGTCCGGATCAGGTGGGCGTCACGGTGCACGCCCAGAGCCAGGTGCATGCCATGGTGGGCTTCACCGATGGCACCTACCAGCTGCAGGTCTGCGCCAACGACATGAAGCTGCCCATCCAGTACTGCCTCCTGTATCCGGAGAAGGTGGCCGGTCCCGTGGCCCCCTACGACTGGACCCAGGCCCGCAGCTGGACCTTTGAGGCCCCGGACCTGACCCGGTTCCCCCTGCTGGGCCTGGCCTACGCGGCCCTCCGGGCGGGGGGTACGGCCCCGGCCGTGCTGAATGCCGCCAACGAGGTGGCCGTGGCCGCCTTCCTCCAAGGCGCCCTCGGATTCTGGGACATCCAGGCCTGCGTGAGGGACACCCTGCAGGCCCTGCCCACGGCGCCCGTCCAGGACCTGCCCCAGGTGCTGGATGCGGATCGGGCCGCCCGGCGTCATGCTGAAGGGTGGGTCGCCGCCCGCGCCCGTTGAACCCCCCTCACCCAAGGCCTTCATGTTCGATCTGATGCTCCTCGCCCTGCCCCCCAAGGTGGTCAACATCGCCGTCGCCATCCTGGGCATCGGCGGCCTGATCTTCCTCCACGAGTTGGGCCACTTCCTCGCCGCCAAGTACATGGGCATGCCCGTGGAGACCTTCTCCATCGGGTTCGGCAAACGCCTCGTGGGCTTCGCCTGGAAGGAAACGGATGTGCGCCTCTCCGTGCTGCCCCTGGGTGGCTATGTGAAGCTGGCGGGCTTCAACCCCGAGGAACCGGGTGCGGACGATCCGCATGGCTTCCTTCAGCAGCCCTACTGGAAGCGCATGCTCTTCTATTCCGGTGGCATCCTGGCCAACCTCCTGGTGGCCTTCGTGCTGTTCGCCTGGGTGGGTCAGCGCGAGGCCCGCATCACCCAGTCCGTGGATCACCTGGTCACCGACATCCAGCCCGGGGCCGCCAAGGATGCGGGGCTCCGCCCCACCGACGAGTTGCTGGCCGTGGGTCCCTTCGAGCTGGGTCCCCAGGACCTGAAGGAGGGGGGCAAGTGGGTGGCCCAGGTGGTGCCCTACATCCAGGCCCATCCTGGCCAGCCCCTGGTGCTGAAGGTCCGCCGCGAGGGTGAACTGAAGGACCTCGCCGTCACCCCGGCCAACGTCGGCGGCGTGGGCCGCCTCGGCATCATGCCCAGCCTCATGCGGGAAGTGGTGGCCCGCCGTCCCTTCGCGCTCTCGGACCTGCCTCCGGCCCTGGCCTTCTCGGGCCGGCGCATGGGCGACCTCTCGGGGTTGGTCTTCGGCTTCCTGAAGAAGCTGGTGACCTTCAAGGCCAGCAGCGGGGAGGTGGGCGGTCCGCTGACCATCACCCGCCAGATGAGCCAGGCCGCGAGCCTGGGCCTGGAGGCCTTCTTCTTCTTCTGCGGGGCCATCAGCCTCCAGCTCGCCATCCTCAACGCCCTGCCCATCCCCATGCTGGACGGCGGCCACATGCTGCTGCTCACCCTGGAACGGATCCGCCGCCGGGACTTCAGCATGGAATTCAAGGAGCGCATCCTCACGGGCGGCTTCTTCCTGCTGGTGGGGCTCACGGGACTCGTGCTCTTCCTGGATGTGCTCAAGCTCCGGAAGTAGCCGTCACGCCCTAGTCGTGGTCGCCCTTGCGGACGCGGTCCATCTCCCGCTGCGCATCCCGTTCCTTGAGGGACTCCTTCTTGCTCGCCCGGTCCTTGCCGGAGGCGAGGGCGATCTTCACCTTGATGAGCCCCTTCTCGTTCAGGTAGATGGCCAGCGGCACCAGGGTGAAGCCCTTGCGGTCCACGGCCTTGATGATCTTGAGGATCTCCGATTTGCGCAGCAGGAGCTTCCGGGGGCGGAGGGTCTCGTGGTTGGTCCAGCTGCCCTTCTCGAAGGGGCTGATGTGGGCCTGCTTCAGCCACAGCTCGCCGGACACCGCATCCACATAGGCATCCTGGAGCTGCCCCTGGCCCGCCCGCAGGCTCTTCACCTCGGTGCCCTGCAGGACGATGCCCGCCTCCCAGGTCTGTTCGACATGGTAGTTGTGCAGGGCCTTGCGGTTGCGGACGAGATCCTCGGACATGATCCCAGTGTACGCGGCAGGGGGCCGGGGGCTTCCCAAGGGGCCTAGACTGGCTACATGGCGTCCCTCCTGGAGGACCTCCGCGCCCAGCACCGCGAGCTCGTGACCCGGGCCGGGGAGCTGGAGGCCTGCCTGGCGCCGGGGCGCGTGGAGGCGGATCCTGCGGGGGTCCACCGCCGGCTCCTGGATTTCGGGCACCTCCTGCACCGCCACCTGGACCTGGAGGACCGGGACTTCTACCCCATGGCCCACCAGCACCCGGAGGCGGGGCCGCGGGTGGCCGGCTTCGAATCGGGGGTGGGGCGCCTGAAGGCCACGGTGGATGCCTTCCTCATGGGCTGGCCCGACGCCCGGAGCCTGGCCCAGGATCCGGCGGGCTTCCGGGATTACGCGGGTGCGATCCTGCGCGTGTTGGCACGCCGGATCGCCGCGGAGGAATCGGAACTCTTCCCGCTCTTCGAGGGGCCTTCCGCCTGATCCGGGCCACCCCGGCCCGGCGGGGTGACCCGGGCCCGGCCTCGGGGTAGCCTGGAGTTTTGGGGTCCCCCCGTGCTGCAGAAGCTCCTCGCTCCCATCATCAAGTGGATGACCGCCGTGATGGCCGCCACGGGCCCCTGGGGGGTGATGCTCCTCATGGGCATCGAGAGCGCCTGCATCCCCCTGCCCAGCGAGGTCATCATGCCCTTCGCGGGCTACATGGCCTTCCAGGGCAAGATGACGCTCTTCGGGCTTGGGGCGGGCAACCCGGAGGCCCAGATCTGGATCGCGGCGGTGGCCGGGGCCCTGGGGTGCAACCTCGGCTCCATTCCCGCCTATGAGGTGGGGGCCTGGGGCGGCCATGCGGCCGTGCGCCGGTTCGGGAAGTACGTGCTGCTCCATGAGGGGCATCTGAATCAGGCCCACCGGTTCTTCGAGCGCTTCGGCTCCTGGGCCATCTTCATCGGGCGCCTCCTGCCCGTGGTGCGTACCTTCATCGCCCTCCCCGCGGGCATCGCCGAGATGGACCGCACCAAGTTCCACCTCTTCACCTTCGCGGGCAGCCTGCCCTGGTGCTATGGACTCGCCTGGGTGGGCTTCAAGCTCGGGGAGCGGTGGAACACCCTGGGCGCCTACTTCCACAAGTTCGACCTGGTGATCGGGCTGCTGCTGCTGGCGGGGGTGGCCTGGTTCCTGTGGGACCACTGGAAGCACCGCACCCGCGCCCAGGCCTAGTTCGGCTCGCCGGCATCCTTTCGGCGTTGCTGCGCCACCTCGGGGAAGAGGCTGCCCACGCAATCCGGGCAGATGCCATGGGTGAAGTCGGCTTCGGAGTGGGTGGAGATGTAGTTCTCCAGTTGATTCCAATACCCCCGGTCATCCCGGATCTTCTTGCAGCAGGAGCAGATGGGCAGGAGCCCGGAGAGCTGCTTCACGCGGGTGAGGGCCTCGGAGAGCTCCTCGTTCCGTGCCTGGAGTTGCGCGGTGCGTTCGGCGACCAGCACCTTCAAGGCGGCTTTGGCGCGAGCCAAGGCCGCAAGCCGGTATCGGACCCCGCCCATGACCCCGCCGGTGATGAGGACCAGGCCGAGGGTGCGGAACCACCAGGTGTGCCACCAGGGTGGTCGCACCCGGAAGTCGAGGCCCTCTACGGGGCCGAAGGTGCCGGCCCCCTGGGCGGCCCGGACTTCAAAGCGGTAGGTACCACCGGCCAGGGCCGGGTAGCGGGCCATGCGACCCTCCAAGTCCCGCCACTCCTCCTCCAGGCCGGCCAGGCGGACCTGGAAGCGGAGGTCGTGTTCGTTCACGTAGGAGGGGGCCGCCACCCGGAAGGTGGCGGTGCCGTCTTCGTGGGACACGGTGGGGAGGGCGCTGAAGGGGAGCTCCAGCCTCCGGGTGCCGAATTCGGCCGCCAGGATGCGGGCTGTGGGCGGCGGGGGGTCCTGGCGCCCGGGGCCGGCGTCGAAGCGCACCAGGCCGCCCAGGGTGCCCACCCACAGGCGGGTGCCTTCGATGAGCAGGGCGTGCACCGAACAGTCCTCGTTGACCATCCCATCATGGCGGCCCACATGGAGGGGCGGGTCCAGGCGGTCGAGGCCCAGGTCGGTGGAGGCCCACACCCGGCCTTCACCATCCACTTTCACGGCGTACACCATGTCGGAACGGAGCCCATGGCCCTGGGTGCGACGTTCGATCACCTCCAGCGAGCGGCCATCGAGCCGCACGCGGGCGAGCCCCCGGGGGCTCTGGTGATGCACCCAGGCGGTGCCATCGGCCAGGAAGGCGAGGCCCCGGATGGGCCCTGGATGGAGTCCGGATTCCTCGGAGAAGCGCACCCACTCGCCACTGGGCAGGCGGACCAGGAGACCCGCTGAGCTGCCGGCCCAGAGCCGCCCGCTGGCATCCTCCGTAAAGCTGTAGACGCTCAGCGTGCGGGCACCCACGAAGTCCGGACCCACCTCGGAAGTGAGCTTCCGGGTGCTGGGATCGAGGCGGAAGAGGCCCAGGCGGGCGTGCCCGACCCAGACCCGGTGGTTGGCGTCGGTGTAGACGGTGTGGGTGTTCAGGCCCTGGGGGCCCAGGGGCGCCACCTCGGCCCGGCTGTGCCCCGCACGCACCCAGAGGGTTGGGCCTGTGCTGCTGGCCATCCAGAGGTTGCCCAGGGGGTCCCGGTTGAGGGCCTTGATCCGGTGCCCTTCGGAGCCGGGGATGCGCACAAGGCCCGTGGAGCCAAGGCGGGCGGCCCCGTCATCGGTGCCCACCAGCAGGCTGCCGTCGGCGTCGCGCAGGATGGACCAGACGGTCTCCCCGGAGGCGCCGCCGGACAAGGTGTAATTGCGGAGGCGTCCCGCACCCTGAAGGCGGGCCAGGCTGGACCCCAGCACCCACAGGGAACCCTCGCGATCCCGGAGGAAGTCCCGGGTCCAGCGGAAGGGGAGCCCGCACTGCAGGTCGAGGACCTCAAACCCGGTGGTGGTGATGTGGAGGGCACCTGCCTGCGTGGGGATCCAGAGGGAGCCATCCCGCTCCACCAGCGGGTGGCTGTTGGGACTCAGGCTCCCCGGGAGGAGTTCGGAGCGGTCCACGAAGCGGTCGGAATCGGGGGCCAGCATGCGCAGGGTCCGCCCGGCCCCGACCCAGACGCGACCCAGACCATCCTCCGCCAGGAGGTTGGGGGCCGCCAGGTCCAGACCCTGGGCCGTTCCCCAAAGCCGGGACTCGCCCCCGGGCTGGAAGGCCCGGAGCCCCTCCGGCAGCAGCAGGTAGAGGCGCCCGGACCGGCGGCCCATGTGGAGGCCCAGGGGCACGCCGAGGCCCCGGATGGGGAGGGGGTGAAGGGCCCCATCCTCGCCCTCCACCAGCACCTCGGAGTCCGTGCTCGCGACCAGGCGGCCCGCCTGGTTCAGATCCAGGAGGCCGGCACGCAGGGGGAGGGTGCCACCGGGGAGCGTCACCGTGTGGAACCGGCCCTGGTGGTAGCGCGTGAGGCCCTCGAGGGTGGCCAGCCACAGACCGCCGTCCTTGGCGGGGAGGATGCGGCTCACGAAGGGTGAGGGCAGGCCTTCCTCCTTCCGGTAGACCCGGCACTGGCCTTGGGCATAACGGATCAACCCCGTCTCCGCCCCAAGCCAGATGAACCCTTCGGCATCCTGGGCGATGGCGATGGGCCCCGTGGTGGGCAGACCATCATCCGGGCCGAGCAGCGAGAAGGGCAGGAAACCCGGATCCCGGGGGGGACGCGATTGCGGGTGCAAGCTCACGCCCACGAGCAGGCAGAGGGTGATTACGAGGCGGGGAAGGTGGAGGTGAAGCATGCATCCGACTCATCGGCCCCCGGGGCCTCCGGCGTGATTCCGGGGGAACCCGTCAGGCCCCGGGACCGGCTTCCCCGCTTCGCGGTCGCGTGAGTTCAGCCTTGGCTTTGGCACTGCACTCGGGGCAGATGCCGTGGCTGACCAAGGTACCCCTGCGCCGCGCTAGGTAATCTTCGATGCGGCTCCAGTAGCCGCGGTCATCGCGGACCCGGCGGCACCAGGCGCACACGGGGAACATCTCCTCCAGGGTCTCCACCTGGTCCAAGGCGTCGGCCAGGGCGCGGGTGGCGGCCCGCTGGCCCTCGAGGACCTTCTTGAAGCGGTCCACCAGCCACACCATGAAGCCGTAGGTGAGCAGGTCGTTGCCCACGGTCCACATCCGGAGGGCCACCCGATCGTACACGGGGGCGGTGGCGTAGTTGCCGATGGCCCAGGCGGTGGAGGCCGCGCACCCGGCGATCAGTCCCCAGCGCAGGCCGCCGGCCCAGGTGGCCCAGGCCACGGGGAACACGTAGAAGGTGCCGAAGGACAGCTGGTCCGGTGTGTTGGCCTCCAGCGTGCAGATGCCGGCGATGAGCAGGCCGCAGGCCCCCAGGATGAGGGCTTTGCGGGAGGAAGGGGGCGGCTGGTCCATGGGGCGCCCCTGGAGTCTACGCCCAGCGGTCGGTGGCGGCCACCAGGGCCCGGGCCATACCCGGCTCGCTGGCGCTGTGGCCCACGTCCGGCACCTCCAGGAGCTCCGATCCCGGCCAGGCCCGGTGCAGATCCACCGCGTTCTGGAAAGGGCACACCAGATCGTAGCGACCGTGGATGATCTGGCCGGGGATGCCCGCAAGGCGGCCGGCGTCCCGCAGGAGCTGGTCGGGCTCCAGCCAGGCGCGCTGGAGGAAGTAGTGGCACTCGATGCGGGCGAAGGCGAGGGAGCCCTCATCCTGGCCGTAGTTGGCCAGCAGGGCCGCATCGGGTTGCAGGGTGAGCATGGAGCCCTCGTAGCGGGCCCAGGCCTTGGCGGCGGGCAGGTTCACCTCGGGATCCTCGCTGAAGAGGCGCCGGGCGTAGGCGTTCATCAGGTCATGGCGTTCCGCCTCGGGGATGGGCGCCAGGTACTCGGCGTAGCGCTCCGGGAAGAGGCGGCTGGCCCCCTCCTGGTAGAACCACTTCAGCTCCCAGCCCCGGCAGAGGAAGATGCCGCGGAGGATCATGCCCACCACGCGGTCGGTGTGGCGCTGGGCGTAGGCCAGGGCCAGGGTGGAGCCCCAGCTGCCCCCGAAGAGGGTCCAGCGGTCCACGCCCAGGTGGCGGCGCAGGCGCTCCAGGTCCTCGACCAGGTCCCAGGTGGT
Organism: Holophagaceae bacterium; assembly: GCA_044229665.1. Lineage (GTDB taxonomy): Bacteria > Acidobacteriota > Holophagae > Holophagales > Holophagaceae > JAFDVN01. The sequence goes on from JBGASN010000040.1 coordinate 20,516, forward strand.
GTTCTCGCGGATCTCCGCGTAGGGCGTGCTCTGCCCGCAGCCCCGCTGGTCCACGAGGATGATGCGCCAGCGTCGGGGGTCGAAGTAGCGGCGGTGCTTGGGGCCCGTGCCGCCGCCGGGGCCGCCGTGCAGGAAGACCACGGGCTTGCCCTCGGGGTTGCCGCTCTCCTCCCAGTAGAGCGTGTGGAGGTCCGACACCTGCAGGAACCCGGTGCGGTTCGGCTCCAGGGCGGGGTAAAGCCAGGTGAGGGGATCCTTGGGGAGGGCGGACATGGCTCCACCCTACCCCAAGGGGCCCCTCATTCCGCGGGGGGCGCGGGCTTCAGCAGCCGGGCGGCGAAGGCCAGGAGGCCCAGGGTGGCCAGGCCGATGAGCCAGGGCCAGGCGCCCGCGAGGCGGTCCCAAGGGGTGGCGGGGGCGGCCTGCGCGCGGATTCCCTGGGGATCCACCTCGGGGGCGCCCAGGGTGAGCCCTTCCGCCTTCTGGGGGTCGAAGCCCTCGGTGAAGCCCGCCAGGGTTCCGGGTGCGGCCTTGGCCGCGCCGCCCAGGTGCAGGAAGTAGGTCTGTCCTTGCGCCGCGGGGAAGGCCAGGGTGCCGCGGGTGGCCACGGCCTCCACGCCGAGGGGTTCGGCACCCTCCGGGAGGCGGAGCAGCAGGGGGCCGCCGGAGAAGCCCTCCAGCAGCTCGAGCCGGGTGCCCTCGCTCTCGAAGGGAGGCAGGTTCCAGAGGGCGCCCTGGTGGGCCAGCGGGCGCGGTTCGGAGGCCCGCCCTTCCACGGGGGGCTGGGGCACGGCGAGCTCGGCCTGCAGGGGGGCCGTGGGGGGGCGCAGCCGGATCTCCAGGGCCCGCACGGGCTCGCCCTCGGGGATGGCCAGGCGCCAGCGGCCCGGGCCCTCGGGGATCAGGTTGAGGGGGAGGCGCTCCTCCCGCCGCAGGTTCCAGGTGCCCTGCTGGGCGTCGAAGGCGAGGCGGGTCCACCGGGGGGCGCGGCCGAGGATGGGCACCAGGGTGGCGCGCCAGGGCCCGGGCTCCGCCGGCAGGGGCACCGTGAGCTCCTCATCGCTGCCGGCCCACTGCCAGACGTGGGGCCGCGGGCGGGGATCCCAGAGCAGCCAGGTGCCGCCGGGGCCCTGGCGCTCCAGCTTCACCCGGGCGATCCAGGGGCGATCCTGGGCCGCCACGGCGAGGCGCAGCCGGGGGGTGCCCCCGGGGAAGGCGGGCAGGGTGAAGGCCGCGGCGGGGCGTCCCTCGGCATCCCGGCCCAGGCGCAGGTCGGGAATGGGCCCGGGCCTTTCCCGGCGGGTCCCCTCGCGCATGTCCTGGAAGGGGATGGGGTGCCCTTCCGCATCCGAGATCCAGAGGGTGGCGCGCTGGCGCTGGGCGGCGCCATCCAGTTCCACCATGGCCCAGCCCGACCGCGTGGGCCGGGAGAGGGCGCGGCGCTGCAGGGGGGCCTCATCGGCGAAGCCGGTGAGGGCGAGGAGGGGCAGCAGGAGGGCGAGGCGCATCAGCCCTCCCCCCGCTGCTGGCGCGCCCGGGCCCCCACGAGGGCCGTGGCCAGGAAGATGCCGCCCACGGCCAGGAAGGCCAGGGCCCGGGCCGCGAGGTCCGCCTGGGCGAGGTCCACGAAGATGAGCTTGAAGGAGGCGATGGCCAGCCAGGTGTAGCCCGCGGCGGTGAGCCCACGGCGCAGCCCATCCTCCTCCTGCTTGAGGCTGTTGAGCCACTGCAGGGCGCCGCTGGCGGCGAGGAAGACAGTGACGGCGGCGGAGGCGCTGCGGCCCGAAGCCCCCATCTCGCGGGCGAAGTGGGCCACCTCGAAGCTCACGCCCAGGTGGCCGAGCAGCTGGGCGGCGAGGAAGCCGATGACCCCCCAGGCGCCGCCGCGGCGGGCCAGGAGCAGCCAGGCGCCGGTGGCGGTGGCCACCAGGGCGAAGGCGGGGTTCAGGAAGGGCGTTCGGGTCACGGCGTGGTACCCGAAGAGGTCATCCAGGGTGAAGAGCCAGCGACCGGTCGCGAGCAGCACGAGCCCCAGGGCGAGGCGGCGCAGGTTGGCCACCTCCTCGGCGGTCCAGTCCGCCCGTTCCTCCATCTTCGACGCGGCATAGGCCAGGGCCAGGGCGAAGCAGCCCCAGAGCGGGCCCACCCAGTGCCAGGCGAGGGCGATGGGCAGCGCGAGGCTGAGGAAGGCCGTGCCCAGCGCGAGCAGGCCGAAGTCCGCCTTGGCGCTGCCGAGGCGGGCCCGCATGGGCTTCACCATCCCCAGGTTCAGGGCACCCAGGGCCAGCACCGGCAGGGCGAAGGCCTCGGTGGGCCAGCCCGCCTGCTTCCACTGGAACCACATCAGGGAGGTGGCCCCCATGAGCACCACGGCCCAGAGGCTCAGGGGGCTGGAGGGCTGGGCCTCGCCACCGGCGCCGGGCAGCCACACCCAGACGAGGCTCAGCAGGAGGTGGGCCCCCAGGAGGAGGAAGAGCAGCGGGGCATCGGACTTCATGCCATCGAGGCTGCTGGCCAGGAGGACCCACACACCCACCGTGGCGAGCCAGCGCACCACGCCCCAGCGGGCGCCGACGCCCGCCCGGTAGGGCACCACGAGGAGGGTGGCCACGAGGCCCGCGAGGTAGAGGGCCAGGGAGACCTCATGGTGGCCCCCCGTGCTGAAGAGGGGCGGGGCCAACAGGGCTGCCACGAGTCCCACGGCCAGGGCGGACTGGTTGCGGTGCCGGGCACCCAGCCCACCGGCCACCAGCGAACCGGCGACCGCCAGCGCGAAGCCCAGGCCCGCCGGATAGAGGTGGTAGAGCGAGAAGCCCGCGAAGGCGCTGAAGTCCAAGGTGCCCAGGGCCGCCGCGAGCAGCGCCACCGCCACGGTGCGGCGGTCCCCCGGCAGGAAGCGGGCCGCCACGGTGAGCAGACCGCCGGCGGTGACGAGCCCCAGCACCACCCGGGCGGCGGGATTGATCCAGCCCCGCTGGATGCTGAGCCAGAGGAAGAACACCACCCCCAGGAGGAAGAGGGCGGCCCCGGCGATGGCCAGCAGCGTGGCCGGTTGGATCGGGGGACGGGGTGGGGCGGCGGGCGGGAACCGGAGGGCGCGGGGGAAGGGGGCGGGGGGCCATGGCCTGCGGGGCCGGCACCGGGGCGGGGCTGGGGACTGGGCTCGGAGGCGGGGCCGGAGGAAGCGGAGCCCCTTGAGGCAGTGGACCGGTGCGCTCCGCGGGGTGGAGGCGCGACAGCTGGACCCGGAGATTGCGGAGCTCGCCCTCGAGGCGGGCCACGGTGGCCATCACCTGATTGATTTCCTGTTCGCTTGCCATGGGACCTCGGGGGATGCCGCATTCTAGCGGGACCCAGGGCTCCATACGGCAACGTATTTTTGTCCTCGTGATTCGAGGTGACTCAGCTCTCCAGCAGCACCGCCCGCACGGGCGAGGCGTCGGCGCCTTGGAGACGCAGGGGCAGGGCCACCAGCGTGTAGTGGCCCTCCGGCACGGCCTCCAGCAGCAGCCCCTCCAGGTTCCGCATCCCCGTGCGGAGGAGGGCCTGGTGGCTCTCCAGGGCCTTGCTCTCGAAGGGATCCACGCTGGGGGTGTCGATCCCCACCAGCATCACGCCCTGGGCATGCAGGTGCTCCACGAGCTCGGGACTGAGGCTGGCGAAATCGGGGTTCCACCGCGTGGGATCCGGGAAAGAGCCCGTGTGGAGGAGGAGGCGGGGGGCCTCGATGGGTCCGGCAAGGTGCTCCGGCCGGATCCGCTCCCCGCGCGCCACCGACACGCGCATCACCTGGCAGGGGCCCACGTAGGGGGCGAGGTCCAGCGCCTCGATGGAGGGTGCGCCCAGCCCATAGTGGCTCGGGGCATCCGCGTGGGCCCCCACATGTACGGTGCTGTGGATGCTGCTCAGGTCGAGGTTGGCGCCCGCGGCCATGGAGAGGGCCACCTCCCGGGAGAAGGGGCGATCCCCGGGCCAGACCGCCAGCGCCGGTGAGATGAGGGGGCTCAGGTCATGGATGCGCACGGGCCCAGCTTAGCGCTTCCCAACCTTCAGACTTGACATCACCTCCCCGCCGGCCGATAGATGGCGCATGTCCTCCCCTTTCCCGGTGGTTCCCCTGCTCTGCGGAGCCCTCCTCGCGGGCCCCGGGGGGAAGTCCCTCCCGCCGCCGGCCACCACCCCCGTGGCCCGGGGCACCATCGTCCGGAGCGGGGATCCCTACCTGGAAGTGAAGTTTGGCGTCGACATCCAACGGCTGAGGAAGCTGCCGGGGGCCCCCACCACGGGGCGGGGCGCCTGGGCCCTCCAGCAGGTGGTGGCGGGGAAGGTGCCCTCCTCCCTGCGCATCAAGGCCCTGGTGGATACGAGCGCCCTCCGGCGGCGCGGCATCCTGGAAGACCTCCTCCGGCGCTATTGGACCCAGGGCACCTTCCGCCCCGAGGATCCCGAGGTGAAGGCCTTCCTGGACTTCTCCGGGCGCCTGCTGAACCTGGGCGAGGCCTTCGAGTACCGCTTCCAGGATGGCCGGGTGTGGGTGCGGTACCAGGAGGAGGAGTGGCACGCCTTCAAGACGCCGGGGTTGTGCAATGCGGTGCTCCGCTACAACTTCACCGTGGAGGCGGCCAACAAGGACGCCATCGAGGCCTTCCAGGAGGCCATGGACGAGGTGCTGCGCTAGGGGGCCTCAGGCCCGGGCGATGACCTTCATCTCCACGGCGATGGGCGTGGGCAGCGCCCGCACCTCCACCGTGGTGCGCGTGGCCTGGATCCCCTCGAAGTACTGGCGGTAGACCTCGTTGAAGGCCTTGAAGTCCCGCTGCATGTCGATGAGGAAGCACTGGCAGTCCACGATGGCCTCGAGGCTGGAGCCCGCATCTTCGAGGATGGCCTTGATGTTCTCGATCACGGCCTTCGTCTGGGCGGCGGTGTCGTAGTCCCGCGGGGTGCCGTCGGCGTTCCGCACGGGGCCGCCGGGGATCTCGTCGGTCTCCGGCTGGCGCGGGCCGATGCCGCTCACGAAAATGAAGTCGCCCTGGCGGCGGGCGTGGGGATAGGCCCCCACGGCTTTGGGGGCCTTCTTGGCGCTGGTGTGGATGGCGCCGGAGGGGGCTGGAGGCCGGAGACCGGAGACCGGAGGCGGAAGCGGCGCCTCCGGCCTCCGGCCTCCGGTCTCCGGTCTGGCGGCGGCTTGGCCGCCGCTCAGCACGCCGCGTTCGCCGCCGAAGGTCTCCACTTCGCCCTCGTCGAACTCGCGGCTGAGGTTGCGCTCGGGGGCGGGGGTGAGGCTCACCACCGCAGCGCCGCTGCCCCAGAGGGGGCCGTAGGCCAGGGTCTTCCCGGCGTAGCCGTTGTGCTGACCCAGCATCCCGCTGAGCCACCAGAAGGCGCGGCCCCGCTGGTCGCCGTGGGCCTGCTGGCTGAACTCGCGGATCACCTGGCTCACGTCCTCCACCCGCCCATCCTCGAGCATCTCGAGGACCTTCCGGTTCCACTCGTCGTCCTTGGCGGCGTAGAGGTGATCCTCCGCCGGGTCGATCATGCGCGGGAACACGCGGTTGGAGAGGGCGGTCACGGCCACGGCGACCACCTTCCTCCCCGTGGCCTTCGCGGCATCGAGGGCGGCCTTGGCGAGCACGATGGTCTCCGCCCGGTCCGCGTACATGTTGCAGCCCACCACACAGGCGGGGATGGCATTGTCGGGGTTCAGCAGCTGCAGGGCCTGGATGGTGCCGCTGTCGATGGGGAAGCCCTGGTAGCTCACGGCGCGGGTGAAGAGGCCCCGGGCCCGGCCCGCGGCCTCGTAGGCCTTCGCGAACGCCGCATCCATGCGGAGCCGGTAGGGCATGGTGCCGAAGGCGTGGAAGTCCTGGTCCACGTGCACCCAGGCGGGATTCGGGTCGCCCTGGATCTGGTGCCCGATGACGTTCACCCACTGGGTGCTGTAGATCAGGATGAGGTCGGCGCCCGAAGCCTGGATCTCGGCACGGGCCTGCTCGAAGCCGCGGCGGAGCTCGGCCCAGTGGGGGTTCCGATCCGGAGCGAGGAGCGGAAGGGGACGGCCGGGGACGATGAAACCCTTCACGATCACGCCTTCACCTCAGCCGGAATCCAACCCACCACCGCATTGCCGGTACCGATCACGCTGCCGTAGCCATAGACCTCGGCGGGGTAGCTCGGATACCCGAGCGCCGCCAGGAGCCAGGCGAGGCTGCCGTCCTTGGTCTCGCTGATGGCCTGCTCGGTGAAGTCCGGCAGGATGTCCATGAGCTCCCGGGTGCGGCCCTGCTTCATGAGCTCGATGACGCGCATGTCCCACAGGTACTGGCCGTGGTGGGTGATGTGCTCCTTGCTCATGTCCTCGGGCAGGTCGCTCTCGGTGGTGAAGTGGCGGTGGCTCAGGGAGCAGCTGGCCAGCAGCAGCGCCTTGCGCCCCGTCCGTTCGATGGCGGCCTTCGTGGCTTCGCCCAGGCGGGCCATCTCGTCCTGGCCCATCTCGTTGCTGAAGTCGAAGTAGGTGCTGTTGGAGCTGATGGCCACGATGGGCTTGTCCCAGGCGGGGTTGGCCAGGTGGCAGCTGATGATGGTGCCGTAGTCCACCCGGAAGTCCGGGTTCTCCATGAGGCTCATCTCCAGCTTCCGGGCCTGCCCCTCGGCGTGGATCGCCTGGGCCAGCGCCACGTCCACCCTCAGGTCGAAGGTGTAGCGGAAGAGGTTGGGGAAGATGGGGTCCACGCTGAGGCCCGAGAGCTGGGGCACGGCCAGGAGGTGGTTTCCCGTGCGGGTCTTCCAGTGGGGGCTGTGCACGAGGATCACGTCGTAGTCCGTCGTCGCGAGGTCCTTGCGCAGGCGCTCGTAGCCCCACCGCAGCACCTCCCAGCCGCCCTCGGAGCGGGGCTCGTTCTGGGGCGGGTTCTCCGCGTACACCAGGTGGGGCGGATGGGGCGCGAGGGCGCCTGCGACGATGCGGCCGGTGCTCATGGAAACCCCTAGTCCAGCTTCACGGTGATGGTCTTGGCTTCGGAGAAGAACTCCAGGCTCCAGCGGCCGCCTTCGCGGCCCACGCCGCTGTCCTTCACCCCGCCGAAGGGTACGCGGAGGTCGCGCATGAGCCAGGTGTTGATCCACACGAGGCCGCTCTCCAGCCGCTTCGCCACCCGGTGGGCGCGGTCGAGGTCCTGGGTCCACAGGTTGGCGGCGAGGCCGTAGCGCACGCCGTTGGCCATCTGCAGGGCCTCCTCCTCGGTGTCGAAGGGATGCACTGTGACCACGGGGCCGAAGATCTCCTCGGTGGCGGTACGGCAGGTGGCGGGCAGGCCGGTGATGACCGTGGGCTCCAGGAAGAAGCCCCCGGCGAACTCGGGATCCAGGGTCGGGCGCTGGCCGCCGCAGCGGATCGTCCCGCCCTCTTCCACCGCGAGCCGGAGGTAGCCCTCCACCTTGTCCCGGTGGGCGGCGGAAATGAGGGCGCCGCCCTTCGTGGTCTCGCGGCGGGGGTCGCCGGGCACCCACTGGGCGGCATCCTTCACGAGGGCCTCCACGCAGCGGTCGTGGATCGAGCGCTCCACCAGGATGCGGGAGCCGCAGAGGCAGATCTGCCCGGTGTTCTGGAAGGCGGCGCGGGTGACCCCCTGCACGGCCTTCCCGAAGTCGGCGTCGGCGAAGACGAGGCTGGGGTTCTTGCCGCCCAGCTCCAGGGAGAGCTTCTTGAAGGCGGGGGCGGCGGCGGCGGCCACGAGGGCGCCACTGGCGGTGCCCCCGGTGAAGCTCACGGCCTTCACGCGGGGGTGGGCCACGAGGGGCGCACCCGCCTCGGGCCCCAGGCCGTGCAGGAGGTTCACGATGCCGTGGGGCGGGCGCAGGGCGTGCAGCTCCTCCAGGAGGAGGTGGGCGGTGAGGGGGGTCAGCTCGCTGGGCTTGGCCACCACGGTGTTGCCCATGGCCAGGGCCGGGGCCAGCTTCCAGGTGAGCAGGTAGAGGGGCAGGTTCCAGGGCGTGATGAGGGCGCAGACCCCGGCGGCGCTCCGATGCACGTAGTGGAAGCCGTCCTCCACCTGGTAGGCCTCGTCGTGGCGCTGCCGCACCTCCCGGGCGAAGAAGCGGAGGTTCGACAACGCCCGGGGGATGTCGAGGGTCCGCGCCAGCTGGAGGGGTTTGCCGGCGTCGCGGCTCTCGGCCTCGGCGAAGTCGTCGAAGCGGGCCTCCACCCGGGCGGCCAACGCTTCCAGCAGGTCCGCCCGCTCGGCCACGCTGCTGCGACCCCACGCGGGCTGGGCCGCGGCGGCGGCCATCACCGCGGCATCCACATCTTCGGCGGTGCCCCGGGCGACCCGGGCCAGCACGCGACCGGTGGCGGGTTCCAGGTCCTCCAGCCAGAGGCCGCTGGCGGCCGGCTGGAAGCGGCCGGCGATGTAGTGGGGGAGGTCACGGGGCTGGGTCATGGAGGTCCTCCGATTATCCGTGAGGATGCGGGCGCTGGGCTATGCTGAATCGCGATCATGCGCCGGCTGCTCACGCTCCCCCTGCTCGTCCTGGGCCTGGTGGCCCAGGAACGGCTGGTCCTGGAGGTTCGCCCCCCGGACCACCGCTTCCGCTTCCTGCCGGAGCTGAAGGCGCCTGGCCAACGCCCCTTGGTGCTCGCGCTCCGGGGTGGGAGCGCCAAGGGGCTGGCCCATGCCGGCCTGTTGCGGCGGCTGGAAGCGGAGGGCTGGCACCCGGAGGGTCTGGTGGGGACGAGCGCCGGCAGCCTGGCCTCGGCCCTCTTCGCCGTCGGGTTGGGCGGAGCGGGCGCGGAACGGGTCTTCGCCGGGCGGGACTTCTCCGCCGTGCTGGATGATCGTCGCCGTGCGCCGGGCCTGAGCCTCTCCGAAGATGAAGAGCTCCACGGCACCGTGATCAGCCTGGCCTTCGCCCGCGGGCGGCTGGTGCTCGTGCCCGGCGAAGAGCGGGCCCGCCGCCTGCGCATCACGCTGGTGGAGACCCTGGCCCGGGGCGAGGCGCTGGGGGATGGGCGCTTCGATCACCTGGGCACCCGCCTCCGTGTGGTGGCCTCCAGCCTCACCCGGGGTGAGGCACGGGTGCTGGCCCAGGGCAGCCTCGTGGATGCGGTGAAGGCCTCCATGTCCATCCCGGGCCTGCTGGCCCCGGTCGTCATCGAAGGGGAGCACCTGGTCGATGGCGGCCTGGTGGAGAACATGCCCGTGCTGGCGGGCCGCGAGGCCTTCCCCGGCGCCGTGGTGGTGGGCGTGAACATCGGACGCAGCTGGGACGCCAGCGAGCCCACGGACATCCTGGCGCTCGTGGGCCGCAGCCTGGACCTGGCCATGCGGGTCACCGAGGCCCGCAGTGAGGCGGCGGCGGACGGGGTGCTGCGCCCGAAGACGGATGAGGTGGCGGAGTTCGACTACCGGGGCCAGGAGGGGCTGCTCTTCGAGGCCGGGGCCAAGGCGCTGGAAGCGGGACTTCCGGCCCTGGAGCGCCAGCTGATGCCCGGCTCCGAGGCGCCCGCGGCGGTCGCCCTCCAGGTGGAAGGGCCGGATCACCCGGATCTGGCGGCCCTGCTGCCGTCGGGCCCCCTCACCCGCGCCGACCTCTGGCGCCTGCTGCGCCGGCTGCACCGGCGCCTGCCCGTGGGCTCGGCCTGGGTGGACCTCCCCGCCGCCCCCACCGGTACCGCGGTCCTGCACTGGGAGCCAGCGCCTCTCATCTCCCAGGTGGAGCTCACCCTTCCCCCGGGCTGGTCGGATCTTTCCCGGGAGGCGGTGCGGCGGCGCCTGGAGGAGCTTGGCCTCGTGCCGGGGCGTCCCTTCCATGCCGCGGCCTTCGGGCAGCTGGAGCAGGAGCTGGTGGCTTCAGGCGTGCTGCGGGGCGCGGCGGTGCTGGACTTTCAGGGCAGTGGCTTCGTGGCGGGCACGTTGCGGCTCGTGGTGCGCGAACCGATCATCGCGAAGGTAGAGGTCACCCCCGGGCGACATCAGGCGGGGATCGAAGCGCTGATGAAACCCGTGGAGGGTCGCATCGTGCGGGCACCGGAGCTGGAGGATCGGTTGGCCCGGAGCCGGGATCGCCTGGGCCTCCGCCGGGTGGAGACCACCCTCGCCCAGAAGCCCGAGGGGCTCGTGCTGCACCTGCGGCCGGTGCCGGGCCAGCCCACGGTGCTCAATGCCACGCTGGCCTACGAGAGCGATTGGGGCCTTCATGGGGGATTGGTCCTCCAGGGGCGCAACCTCTTCGGCACGGGGGTGGGGGGCTCCCTGGAGGCCGAGGCCGACAGCCTGCAGAAGCGGCTGGGTGCCCATGTGGCCTGGACCCCGGCCCGGCTTCCGGCCCTGGCCCTTGGCGCCTTCGGCACCACCGTGAGCCAGGATGTCCGGGGCGGGCTCCTCTTCCTGCCCTCCTCGGCGGCCTATGGGTTGGGGTTCACCCGCCGGGAGCTGGGTCTGGAAGCCCAGCTGCGCTGGGGGGCGGAGGATCGCGGCCGCGTGGGCTTCGCGGCGCTGGAGCAGCGGGGCACCTTCACGGTGCTGGGTGCGCGGGCGGACATGCCCCGGGCCAAGGTCTTCCGGGCCTGGGCGGAGTGGGATGACTTCGATTTCCACTCCCTGCCCACCCGGGGGACCCTGCTCCGCCTCTCGGCGGATC
>JBGASN010000092.1:0-4036 GCA_044229665.1 Holophagaceae bacterium
GTCATGCCCAGGGGCTTGGCCAGGGCCTCCAGCTCGCGCAGGGAGCTGCCGGTGGTGGCGTGGCAGGCGTGGGGATAGAGGGTCACGGGCAGGAGCTTCGTGACCCCTTCGCGGGCCAGGGCCTTCAACATCCCGGCGGCCCGGGGGGCACTGGTGCGGAACACCAGCTTCACGGGGCTCTTCACCCCCATCGCCCGCAACCGGCTGCGCAGGGCGGCCGCCTGGAGGGCGCTCTGGCGCAGCAGGGGCGAGCCCCCGCCGATCTCCGCATAGCGGGCCCGCGCGGCCTTGGCCCGCCCCCGGCTGATGAGCTTGGCGAACAGGGGCTGGAGCCACGCGGGGCCCGGCAGCTTGATGAGGTCTCGGTCGCTGAAGAGCGCGTAGAGGAAGGGTTCCACGTGGGCCAGGGTGACGGGGCCGCCGAGGTTGAGCAGGAGGATCGCGGTGTCGCGGTGCATGAGGTCAGCCTATCGCTTGGGGAGTCGGGCGCCCACCCAGGCCAGGGCGGCGTCCAGGATCGGATCCTCCCCCGTGGCGCGGCCGAGGTCCACCAGGCCCTTGGGGCGGAACTCCCCCCGGGGCCGCATGAAGAGGTCGTACACGGGCTCGGCGCTCACCTGCACCCGCAGGCCCGAGTGCTTGAGCGTGAGCGACTTCACCGCCGCGCCCAGCCCCGCGGTCCGGGTGCCGAAGACCCCCCCGCGCAAGGTGCCCTGTACCGCCATGGCGAGCCCCTCGGCGGTGCTCATGGTCCAAGGGGCCACCAGCACGGCCACGGGACCTTCGAAGGTGCGGCCCCGGGAGGGGATGTATTCATCCCAGGGGCTGCCCAGGCCGGCCCCGTCCCGCTTGCGCATCACGGCGTAGCGGGTGCGCTTGCCGTAGAAGCGCCCGAGGGCCGGGAGCATGTACTGGGTGTCCCCGCCGTAATTCAGGCGCACATCGAGGATCCAGGCCCTGGCCTGCGGGAAGCGGGCCATGGCCTCGTCCAGGCGCTGCAGGGCGGCCTCGCTGCCGAAGTCGCGGAACGCGATGTAGCCCACGTCGCCAGGCAGCAGCTTGGTCTCGGGTGGAGGCGGATCGACGTCTTCCCCTGGGGGCACGGCGAGCTCCAGGGGGGCTGCGGAGCCTTCGGCCACGCGGAGGGTGATCCCCTCCCCATGGCGGCCGGCCAGGACGCTGTTCAACACCCAGTGGAGGTCCTCGTCCTCCAGCCCCTTCAGGAACTGGGGGCGGCGCGCATCCAGGGCTTCCTTGAGCGGCTTGCCATTCACCTGGAGGATCCGCTGGCCGGGCTTCACCCCGGCCTTGGCGGCGCGGCTCCCCGGCTGCACCGCGATCACCACCGCGTCATCCCCCCGCCACTCCGCGGCGATGGCCCCGGGAGGCAGGCGCCAGCTGTCGGCGAGGTTGGAGCCCAGGTGGGTGTGGGCGTCGCAGAGCTGGTCCAGCAGGTCCTCCAGGACCCGGTGGAAGGCCCGGGGCGTGGTCGCCGCGGCGGCCCTGGCCCGGTATTCCGTGCGCAGGAGCTCCCACTCCACCCGGGAACCCCAGGCGTAGGTGGTCTGGAGGAAGGCGAAGGCCTGGTCGAAGTCCTGCACCTGCGGTGAAGCAGGGGGAGTCTGCATCACCGCGGGTGGAGGAAGGAGGAGCATCACACGGTCCGGCTGAACGTTTTGCCCGCCATCTGCTCCATGTAGGCGTCGAAGGGCATGGCCAGGTTGCGCACGAAGCGGCGGCCCAGCTCGGTGACGAAGACGCCCTCCTCGGTGACCTTCACGGTGCCCATGGGCTCCTCCGCCTTGAGCTCCTTCAGGGCCTGGGCGAAGTGGGTAGGGCCGTCAATGCCCCACTTGGCCTTCAGGTCCGTCCAGCGCAGCTCGAAGCGGCCCATGACCTGGTGGATCACCCACCGGCGCATGCGGTCCTCGGAGGTGCAGGTGTGGCCCTTGTGCATGGCGAAGTGCCCGCTGCCCACGGCCTTCTCCCACTTGGAGAGGATCTTGTCGTTCTGGTGGTACACGCCGCCCACGTCGCTGATGGCGCTGGGGCCGATGCTCACCATGTCGGGACCGCCCTGCACGGCGTAGCCCATGAAGTTGCGGATGATGCTCCCGTCCTTCACGGCCTTGGCGAGGTTGTCGTCGGGGTGGGCGAAGTGGTCCATGCCCACGGGCACGTAGCCCGCGGCCTCCAGGCGCTCCGTGGCGAGCAGGAGCAGCTGGAGCTTCTGGTCCGGGGTGGGCAGGGTCTCCGCGGGGATGCTGCGCTGGAAGGGCATCATCTTGGGCAGGTAGGCGAAGCCGTACACCGCCAGCCGGTTGGGCTGGAGGGCGATGACCTCGTCGAGGGTGCGGGTGAACTTCTCCAGGGTCTGGCCCGGCAGCCCGTAGACCAAGTCGAGGTTCACGCCCTCGAAGCCCACACTGCGGGCCTGCTTCACGGCCGCGAGGGTCTGCTCCCAGGTCTGGCCCCGGGTGATGAGCTCCTGCACATCCTTGTCGAGGTCCTGAACTCCGAAGGAGACGCGGTTGAAGCCGAGCTCCCGGAGGGCGGGCAGCTGGTCGGGCCGCAGGAAGGTGGGATCCGCCTCCAGGCTCACCTCGGCCCCAGGCAGCAGGGGGAAGCGGTCCGTGATCATGCGGAAGGTGCGCTGGAGCTCGGGCACCTCCAGGTAGGTGGGGGTGCCACCGCCCCAGTGGAGCTGTAGCACGCCGCGCCGGTTGGGCAGGTGGGAGGCCCACAGGTCCAGTTCCTGCTCCAGGTGCTGGAGGAAGGACTCGACGGGATCGTAGTGGGGGCTGATCACCACGTTGCAGCCGCAGTAGGCGCAGCGGCGCTTGCAGAAGGGCAGGTGCGCGTAGAAGCTCAGCGCCTCCTTGCTGGCATCGGCCCGCTTGAGCCCCTCGATCAGCTCCGACTCCGGGAAGTCGTCGTGCCAGGCCGGCGGCATGGGGTACCCGGTGTACCGGGGCCCGGGGCGGTCGTAGTGGCGGACGAGATCGATGAGGTTGTGCATGGGATCGACTCAGCTGGAGAAGGGGCGGCAGGTGACCCGCCGCCCCTCCCGGAATTAGGCGCGCTTCACTTCTTCAATGACCGCCGCGAGCACGTCGGGGTTGGTCTCGGGAACGAGGCCGTGGCCGAGGTTGAAGACGTGGGCATGGCCCTTCATGGCGTCCAGGATGGCCCGGGCCTTCCGGCACGCAACCTCAGGACCCGCCAGGAGGGCCACAGGGTCCAGGTTCCCCTGGAGCACCTTGCCGCTGAAGCGACGGCGGGCTTCACTGATGGGCACCTGCCATGGCACGGCCAGGCCGGCGCAGGGCAGCGTGTTCAGGGCGTCCGGCAGGTAGCCGGTGCGGGCGAAGAAGAGGGTGGGCACGCTGGTGACCTGCTCCAGGGTGCGGCGGGCCGCCGGCAGGGCCAGGGTGGCGTAGTCATCGGCGTCCAGCTCACCGGCCCACGTGTCGAAGAGCTGCACGGCCTGGGCGCCGGCCTCGATGTGGAGGTTCAGGAGGCGGGCGGAAAATCGGCCAGCTTCTCCAGCCACTTCAACCCTTCACGGGCTCCTTGTGGATGAAGGCCTTGGCCCGGCTCCTTGCTCCCCTTCCCTTCCAGGCCGTAGGCCAGGAGGGTCCAAGAGACGCCAGCGAAGCGGAGGGCCTTCTCGGCGGGGCGCTCCACTTGCAGGACCTTGCACGCAGAGCATCGCACACCCGCTGGAACACAGTCTCGTCAGGGAGCTGGTCGAGGATCTGATCAGGGTGCAGGCCAGCGCAGGGCCGCCCTCGAGGATCGTCGCCGCAGCCCAGGGCATCCAGGATCGCGGGATGTCGGCGAAGATGATGGCGCCGTCGATCTTGAGGAAGCGGATGGGCTGCGGAATGACCTCGGCGGAGAGGTCGCTGTCGTTGAGCAGCTGCTCGAAGATGGCCTTGGCGCGGATGGCGCGGTACTCGGGCAGGAAGCGGCCCGCCTGGCGCATGAACCACACCGGGGGCGGGGCGATCACTTCGCCCTGGAGGACGCGGAC
>JBGASN010000041.1:0-30833 GCA_044229665.1 Holophagaceae bacterium
ATCACCGACTACCTGCGCTTCCCCAACGCGACGCCCATCATGACCCAGAGCGACGCGGTGAAGGACTTCGGTTTCAACGCCTACCAGAAGCCCGCCGCGGGCCTGAACCTCCTGCGGGAGACCGTCATGGGTCGCGAGCTCTTCGACTTCGCCTTCAAGGAGTACGCCCGCCGCTGGAAGTTCAAGCGCCCCCAGCCCGCGGACCTCTTCCGCACCTTCAACGACGCCTCGGGCATGGATCTCGACTGGTTCTGGCGTGGCTGGTTCTTCACCACCGCCGCCCCCGATCTGGAGCTGGAGAAGGTGGAGACCTTCCAGTTCTCCGACGGCAACCCCGCCGACGCCAAGGCCCGCGCCAAGGCCGCCGCGGCGGCCGCCGACCAGAACCTCTCCCGCATGAAGGAGGCCGAACGCAACCTGCCCGGCGAGGAGAAGCTGCGCGGGATCCAAGACATGTATACCGATGGTTCCTGGGACCGCTACGCCGTGTCCCCCTCCGACCTCAAGCGCTGGCAGGCCGCCCAGGGCGACCTGACCGAGGAGGAGAAGGCCATGGTCAAGGCCGGCAAGTTCCTCCACCGCATCACGGTGAAGAACGTGGGCAAGTTCCCCATGCCCATCATCCTCAAGCTCACCTTCGTGGACGGCAGCACCGAGGTGGTGCGCCTCCCCGTGGAGAGCTGGATGCAGAACGAGGAACGCTTCGCCAAGCTGCTCCCCCGCGACAAGGCCCTGGCCTCCGTGGAGCTGGATCCCTTCCACGAGATCCCCGACATCGACCATGCCAACGACGCCTTCCCCCGGAAGCTCCCCACGGTGCAGCCGCTGAAGCTCTTCAAGGCCCCCGAGATGCGGATGCCGAATCCCATGCAACAGCGCAAGATGGAGGGGGACGCCAAGCCGGCGGACAAGAAGGAGAAGTAATATTCACCACCCGGATCTGATCGATCTGCCCTGGGAGGGCCGCACCCGCCGATGCCTGCTGTGGCAACCGGAAGGAGGCGGCCCTTCCCCCCTGCTGGTGGGACTCCACGGCACGGGCGGCACGCCCCGGCTCATGGCCCGCTTCTCCAACCTGCCCCACGCGGCCCTGGACCGGGGCTGGGCCCTGGCCCTGCCCGCGGCCCTGGGCGCCCACGGCCAGGAGGACCCCGCCACCGGCGCCGCCTGGAATGTGGGGCCGGGGCTTGGCCACCCCGCCTTCAGCGACGTGGACGACACCGGGTTCCTGAAGGCCCTCCCGGACCTCCTGAAGCTGCCGCCCAGCCCCACCTTCCTCGCGGGCTTCAGCAACGGGGCGCGCATGGGCTGGCGGCTCCTGCTGGAAGGCGACGCGCCCTACGCCGGGTTCGCCCTGCTCTCAGGCGCCCCGAGCCAAGCGATCCCCCCACGGGTGCGGCGGCAGCCCGTGGCCATCTTCCACGGGCGGGCGGATCAGCACATCCCCTTCGATGGTGGCACCGGGACCCAGGGCCGGCGCATCGCCTGCGAGCCCGCCCCCGACTCCGCCCACCGCCTGGCCCTCGCCATGGGCCTGGATCCCCGGCCCCGGCGCCGGGTTCAGGGCGCCCACACCTGGGACCGCTACGGCGAGGACCTGCACTTCTGGGCCCTGGACCAGGGCCACGCCTGGCCCGGCGGCCGCAAGTACGGCCCGGATGCCGACGAGCCCACACCGGACGTGGACGCCTCCGCCTGGATCCTGGACTTCTTCTCGGAGCGCCTGCCATGAGACTCCCCGCCCTGCCGGCCCTGCTCCTGGCGCTGCCCCTGGCGGCCCACCAGTATCCCGTGACCCAGGCCACGCTCACGGTGGTCGAGGGAGGTGTGCGCCTGAAGCTGCGGCTCTCCCTTCACCACTTCCACGCGGCCCTGGAGGACGTGGTGCGCCGCCGCATCGCCCTGAAGGATGGTGAGGTCTACGCCCCCGCGGACCTGGAGCGCTACTTCCAGGGACGCCTGGAGCTGAAGGCGGGCGCCACCGTGATCCCCTTCAAGGTGGTGGCCCAGGAACTGGATCCGAAGGACCTCCTCGTGGAGCTGGAGGCGGTGGCACCCGATCCGCTGCGGATGGTGCTCCGCCACACCGTGATGTTCGAGGTCGCCACCCGACAGCAGAACCTGGTGACGGTGGAGGGCGCCGGTCCCCGCCGCGGCCTCACCTTCGACAAGCGCCATCCCGAGCTCCCCCTGGGGGCGCCATGAGGCCGGAGCAGGAGCGGAGGGCCACCGCGCCCCGCGCGGCCCCATCTGGGTGGCGCACAGGGAGGCTCCCGTTCGGCGGGCAGGATGCCCGCAGGAGCCACGCGACAAGCGTGGCGATCCAGGGAGGTGCGCCATGAGGCCGGAGCAGGAGCGGAGGGCCACCGCGCCGAGCGCGGCCCCAACGGGGTGGCGCACAGGAGGTGCGCCATGAGCCCCTTCCTGGGCGGCATCCTCTGCGGGGCGGCCGGCGGCGTGCTCAGCGGCGCCTTCGGCATCGGCGGCGGCATCGTGCTGGTGCCCCTGCTGGGCCTCCTCCTGGGCCTCGATCAGGCGGGCGCCCAGGGCATGGCCCTCGCCGCCATGCTGCTCCCGAACGGACTCCCCGCCGTGTGGCACTACCACCGGCAGGGCGTGAAGGTGGATCTGCGCCTCGTGGGCTGGATGCTCCCGGGCTTCCTCCTGGGAGTGACCGCCGGCGCCTATGCCGCCAACGCCATCCCCCTCCTGGCCCTGCGCCTCGTCTTCGTGACCTTCCTCGCGGCCATGGCCATTCGCATCGGCCGCCAAGGCCAGAAGGGCACCGAACCGGAACCCCGCGAGTGGACCGTGGCGGATGCGCTGGTCGTGGGCGGCATCGGCGGCCTCGCCTCCGGACTGCTGGGCATCGGCGGCGGCGTGGTGATCATCCCCCTCCTGGCCTGGCGCATGGGCTACGCCCAGCACCGGGCCCAGGTCACGAGCCTCGCCCTGATGCTCCCCCCCATCGGCCTCCCGGGGGTGTGGGTCTACGCCCACCACCGACCCGAGGGGCTGCCCTGGATCGCCCTGGGTGGCGTGGCCCTGGGCTTCGCGGCCGCGGCCTTCCTGGGCGCGCGCTGGGCCACCGCCACCCAGGGTCCCCGGCTCCGCAAGGCCTTCGCCCTGCTGCTGGGGACCCTGGCGGTGCTGCTGCTCCGGAACGCCGTTAAAGGAAGCTGAGCCGGGGGTAGGAAGCTCCCAACAGGGTGTTGGTCGTGGACGTGGCCTGCCCCAGCCACCGGTCCAGCACGGTGGCGTAGAGGCTGCGGTAGTCGGTGGTGAACTTCATGTTCCCATTGGTGTCGGGGTCCGCCAGATTCGGGTAGCCGCCACCGTAGAAGCCGCCCTTCACGCTGTTGCCCATGCAGAAGGCGAGGCCCGCGGTGCCGTGGTCCGTACCGCCGTCGTTCTCTTTGATGCGCCGGCCGAACTCGCTCCAGCCGAGGATCATCACCCGGTCCTGGGCGCTGGTGCCGCCCACACTGATGGTCGCCAGATCATCGTAGAAGGCCTTCAACGCGCCGCCAGCGGCCCGCTGGAGGTCCGGAAGGGTGGCCATCTGGTTGCTGTGGGTGTCATACCCGCCGATGCGCGCGAAGTACACCTGCCCGGGCAGCCCGGCCGCGATCATCTGGGCGATGAGCTTCAGCTGGCGGCTCAGGCTGCTGGTGAGGTTGCCGCCGTTGAGGCGCTTCACGGGGTAGCTGCTGTCGCCGGGGTAGGGCACGCTGGGGGTTCGGGACGGCAGCTGGCCGTTGGTGCCGAACCCGTTCTGGGCGTCGAAGAAGGCCTTGCCCGCCTGCCGGGCCTGGTCATAGCCCGCCTGGGAAATGGCGTCGGCGGTCGCGGTCGTGAGGGAGGTCCCCCAGCCATCCTCCAGGGCCTGCACCGCCTGGGCGGTGTAGGGGGAGCCGGAGTAGTTCACGGTGGTGCGGCGGAGGAAGGAGGGGTAGACGAACCCGGAGCTGCCGGTGATGGACACGAAGCTGCGGGTGGCGCCCCGGAACATGAGGGGCACGTCGCCCGTGGTCACCACCCCGCGCAGCACATCGCCGGAAGCGCTGAACGCAGCGTCCGCGAAACGGCCCAGCCAACCCGTGGAGTTGAGCACCCCGCCCTGGGCCCAAAGGTCGGTCGCCGTGAAGTGGCTGAGGCTGGCCCCTGCCATGCCGATGCCCGGCACCCAGGCGATGCGGCCCTTGTTGTGGAGGTCGATCATCCCCGTGAAGTCATCGTTCAGGGACACACCATTGGTCATGTCCTGATATCCGCCCGAAATGGCGATATTCGGGCGGGCCGCCGCGTAGGCTGCGGCGTTGTTGCCCGCGGTGGGCACCACGAGGTTCAGCCAGTCCTGGCCCCCGTCGAACATGACCACCACGAGGATGGGATCGGTGGGGATCGCCTTGGGCGGATCGGGGTTGAAGCCGGGGCCGGCACTGCCCTTGCCGCCGCCCCCGCCGCCACAGGCGGTGAGCCCGCCCAGCGCCAGACCGGCAGCGCCCATGCCCTGGAGGAAGGATCGTCGAGTGGTCATGGAGCCTCCCTAGTACAGCTGCCCGGCGGGGCTGCAGAGGATGAGATAGGCGAGTTCACGGATCTTGAGCTGATCATCGGCGACGGAGGTATCCACGGCGGTGGCACCCCCACCGAAGAGCCCGGTGAGCCAGGCGTCCCGCACCGCCGTGGGGATGGGTGCGGGCTGCAGGAGCGCGACCAGCCGGGTGTAGGCCCCCAGCGCGGTGCCCGGCGCTGCCGGGAACCAATCCTGCACCCGGTTGGGGAACAGGGTCAGATCCAGGAAGGCACTGCCCCCGGCCCCGGTGCCGTAGTAGTTGCGGTAGCCCTCCTTCAGCGCCACGGCGGCGGCGAAGCGCCCCCGGTACCGCATGGTGTTGCTGTTCAACCAGGCGGTGTGCTCGTGCCAACCGTTGGGACCCCGCGGATCCAGGAGGGCCATGCCCATGTTGTCGAAGGTGTCGGGGTTGTAGTTGTCGCCCACCACGGCCCGCCAAGCGGGGAAGGCCTTCCCGCTGTTCGCCGGCATGTCCCCCGGCTGGGCGCCATCCGCTGCGGCGAGACCCGGGCAAAGCATCCGGGCGGCCCGGACGGCCCACGACACGGGCCCTTCCACCAGGGCATAGCGCTTGTCCGATGCGAAGAAATACGGGGTTTTGAAGAGGGCCTTCAACACCGTGCCGAAGTTGAAGTCGGAGCTGCGCAGCAGGGCGGCCAGGTCCTGGTAGTCCGTCTGCGTGTAGTCCGGGGTGACGAAGTGCAGGAGGATGCGCTTGGCCAGGAACTCGGAGGCGTTGGTGCGGATGCCCGCGGGATTGGCGGCGAGCAGACCCCGGAGGGCGTTCTCCCCGGGCGCCATGCCCCCGGAGGCGGTGACGAAGTCGTAGGAGGTGGCCCCCGTGAACAGCTGGATGGTGGTGCTCTTGCTCTGGCTGTTGTTGGCGTTGGTGGGGTGCATGCCGTAGAGGTTGTTGCCGGTGCCACCCCACCAGTAGCGATGGCCGGAGGGCATGGCCTGCCCCTGGTAGACCGCGAAGGCACCACCCCCGATGAGGGTGCGCGAGGGGTCCGCCGGGTTCACGATCCAGGCGCTGGGGGGCACCGTGAAGCTCCACCCCGAGAGGGCCCGGGCCAGATTGGTGATATCGGCCTGGTTGTAGCCATTGTCCACCCCCACGCTGTAGAGCTCCATCACCTCCCGGGCGTAGTTCTCGTTGGGCACGCTGTTGTAGGTGGCGCTGTTCTGCACCGAGTCCAGCCACACGCACATGGCCGGATCCTTGGAGACCGCCACCAGCAGGTCCTCGAAACGGCCGAAGCCCTGGGACCGGAAGAGGTCGATCTGGTTCAGCATCAGGGGGATGCTGCCCACCTTGGAGTACCCCGTGGCGAAGAGGTTGTGGAAGAAGAGCGCCAGGCGCTCGCTCATCCCGTAGGGGTTGTACTGCATGCGGAAGGTCCAGTAGGCCTGGGCCTCGCCGGGCCGGAACTGGCTCCGCCAGGCCTGGGCCCCTTGAACGTAGAAGGGGTGCGGAGTGGCGACCGCCGGCTGGGCGGCACCCCCCGTGGCGGCGTCCCAGGCATCGCTGGCCACCACGTCGGCCCGCGCGCCCAGCACCGTGTTGAAGAGCGCGGGGTCGCCCACGATCCCGAGGGCGCCATCCACCCAGCCGTCGATGACGGTGGCTGGGCTCTGCGCCGCCAGGGTGGCCGCCTGCTCGGGGGTGAGGCCGAAGCCCGCCCGCCGCGCGAAGTGGAGCACGTCGGCCGTGGTCCAGCTGGAGATCTGCGAGAAGGAAATGGACATGGGATCCTCGGAGGAGGTGCGAGGCTAGTTGTTCTGAGCGCCCTGATCGATCCAGCGCTTCAGCGTGTCAGTGGTCGTGGTGCAGAGGGTTCCCCCCAGGGGCATCTGGGATCCGGTCTTCGATCCGGTGGCGGCCTTGCCCGGCTCCCCCGCGATGGCCGGGGCGACCTTCTCGTAGAGCCAGCTGTGGGCCGAATCGTTGGACTTGATGATGGCCCAGCCGGCCACGCTGAAGGTGGTGGAGGGTTGGTCCACCAGCGCCGCGTACAGGGCCGAAGAGGGCAGGCTGTAGTCGAGGCGGCCCTGGGCCGAGGGGCCCCCATGGCAGGAGGTGGCCGCGGAGCCACAGGTGGAGCTGTGCAGCAGGGGGTAGATGTCCCCCGACCAGGTGGGGGTGGTGGGGACACTTGGGATGGGGCAGCTGACCACCGGCCCGGGACCGCCCGAGGACCCGGTGGCACCCCCTCCCCCCCCCCGCAGGCAAGAGCGACCCCCAGCAGCAGAGCCGCGGCGGATCCTGAGGTCAGGGATCGGTTCTGTGGGTGCATGGGTAAGGGACTCGGGGAAGGTGACAAGGTTAGGTCCTATCGGCCGGAGACCGAACCTTCCATAGGGGGGCCCACCGGACTTCTGGCCGGACCGCACAGGGGACTGGCCGAATGGTCGGCACCTCGGGCGTCGTTCCCATCGGAGTGCAAACTCGGAAAATCGGGTCCCGCCCCCGCAAGGTCCTCCGCCTGCACTAGGATGGGGGGATCGAGGTTGCCCGTGCCCCTGGAAGTCCCCACCCCGCTCTATCAAGGCGAGCGCCTTCGGGACCTCGTGCTCTGCTATGCGGGTCCCTGGGCCTTCAGGCCCTACCTCCATGCCCGGGAGGATGAAGAGCTCCTGTGGCATGCACGGCAGGGTGTGATCCTCGCCTTCACCGAATGCGTGGTCACCCTGCTCTGCCTGATCCTGGGGCTCTTCCCCCTGGTGGGGCTCCTATCGGTGCGGATCTTCCTCCCCATCTGGCTCCTCTGGTGCCTGGCCATGAGCGTGGCTTCGATTCTTCAAGCCACCAAGGGCAAGCGCCACCGGATCCCCGTGATCCACCAGTTCGTGGACTACCTCTAGGCCCGGCAGGCCCCTCAGCCCGGCCTACCGTTGCGCTGATCCGCCACCGAGGTCCCTGTGAACGCCGCCAAGCTCCTCCCCCCCACCTGGACAGGCCACGCCGCCCTGGACCGGGATCACGCCGAGCTCCTCAGCACCCTGGAACGCCTTCAGGCCTGCCTGGTGGAAGGACAGGCCGCGGGGTCCGCCCGAGCCTGCCTGGACTTCCTGGCCGTCTACACGGTGCAGCACTTCGAGACCGAAGAGCGCCTGCTGAAGCTCGCTCAGTACCCCCGCCTGGAGGCCCATCGGCTGGAGCACGAGGAACTGGTGCGATTGGTGGCCGACCTCCGGCGGCGGCTGGAATCCCAGCAGGTGCCCGAAGCCGATGTGGCCACCCTCCTCATCGAAGCTTTTGAACGGCACATCCAGACTGCCGATCAGGCCTACGTCCCTTGGGTGGCTCCCCTGGCCGATTCCTGATCGGAACCCGTTCGAGCGTTCAGGATGAGCATGGCGTCGCCATAGCTGAAGAACCGGTAGCGCTCCCGGATGGCTTCCGCATAGGCCGCCTGGGCGGTTTCCAGACCCATCAGCGCGCTGACCAGCACGAAGAGCGTGCTCTCGGGCAGGTGGAAGTTGGTGAGGAGGTGGTCCGCGGTGCGCAGGCGGTAGCCCGGCGTGATGAAGAGCCGGGTGGAGCCGCCGGTGGCGAAGCGGGCGCCATCCCAGGCCCCCTCCAGGGTGCGCAGGGCCGTGGTGCCCACGGCGAGGAGCGGCTGGGACCGGGTGGCCATCGTGGACTCGAGTTCCACCAGGGTGGTCGGGGGTATCTCGAAGCGCTCCTCGTGCATCACGTGGTCGGCCAGATCGTCCGCCTCCATGGGGCGGAAGGTGCCTAGGCCCACATGGAGGCGCACGGGGCGCCAGCGACAGTCCTTCGCTTCGAGGGCGGCGATGAGCTCGGGCGTGAAGTGCAGGCCCGCCGTGGGGGCGGCCACGGCCTCGCCCTGGTCCGCGGCGAAGACCGTCTGGTAGCGGGATTCGTCATCACCCCCCGCCACGTGGTCGATGTAGGGGGGCAGGGGCAGGCGGCCGATGCGGTCGATCTCATCCCAGTCGAGGGGGTGGTCGCTGGATACGCGGACCTCCCGCAGCCCCTCGGGCAGGGTCCCCAGGATCTCCACCTGGGCCAGCTCCGCGCCGGTCTCCGGATCCACCACCGTGGCCGTGGCCCCGGGCTTCAGGCGGGCGCCAGGGCGCACCATGGACTCGAAGCGACCCTGACCCAGGGATCTGAGCAGCAGGGCCTCGCCCTTCCCCCCGCCGCTGCGGCGCAGGAAGAGGCGCGCATGGCGCACCCGCACATCGTTCGGCACGATGAGGCTCCCCGCAGGCACCAGCTGGGGCAGGTCATGGATGCCCCGGTGTTCCAGACGCCCCGTGCGGGCATCCACCACCAGCAGCCGCGCATCCTCCCGCCGGGCCGCAGGGGCCTGGGCGATGAGCTCCGGGGGCAGGTCGAAGTGGAAGTCCGAGCGCTTCACGGCTTGCCTGTGGGCGCGGGGCCATACCGGATGGTCCTTAGCAGGATGGCGATCGTCTTGGCCCGCCGCTCACTGAAGGCATCGGGGGAGGCCCAGTTGACCGCGGCGAGCCTCAGCAGACCCCCCTCATGACTGGCCTCGACGGAGCGGAACAGGAGTCCCTTGCAGGCCTCCAACCCGAAGGCCTGGGAGTTCATCAGGGCTTCCAGCAGGGACTCGGTGGCCTGGGGTTTCAGGGGGGTGGGACGCTCCACGGCCTTCACCTCCAGGAGGCCCCGGGCCGCCAGCCATTGGAGGGAGGGCGTGGGTAGACCGGCGAACCGCGCGACGAAATCCGCGTCATTGCCCACCTCGAGCCCATGGGGATTCGCGGCATCGGTCTCCTTCCGGAGCCACGCGAGGCCATGCTCCCGCTCCCGGGCGGCGAGGGGCCCCGCCGGTCGGACCTTTTCGAGGAAGGGGATCCCACCATGACCCGCGAGTTCCACGTAGGTGAAGATCATGGCCGCCTGGAGCTCATCGCGGTGGCAGGCGGGGATCTGGTCCTGGATCAGGGGCACGGCGGCGGGGTAGCCGATCTGGGTGAGGGGACGGAACCAGCCGGCCCGCCGGGTGGCCTCGTCCGCCTGCGCGATCCGGGCCACCAGCGCGGCTCCCGTGGCCCGCTCCACCGCATGGGCTGCGAGGAACCGCTCACCGAAGTCCCGCCAGCCGGTGTCGGTGGCGCCGGAGAGCTCCAGGGCGAGGGCTTCCCCGCCCGGGCCTGCGGCCAGCAAGGCCACCCGGAAGAGGTTGGCCACCCGGGGATCCACGGGCCGTGTCGCGCATCGTCGGAGGATGCGGAGGGCCAGCGCCGCGTCGAACGGGGCCAGTTCGTGGGCCAGGACGAGGGGCTCCTGACCGGGGCTGGGGAGCAGGGGGGCGGCTTCCCAGGCCTGGGCCAGCTGCTGCAGGCGCGCCCTCCGTGCCGGATCCGGGAGGACCTGCGCGAGGGTCGCCCCGTAGCGCTTCAGTCCGTTCGCGGCCTGAAGCCGCGAAGGCTCCTGCTCGAAGTGGGCGCGGATGGCCTGGGTGGCATCCGGGGCCTGGACCGCCGTGAAACCAACGCCCACAAGGAAGGGGACCATCATCACCGCTCAGCCCTCGGCGAACTGGAGCTTGTGGAGGCGGGCGTACTCGCCGCCCTGGGCCAGGAGCTCCGTGTGGGTGCCCGTCTCCACCACGCGGCCCTGCTTCATGGCGCAGATGCGGGTGGCCTTCTGGATGGTGCTGAGGCGGTGGGCGATCACGAGGGTGGTGCGGTCCTGCATGAGGGCCTCGAGGGCCGCCTGCACCGCGCGCTCGCTCTCGGTGTCGAGGGCGCTGGTGGCCTCGTCGAGGATGAGGATGGGAGGATCCTGCAGCAGGGCCCGGGCGATGGCCAGGCGCTGACGCTGGCCGCCGCTGAGGCTGGCGCCGGTCTCCGCGAGGGGCGTGTCGTAGCCCTTGGGGAGCTTCTCGATGAAGTCGTGGGCGTGGGCCTTCTTCGCGGCGGCGATGACCGCCTCGCGCGTGGCGGGCGCGCCGTAGGCGATGTTGTCGTGCACCGTGTCCATGAAGAGGAGGGTCTCCTGGGTCACGATGCCGATGCGGCGGCGCAGCTCCCGGGGGTCCACGTCCCGCAGGTCGGTGCCATCCACGGTGAGCCGGCCGGCGGTGGGATCGAAGAAGCGGGGCACCAGGTTCACCAGGGTGGTCTTGCCCCCGCCGCTGCCGCCCACCAGCGCGACGGTCTCGCCCCGGCGCACCTCCAGGTCCACCCCCCGCAGCACGGGGTGCTGGGGATCGTAGGCGAAGTGCACGTCCTCGAAGCGGAGCACCTCCGGCACGGCGGGCACGGGCCTGGGCTCGGCCGCGACGGTCAGCTCGCTGCGGCGGTCCAGCATGGTGTAGACGCGATCCAGGCTGGCGCTGGCCACCTGCACCTCGTTGTTGAGCTTGGTGAGGCGCCGGAGGGGATCGTAGAGGGCGTAGACGGCCAGGATGTAGGTGAGGAAGTTCTCGGTGGTGAGCGTGCCCTCCTTGAAGCGGCCCGCGGCGTAGGCCGCCAGGAAGGCCAGGAGGAAGCCACCCACCAGCTCCATGATCGGGGTGGAGAGGGCCGAGGCCCGGGCGCTCTTCATGCCCAGGGCGTAGAGCTCGCGGTTCTGGCCCTCGAAGCGCTGCACCTCGTAGTCCTCCCGGGCGAAGCCCTGGACCACGCGCACGTTGCTGAAGACCTCCTTGAGGCGCTGGAGGAGCCGGCTGGAGGCCTCCTGGTTCCGGTGGTTCACGCGGCGGATGCGCTGGCTCAGCTTCTTCACCGGCAGCACCACGAGGGGCCCCGCCAGGAAGAGCGTGAGGCTCAGCTTCCAGTCCATGTAGAGCACCGTGGCCAGCATGGTGAGGGCCACGCAGACTTCGCGCACGGCCTCCGCCAGCTGGTTGCTGGCGATGCCCTGCACCGCGCCCACGTCGGTGATGCAGCGGGTGAGCAGCTCGCCCACGGGGTGCTTGTGGAAGAAGGCGGGTTCCTGGGTGAGGAGGTGCCCGAAGAGGCGCTCCCGCAGCGCCTGGGTGGCCCGGATGCCGCTGCGCACCATCATCAGGGTGCCGGCGTAGGTGAACAGACCCTTCAGGGCGAAGAGGGAGACCAGCAGGGCCGGCACGAGGAAGCGGCCGGTCCGCATCTCCCCCACGTTGAGGTGGGTCAGCGCCCAATCCCGCAGGTGCTCCAGCTGCCCGAAGAGGCCGGGCTGGGCCACGTGCAGGGCCCGGGCCTTGCCATCGTCGAACACGAACTTGATGGAGGTGATGAGGGCGCCCTGGCAGAGGCCCGCCAGGAGCAGCAGCACCGTGGCCCCGACCATGAGGGGGACCTGGGACCGGAGGTGGTCGTGGAAGAAGCGTCGGATCTGATTCATGGCCAGATCCAGGGTAACCGGGCTACTCCACGGTCACGCTGATGGTGGACTCCTTGTCCTCCACGCTGAAGAGGACCGTGCCCTTGGGCGCGTTGGTGATCTGATCCATGAGGCCATCCAGGTCGATGCCCTTCTTCTTGGCCTGCACCAGCTGTTCATCGGAGAGGTAGCCGCCCACGGCCCGGGCCAGGCCCGAGGCCACGCGGATCATCACGGGGTCCGGCTTGCCCTTCTCCTGGATGCGGATCACCAGGAAGCGGGCGGCGCCCTGGGGCGGGGCCTGGGGGGTCACCCCCATGGCCTCCAGGGCCAGGCGGCAGGCTTCCGCCTGCCGGGGCAGGGCCAGGCCCTGCTGGAGGGCGGCCACGGCGCGCTTGTCCCGCACCTTGGCGAGCTGGAGGGCAGCGCCCACGCGGACCTCGGGACTCTCATCCTCGAGACCCCCCACGAGCCCGGCGGAGGCCTCGGGGTTCTGGCCCTGGCGGATGCCCCAGCAGCGGAAGCGGTTGAGCTTGGCCTCCTTGCCCAGGAGGCGCTGGTCGGGGTGGAGGCGGAGGAACTCGCCATAGGCGGAAGCGGCCTCATCCCAGCGCTGGTCCTGTTCCAGGGTGACCGCGAGCCAGAACCGGGCCTCCGGGAGGCGACCCGAGCGGGGGCTCTCCTGGATGAAGCGGCGATACAGGGCGGCCGCCTCATAGAACCGGCCGGCCATGCGGAGGTTGCGGGCCTCCTGGTACCGGGCGTCGGGGCCCGGGGATTCCACGAGGGCCGGGACCGCCCCGGCCAGGAGCAGGGGCAGGATCACGGGCGCTCACCCTTCACGAGCCGCTCCATGCGCAGGGCGTTGTCGGAGAGGTCCTTGGCCGAGGCCCACTTGCGGAGCTCGTTGGCCCGCTTGGGATCCAGGCAGCCATCTTCCAGGGCCACCTCCTGCAGCCAGTGGTGCAGGTCCTGCCGGATGGACTCCGCTTCGGGCACCAGGGCCCCCTGGGCCGCCAGCTGATGGCTGGCCTGGAGCAGGGCCTGGGCCTCTTCGCGTTCCGCGGAGCGGTCCTCCTGCTTGTCGGTGTTGCAAAGGCGGGGGTTACGGGCGAATTCCTGGATCAGGGTGCTGCTCTGGGTGAAGAAGGTCGCCCAGGCCCGCTCCTGGGCCCGGGCGCGGGCCACCTGGTCGATCCGGCTCTGGTCCTTGGCGCGGGCCTGATCCCGGACGTTCTGCACCACCGCGTAGGTGGCGGGCACCACTCCGATGAGCACGGCCGCGGCGGCGGCCATCCAAGGCGAGTTCCAGCGGGTGCGGGGGCGGACCTCCTCCCGCAGGCCGGGGCCGTGGGCCTCCAGGGCCAGGTGGAGCTCCAGGAGCCGGGCCAGCTCGGCCTGGGTCTCGGGGTCCTCCGGCCAGTCTTCGGGCCGGTACAGGAGGTCGAAGGCCTCTTCTTCAGTCATGGTCTTCAGGTCTCGCGGGGTCATGGCAGGTTCCCCATGGTCTTGCGGAGTTTGGAAAGGCTTTGGAACAGGGTGGCTTTCACGGTGCCTTCGGCGCAGCCCAGGTCCTGGGCGATTTCCTTCACGGGCTTCTCGTGGACGTAATAGGCCTGGACCATGGCGCGTTGGCGAGGCGTCAGGCCCTCCAGGGCATCCCGGAGTTCCTTCAGCCGTCGGCCCTGGTCCAGCGTCTCCCACGGGGAGGGTGAATGGGGATCGGGTGCGTCAAAGGCCTCGGGAGGGGGTACCTCCCGTCCTCTTCTACGCAGGTGGTCGGTCGCCGCATTAGCCGCCAATGTAAAAAGCCAGGCGGCCACGGGCCGACCCTCCTCGAACCGGTCCTTGTGCTTGAGGCACTTGAGGAAGACCTCCTGGACCAATTCCTGGACAACCCCCGTCTCCCCCGCCAGCCGGCGGTGGATGAAGGCGAAGATGGGCCGCTCGAAACGGGTCATGAGGTGGGCCAGGGCCTCCTCGTGACCGGCCTTGAGGCGGGCCATCCAGAATTCCGGGGTCTCCTCCCCGGCGACCAGGGCTTCCGCCATCAGGCCTTCGCCCCGGGTTTGGGGGTCCCCTTGGAGTTGAGGTTGAGGTGGGGGATCCCGAGCTTCGCGAAGGCGGATTCCAGCTGGGCTTGATCCAGGGTCGCCTTCAGTCCGGCCCGGCGGCCCTCCTGGAGGATCTGGACGGGGGCCTGGCTCTGGGGCCGCACGGCCTCCAGCGCGGCGCCGAGCCGCTGCAACCAGGGGCTGACCTTGGTCATGGCCTGGGGCTCCCCGCCCACTACCACCTCGAAGGTCCAGGTACCTTCGGTGGCGGAGGGGGAGGCCCCCCAAAGCAGGATGTCGACCCCCTCGGGGAGTTCCTTGGCCCACTCGGCGGGGAGTTGGCCCCGGAGGCCGCCCAGGAGGGATTCGGGGCGCAGGGCCCCTTGGAACTTGAGGTCGGGGCTCAGCCACTGGGCCGCTGCGGCCACCCCGGGACGTTCAGCCAGGCTGCGCTGCCCCAACTTCGCGAGGGCGGTGACATCGCCGAGCCACAGCCCACCCCGGGGATCCGCCGCCACCCGCAGGTGGACCTGGCGTCCCCCCTGGGCGAGATCGAGGATCACGAACTGGGGCCAATCTTCCGTACCCACCCGGAGGAAGCCCTCCGCGGGGAAGGACTCGGTGACCGCGGCCTGGAGGGCCTTGGGGTCCCGGAAGTTGGAGAATTGGATCAGGAAGGAGCCGCTCATGGCTTCGAGGCCCTGGGCACCCTCCTTGGGGACCTTCAGTTCCAGGAGGTGGAAGGTGATCCGCCCGGTCTCCGACTGGGATTTGATCTGGGCCTTCTGCACGAAGAGGTCCAGCATCTGCTCAGCCAAGGGACTCCGTGTGATCTGGGCCTGGAGTTCCTTGTTCTCAAGGAAGAACCGGGCTTCGCCGGACACGGAGGTGATGGCCACCTCCGGGATGGCGTTCACCCAATGGGTCTTCGATGCCTTGGGCTGGCAGGCCAGGGCCCCGAGGAGCAGACCGGCGACGATGGGGACCATGAGGCGCATGAAGACTCCAGGGACCCAGGCTACGGGGAAGGGAGGAAAAGACTTAGGTCTCCCGGATTATGCCAAGTGGCGGAGCGTCGTGGGGAGGTGGGGGCTCTTGAGGAGTTGCTGCTGCTCCGCTTCGGACAGGAGGCCCCAAAGCCTGAGGCTGGATTCCCGGGGGGTCTTCGGGTTCAGCAGGAGCTCGCTCATGATCGGCGTGTGGGCCAGCAGCACCGGATGGGCGGCGATGTGTTCCAGCACGCCCCGGGGGGTCAGCTTGTTGCGGGCCAGGCGCAGGAGCAGGCTGGGATCCAACTGCCGATCCGCCACCAGGGCCCGGAGGGAGGCCTCATCCTGAAGGACCTCCTGGGGGAGATGGCGCATGAGCTCGGCCCCGTGGGACCGCAGGGCCGCGAGCCGCTCCTCGGAGCCGATCTCCTGGTAGAGCCCCCGCAGCCGCTCCAGGGCCCGGCGCTTCACCTCGAGGTGGGGCACCCGGGGATCCTTCACCACCTCCACGAGGGCCTTCAGCCCCTGGAGCTCGTCGAGGATCCCCAGGGCCTGGTTCTCCCCCAGGAGGGGATTGTGCAGGAGGGCTTCCCGCACCTCGGGATCCCGGCCCCAGCTGTGATGGGAGGCCAGCAGCTCGATGCGTTCCCGCTCGAGCACGGGGATCGCGCCATGCAGCAGGCGAGGCGTGAGCGCCGGGTTCTCCAGGGTGAGCCGGAACACCTGACTGTCCGGATCCCGCAGCAGCTGGGCGAGCTGGTCCGGGCCGGTGGCCTGGGTGGCGAGGAACACCCGCTCCTCCAGGGAGGCCCACTGGCCCTGGGTCTCACGCCCGAGGCCGCCACTGGGACTACCGGCCTGCCGCCGCTGGCGGTCGTAGAAGTACTTCACCACGCGAAGCAGGTGGGGGGCGTTGCGTTTGCACCAGTAGGTCACGTACTGGTACTCGCTCTCATCGAGCTGGGCGAAGAGGCTCACGGCCCGCTGGATGCCGAGGCGGGAGTGGCTCGACTGGCCCAGCAGCGCCACCAGATGGCGGGAGAGGGCGATGCGGCGGCAAAGGTCCTCCGGGCTGGCGGGTGCATCGAGGATGGCCTCCCGGATCCCCTCACGGAAGTACCAGCGCGCCTCGGCGTAGACTTCATCGTGGAGCCCATCCGATGCACCGGACTGCAGGGCCTGGCACACCAGATCCTCGCTGAGCATGGGATTGCCCATGGCGGCGGAGCGGAAGTCCTCCTCCTCGGAGAGCAGGGCCGCCAGGATCTCCCCGGGATTCTCGGAGTTCGCGGCCCGGGCCAGGCGGTCCTCCCGGGTAAGCACCACCGCCGCGGCCGGGGGCTCCGGGGGCAGCGTGAGGGCCTCCCAGTCCTGATCGGGGTTCGGCAGCGGGGGCATCTCCAGGGTCGAGCCCGTGCCCCCGATGGGCTTGGCCAGCTGCTTCGCCAGGAGCTTCGCCACCGGCTTCAGGTCCGGGCGCAGCTGTTGGTAGACCCCTTTCACCGCCTCGGCCCGTTCCGCCTTCTCCCCCGCAGGGGCCCCATCCATTTCCCGCATGAGGATGAAGAGGCTCACCACCATTTCCAGGTCCCGGCGGATGGATTCCGGCGCGGCCTCGTTCCCGGCCAGGGCCTCCAGCACCTCCCAGTTGGAGAGCCAGTGGGGCGTGCGGGACATGAGCGTGAGGAGTCGAGGCTGGGTGAGGGTGGCCGCCAGGCCCGACAGCATCCGCAGCTGACCTTCGGAGGGCACCTGGGGACGGATCATCACCAGGTGGCGGAAGTGCAGGCGCTCCGCCTCGGAGAGCTCCGGCCAGAAACTGAGCTCCATCTCCTGGAGGGCCATGGTCAGGCGCAGGCCGGCTGGAGGAGACCCAGCAGTTCGGGATCGTCCACGAACAGCAGGGCGTCCACCAGGCCGCCGTGGAGGATGCGCGTGGCCCGGGCCGCTTCGAGGTGGGCGCGGCTGGTCAGGGTACCGCCCATGAGGAGGGGCAACCGGGCCGCCTCCTGGATCACGCGCGCCGTTTCGAAATCGGGCAGGGTGTTCTCGGGGGTGGCGATGTCCACGAAGTGAAGGCGCTTGAAGCCATAGGCCTTGGCCCGCAGGGCCATCTCCCGGGCGGACACACCGGTGCCGCCTTCGGAGCCCTGGGCCCACCCGCTGCAGTGGACCTGGCCACCCCGGGCATCGATCCCCGCGGTGAGGTGGTTCTGAAAACGGCCCACCAGCTGCTCCACGACCAGGGAGGACTTCTGGAGGAGGGTGCCCACCACGAGCCAGGTCGCCCCCTGATCCACCAGGAAGCTGCACTGGTCGCTGGAGCGGATGCCCCCCGCCACCTGGACGCAGGGCCGGTGGGGGCGGGATTGGATCTGCCGGAGCAGTTGCCCCAGGAGCTCCCGGTTGTTCCCCTTGTTCTGGGCCGCATCCACATCCACCAGGGAGAGGTGGGTGCAGCCATGTTCCAGGAGCCGTTCCAGGATCTCCATGGGCGGGAGGGGGGACGGACCCCCCTCACCGAACGTCGGGATCACGCGGCCCTGCTGGATATTGAGGGTGGGGAAAATCTTCAACTCGCGG
This sequence comes from Holophagaceae bacterium, assembly GCA_044229665.1. Lineage (GTDB taxonomy): Bacteria > Acidobacteriota > Holophagae > Holophagales > Holophagaceae > JAFDVN01. The sequence continues at coordinate 17,518 of JBGASN010000041.1, forward strand.
CCTCGCCCGTCTGCGTCCGAGTGTAACGCAACGGTCACGAACTCTGGGGTTCCTTTGCGAGCGCCGCCAGGAGGCCGCGAGCCGCATCGGCTTCGGCACGCTTGCGGGTGGATCCGGAGGCCTCGGCTTCCATGGAACCCACTTGCACTTTCACGCGGAAAATCGGGGCGTGGTCCGGCCCCGTACGGCCCACCTCGGTATAGGCCGGCGCTGGAAGCCCGGCCGCCGCGGCCCGCTCCTGGAGGGTGGTCTTGGGGTCATGGGTCTCCCAATCCCCCACCTCCGCCTGCCGGATGCGCTGGGCGAAGCGGGCCTCGATGAGCTGCTCCACGCGGGCCAGCCCATCTTCACCGGCCGCGCGGCAGTCCAGGAATACCGCCGCCAGCAAGGCTTCCACCCCATCGGCCAAGGGCTTCCGGAAGGCGGTCTTCTGCTTGCCCTTGCGGATGGTATCGCCGGTCCGCAATTCCAATCCCAGATCCTCCGCCCATGCGAAGAGCGTGTCGGTGCTCACGAGCTGGTGGCGGAATTTGGAGAGCTGACCCTCCGTCCACTGGGGTTTCTCACGGTAGAGCAGCAGGGTGACGGCAGCCCCCAGGAGCGTGTCGCCGAGGAACTCCAACCGCTGGTTATCCCGCGGAAGGCCGGCGGACGGATGGACCAGCGCCTGTTCCAGCAGGCGGGCCTCGCGGAAGGTGTAGCCCAGACGGGACTCAAGGCCCATCTGGCGTGGGGCGGGTTTCATCAGTCGTTCAGGTCCGACGGCAGCTTGCCGTTGAGGCGGGCCTTCTGGAACGCCGACTTGAAGCGGACGTTCCGGTTGAACATCTGCCCGAGGATCCCCAGGCGGCGGGCCTCCCGGAGCTCCTGCACGAACTCCGCGGTGCGGTTGTTCTCCGCGAGGGTGGCCGCAAGCCAGGCGTGGGCCATCACGTTGCCCGCATCGGCCTTGATGGCCTGGCGGAACCCGTAGATGGCCTTGTCGGGATCCTTCTCCACCAGCTGGATGGACTCGCTGAGGGAGAGGTTGCCGAGGTTCATGCGCTCATGGACTTCCAGCTTCTCCAGCTTTTCCGGTTCGAAGCGCTGGGGCTGGTCGATGGTCTTCTTCTCCGGGGCGGGCTTCACCACCGGCGGGGTGGTCCCGTGCACATCCGGCTCCTGCTTCACGGGCAGGACCCCCTTGCCGGGATCCGCCTTCAATTCAGGCCGCCCGGAATCGGTGCGACCGGTCTGTCCGCCCGCGGCCGGACGGGTGGGGTTCGTGGCCTTGGTCCCCGGATCCGCCGGGGGGTCTTGCTGGGCCACCTGGGTGGGGGTCTCAGGCTTGCGGCCCAGGAACCACCAGGCGCCGGCCCCTCCGCCCACGAGCAGGAGGGCCGCCACGGCAAGCCAGGGCGCCTTGGAGCTGCCGCCCGGGGCCGGAGCGGTCACGGGCTGCGTGGTCGGACCCACCGCGGGCACACCGGCCGTGGGGGCCGAGAGCACCTGGGTGGCGGGTTGCACCGGCGCGGTGGGCGCACTGGGGGCCGGGACCGCGGGAACGGCCAGGGCAGGCACCGAGGTCCCCAGGAGGGAGGTGCCCTCCTCCATGTGCCCGCTCCAGGTGGGATCCTTGGCGGCCCGCAGGGCCCGCGCGAAGTCCTCCGCGGTCTGGAACCGCTGGAGGGGATCCTTCACCAGGGCCCGGTCGAGGACCGATCGGATGGCGGGGCTGATGCCCTGCAGGTGGCTGGTGTCGATGGGATCGGGGGGCTCGTTGACGATCTTGTAGAGGATGGTCGGCGTGGTATCGCCCGCGAAGGGCTTCCGGCCCGAGAGGGCCTCGTAGAGCATCACGCCCACGGCGAAGAGGTCGCTGCGGGGATCCGGCTTGCCGCTGCGGATGTATTCGGGCGCCATGTAGCTCACCGTGCCCATGACCATGCCCGTGGCGGTCATGTCGGAGTTGCTCACCTTGGCCACGCCGAAGTCCATCACCTTGCCCACGAGGCGGCGCCCGTCGCGCTGCACCCGCACATTGGAGGGCTTGATGTCCCGGTGCACGATGCCCTGGCGGTGGGCGAAGGAGAGGCCATCGCAGACCTGGGCGAGGACCTCCAGCAGCTCGGAGCGGGTGAGGGCCTGGTCGCGGTAGAGCTCCTCGAGGTCGTGCCCCCGGACGAACTCCATGGCGATGTAGAGGACATCCTGGTCCTCCCCGAATTCGTAGATGGTCACCAGGTTCGGGTGGTTCAGCACGCCGGCGGCCTTGGCTTCCCGGGCGAAGCGCTCCTTGGCCTCGGGGCCCTGGGATCCGGGGTTCAGGATGGTCTTGATGGCCACTTCCCGCCCGATGCTGGGATCCACGCCCAGGTAGACCTCGCCCATGGCCCCGGCCCCGAGGACCTTCTGAATCTCGAATTTGCCCAGTTTCTTGAACATTCAGGGACTCCTGGGGACGGGTATCCCGAAGCATAAGGCGCCTGGGCCTGCCGGCCAAGGGAACCTGACAAAACCTCAGGCGGGGAAACCCCCTCCTCCACCTAAACCGCCCCCCATTGCGTTCGAGTACGGAAAATGCCAAGGTGGTGAAACCACAGCGTGATGGAGGTCCGTTGGCCGAGCTGAAAGCCCGTCCCTTCCTGCCCGCTCTCCTGGGTGCCCTGCACCAGGAAGGCGCGGAGGGCGAGCTCGTGCTCGAGCAGAACGATGGCACCCGCACCCTGTTCTGGAAGGGGGGCGACCTCCGCTACCTGCGCAGTGATGCTGTGGGCGAGCAGTTCGGCAATTACCTCATCCGCCTGGGGATCCTCGATCTGGCCGCCCTCCAGGAGCTGCTGGCCGATGGCGAAGGCTCCCGCATGGGTGACCGGGTGGTGCAGTGGGGCCTGATGACGACCCAGGAGCGCGACCAGCGCCTCCAGGAGCTGCTGGCTTCCATCCTCACCCACGCCATGGAGCACCCCGTCCTCAAGATGACCTGGACCCCGGGGGCCCTGAGCGGCAGCCTGAGCGGGGATCTGCAGTTCAAGCTGGACCACCGCAAGCTCATCTGGGATGTCTTCCAGCGGATCCGCAACCTCCATGAGCTGCGCGACTACCTCAAGGTTGAGCCCACCTGGCGCTGGAAGGCGAAGGAGGACCTCCTCTTCAAGCTCAGCGACCTGCCCCTCAATCCCAAGATCGCCTACGCACTGAGCCTGCTGGGCACCGAGCCCCTGGGCTACGAGACCCTGACCTCCATCACGGGGCTGGAGGAGGAAGAGGCCGCCCACATCATCGTGGCCCTCTGGGCCCTGGGTGGATTGACCCTCACCCAAGGGGAGGTCCCGGTACCTCCGGGGCTCCGCCCCTCCCGGGAGCCGGGGATCTCCTCCTCCGGTGGGTTCACGGTGCCGCCCCGCACGCCCCAACCCCAGCGGCCCTCCCAGCCCATCAACCTCCGGCTCGAGCCTCTGGAGGTCGCGCCCACCCCCACTCCCACCCCCTCCGTCCCCCTGCCGGACATCGAGGTGGAGGTGGAGCTCGACATCGATGAGCCGATGCCGCCCATGCCGGCCCTCGAGCTGCCCCCGATCCCCCTGCGGACGGAGCGTCCCCCGGAGCCCCAGCGATTCGACCCCATCCCGAGCCAGGATCTGGAGGCACCGCCCTCCATGTCCACACCCATGCCGCCCATGGACCTGGACGCCATGGTGAGCCCCGAGGCCAAGGCCAAGGCCTACGTGAAGAAGGCCCAGTCGCTCCTCCTGCAGGACCGTGCCAGCGAGGCGATCCGGGCCCTGGAGCAGTCCATCAAGCTCGATGGCGAAGGCCCTCGTTCCTATGAAGCCTGGATGCTCCTGGGCAAGCTGCGGCTCGCCAACCCCGCCTGGTCCACCCGCGCCATCGAGGCGCTTCAGGCCGCCAGCCGCGCCAATGAACGGGCCGCCGAACCCTGGGCCTTGATGGGTGAGCTCTACCATCGCAAGGGGTTCCTGGCCAATGCCCAGGGCTGCTTCAAGAAGGCCCTGGAGCTCGACCCATCCGTCCAGGTTCCCGACGATGTGATCCTCTCCTCCGAGGGTGGCAAGCCCGCCCAGGGGGGCCTCTTCGGCCGCCTCAAGTCCATGCTGGGGCGTGAGAAGGAGTAGCGGTCCTACCCGCACATCTCCCGCAGCCGAAGCAGCCCTTCGTGACCGGGGAACCCTTCGAGACCCATCCGGATGACGGCCAGGGCCGGCGCCGCCTTGCCCTCCTTGAGCAGGCTGGCCGCGACAAGCCGGTGCCAGTCCCCCTTCCCCCCCCGGGGCAGTGCCTGGATGGCCTCCCAGGCATCGGCCGCGGCCTGGCCCGGGCCGACGTGGCCAAGATCCAACTGGATGATGGAATTGAAGAGCTTCTCCTCCCCGGGGTTGGCCGCGATGCCCCGGATCAGGGCGGCGCGGGCTTCGGGGTAGCGGCCCACCTGGCCTTCAAGTTCGGCGAGGTTGATGTAGGAGACGACGAAGCTGGGTTGGGCGGCCATGGCCCGCTCCAGGCACGCCCGGGCTTCGTCCAGGCGCCCCAACGCCGCCAGGCTGTGGGCCTTGTGGGTGAGCGCCACCGCATGGGCGGGCTCGGCGGCAATCAGCTGGTCGAGCCAGTGAAGGGCCTCGGCATGGTGGCCCAGGTGCTGCTGGGAGGTGCCGGCTGCGATGAAGACCAGGTAGGGTGCATCCCGCTTCAGCTTGGCGTAGGTCTCCGCGGCCCTCAGGCAGGTGCGCCACTCCCCCGCGACCATCGCCTGCATCATGAGGTTGAAGTGGGCTTGGTGGTTGGTGGGATCGCGGAGGACCTCCTCTTCCGTGAGGCGGAGGTAGAAGTCCTTCTTGTAGGCCTCCCGTTCCAGCAGCACCTTCCCGTAGTGGTGGATGACCGGTGCGGCCCGCTCGATGGCGATGCCCCGGGCCTCAAGGTAGGGATCCATCAGTTCGTGGATGCGCCCCACGAACTGGAGGTCCGGGTAGCGGCGGCAGAGGCGCAGCGCGTAGAAATCCGCGTAGTACCCGAACTCCCGCCCTTCGGTGTAATCGGTGGTGTTGGGGATGGGTGCCGCATCCAGCGTGGTGTGGGCGGCGTTGGGAAGGTAGCTCCGAAGGCACAGGCGATAGGCCTGGGGTCCATCCTCCCGGAGCAGGGCCCGGAGGGCCGCGTGGTCCTTCGGATCCACCGCCTCATCCGCATCCAGGATGAGCACCCAGTCACCCGTGCAGAGCCGGAGGCTTTCATTTCGGGCCGCGGCGAAATCATCGCACCAGGTGAAGTGGCCAATTTTCGCTCCGAAGGACTGGGCGATCTCCACCGTCCGGTCCGTGGACCCCGTATCCACCACCACCACCTCCTCGGCCAGACCCTGGATGGAACCCAGGCACCGGGGGAGGTGATCCTCCTCGTTCTTCACGATCATCGCGATGCTAAGCGTAGGCATGCAGGCATCTTAGGCTCAGGCCCGGGCCCGGGGGTGGAAATTCGCTAAAGCCCCATCGCGGCCTTGCCGAAAGATCCTTCAGCACGGGAAGTCCCGTGCCACAAAAACACGGCAGCACGGACGCTGCCCTTGCGCATCAAGGAGGATGCCATGGCTTCCATTCTTAATAACGTTGCGGCTCTTGGTGCTTCCCGGCAGTTGGGCGTCACCAGCGTAGGTCTCCAGAAGACCATCGAGCGGCTCACCACCGGCAAGCGCATCAATGTCGCTTCCGACGACGCCGCCGGCCTCGGCATCAGCAACCAGCTGGGCGCCGACATCCGGATCGCCTCCCAGGGCCGCCGCAATGCCAACGATGGCGTGAGCTACCTCCAGGTGGCTGACGGCGTGCTCGACGAGGTCACCAACCTCCTCACCCGCGCTTCCGAACTGGCTCAGCAGGCCCAGACCGGCACCATCAGCGCCACCAACCGCTCCGCTCTGGACGCCGAGTTCCAGAACATCATCACCACCATCGCCGACATCGGCCAGAGCACGAAGTTCAACGGCACCGCCGTCTTCGGATCCTCGCTGACCGTCGCCGTGGCGGGCTTCAGCTCCGTGGCCGTGGCCGTGGGTACCGTCTCCACGAGTTCCACCGCCGCCCTCGGCCTCACCGCCGGGACCAGCACCCTCACCAGTGCCGCCGCCGCCACTTCCGTGGCCTCCATCCTGGTGACGGCCCTGACCTCGGTCTCCAACCTGCGCGCCACCATCGGCGCCGGTCAGCAGCAGCTGGCTTCCGTTTCCAACAGTCTGGGCATCCAGGTGGAGAACTTCACGGCCGCCTACTCCCAGATCCGGGATGCGGACATCAGCGCCGAGGTGATCAGCCTGACGAAGTTCCAGATCCTCAACCAGAGCGGCACCAGCGCATTGGGACAGGCCAACCAGGCCACCCAGTCGATCCTGGCGCTCCTCCGATAAAGGATGAGGCGTTGAGGGGGAGGCCCGACCTCCCCCTTCACGCCGCTTAAGGAGCTCCACCATGGCCGATCAAGTGAACCCCATTGGGAGCTTGACGCCGGGTCCCACCCCCGTCGCCGCCGCCGCGGCGTCCGCACCCCAGGTTGCGGCCTCCACGGCACCCCGGCCTCGGGTCCCTTCCCGGGTCGAAGCATCCAGCCCGTCTGGCGATCCCACGCCAGCAGGCGGAGCTTCGCCCTCGAAATCCGAGCGCACCACCAACCTGGAGGAAGCCACCAAGAGCCTCCAGGCCTACCTCAAAGGCCTGCCCTCCGACCTCCAGTTCCGCCAAGACGAAGACAGCGGGAAATCCTTCTTCAAGGTGGTGAATCCCGTCACCCGAGAAGTGATCCGCCAGGTGCCCAGCGAGGAAGTTCTCGCGATGGCGCGGAAATTGAAAGAACTGGATCAACTGGGCAATAACGCCCCTGGTTTGCTGCTCGATCGCGAGGGTTGATGCCCTCGGGAGGTGTCCCTTGGCGTCTGCCATCAGTTTTCAAGGCCTAAGCTCAGGCCTCCAGACGGACCAGTTGGTCAATGCGATCCTGCAACAGGAGAGCCTGCCCCTCCAGCGCTTGCAGAATCGTGTCAATACCAACAACCAGCGTACCCAGGCTCTGCAGGGCATCGTCAGCAACCTGCGCAGCCTGGGTACCAGCTTGTCGACGCTCCAGTTCAGCAGCTTCTCCAGCCGGTCGGTCTCCAGTTCGGATAGCACGGGGGCCTACGTCTCCGCGACCGCCTCGGGTGCTTCGACCGGCACCTACGACGTCAAGGTGGATCGGATCGCCACCAAGGCCACCCTCGGGGGTGCCGCCTTCGCCGTGGCCGACCCCCTCACGACCAAGGTCTTCAACGATGGAAGTGCCAGCTCGGCGGACTTCGCCATCCAGGGGACGGATGGCACCATCAAAACCTTCAGCCTGGCGAGCACCAACAACAGCCTCTACGGGCTTCGGGATGCCCTGAACGCCTCCGGTGCCGGGGTCACGGCCACCGTGGTGAACACCGGCATCGGCGCGAATCCCTACCAACTGGTGCTGACGGCCAAGGAAACGGGCACCGGCACCACCTCGGGGAAGATCACCCTGGCCGAGACGACCTCGGGCGGGCCCTTGAACAGCCTGGGCATCGCCTCCGGCACCCTGGACAGCCCCACCACCCCAACGGTGATCACCGGTGGGACCGCCAGCGCCGGGGCCCAGGTGTCGCAGGATGCCCAGTTCGTCGTGAACGGGATCACCCTCAACCGGAAGAGCAACGTCGTGAGCGACGCGGTGGAGGGGGTGACCTTCACCCTGAAGCAGGGGGGCCAGACCACCGCCACCTCCTTCGGGGTGACCCTGGATACGGGCACCATCACCAGCCAGCTCCAGGACGTGGTCACCAAATTCAATGCGATCGTCACCGCGGTCAGCACCGGGTCGAAAGCCGGGGGCGCCCTGGCCACGGATCCCACGATCAAGAACCTGCTGTCCCAGGTGCGGGCCGCGCTGGGGGGGGTCCCCGCGGGCCTGCCCAGCAGCAACCCCTACCAGACGGGTGCCGACGTTGGCCTCAAGACCAACCGGGATGGGACCCTCAGCCTGGACACCACGGTCCTCAAGACCGCCCTCGAAGCCAATCCGGATGCGGTGAAGAAGGTGTTCGCCCTCTCCGCCACCTCCAACAACGCCGCCGTCTCCTTCGTCGGCGCCAGCGCCACCACCGCCACCGGGGACCTGGCCTTCAACATCACGAGCTTCACAAGCGGCTCCGGAGATGTGTCGGGAACCGTGAACGGTGTGGCCGTCACCGGCACCGGTGGGGTCCTTTACGGCCCGGTCGGATCCAGCATCGAAGGCCTCACCCTGTCGGTGAGCGGGACCGGGTCGGGCACCCTCACCCTGAGCCGGGGTATTGGGCAAGCCGTGCAGGATCTGGTGGCCAAGCTGACGGCCAGTGGATCCGGGCAGTTGAGTCAGACCCTCAGCAGCCTCAGTACCCAGAACCTCGGCCTCCAGAAGCAGATCGCGTCCGGGCAGCAGCGCCTGGATCGTCGCAAGGAAGTCCTCCAGCAGGAGTTTGCCAACCTGGAGGCCACCCTCGGGCAGCTCCAGGGAGCTGGCCAGAGTCTTGCTGGTCTCCGCTAGGGCTTGATCTTCCCTGCCCATCTGCCGATTCCAATCTGGGGGAACCCCATGCAACCGTACGCCAAGGCCAACGACGAGTACCTGCTGCAGCGCATCAACAGCGCCAGCCCCGAGCAGATGTGCGCCCTGCTCCTGGAGGGCGCCCAGCGCTTTGTCGGGCAGGCGGTGCTCGCCATGGAACGGCGCGATATCCCCGGCCGGGCCCGGGCCATCAACCGCGCCTCGGCCATCGTGGAGGAGCTCATGGTCCGCCTGAATCATGAGGAGGGGGGCGAGGTGGTGGACAACCTCGTTCGAATCTACGAGTGGTGGACCCACGAGATGTTCGAGGGATCCAACGGCACCGACCCTGTGCGCTTGAACCGCATCGCCGACCAGATGGGTGACCTCAAGGAGACCTGGGAGAAGCTCCACGCCTCCCGGCTTGCTCCCGCCCGGGTTGGCAACTTCACCGCCGAAGGAATGGTCGGGTGAGCGACCGGGCGGTCGCCGAAGCCCTCGACGACATGGAGGCCGCCCTCGGTGCGGCCACCGTTCCCACGCCTGAAGCCCTGGCCCAATGGCGCCTCCGCTTCGATGCGGCGGTCACCACCGCGGAGCGGGGACCTGGCTGGGATGGATTGGTGGTCCGCGCCCAGGAGCTGTCCGAGCGCCTCCGGCACCTGAGCCTCGCCCTCGCTGAGCGGCGCGACGAGGTGCGCCGGGAGCTCGAACACCAGGCCGCCGGCAATCGGGCCCTCAAGAGCTACAGCGCCACCACCCTGCCCTGATCCCCGCGACCCGGTCTCGCGGGGCCGGAGGATCGGCCTTCCCCTCCTGCTGCCACGGATCCCTGCGCGATCGCTCCTCCCGTTCGGGGTCGAGCCCGGGATGGCGCCAGTCCCCGGTCGGGGACGAGATCCCCTGGGTTCCACCGGTGGACCCCCGGGGCCGGCCCTGCAAAAGGGGTGGGGTGATCGCCGACCTCGCCCGCGGATCCCGATCCCGGGATCCCGCCGAAGGTGCGGAGACCGGGCCCCGGAGCATCGCCCTCCGGAAGCGCCCGTGCCGCCCACCCTCAGTGCGCCCCAGGGCGCGAGCGTCCGACGCGTCTGCGTCCTCCCCTGGCACCACCCATCGCGGGCCCGACCATCGCGGGGCATCGAGGCACCTCGCCCGTCCCTCGGTGGTCCTGTTCGGGCTGCGCGCGCACGATCCCCGCCCACGGCCGGTGCGGGGGTCGCCACACCGGGGACCCTGCCCAGCCCCAGGCACCCCTCCCGGGCAAGGGCCTCCGCCCCTCGCGGGCCGCGACCCCTGCCCAGGGTCCCCCCCCGGGACCGGGGCCCCGAATTTCCACCTGATTTGGCCGCAGATCCTTGCTGGATAAGCGTTTCCGGCGATCCAAAGGAATCTGGGAGTTGCCTTCGCCGGTCGACCACCACAGCCCCCCATGTGCGTCGCGAAGCGGTGGTCCCAGCTTCGGACCGGAGGATGACCTCGGGTTTGGGAAGGGCATCCCCGATATCTCCGAACGCGGGAGGATCACGTGATGCATGCGCTCGCGGATGCTTGACCAGCTTGAATCCGCGCCTGTCCGCCGCACGGGTGCCCACCGCTCCTCCGATGCAACACCCCCTTCAACACCCCGACGATGCGCTCCGCATGCCCGAACCAGCTCGAAAACCCCTTCCCGGGCGTGATCCCCGCGCGTGAATGCAGCACCCGCGCGGATCCGCGTCCCAAGCGGGTCCGCGAGAACCGAATTTCCGGGGCAACTAGCGGCCAAAAAAATCACTTTTTTTGAATTTTTGCTGTTGACGGCCGAAATGATGCTGGTTTGATGTTGTCTCAGAGGGAAACCGCACCTATTCTTTTCTGAAGTAACCAACCATCGGAGTCGGGAATATTGAGGTCCCCCAGATGCTAAAAAAGGTCGCCATCTTCAAGGCCCTGGATGTGGAGATCAAGAAGCAAAGGGGCTCCGTGGCGGTCAAGGAGGCCTACCGCGGGCATCATTCCCTGCGTGAAGAGCTGAGCCAGCCGGGGGTGTCCATCGTGGCCGAGGTCTCCGGTGGGGATCCGGGCCGCGGCAAGGTGCGGGATGCCTACAAGGCCTCCACCCATGCGAAGAGCCTCGTGGAGAACGGGGCCAAGGCCCTGTCCGTGGCCACCGACAAGTTCCTCTACTACGGCGAGGACAAGAGCCTCAGCGAGGCCCGCACCTCCGTGAAGGTGCCCCTCCTCCGCCGGGAGTTCATCTTCGAGGAGTACCAGGTCGAGGAGAGCAAGATCCTCGGCGCCGACGCCATCTTCCTCATGCCCGCCCTGCTCGCCCAGGACCGGCTCCTCGCCCTCCTCAAGCTGGCCAAGGCCAAGAGCCTGGATGCGGTGGTGGAGGTCTCCAACGAGGCCGAGCTCAAGCGCGCCCTGGAAGCGGGCGCCGATGTGATCTGCGTGGTGGGCCGCGACCTGGATTCCTGGGCGCCCTCCCTCGACCGCGCCCTCGCCCTTCTGAAGAAGGTCCCCGCCTCCTGCCTCAAGATGCTTGAGGCCGGGATCCAGCGCCTCGATGACATCCGGCGGGCCGAAGCCGCCGGCGTGCACGGCGTCATCGTGGGCGACGCCCTTCTCGACGACTTCTACCCCGGCAAGCGCCTGGCCCAGATCCTTTCGGGCGCCGAGCCTCCCAAGAAGCCCGCCAAGGCCAAAGCCAAGGCTGATTCCCCTGCCACCGCGGCATCTGTCGCGGCCGGTACCACTCCCTCCACCCCGCGCAAGGCCGACGCTGCCGGTACTCCGGCCAAGGCCTCCGCCCGCACCACCCCTTCCACAACCGCCCGTAAGGGCGAAAAGGAGCCTCGCATGGCTGACATGCCCACCCCGGCCGCCATGGCCACCCCCGCCGCCCCCGCGGCCAAGAAACCCGCCGCCAAAAAGGCCGCCGCCAAGAAGCCCGCCGCCAAGAAGGCCGCCCCCAAGAAGGCTGCTGCCAAGAAGCCCGCCGCCAAGAAGGCCGCCCCCAAGAAGGCTGCTGCCAAGAAGCCCGCCGCCAAGAAGGCCGCCCCCAAGAAGGCTGCTGCCAAGAAGGCCGCCCCCAAGAAGGCCGCCGCCAAGAAGGCCGCCCCCAAGAAGGCCGCCGCCAAGAAGGCCGCCCCCAAGAAGGCTGCTGCCAAGAAGCCCGCCGCCAAGAAGGCCGCCCCCAAGAAGGCTGCCGCCAAGAAGCCCGCCGCCAAGAAGGCCGCCCCCAAGAAGGCCGCCAAGAAGTAAGCGAGCTTTTCCGCTTCACCACCGCCCAGGCCCAGCCTGGGCGGTTTTGCGTTGGGCCCTCCATCCCGACGACCCGGACGCGCGGTCGCGGTACGCTGGGAGGGCAAGGCCAGCCCCCAACCTTTTTTTCCTGGGTGTCCCCATGAAGCTCATCGAATCCGTCTCCGCCCTCGAAGTCCTGGACAGCCGTGGCAACCCCACGGTCATGGCCCGGGTCCAGCTCAACGACGGCACCGTCGGCGCCGCCATGGTGCCCTCGGGCGCCAGCACGGGCAGCCGGGAGGCCCTGGAGAAGCGGGATGGGGACAAGAAGCGCTACCTCGGCAAGGGGGTGCTGGGGGCCGTGGACGCCATCAACGTGGAGATCGCCCAGTCCCTCGCGGGCATGGATCCCTTCCAGCAGTCCGAGCTGGACGAGCTGATGTGCGACCTGGATGGCACGGACACCAAGGAGCGCCTGGGCGCCAATGCCATCCTCGGCGTGTCCATGGCCCTGGCCGATGCCGCCGCCAAGGCCGCCAAGCTGCCCCTCTACCGCTACCTGGGCGGAGCCTCCGCCCGCACCCTCCCCGTGCCCATGATGAACATCCTCAATGGGGGCGCCCACGCCGATAACAACGTCGATATCCAGGAATTCATGGTCCTCCCCGTGGGAGCCCCCAGTTTCCGGGAGGCCCTGCGTTGGGGGGCAGAAATTTACCACTCCCTTAAATCGGTCCTGAAAGCCCGTAAGTTGGCCACGGGCGTGGGGGATGAGGGGGGCTTCGCTCCCAATCTGGGCTCCAATGAGGAGGCCCTGGACCTGATCTCCGAAGGGATCAAGAAGGCCGGTTACAAGCTCGGAACGGACGTTTTCCTGGGGTTGGACTGCGCCGCCAGCGAGTTCCACAAGGGCAAGCACTACGAGCTGGATGGGGGGAAGAAGACCCCGGAGCAGCTGGTGGCCTACTACCAGGGCCTCGCCAAGCGCCACCCCGTGATCACCATCGAGGACGGCTTCGCCGAGGGCGACTGGAAGGGCTGGAAGGCCCAGACCGACGCCATGGGCGCGAAGACCCAGCTGGTGGGCGATGATCTCTTCGTCACCAACCCCGCCATCCTCCGCAAGGGCATCACCGAGGGCGTGGCCAACGCCATCCTCATCAAGCTGAACCAGATCGGCACCGTGACCGAGACCCTCAAGGCCGTGGACATGGCCCACAAGGCGGGCTACCGCGCCATCATCAGCCACCGCTCCGGCGAGACCGAGGATGCCTTCATCGCCGACCTGGCCGTGGCCACCGGCGCCGGCCAGATCAAGACCGGGGCCCCCGCCCGCACGGATCGCGTGGCCAAGTACAACCGCCTCCTCGTCATCGAGTGGGAGCTGGGCGCCGCCGCCCGCTACGCCGGCTTCGAGGCCTTCAACCAGAAGCTCCGCTAACAATGACTCCAGTGAGGCCGAAGCAGGAGCGGAGGGCCACCGAGCAAAGCTCGGCCCCGCAGGGGCGCCGCACAGG
>JBGASN010000093.1:0-4000 GCA_044229665.1 Holophagaceae bacterium
CGGCCAGGAGGTTGTTGAGGTCGTGGGCCATTCCGGCGCCCACGGTGGCCACCAGGTTCAGGCGCTGGGTGCGGAGGATGGCCTCCTGGCTCTGCTCCAGGGCCTTCGTGCGCTCGTGGACGCGGTGCTCCAGCTCGGCCTTGGCCCGCCGCATGGCCCGCAGCCGGCTCAGCAGGGCCGCCGCCAGCCCCAAGCTCAGGAGGGCCGCCACCACGCTGAAGGTCCGGATGAGCCCCCGACGCTGCTCCGCCGCCCGAAGCACGGTGATCTCGCGGGCCTGCTTCTCGGACTGGAACTTCGCTTCCAGCTCCTGGAGCCGCCGGGCCCGCTCGCTGTTGAACCGCGCGTCGCTGCGGGCCTTGAAGGCCACGTGCCGCGCATAGGCCTTGCCCATGTCCCCGGCGAAGGCGTACTCCTCCGCCATGATCGACAGCAGCTCCAGGCTGACGTTCGCCATCTGGAGTTCCTCGGAGGTGCGGAAGGCCGCTTCGAGGTCCGCCAACCCCTCCCGGGACCGGCCCTGCCGGTTCCGGGCGATGCCCCGGTTCGCCTGGCACAGGGCCTCCTGCAGGCGGTCGCCAATGGCCCGGGCCGAGGCCATGCCCCGCTCCGCCCGCAGCACGGCTCCGGGGTAATCCTTGAGCCGCAGGAGGTGATCCGAGAGGTTCACCTCAAGGGAGGTGAAGAGGCGGCGGTGCTGGATCTTCTGCAGGAGCGCCTCGGCCTCCGTGTAGGCAGCCATGGAGGCATCCTCCCGGCCCACCCGCTGGAGGGCGACGCCCATGTTGGTGTAGAGCACGGCCAGCTCCACCTGATCGGGCAACCCCTTGGCCAGCTCGATCCCCTTGGGGCCCAGCTCCGCGGCCTTCCCGGGCTGGCCGGAGCGCAGGTGGAACGTCACCCAGTAGGAGATCACCGCCGCCCGCCGGGCATCATCCTTGAGCCGCTCCGCCCCCTCCTGGGCCCGATGGAGCAGCTCCAGCGCCTCGGGGAAGTCGCCGCGGATGCTCGCCAGCTCACTCAGCTGGAGGAGCACATCCACCCGCCCCCCCTCATCCTGGGCCGCCTGGGTCGCCTCGAGCAGCTGCCGGGCGGGGCCCAGGGCCTCCCCGGTGCGCCCCTGGAGGATGAGCACCCGGATCCCGAAATAGTCCAGGCGACGCCGCGCGGCGGCATCCCCCAGCCGGTCGGCCAGGACCCGCCCCCGTTCCACGGCCTTCAGGGCCTCGGCGGCCCGCCCTTCCCGATCCATGGTGGGGATCCGGGTCAGGAGGGCCCGCAGCTCGGCCCGGGCGGCATCTGGAGGTTGCGCGGTCTGCGCCGGGAGCAGGGCTCCCGCGGAGCAGAGGAGGATGGCCACCGGCACGCGCATGCCGACTGATCGGCGATTCCGTGCCGGACCCTGAAAATCCTTGGCCGGGCTACTTCGCGGGAACCAGGGCCTCCGGCGCCTCCGCCACGGCCCACACCAGGGTGGTCAGCAGGGCGCTGTTGGTGGCGAGCACCTTCGGGTCCACCTTGTCGAGGGTGTCGGCGTGGGTGTGGTGCACGTCCCAGTAGCGGCTGTGGTCGTGACCCACCCCGACCCCGGGCACGCCGAGCGCCACGAGGGGCCCCACGTCGGCGCCACTGCCGCCGAAGTCCAGCTTCAGGGGACCGAAGGGGGCGAGCAGGGGCCCGTGGGACTGGAGGTTGGCGAGGCCCTTCACGGCGCGGGGGTCCACCGGTGCGGGCACCCCCGTGGGACGGCTGCGCTGCTCACCGCGCAGGTCCAGGGAGAAGCCCTGGATGGGCCCGTTCCCGCTGTCGGTCTCGAAGGCGGCGATGTGCCGCGCGGCCTCGGCCTTGTGGGCCTCGGCATAGGCCTTCCCGCCCCGGAGGCCGTTCTCCTCGTTGGTGTAGAGCACCACGCGCACGGTGCGGCGGGGCTGGATGCCCAGGCGCTTCAGCGTGGCCGCGGCCTCCAGGGCCAGCACGGAGCCCACGCCGTCGTCCTGGGCGCCCTGGCCCACATCCCAGCTGTCGAGGTGACCGGAGACCAGCACGATCTCCTCGGGCTTCTCGCGGCCCGGCAGATCCGCCACCACGTTGAAGCTGTCGGCATCGGGCAGGAAGTGGGCCTCCATCTGGAGGTTCACCACCACCTTGGTGCCCGCGACGGTCATGCGGCGCAGCTGGGATGCGCTCTCGATGGAGAGGGCCGCCGCCGGGATCTTGGGGGCCTTCTCGTCGTAGTTCATGGCCCCGGTGTGGGGGGTGTCGTAGCTGATGGGGCCGACGCTGCGCACCAGGCAGGCCACGGCGCCATGGGCGGCGGCCCGGGAGGCGCCGCCGCCCCGGTAGGCCACGTTCTTCCCGTAGGACTCGAAGGGCACATCGAAGAGCACGATCCGGCCCCTGGCCTCGGCGCGGCGCTGCTCCAGCTCGTCGAAGCTGCCCACCACCAGCACCTCGGCGGTGATGCCCTCCTTCGGGGTGCCCACGCTGTTGCCCAGGCCCAGCATGCCCAGGCGCACGGGAAACGGTGACACGATGGCGGCGGATTCCCGCCCCCGCACCCAGTGGGGCACCTTCACGGGCTCCAGGGAGACCTTGAGCCCCTCGGCCTTGGCGATCTCCGTCATGAGGCGGATCGCCCGCTCCAGGCCGGGGCTGCCGGCCAGCCGGTTCCCCGCCTCATCGCAGAGGCGGGCCAGCTTGGCGTAGGCGGCGCCCTTGGCGGCCTCGGCGGTGATGCGCTCCCGCGCCTCCGCAGGGGACTGGGCGGCCAGGGGCAGCACGGCGAGGGACAGGGCGGCGAGGGCGCGGCGCATGGGACTCCGATGGGGATGGCCCAGCATAGCCCCGGAGGGCCCCCTTTCCCGCCGCCCTTGACGGATCGTCCACCCCGCTTCGCCCCATGGCAGGATGGGGAAGCCCCATGAACCAGGACCTCTCCCAGCCCGACGCCGCCGCGCCCCCCGCCGGGCCGCCGGAGGCCCTGCTGACCCAGCTCCGTGAAAGGATGGTCGCCTTCGCGGCATCCCGATATGCAGGCCTCCATGCGGAGGACCTGGCCCAGGAGACCCTCGTCGTGATCCATGAGAAGTACGCGCACCTGAGCCGGGTCGAGGACCTCCTCCCCCTGTGCTTCCAGATCCTCCGCTTCAAGCTGGTGGCCCTCCAGCGCAAGCAGGGGCGGCGCGGCGAGTACCACAGCGAGCGCGTGGAGGACTTCCCCTTGGCCAGCGATACCCCGGATCCCGAGGCCCTCTACGCCCGCAACCAGCAGCTCACCCGCCTCGCCGAGGCCCTGAAGCAGCTGGGCGAGCGCTGCCGCGAGCTCTTCCGCCACAAGCTCCAGGGCCGCACCTTCCCGGAGATCCGCGAGCTCATGGGCGCCGAGGCCCTGAACACGGTCTACACGTGGGATCACCGCTGCCGCAAGCAGCTGCTGGAGCGCATGGGCGGGAGGTGGGACGGATGACCGGGAAGCTCACCCCCCGCGAGGCGGAGCTGCTCCTGGGCGGCCATGCCGCCGGCACGCTCACCGACGCCGAGCGCAGCGCCCTCTTCCAGGCCGCCCTGGACCACCAGGCGGTCTTCGACGCGCTCATGGACGAGGAGGCCCTCCGGGAGCTCCTGGCGGACCCCGCCGCCCGCACCCAGCTCCTGGCTGCCCTGGCGGAACCCCCGAAGGTGGAACCCCTCTGGCGCCGCCACCCCGGCGCCCTGGGGCTTGCCGCCAGCCTCCTCATCGCCGTGACGGCGGGGGTGGCCTACCTCCGAACGCCCGAGGCCCGGGAGCGGTCGCTGGAGAAGGCCCCCCCTGCGACGACCACCCCTCCGGCTTTGAAGGAGGCCCCGGCAGCCCCCGAGGCGAAACCAAAGGCTGCACCTGAGGAAGCCCTGGCCCGTCGGGTTCGGAAGCCCACGCGGAGTGCCGAGGCCCCGGTCGCGGATAAGGCCTTCGGCTATTTCCAGGGCTCCGCAGGGGCCGCCCCGTCCCCCGCCGGTGGCG
>JBGASN010000003.1:0-128736 GCA_044229665.1 Holophagaceae bacterium
GAGCCCCGCCCCAAAGGTCAGCTCGCCTGCACCCAGGACCACCACCTGATGGAGGGGTGAGCTCGTGCGCGAGTTCGCGCTGGGGTTCTACCTCCGCGACCCGCTTCCGGCGCGGCCCATCGATGGCGGCGTGGGCAGCCCCGTGCAGCCCAGCATGTACGAGCCCCACCGCGGGCCCCATCACTGGGCCATGGTCATCGACCTCTCCAAGTGCTCGAGCTGCTCCTCCTGTGTGATCGCCTGCCAGGCGGAGAACAACATCCCCGTGGTCGGCAAGGACGCGAGGTGCGTCGCAAGCGGGAAATGCACGGATGCGCATCGACCGCTACTACATGGGCGACGAGCACGATCCCAGGTCGTGCACCAGCCCCTCATGCGCCAGCAGGCGTGCGACAACGCGCCCTGCGAGAACGTGCGTGCCCCGTGGTGGCCACGGTCCACAGCGAGGAGGGCCTGAACCAGCAGGTCTACAACCCGCTGCGTGGGCACCCACTACCGCGCCAACGACTGCCCCACAAGACCCGCCGCTTCAACTGGTTCAACTACGACCATGCGCGACGTGGTGGAGCGCCTGGTGCTGAACCCCGACGTGACGGTCCGCTCCCGCGGTGTCATGGAGAAGTGCAGCTTCTGCGTCCAGCGCATCCAGATGGCCAAGGCCACCGCCAAGAACGAGGGCCGCGAGCTGAAGGACGGTGAGCTGAAGACCGCCTGCCAGCAGAGCTGCCCGGGCATGGCCATCGTCTTCGGCGACATCCTCGACCCCAACAGCGAGGTGTCCAAGGCCCTGTCCGATCCCAAGCGCTACCAGGTGCTCGGCGAGCTGGGCGTGGCCCCGGCCGTGAACTACCTGGCGATGGTCCGCAATGTCGAGTCCGCCGCCCCCAGCCACGGAGGCCACCATGCATGAGGCCCATCCTGCTCCCCTGATCGAGGGGAACAAGACCTACAAGCAGGTGACCGACGAGGTCTTCCGGCCCACGGAGTCACGTCCCCCCAGGGCCTGGTTCATCGCCATCGCGGTGACCCTGTCCATGCTCTCCCTGGGCGGCTGGGCCATCTTCAACACGCTCACGAAGGGCATCGGCACCTGGGGTCTGAACAAGACCGTGGGCTGGGCCTTCGACATCACGAACTTCGTGTTCTGGGTGGGCATCGGCCACGCGGGCACCCTCATCAGCGCCATCCTCTTCCTCTTCCGCCAGCACTGGCGCACGAGCATCAACCGCGCCGCCGAGGCCATGACCATCTTCGCCGTCATGTGCGCGGGCCTCTTCCCCATCATCCACATGGGCCGCCCCTGGGTGGGCCACTGGGCCCTGCCCCTGCCCAACACCCGCGGCCCCCTGTGGGTGAACTTCCGCAGCCCCCTGCTGTGGGACGTGTTCGCCATCAGCACCTACTTCACGGTCTCCGCCGTGTTCTGGTACATCGGCCTCATCCCCGACCTCGCCACCCAGCGCGACCGCGCCGAGGAGGGCAGCCCCAAGAAGCGGATCCTCTCCATCCTCAGCCTGGGCTGGAACGGCTCCAACAAGCGGTGGACCCGCTACGAGACGGTCTATGGCCTGCTGGCCGGCCTGGCCACCCCGCTGGTGGTCTCCGTGCACACCATCGTGTCCTGGGACTTCGCCACCTCGGTGATCCCCGGCTGGCACGCCACCCTCTTCCCGCCCTACTTCGTGGCCGGCGCCGTGTTCAGCGGCTTCGCCATGGTGCTGTCGCTCATGATCGTGGCCCGCAAGGTCATGGACTTCGAGCACTTCATCACCAAGACCCACCTGGAGGCCATGGCCAAGGTCCTGCTCACCACGGGCATGATCGTGAGCTTCGCCTACGCCACGGAGTTCTTCATCGCCTGGTACAGCGGCAACCAGTACGAGCGCTACGTCTTCCTGAACCGGGCCACGGGGCCCTTCAAGTGGGCCTTCTGGGCGATGTTCACCTGCAACGTGGTGACGCCGCACTTCCTCTGGTCCAAGAAGGTGCGCACGACGCCCTGGATCCTCTTCATCCTGAGCATCTTCGTGAACATCGGCATGTGGTTCGAGCGCTTCGTGATCATCGTGACGAGCCTCCACCGGACTACCTCCCGTCCTCCTGGGCGGACTACAGCCCCACCTTCAACGAGGCCGCCACCTTCATCGGGACCTTCGGGCTCTTCCTCACGTTGTTCCTGCTCTTCTGCCGGGTGCTGCCCATGATCGCCGCGAGCGAAGTGAAGGGAGTGCTGAAACATGGCGACCACTGATCGTTCTCTCTTCAAGGCCGCCTTCGCCGACCCCGACGACCTGTTGGGGGCCGTGAAGCAGCTCCGAATGAAGATGGGCCTGAACGTGCTCGACACCTTCACGCCCTTCCCGGTGCATGGCATGGATGACGCCCTGGCCGTGAAGCCCAGCCGGCTCACCTGGGTCTGCGGCGGCTTCGCCATCCTGGGTTTCCTCTCGGCCATCGCCCTCCAGGTCTGGACGAGCGTGGTGGACTACCCGCTCATCGTGGGCGGCAAGCCCCTGCTCTCGGTGCCCGCCTTCGTGCCCGTCACCTTCGAGCTCACGGTGCTCTTCGCGGCCCTGGGCACCGTGTTCACCTTCCTGGCCATCAGCGGCCTGCGTCCTCGCATCTATCCCAAGGACCTGCTGCCCGGGGTGAACGACGACATGTTCTGGCTCGTGGCCGAGTTCGGCCGCGAGGGCACCATGGACCAGGTGAAGGCGGGCCTCGCCCCCTTTCATCCCTTGGTGCTGGAACGGCACTTCCATGACCTGCCGAACCCCAAGTTCCTGGATCGGCCCGTGGGTTCCGTGGCCGTCCTCGCGGCGGCCTTCCTACCACCCCTGGTGATGCTCGGGGTCGGCCTCTCCTTCAACCGCGACCTCACCAAGCGGGTGAAGCAGTTCGATGCGGGCATGCTGGAGCACACCGCGGTTCAGGCCTTCGATCCCCATCCCGTGCTGGCCCGGGGGCAGGTGCTGCAGCCGCCTCCGCAGGGCACCATGCCCCGCGGGCTGACCCCCCTGGGCTTCGAACCCGGCAAGGAGGAGGCGGCCCGTGCTGGCGCCGAGCTCAAGAACCCCCTGGAGGCCACGCCCGCCAACGCGGCCCGCGGCAAGGTGGTGTGGGATCGCGTCTGCGCGACCTGCCACGGGTTCCTGGGCAAGGGCGACGGCGCCGTGATCGGCAAGTTCCCCAACCCCCCGAACCTCCTCATCCCCAAGTACCAGGCCTACGGCGATGGCCAGCTCTTCCACGTGGCCACCTTTGGCGGCCCGGAAAAGATCATGAAGGGCTTCGCGGAGCAATTGAGCCGTGAGGACCGCTGGCGGGCCGTGATGCACCTCCGCACCCTCCAGAAGGAGGCCGAAGCCGCCAAGGCCGCTGCCGAAGCCGCCCGCGCCGCCGCCATCGCGGCCGCTGAGGCTGCGAAGGCCGCCGCCGAGGCCGCCAAGGCCGGGAAGGCCCCCGCCCCCACCCCCGGAGCCAAGCCATGAGCCATTCCATGGATGCCCACGAAGTGATGCCCGACCTGAGCCCCATCCCCGGGCTCCGGAAGCTGGGTCGCACCCTCCAGAAGTCGGCCCTCGGCCTGGTGGCCCTGGGACTCCTCTGCCTGATCCTGGGCGGCTGGGGGAACGGGAAGCACCTCTGGGGCAACGTCCTCATCGCCGGCTACAACCTCACCGGCGTCGGGCTCGGCGCCCTCTTCTTCCTGGCGGTCCAGGTGCTCACCTCCGCCCGCTGGAGCGACCCCATCCTGGCGCCCCTCCACGCCATGCCGCGGGTGCTGCCCTTCGCCGGCCTCCTGATGCTGAGCCTCTGGTTCGGCGCGGCCCAGATCTATCCCTGGGCCATGCCGGAGTTCGCCCACAACCACCACATCCACGGTCGCCAGGCCTGGCTGAACCCCCCCTTCTTCTTCCTGCGGGTGGCGATCTTCTTCGCCCTCTGGATCGGGGTGGGCCAGGCCCTCCTGAAGCGGCACAAGCTCGCGGCCCCCTTCATCGCCGTGTTCGCCGCCACCTTCGCCCTGGCCAGCTTCGACTGGATCATGAGCGTGCAGCCCCTGTGGTACAGCACCATCTTCGGCATCTACGGGTTCGCCGGGATGTTCGTGCAGGGCATCGCGCTGCTAACCCTGAGCGCCATCGCCCTGCGGAACTTCGGCCTCGTGCGGGGCGTGGTCCACGCCCGCAACCACGACCTGGGCAAGCTGCTCTTCGCCTTCAGCTGCTTCTGGGCCTACATCTGGCTCAGCCAGTTCATGCTGATCTGGTACTCGAACATCCCCGAAGAAGTGGGCCCCGTGAAGACCCTGGTCTTCGGTCCCTGGGCTCCGCTGTTCTACCTGAACCTGGTGCTGAACTTCATCGCGCCCTTCTTCCTCCTCATCCAGAAGCGGGCGAAGCAGGATGAGACCGTGCTCATCTGGGCCGCCGTGATCCTCCTGGCGGGCCACTGGCTGGACCTCTACCTGATGGTGTTCCCGCCCCTCACCAAGGGCGCCCCCCCCAGCTTCGGCCTGGCCGAGGTGGGCGGGATCCTCCTGACCCTGGGCTTCGGGCACCTGGCCGTGTGGTCGCGCCTGACCCGCAGCCGGCCGACCACCTGGAACGACGCCTATTCCACCGGCGCGGCCCTGATCGATGACCAGCACAAGGCCCTCCATGATCAGGTGAACCACCTGTTCTCGCTCATCGAGGGCTTCCGCCCCGGCCATGAAGGCGAGATCGGCACCCGCTTCCGTGCCTTCACCCTCGGCCTGAAGGAACACATCGACACCGAGGAGTCGGCCATGGCCAAGGCGGGGCACCCCGTGCCCCGGAGCCATGAGAAGGCCCACCGGGACTACCTCCTGAGCCTCGAGCGCCTCGTGGGCCGCAACGACTGGGGCCCCGGAAGCCATGAAGACCTCCTCAACGCCCTGGGGGAGTTCCGCCTGCATTTCGACACCCTCGAGGAGCAGGAGGTGCTGGAGCACCTCCGCACCCCCGGGGCGGGCCACTGACCTTGGAAAGGAACGCCCATGGGTAACCTCGGCATCACGGAACTGCTCCTCATCGGCGCCGTCCTCCTGCTCTTCTTCGGCCCCTCCCGCCTGCCCCAGCTGGGCCGGAGCCTCGGCCAGGGCATCGGGGAGTTCAAGAAGGCGGCCAAGGCCCTCACCGACGAGGCCTGATCTAAGGGACCCTGGAGGCAAAGGGGCCCACAGGGCCCCTTTTTCCAGCGAGAATGACGCTCGGAGTGACCATGAGCCAACTGCCTGAACCTCCCAACCAGTACACGGCCTTCGTCGCCCGGTTCCCCAAGCTGGGCGAAGCCTGGGAGGCCATCCATGAAGCCGGGGCCCAGGGGCCCCTGGATGCCCGGACGATCCGTCTGATCAAGCTGGCCATCGCCGTGGGGGCCCAGCGCTCCGGGGCGGTGCACAGCAGCGTGCGGAAGGCCCGGGCCATGGGCTTCTCGGATGCGGAGCTGGAGCAGGTGGTGGCCCTGGCCGCGGGCACCCTGGGGCTTCCCGCCACCGTGGCCGCCTGGGGCTGGCTGCACGACAAGTAGGGAGCCTGGACGCGAAGAGGGCCCCGGTGGGGGCCCTCTTCGCGTGGGGGGTCAGGTCACTCGCCGGTGCTGCGCCGGGCGGCATCCTGCTCCACGTGCTGGTGGAGCTCGGCGATGCGGGCCAGGGCGGACTTGGCGGAGGGACCCAGGGTGGAGCCCAGCTGATGCAGGATCTGGCGCAGTTCCGCACAGGTCTCCCAGAAGCGGGGATCCGTGGCGGGGTTGGCTTTGGAGCTGCGCGTCACACTCATTGCGGGCCTCCGGGGGGTATCGTCTTGCACCCCATTAGCCTGCACTCCTGGAAAGGTGGTGGCATTGATTCGGGTCACATGGGTCCGAAATTCTTCAGGGGCCCTCACCCATCCTATCGGATCCGCGCCGGAGCTTCGAGATGGGAGGTTCGGGGGAGGCCGGGGTCAAACCTGATGGTTAAGTCTTTATTTCTAAGTGCTTGTGAATGAAATAAAAAATGTCTTCCTGGTGATAGCCATCACGGCAGAATGGGGGCCGCCCGATCATTCTGTGCAGGAACCCTTTCCTAAGGAGGCCCCATGGCCCGCAAGTCCCTCCTGATGCTCGCGATCCTCGGGATCGTCGCCCCCCTGTCCGCCACCATGCCCCTCATGAAGAAGGCCCAGGGCGCCGGCTTCGCGGATGTGAAGAACTGCCAGTCCTGCCACGTGGACAAGATGCCCAAGAAGGGCGACAAGATGGAATTCGCCGACATGGGCAAGTTCCTCATGGCCGAGAAGGCCAAGCGCAAGGCCGCCGAGGTGGACGTGGCCTGGCTGAAGGACTACAAGGCCAAGTGATCGGCCCTGAACCAGGAAAGGCCCGGCGCTTGCCGGGCCTTTTCATGTCGGGGGATCAAAAAGGAGGGCCAAGGTTTCCCCCCCGGGCCCTCCCCCCCAACGTCGGGGCCCGGAGGCCCAACGACATTTGATCCAGCCTAATTCCTGAAGCCCATCGTTGCCAGGGGCAAGTGGGGCCGAGCGTGACTTGGGTGGGGCGGATCAGGCGGGCCAGGTGGCCTTGGCCTTGTCCCACCAGGTGCCCTTCCAGGTGCCGAAGTCGTAGCGCTCCCCGCTGCGGCGGGTGTAGTACCAGTAGTTGATCCAGGTGGCGACGGCGTAGAAGGCCAGGGCGCCCCAGAAGAAGGCCTTCACATTGCCGGTGGCGGCGTTGCTGGCGTTCATGAGGGTGCTGAAGATGAAGGGCCCGAAGGCGGCCCAGGCGCCGGTCCAGCCCAGGATCTGGGCTCCCTGACGGGGGTTGAAGGCGAAGATGATGGGGTACTGCCGGAAGGTGGCGAAGTTCCCGATGCCGGCCATGAGGAACATGAAGAGCATGATCCAGAGGAAGCCGTTGAACTGGGCCAGGCTGGTGGGGGTGAGGTAGCCCCCGAAGATCAGGGCCAGGCAGCCGGTGATGAGTCCCAGGCCCGAGAGCTGGGTCCACACGCTGCCGCCGAAGCGGTCGGCCAGGGGGCCGCCCACGAAGCGCACGGCGGAGCCCACGAGCGGCCCGAGGAAGGCGTACTTGAGCGGATCCGGGGCGCCGGGGAAGGCCCCGTAGATGGACTTGATCATCAGCGGGAAGGCGGCGGCCAGACCGGAGAAGCTGCCGAAGGTCATGACGTAGGTGATCACGCAGAACCAGGCGTGCTTGTTGTCCGTCATGTTCTTCACCATCTCCCCCACGGCGGGCCGCTTGCCGGGGATGCTGCGGAGGAAGAGGCTGCAGAGCACGCCGGCGAGCACGAGGTAGGGCACGTACCAGAAGGCGGCGTTCTGGATCCACATGGCCTTCTGCACGGCTCCCTTGGTGAAGGTCTGGGAGGGCCCGAAGGCGCTGATCAGGGGGAAGGTCACGATCCAGGGGGTCACGAACTGCACGATGCTCACGCCCAGGTTGCCGATGCCCGCCTGCAGGCCCATGGCGGTGCCCTGGAGGCGCTTGGGGAAGAACATGGAGGTGGAGGGCATGTAGCTGGAGAAGTCACCGCCGCCCATGCCGCAGAGGAAGGCGATGATGAGGAAGGTGCCGAAGGGGGTCGCGGGGTTCTGGACGGCGAAGCCCAGCCAGAGCATGGGGAAGATCTTGAGGAAGGTGGCCACGCTCAGGGTCAGCCGCGTCCCGTAGATGGGGATGAGGAAGGAGTGGATGAGGCGCAGGAGGCCCGCCGAGAGCCCGGGCATGGCGGCCAGCCAGAAGAGCTGCGCGGTGGTGAACTTGAACCCGATGTTGGGCAGGCGCACGGCCACGGCGCTGAACACGAACCAGGTGGCGAAGGAGGCCACCAGGGAGAAGGTGGTGAGGGCCAGGGTGAGCCAGGCGCGGGACTTGCCTTCGGACTCCCAAAAGGCGGGATCTTCAGGTTCCCAACGGGTGAGCCAGGTCATGGGTGCTCCGGGGCGAGGGTGGAGGACCTTTCGGTCGGGGGGGTGGGGTGGCTAGGGTTCGGTTCAGTCGAGGTCCGCGGCCACCGCATGGCGGCGTTCCGTCCCGAAGGACTCCAGGGCCTTGCCGTGGGCACCCACCCAGGACGAGGTCCAGCGGCGGTCCACCAAGGCCAGGGCCAGGAGGGCGGCGGCGGTGAGGGCCACCCCGGAGAGGAAGCCGGGGCCGAAGGAGCCGGTGTGCTGCTTGCCCAGGCCCATGAAGTAGGGGAGGAAACCGCCCGCCAGGGCGCCGATCTCGCCGATGAGGCTGGAGGCCACCGCGGTGTCCCCCCGGAAGCGGAGGGGCACCAACTGGAAGACGGCCCCGTTGCCGGCGCCCATCGCCGCGAAGGTCACGACGAGGATGGCGACGGTGATGAGGGGGTTGGCGGGCAGGGTGGCGGCCAGGCCCACGGTCACGAGCACGGCCCCGCAGAGCCAGTAGAGCAGGCGGATGCCGCCCAGGTGGTCCGAGAGCCAGCCGCCGGCCACCCTCAGGACGGAGGCCACGATGACGATGACGGCGGAGTACTTGCCCACGGAGGCCTTGGGGATGCCGTACTGATCGCCGAAGAAGACAGGCAGGAAGCTGCTGAGGCCGATGAAGCCCCCGAAGGTCACCGAATAGATGAGGTTGAAGATCCAGGCGTCGCGGTTCCAGAGGATCTTGAGGTAGTCGCCCACCTTCTTCTTGGGATCGCGGTCCTCGGGCTCCTTGGCGAAGATCAGCAGGAGGAGGAAGGCGAGGCCCATGGGGATCATGGCCCAGCCGTAGACCATCTTCCAGCCGTAGACCTTGGCCATGGGGGGCGCCAGGAGGAGGGCCAGCACCGTGCCACTGTTGCCGGCGCCGGCGATGCCCATGGCCAGACCTTTGAACTTGGCGGGGAAGGAGCCGGAGCCGAGGCTGAGGGCGACCCCGAAGGAGGCCCCCGCCACGCCCAGCGCCACGCCCATGCCCAGCATGTGGTTGTAGGTGGAGACGAACTGCCAGCCGAAGAGGAGGCAGCAGAGGATGATGCCCATCTCCAGGAGGGCCGCATTCTTGCGTCCGATGTACTGGGAGAGGATGCCGAGGGGGAAGCGCATCAGGGCGCCGGCCCACACGGGCACGGCCACCATGAAGCCCTTCTGGGCCGCCGTCAGGTGGAACTGCTCGGCGATGAAGAGGGCCATGGCCCCGTTCAGCACCCAGATGGCGAAGCAGAAGTCGAAGTAGAGGAAGGAGGTCAGTAGCGTCGGCATGTGGCCCGACTTGCGGAACTCCTTGAAGGTGGCGAGGAAGGACATGGGGGCCTCTTGGGACGGTCCGGGATCCGGTTCGCAGGGGCCACCCGTCGTCACCGGGGCCCTGACTAAAATAAGGATGAGTTAGTCCGAATTAGATACAAGTCACAGGGGGGAAGGTTTGACGGTCATCACGTCAGGGTTTGTCCTACAAGTTTGGGCCCAAGGGGCGGGCCTGTCATGGTGATCCGGTGCATATGCCGCGCTGGCCCTCTGCGACCGCCTTCCGGACCGTGCGGGGGCGGTTGGTGCTCCTGGCCTGCCTCGCCACCCTGCCGGCCTTCCTCTTCGTGCTCGTGGTGGCGGCCCAGGCGCGGGGGGCGGCCCTGCGCCAAGCGGAGCGTGAAGTCCGCTATGTGGTGGACCTGGCCTCCCGGGAGCACGCCCACCAGGTGATCGGGGCGGAGCGCCTCCTCCACCGCCTGGGCCAGGACTTCCGGGGCGGGGAGGCGGCCTTCGGGACCCTGGAGCGGATGTTGCCCGCCATGCTGAGCGGGTTCCCCCAGTGCGCGAACCTCGGAGTGCTCACCCCGGAGGGCGGGCTGCGTTCCAGCGTCGTTCCCCCGGCCCACCCCGTGGACATGCGGGACAACCCGGCCTTCCGGGGGGCCCTCCACGCGGAGGGGACCGTGTTCGGGCGCTACCAGGTGGGCCCCATCGTCCAGCGTCCCGTGCTCCTCCTGGCCCATGCCCTCCGGGGCCCGGGGGCGAAGGTCGAAGGCGTGCTCTTCGCGGCGCTGGACCTGGCCTGGCTGGACCAGTTGGCGCGCCAGGCCCATCTGCCCCCCCGCTTCGCGCTCCTGCTGGCGGATGGGGAGGGGCGTGTGCTGGCCAGCTCCGAGGGGGAGGGCCCCCGGGTGGCCGCGGCGGGGGACTTCCTGCCGGACCTGCGGGGGCTGCTGGAGCGGGGGCGGGGACTGGACCTCCGGAAAGGTCAGGATGGCCAGCGCCGCCTCTTCGCGGCCGCCCCCCTCGAAGGGGTGCCGGACCTCCACGTGGCCGTGGGGGTGCCCGAAGGCGAAGTGGTGGGCCAGGCGAACCGCGCCTTCACCCGGGCGGCGATCGCCCTCGCGGCCCTCACCCTCCTGGCGGTGGCCTCCTCCATCGCCGCGGCGGACCTTTCCGTGCTCCGGGACGTCCGGCAGCTGGCCCGGGCCACGCGCCTCTTCGGCGCCGGCGACATGTCGGTCCGGGCCCCGGTGTCGGCCGCGCCAGGGGAGTTCCAGGACCTGGCGCTCGCCTTCAACGGGATGGCCGACGCCCTGATCCAGCGCCACCAGGAGGCGCTCGACGCCCGGGACCAGCTGCGGGCGCTCTCCCATCGGCTCCAGGCCGCCCGGGAGGAGGAGGGTGCCCGGATCTCCCGGGAACTCCACGACCAGCTGGGGCAGGAATTGACCGCCCTCAAGTTGGACCTCAGTCGGATCCGCCGGCAGCTCGGGCAGGCCTGCCCGCCCACGGCGGAGGGGCCCGTGGGGGAGGCCCTGGGTCAGATGGCGGCCCACCTCGACGAGTGCGTCGAATCGGTGCGCCGCATCGCCTCGGAGCTGCGCCCCAGCGTGCTGGACCGGCTGGGCCTCGGCCCGGCCCTCGAGTGGCTGGCCCGGGAGTTCGAGCGACGCACCGAGGTTCCCTGCCTCTGGGAGGGCGCCGATCCCACTCCGGACCTGGAGTCCGGCACGGCCACGGCCCTCTTCCGGGTGACCCAGGAGGCCCTGACCAACGCGGCCCGCCATGCCCGGGCCCACCTCGTCCAGATCGGCCTGGGGACGGAGGGCGGGGACCTCGTCCTGACGATCCAGGATGACGGCGTGGGCTTCCCGGTCCAGGACGGGAAGGAGTCCCTGGGCCTCCTGGGCATGCGGGAGCGCATCCGGCTCGTGGGCGGGGACCTGGCGGTGGAGAGCGGCCCGCGGGGCACCCGCGTCGTGGCCCGGGTGCCCCGGGCGGGAAGGGGGGACTGATCATGCGCATCCTGCTGGTGGACGATCACACCATCCTCCGGTCCGGACTCCGCCGCATCCTGGAGGATGAGTTCCCCGGCCTCGGGGTGGGGGAGGCCGGCCACGCGGAGGAGGCCCTGGCCCTGCTCCGGGAAGGGCCCTGGGACCTGGTGCTCCTGGATGTCTCCCTGCCCGGACGCAGCGGACTGGACGCCCTCCCGGAGATCAAGGCCCTCCATCCCCGCCTGCCGGTGCTCATGCTCAGCATGTTCGGGGAGCAGCAGTTCGCGGTGCGCGCGCTGAAGGCCGGGGCCGCCGGCTACCTCACGAAGGAGCGGGCCGCGGAGGAGCTGATCCTCGCCCTCCGTACCGTGCTCGGGGGACGGCGCTACGTGAGCGCCTCCCTGGCGGAGCAGTTGGCGGCCCAGGTGGCCCTGGACCGGGACCGGGCGCCCCATGAGCGCCTGTCCGCCCGGGAGTTCGAGGTGTTCCGCCGCATCGCCGCCGCCAGGGGGGTGACGGAGATCGCGGAGGAGCTGGGCCTCTCGGTGAAGACCGTGAGCACCTACCGCACCCGCATCCTCGAGAAGATGGAGATGGGCTCCAACGCGGAGCTGATGCAGTACGCCATCCGTCAGGGGCTCGTGGAGGTGGGGCCGTAGGACGGACGACGACGGGCGCCCTTCCGGAGATTCCCGGGGGGCTGTGGGCCGACCACCGCTGACGTGCGGCGGGGCGCGGCGCCACCTTGGGACCTGGGCGGTCCGGAGGCCGCCGGGGAGTTCCGCCATGGCCGGAAGGGACCGATCGCAGGGGGAGGCGGGCGTGTACCCCCCGGCCATCCGCGCCGCGCTGGGGGCGGGGATCGCGGACCTCCACCCCGCCTACTTCGCCATGGTGATGGCCACGGGGGTGCTGGACGTGGCCTGCCGTCTCCTGGGGGTTCGCCTCCTGGCCGAACTCCTCTTCTGGCTCAACCTCGTCGCCTACGCCCTGCTCTGGCTGGCCACCTTGGCGCGCCTGGTGCGTTTCCCGGGGCGATTCCTCGCGGATGGCCAGGATCACCAGCGGGGCCCCGGCTACTTCACCATCGTGGCGGCCACCTGCGTCGTCGGGGTCCAGTTCGTGGTGCTCCGGCAGGCGGCCGTTGTCGCCAGGGGCCTCTGGTGGGTGGCCCTGGTCCTGTGGCTCATCTGCATGTACTCGATCTTCTCGGGCCTCACCGTGAAGGAACGGAAGCCCTCCCTGGAGGATGGCATCAACGGCGGGTGGCTCACCGCCGTGGTGGCCACCCAGTCCCTGGCCATGCTCGGCAGCCTCGTGCCACCGGCACCGGGCTGGACCCCCGATGCCACGGCCTTCCTCCTGCTCAGCTTCTGGCTCTGCGGGGGGATGCTCTACATCTGGATGATCAGCCTGATCTTCTACCGCTACACCTTCCTCCGCTTCCTGCCCTCGGATCTGATGCCGCCCTATTGGATCAACATGGGCGCCATGGCCATCTCCACCCTGGCGGGCACGTTGCTGGTGAAGGCCGCGCCGGGCTCGTCCCTCCTCAGTTCGCTGCTGCCCTTCCTCAAGGGCCTCACGCTCCTCTACTGGGCCACCGCCACCTGGTGGATCCCCATGCTGCTCATCCTGGGGGTTTGGCGCCACGTCACCCGCCGGGTGGCGCTCATCTACGATCCGCTCTACTGGGGGGCCGTCTTCCCCCTCGCGATGTACACCTCCGCCACCTACCGGTTGTCCGAGGTGCTGGGCCTCCCCTTCCTGGTGGCCCTCCCCCGCCTGTCCATCGTGGCGGCGCTCACCGCCTGGCTGCTCACCTTCCTGGGCCTCGCCCTGTCCCTCGTCCGGTCCCTCCTCGGGGTCCTGGCGGCGGTCCCGGCGCGGACCTCCAAGGGCACGGCCGGGCTGGCCCGTCCCGCATCCTCCTGAGGAGACCGACATGCCCCACGCCTCGACCCACCCCCTCCCCCGAACGGCCGCCGTGCCCGCACCGTCCGTCCGCCCCGCCCTCGCCCGGGGCGAGCGGGGGCGCCTGATGATCCTGTGGGGCTGGTTCGCCACCATGGTGGGCATCGGCTGCTATTGCCGGGCCACCTTCACGTTGCCCCCGGAGGCGGAGCTCATGGAGACCTTCACCCGCACCGGGTCCCTGGGCTGGGCCGCGGCGCTCCTCATGGGTGGAGGCGTCCTGATGTGGCTGGCGGGCAACCTCCTCTACCTGCGGGAGGCCATGGATGCGCCGGCCCCGGAAAGGAACTGAGGGGTCGGCGGGCCTCAGTCCTGGTCCAGGTCCGGGGCCTTGAAGGCGAGGAACAGCGCCACGGCCGTGAGGGTGAGGGAGACGAAGAAGCTGCCGGGCAGGATGGCCCGGTAGCCGTCGAGGACGGCGCCCAGCACCGTCTCGAAGAGGTACAGCTGGATCGCCAGGATGATGAGGGAGGTCGCCAGGGCGGCGTCGCTCAGGTGGGCCTTCCGGGGGAGCTTGCGCATCAGGCCTCCTTCCCGCCGGCGCCCGTGCCGGGTTCCGTGGGCTTGGGCAGGTCCCCCACGGCATGCACCCGGCCCTCCGCATCCACCTGCAGGGCGATGCCGGCCAGGGGGCGGGTGGGCGGGCCCTGCACCGGGAAGCCCCGGTCCGGCTCGAAGTATCCGAGGTGGCAGGGGCACTCCAGGCGCTTGCCGTCGAAGCGGACGGCGCAGCCCAGGTGGGTGCAGGTCTGGCGATAGGCCTTCAGCTGCCCTTCGGGGGTCCGGAGGAGGATGCAGCGGTCGTCCGCATCCCGGAAGGTGAAGAGCCGGCTCTCGCCGGGCTTCAGGGCCGCGGCGCCCTCCAGGGGCACCGGAACGGGATGGGCGCCTTCCCCGGGGGCCCCTTCGAGGGGGCGCTTGCGGGCCCAGAGGTAGCCGATGCCGGCGGTGAAGCCGGCGCTCACCACGGCGAGGAAGCGCGCGAACTCCCGGCGGGAGTATCGGCTCTCCTCGTGGAGATCCAGGGGGAAGGCGCGGCGCCAGAAGGACTTGGACATCTCACCACCCCCCTTCGGCCAGGAGCAGGGCCGCGTCCAGGTGCAGGGGCTTGTCGGGGTCGGGCACCATGAGCGCGTTGCGGGTCTTCACCTTGAGGGCACCCACGGTGAACTCGCGCACGGGCTTGTTCTGCCTCATGGCGCTGATCTCGTGCTTGGGGACGTAGAGGAGGGCCTGGCTGGGGCACACGGTGGCGCACATGGGCTTGTGGCCCTCACTGGTCCGGTCGTAGCAGAGGTCGCATTTGAGCATCTGCTCCAGGCCCGAGAAGACGATGGGCACGCCGAAGGGGCAGCTCAGCTCGCAGTTCTGGCAGCCGATGCAGCGCGGTTTCTGGGAGCTGTGAACGACGCCGTCCTCGCTGCGCTTGATGGCGTCGGCGGGGCAGACCTGGGCGCAGATGGGATCCTCGCAGTGCATGCACACCGTGGGGGCCGTCTGGGTGGAGTTGAGGCGGTCCATCTCGTCGAGGTGGATCATGGGCCGGCCCTTGTGGGTGCCGCACTCGGCACAGGCCCCCACGCAGGACTTGCAGCCGATGCAGCGCTGCGGATCGATGAAGAAGCCCCATTCGTCAAAATTGGTGGCGGGAGACTGTGTCTCGCGAATCGCCGAAGGCGATTCCGGGAAGAAGCCGTACGCGTCGGGGGCCATCAGAACACTCGCTCGGGCAGCACGGGTTGGTTGGTGCGGGCCTCGTGGGCCATGCGTTGGAGCTCCGCGAGCTCAGGGCTGAGGCGGTCCTTCGTCGTCTTCCGGAGCCGGCAGGCGCTCACCTTGAACTCGGGGATCTTGCTCTGCGGATCCAGGTGCCGGGCCGTGAGGCGGTTGGCGGAGAGCTCGCCGGCCCAGTGATACGGGATGAAGACGGTGTCGGGCCGGATGGTCTTCACGACCTTGGCGGGCAGCACCAGGGCGCCGCGCCGGCTGGTGATCTCCACGGCGTCGCCCTCGGCGATCCCAAAGCGCTCGGCGAGCTTGGGGTGGATCTCCAGGTAGGGGTGGGGGCACTGCTCCACGAGGAAGCCGATGCGCCGGGTCTGGGTGCCGCTGAGGAAGTGGAAGACCGTGCGACCGGTGGTGAGCCACACGGGGTAGTCCGCATCCACCACCTCCATGGCCGGGCGCCAGGGTGTGGCCTGGAGGTGGGCCTTGCCGTCCGCGTGGTAGAACTTCCCGCCCTCGAAGAGGCGCGGAGTCCCCGGGTGGCCTTCCGTGGGGCAGGGCCAGAAGACCCCCTTCTCGTCCACCACCCGCTGCCAGGTGATGCCGGCGTAGTCCGCGGTGCCGCCGCTGCTGGCCCTGCGCAGCTCGTTGAAGATGTCCTCGGGTCCCTTGAGGTGATCGAAGAACTTCCCCCGGCCCAGGCGCCGGGCGATCTCCAGCTGGATGGCCCAGTCGGGGCGCGCGTCGCCCGGGGGGTCCACGGCCTTGTTGAGCTTGATGACGCGGCCCTCGGCGGAGGTGGAGGTGCCCTCATCCTCCTCGTGCAGGGCGGAGGGCAGCACCACGTCCGCGTGCTGGGCGCTCTCACTGAGGAAGAAGTCCAGGCAGACGAAGAACTCGAGCTTGGAGAGCGCTGCCCGGGTGAACTCCGTGTCCGGCAGGCTCACGAGGGGGTTGAAGCAGAGCAGGAGGAGGCCCTTGATCTCGCCCGCGTGGATGGCGTTCATGATCTCCTGGGCGCTGAGGCCCTTGCGGGGCAGCTCCTCGTCCGTGCAGCCCCACACCTGGCAGACGTGGGCCCGGTGCTCGGGGTTCTCGATGTCGCGGTTGCCGGGGAGCTGGTCGCACTTGTGGCCCTGCTCGCGGCCGCCCTGGCCGTTGCCCTGGCCCGTGATGGTGGCGTAGCCGCAGGAGGGCTTTCCGAGGCGGCCCGTGGCCAGCACGATGTTCTGGGCGGAGAGGCAGTTCTCCACACCTTTGCTCTGGTGCTCGATGCCGCGGGCGTGGAGGAGGAAGCTCGTCTTCGCCTCGCCCCACATCCGCGCGGCCTTCTCGATGGCCTCCACGGGCAGGCCCGTGAGGGCGCTGGCCCATTCCGGCGTGCAGTCCTTCACCGCCTCCAGGGCGGCCTCGAAGCCCGTGGTGTGGGCCGAGAGGTAGGCGTGGTCCACCAGGCCCCACTTGTTGAGGAGGTGCAGCACGCAGTTGGTGAGGGCGAGGTCGGAGCCCGGTTTCAGGGGCAGCATCAGGTCCGCCGTGCGGCCCAGGGGCGTGATGCGGGGATCGACCATGATGAGCTTGGCGCCGCGATCCCGGGCCCGCCAGATGTAGTCGGTGGTGATGGGGCTGCACTCGGCGATGTTGGAGCCCTGCACCCAGATCACCTCAGCGCCCTCGATGTCGGCCCAGCTGTTGCCGGCGCGGTCGATGCCGAAGGTCTTCTTGTTCGCGGTGCCGGCGCTCACCATGCAGAGGCGCCCGTTGTAGTCGAGGTTCCGGGTGCCCAGGGCGAGGCGCGCGAACTTGCCCGTGAGGTAGCTCTTCTCGTTGGACATGGAGACGCCCGAGAGCACGGCGAAGGCGTCCTTGCCGTACTTCGTCTGCACGTCCTGGATGCCCTTCACGACGCGGTCCATGGCCGCGTCCCAGGCGGTCTCCTGGAAGCCCTGCTCGGTGCGCACGAGGGCCCTGGTGAGGCGGTCGGGGTGATTGCCCTGGAGGTAGCGCTTCACCCCCTTGGGCTGGATGCCGCACTGCTGGCCGCAGAAGCAGCAGTGGGTCTTCACGAGCTTGTCGGGCTCGGGATCCGCATCCCAGCCGCCCGGGGGGGCCAGGTTGAGGTGGGGGCCGTAGGTGGTCCGCAGGGCGTCGAGCGTGAGGGGGGTGCGCGCCATCTCAGGGCCTCATCGTGGTGGGATCGTCGATGGGGAGGACCATCTCGGGGGCGTCGTGGAAGGGATCGAAGGCGCCGCCCAGGCGCGCGCTCTGCGCCTTCGCCATGAGGCGCCGCTTGCACTTGGGGCAGAGGTCCAGGTGGTGGACCGTCGGCGAGTGGCGGGCGGCGTCCAGGTCCAGGCGGGTGAAGAGGGCTTCCAGGTCCCGGCGCTGGTTGGCGCGGATGAAGGGATCCCCGCAGGCCTTGCAGGGCAGGCGCCCCTCGGCCTCGCCGTCCGCCTTGTAGAAGCTCACGCCCAGCTGGGCCGGGCGCTGCACGATGTGGAAGAGCTTGCCGAAGGGGAGGCTGAGCAGCAGCAGGATCACCGTGAGCTGGTGGAGGTAGGCGAGGGTCCCGAAGTTGCGGCCGTGGAGGAACTTCTCGGAGGCCGTGAGCATGAGGCCCGTGAGGCTCACGGCGAGGAGGAGCAGGAGGGGGGCGATGTCCAGGTCGAAGCGCTGGGTGGCCATGTCGCCCTCGTCCTGGCGGCGGCGGATGAAGGCGAGCACGCAGCCGGCGATGACCATGAAGGCGGCCACGTCCAGCACGTGGAAGGTGAACCAGGCCACGGGCGAATCCAGGGGGAAGTCCCCGGCGGGGAAGCCGAAGACCCAGGCCTGGTATCGCGAGACGTCGAGGCCGAAGGAGGTGAAGCGCACCCAGCCGAAGACGAGGGGGAAGGTCACGGCGAAGCCCAGCAGGCAGCCCCAGGCGATCAGGGCGTGGGCCCCCCAGCGCTTGAGGGAGCGCCGCTCGATGAAGCGCTGGAGGAAGAGCTGGTCCAGGGCCAGGAGCACGAGCCTGGGGATCGCGAGGATCCCTTTCGGGGTCAGGAGCCGGGCCACGCTGTGGCGGAAGTACATGGCGGTGGCCGGTCGCTCCACCCAGGACCAGTAGCGGTAGGCGATGCCGAAGATGGCGAAGAGGGCCGACAGGAGGTAGCCCAGGAGGGCCGGATCCAGCCAGCGGCCGCCGCGGCTGCCGGCGGCCACCGCGGCCACCACCAGCATCAGGGTGAGCAGGGCCCTGAGCAGCGGCCGGGGCTGCAGGTCCAACCGGGAGAGGAGGCCGTCGCGTCGCATCTGGGATCCAGAGTCACAGGATCCGCTTATTAATTCCAGACGCAACAGTCTTTATGAATGACGCGAAATGTGCCCGAGATCACGCCTTGTGGGGGCCCTTGAGGCCGGCCACCCCCGGGTTCACGGCGAAGCCCCGGCGGAGCGTGACCAGCTGCAGGTCCCGGATGGTGGCGTTGGTCATGGAGTTGGCCATCTGCTCCTTCACCGCCGTCCAGGCGTCGTGCATGGGGCAGGGCTGTTCATTGGAGCACTCGGGGAAGCCCATGACGCAGGCCTTGAAGGTGTCCTCGCCATCCAGGACGTGGACCACCTCCTCCACGGTGATCTTGTGGGTGGGCCGGGCCAGGCGGAAGCCCCCCTTGGGCCCGCGCACGCTCTCCAGCATGCCGCCCTGCACGAGGCCCTGGAGGACCTTGGCGAGGTAGGGGCCGGGCAGCCCGAGCTGCTCGGCGAGGTCCTTGGCCATGACGTAGGTCCCGTCCTCCGGCAGGGCGGCCAGGGCGCGGAGGGCGTAGGCGGAGGCGGAGGAGAAGATCATGGAGGGTCCGGTTCCAGGGAGGCCATGGGCCTGAATGGGACAGTGCTCCGGGGGGAGCGCTGCACAGCTGGAACACAGCGTAGCGGAGTCCCGGATCCGTTGGTGGGGTTTTGGCCCCGGTCTCAGCCCCGGGCCTGGAGCCCGTAGTCCCCGGTCAGCTCCTCCACCAGCTCCCGGACGCTGACCAGCTCCTTCAGCTTCCATCCATTGGAACCAGTGAAGTAAAGGCCCGTTTCGACGTCGCCCCGGTGGGCGTCGGCCAGGCGGTCGGCGATGCAATAGCCGGCCCCCCGGGCCCCCTCCCCGCGGCTGCAGGGCAGGAGGCAGTTGCTGATGCACTTGATGGCCGGGGCGGAACCATCGGCCACGTGGTCCAGCAGCGGGGTGTGCACGGCCCGGGCCGGCATGCCCACGGGGCTCTTGATGAGGCTGATGTCCTCGGGCCTGGACCGGAGGATCACGTCCTTGAAGTGGGGGTCCGCATCGCACTCGTGGGTGCCGATGAAGCGGGTGCCCATCTGCACGCCCCCGGCCCCCAGGGCGAGGAAGCGGCGGATGTCGGCGCCATCCCAGATGCCCCCGGCCACGATCACGGGGAAGGTGCCCCAGAGGTCCCGCTCGGCCAGCACCTCGGGCAGGATCGCCTCCAACTGGAAGGCGGGGTCCGCGCACTGCTCCACGGTGTAGCCCTGGTGGCCGCCCGAAAGGGGCCCCTCCAGGACGACCGCATCGGGAAGCCGGTGGTACTTCCGCTCCCAGGTCTTGCAGAGGAGCTTGAGGGCCCGGGCGGAGGAGACGATGGGCACCACGGCCACGTCGGGGCCGGCCAGCTCCGGCAGCTTAAGGGGCAGGCCCGCCCCGCTGATCACCAGCTGGGCCCCGGCCTCCACGCCCTCCCGCACCACGCGGTCATAGTCCTCGATGGCGCACAGGGCGTTGATGCCCACGGCCCCGTGGCCCTTGGAGAGGTCCCGGGCATCGCGGATGAGGCGCGCCAGGGCGGGTCCGTGGTTGAGGTTGCCGGGCCCCACGGGACGGCCCTGGGCGAAGGTCACGCCCTCCGGGTGGCCATAGGCCGTGCCGATGGCGCTCACGATGCCCACGCACCCGGTCTCCGCCACGGCGCCCGCCAGGCGGGACCAGGACACGCCCACGCCCATGCCGCCCTGGATGATGGGGTAGGGCAGGTCCAGGCGGCCGATGCGCAGCCGGGGCAGGGGCTCCGGGGCGGTGGCCAGGGCCTTGGGGAAGCGGGCCTCCAGCTTCTGGCGCAGCTCCGCGAAGAGGCCGCCGGGTTCCGCGAAGGCCTTGGGCGAGCGGAGGCGGAAGCCATCGAGGCCCCGCTTCATCCACTCCCGGCCATCTTCGAGGGCCGCATCCAGGCTGCCGATGAGGGGCAGGCGGCAGGAGGCCCTCAGGCTGTCGAACCAGGCTCCGAGGCCTTCCAGCACCAGGGCGTCGGGCTGGGCCTCCAAGGCCTGCCGGGCCTCGGCTTCGCCCGAGGCCACCGCGAAGCGCCGGAGCTCCAATCCCTCCCAGGCCTTGCGCAGGGTCTCGGAGACCGAGGGCCCATGCACGAGGAAGGAGGCGCCTTCCTCCCGGGCCGCTTCCAGGGCCCCGCGGAGCTGGCCCCGGAGCCCGCGCACATCCACGCCCAGCAAGGCACCCGGGGAGAGGTGCAGGGCCCGGATGCGGGCCCGCAGCTCCTCCGGATCCGGGAAGGCGGGCAGACGGAGGATGCCCGCGCCCCCCGCGGCGGCGAAGGCCTCCGTGAGCTGGTCATCCCCTTCGGAGAACCACCCCTGGAGCAGGGGCAGGCGGGTGGAATCGGGGAAGAGCTGGACCATGGGACTTCCTTAGCGGAGCAGGCTGAGCAGCACGCCGCTCAGGGTGAGGTGCAGAAGCTCCTCCACGCCGGCGGCGCGGGGACCCGGCTCCCGGGGCACGAGGCGCCGGTGGAGGAAGGGACGGGCCAGACCGAGGACACACCACACCGCCCAGATCTTGGAGACGGGCGAGGGCAGGAGGAAGCCCGCACCCAGGGCCAGCCCCTGCCAGGCCAGGGCCCGGATGAGGTCGGAGCGATCCAGGGGGCCCTTCAGCCGCAGCCGCACGAAGGCCAGGCTGGCGAGCAGGGTGGGGGCCAGGGGCGCCCAGGCGCGCAGGGCCTCGGGCCACTCGGCCCCCTCCACCTGGAGCATGGCGGGGAGCAGCAGGCTGAAGGCCAGAGCGCCCAGGGCCTCGGGCAGCCAGCTCCGCTGGGCCCGCCGGGGGCGGGAGAGGGCGAGGCCCGCCAGGAGGCCCGCGCCGGCGAGCCAGGGCAGGGCGATCCAGGCGCACTGGGCCCAGAGCCAGCCCACGGACAGCGCGGCGGCCAGGGCGGGAAGGGCCGCGGCCGAGGGCACCCGGGCGCCGGCGAGGAAGCGGGCCAGGGGTTCCCGGAGGAGGAGGCCGGCAAGGCCGAGCAGGGCGATGGCGCCCCCACTCCACCCGGGGCGCAGCGCGAGACCCACGCCCACCGGAAGGAGGAGCAGGGCCCAGGTGCCGTGCTCGGCGGGCAGGAGGGCGCGGAACTTCAGGGGGCGGGGGAGGAGGCTCATGCGAGCACCTTGGCGAGGGCCGCGGCCAGCTCGCCGCGGTAGAAGGCCTTCAGGTCGGGATCGGCCACGAAGGGGGTCATCATGGTGGAGCGCAGCACCAGCAGCTGGGCGTCCCCCTCCCACGTGGCGGGATCGGCGCCGAGGCGGGCGAGGAAGGGTTTCACACCGGGGCCGTGGGTGCCGGCCCGGAGCAGGGTGCTCGTGAAGGCGAAGGGGCCCTGGCCCGCGGGGTTGAAGGCGGCGAGCACCTTCGCGCTGAGGTCGTTGAGGTGCGCCAGGGTGCAGGGGCCGCCCTCCGTGAAGGCGAAGAGGATCACATCGAGGTCCGGGGGGGCGAGGAGGTGCGCCGTGGCCCGCCCGAAAGTCTGGCCGTCCAGCAGCTCGGCCATGCCGCGGGAACTCCGGAGGCTCTCGCCGAGAATCCGGCCGTAGCCGGCGGCATCGAGCCCCACGGCCCGGTGCGCCATCCAGCAGGCGGCCACGGCCGCGCCCGGCCGGCTGCCCTCCAGGGCGTAGGTGCCCGGGTGATCGGGGTTGCCCGCGTTGATGTAGGCGGCGGGGCTGGCCACGGCGGTGCGCACGCGCTTGTCGCGGAAGGCCACGGCCCCGGCGGGGTAGGGGATGTAGCCGAGCTTGTGGGGATCCACCGTGGCGCCATCCACCTCCGACAGCGCGGCCAGCGCGGCCCGCTGGGCCTCGGTGCCATCGGGGATGAGCTTCCGGAACGCCGCCGTAGGCGGCATCGGCGTGGAGGAAGAAGGTGGCGCCGTGGGTCTGACGGAAGGCCTCGCGCACGGCCAGGATCTCCGGCAGCGGATCGAGGCCGCCCCCTTCGGTGGTGCCCACCACCGCCACGCAGGCCAGCACGGGGCGCCCGACCCGGGCGAGATCCTCGAGCTTCGCGGCGAGGTCCATGGCATCCATGCGGAGGCTCGCGTCCACGGCCACCTTCACCAGGGCCCGGGGCGGCAGGCCCAGGAGGTCCACGCTCTTGGCCCAGGAGTAGTGGGCGGTGCTGGGCACGAGCACGGCCCAGTCGGGCTCGGGGCCGCTGGCCGGGGGCAGGTCCAGGAGGTCATCCAGGCTGAGCCGACCGAAGGTGGCCCCGCCCCGCCGGGCCAGGTTCCGGTAGATCCAGAGGGCCTCGAGGTTGGCCACGGTGCCGCCCCCGCAGATGTGGGCGAAGCCGGTGTCGGGGGCGAAGCCCAGCAGCTCGCAGAGGTCGCGCCCCACCTCCAGCTCCAGCTCGCTGGTCACGGCGCTGGCCTCCTGGGCCACGTTGTTGGGGTTGTAGAGCATGGCGGCCAGGTAGCCCACCTGGGCGGGCAGGAGCGTATCGCCCACCATGTGGCCGAGGTAGCGGGGGCTGTGCACGGGCGCGCTGCCCTTGAGCCGCGCCAGGAGCCGGCGCAGGGCGGCCTCCGTGCGGGCCTGGGTCATGCGGAAGTCGGGATCCAGCTGGAGGATGGGGTCCACCGCATCGGGATCGCCCGGGTGGAAGCTTCGCCGCCAGTGCACGTGATCGCGCAGGGCATCCAGGAACCACCGCTCCTGCGCGTCGGCATTCTGGCCCTGGGGGCCCAGGAAGACGGCGCGGGGATCCATGGGGTTACGCGCTGCCGCGGCCGGCGGCGAGGCCCGCCTGCAGGATGGTCAGGCGGGTGCCCTCCATCTTGAGGAGGCCTTGGTCCTGCAGCTTGCGCAGCTGGCGGCTGAGGGTCTCCCGGGCCATGCCCAGTTCCTCCGCAAGCAATCCCTTGGGGATGTCCAATCGGAACGAGAGACCTGGGCGCGCGTGCTCATTGAGCCATTCCATCAGTCGGGTCTGGGCGTCTTCCGCTTCCACCCGGTGGAGTTTCTGCGCCAGCTGGCGGATGTAGAGGGCCTGGGCGTGGTGCATGCCCAGGTTCAGCTCCATGTCCCCGGTGAGGGCCTGGAGGAAGGGCTCGATGGGCCAGAAGAAGAGCTTGGAATCCTCCAGGGCCTCGGCGGTGGCGAAGTAGGTCTCGCCGCTGAAGAGGGCCGTCTCCCCGAAGGTCTGCACGGGGGAGACCAGCCGCAGCGTGGCGGCCTTGGAGCTCTCGGAGGCGGGGTAGCTGAGGCGGACACGCCCCTTCACGAGGACGTAGAAGCCTTTGCAGGCCTCGCCCCGGTGGTAGAGGATCTCCTTCCGCTTGATCGCGACGGGTTCCTTCATGGCGGCCAGCCGCTCCAGGGAGGCGCTGGTGAGGCCGCGGAAGAGGGGAGCTTGGGCCCAACGTTCCATGCCCTAACGATGCATCAGGCAAAAGACCGGTGTGTCCTGAATGTGATCGAGGGCACCCCCATCCGGGCCCGGATCACCGGATCCCCAGGGGGGCGAGCCCGTCCAGGAATTGACCTGACCGGGGGTTAGCCGGACCTGGGAGTACCATCAGTCCTCCGGAGCCCCCCATGTCCACGGTCAAAGCCTTTGCCGCCCTCTCCCCCACCTCCCCCCTTGTTGCCCACGAGGTTCCCCGCCGGGAACCCGGTCCCAAGGACGTGGTCATCGACATCCACTACTGCGGGGTGTGCCACTCCGACATCCACCAGGTGCGCGATGAGTGGGGCCGCTCCATGTACCCCATGGTTCCGGGGCACGAGATCGTGGGGAAGGTCACCCACGTGGGCGCGCAGGTCACCAAGCTCAAGGTGGGCGATCTCGCGGGCGTGGGCTGCATGGTCGACAGCTGCCGCACCTGTCCCAGCTGCGCCAAGGGCCTGGAGCAGTTCTGCGTGGCCGGCTGCGCCTGGTCCTACAACAGCACCGAGATGGACAAGGCGACGCCCACCTACGGTGGCTACAGCGCCGGCATCGTGGTGGATGAGGCCTTCACCCTGAAAGTGAGCCCCAAGCTGGACCTCGCCGCGGCGGCACCCCTGCTCTGCGCGGGCATCACCACCTACAGCCCCCTGCGCCACTGGAAGGTGGGCAAGGGCACCAAGGTGGGCGTGGTGGGGCTCGGGGGCCTTGGCCACATGGCCGTGAAGCTCGCCGCCGCCATGGGTGCCGAAGTGACCATGCTGAGCACCTCCGCGGGCAAGGAGGCGGACGCCCGCAAGCTCGGTGCAACGGGCTTCGGCCTCACCTCCGACAAGGCCACCTTCCAGCGGCTGGCCGGGCACTTCGACGTGATCATCGACACCATCAGCGCGCCCCACGACCTCAACGCCTACCTGGGCCTCCTCACCCTGGATGGCGTGATGGTGCTGGTGGGCGTGCCCCCCGAACCCGCCAAGGTGGGCGCCCTGAGCCTCATCGGCGGCCGCAAGGTGCTCACGGGTTCCCTCATCGGGGGCATCCAGGAGACCCAGGAGATGCTCGACTTCTGCGCCGAGCACGGCGTGGTCTCCGAGATCGAGCTCATCCCCGTGCAGCAGGTCAACGAGGCCTATGAGCGCATGCTGAAGTCCGACGTTCGCTACCGCTTCGTGCTGGACATGAAGACGCTCTGAGCGCAGGAACGACGCGGAAAGGGGGCGGGGCGCCAGGCGCCCCGCCCCCTTCAGGGTGCGGTCGGGTTAGTGCGCAGCGGCGGCGGGCCGGGGTCGGCTCGCAGGGGGCACGATGCCGTTCATGCGGAGGTACACCACCATCTGGCCGTAGTGGTCCATGCCGTGGAAGGCAAGCAGGTTCGCGATGCCGACGGGGGTGAGGTCGCCCTGGCCGAAGGGGTTCTTGAGGGCCTTGGTGCTGCCGGCGGTGGAGATGCTCTGCACGGCCTTGTGGGCGTAGGCGTAGGAGTCCTTGAGGTACTTCACGATGTCGGCCTTGGTCTTGATCTCATCGGGGCCCATCTCGGGGTTGCCGGTGGCCACGGGGGGCTTCTCCCCGAGGAGGTGGGCGCCGAGCAGGTAATTCACGGCGGCAATGTGCTTCACCTGCTGGGCGAAGGTCTTCACGCCCTTGAATTCGCCCTGGGTGGAGGGGGCCCAGTCGAATTTGTCCTCCGGCATCGCTTCCGCGGCGGGGATGAACTGGCCGGAGACCCACATGAAGGTGGCATCAAGGGAGGCCCCGACGCTGGGCTCGGCGGCGGGCTTGGCGGCAGGGGCCTGGGCGGCCAGTGAAAGGCCGGCAGCGATGAGGAGGGCCATCGGGAAAGTGCGCATCAGAAACTCCTTGGTGAAGGGAGGCAAGGGTACACCCGTTGCCGTCGGTGTGGGCCAGGACCCGGAAGTCCTGAATTCTCAGCGCCGGCTGGCGGGGGGCACGATGCCGTTCATGCGCAGGTACACCGCCACCTGGCCATAGTGGTCAAACCCATGGCCCACCGCGATGGTGGCGAAGCCCAGGCGCGTGCCCTTGTTGTCCCCCCAGGGGCTCTTCACGAGACCCAGGATGTTGGCCTCGGTGAGGCCATCCATGGCCCTGTGGAGATAGGCGTAGGAGTCCTTCAGGTACTTCACGATC
This sequence comes from Holophagaceae bacterium, assembly GCA_044229665.1. Taxonomy (GTDB): domain Bacteria; phylum Acidobacteriota; class Holophagae; order Holophagales; family Holophagaceae; genus JAFDVN01. The sequence continues at coordinate 25,800 of JBGASN010000003.1, forward strand.
TCGGCCTTGGTCTTGAGGGCCTCGGGGCCGTTCTCCCCGCCGGGGTCCATGGCGGGCTTCTCCTCAAGGAGGGCCGCGGCGATGACCACGTTCACCGAGGCGATGTGCTTGGCCTGCTCGGCGAAGGTCTTCACCCCCTTGAACTCCCCCTGGCTGGGGGCGAAGGCGAACTTCGCCTCGGGCATGGCTTCCACGGCGGAGACCACCTCCCCTTCCTGCCCGCTGAGGTTCCGGTTGAAACTCTGGGCGAAGGTGGGGGCGGGGGCTGGATTGGGGGCCTGCGCCTGGAGGCTGAAGGTGGCGGCGGCGAGGAGGAGGGCGATGGGCTTCATGGCGTGGACTCCTGGGGGGGCGCCTCCGGGGGCGCCAGGGGTTGGAACAGCAGGGCGAGGCCCACGACGGCCACACAGCCGACGAGGTTGTACCAGAGGAAGGAGATCTTCGTGAACGCGAAGCAGAGCAGCACCACGGCTTCGGCCACCAGGGCCGCCCAGAAGGCGGTGCCCCCCTTCACCCGCTTCACATAGAACGCCACGAGGAAGATGCCGAGGATGGTGCCGTAGAAGAGCGAGCCGAGGATGTTCACCGCCTCGATGAGGGAGCCCAGGCGCGCCGCGTATTCGGCGAAGGCCATGGCGAAGCAGCCCCAGGCGAAGGTGGCGAGGCGCCCCACCCACACCTCCCGGGCCGGATCGCCGCCCACGAGGCGCCGCCAGAGGTCCACCACCGTGGTGGCACCCAGGGCGCTGATCTCCCCGGACATGGAGGACATGGAGCCCGAGAACACCGCCGCCAGCACGAGGCCCACGAGCCCCGCCGGGAGGCTGCTCAGCACGTAGGCGAGGAAGATGTAGTTGGTGTCGCTGGGGTTCGTGCCGGGGTTGGCCTTGCGGATGAGGGCCACCGCCTGCCCGCGGATGGCCTCGCTCCCCGCCTGGGCCTGCTGGAGCTCCGCCTTGGCGGCGGCGATGGTCTCCGGGGCGCCGGTGTGCCGGGCGGCCACGTAAGCTTCGGCCTTGGCGGCCTGGGCCTGGCGGGCCTTGGCGAAGTCGGCCTCCAGGGCGCGGTAGGCGCCCGCATCCGGGCCCGCCAACACCTGCTTCACGGGGCCCGGGTTGAAGAACACGGGCGGCGCGTGGAACTGGTAGTAGACGAAGACCAGGGCTCCCAGCAGGAGGATGAGGAACTGCATGGGGATCTTGATGATGCCGTTCAGCAGCAGCCCCAGGCGGCTCTGGGTCACGGAGCTGCCCGCGAGGTAGCGCTGCACTTGGCTCTGGTCCGTGCCGAAGTAGGAGAGCATCAGGAAGAAGCCGCCGAGGAGGCCCGACCAGAGGTTGTAGCGGTTGTTCGGGTCGAAGCTCGGGTCGATGACGTTGAGGCGCCCGAGCCCCCCGGCCACGTGCAGCGCGTCGCCCAGGCTCACCTGCGCCGGGAGGCGGTGGGCGGTCATGACCCCGGCCAGCACCATGCCCGCGGCGATGATGATCATCTGGGAGCTGTGGGCCCAGGCCACGGCCTTCGTCCCGCCGGTCACGGTGTAGATCATCACCAGCGTGCCCACCAGCAGGATGTTGGCGTGGAGGCTCCAGCCCAGCAGCACGGAGAGCACCAGGGCCGGGGCGTAAATGGTGAGGCCCACGGCCAGGCCCCGCTGGATGAGGAAGAGGATGGCCGCCAGGAGGCGGGTCTTCAGGTCGAAGCGGTTCTCCAGGATCTCGTAGGCGGTGCTCGCCTTGAGGCGGTGGTAGAGGGGGATGGCCGTGATGGAGAGCACCACGGCGGCCAGGGGCAGGCCGAAGTAGAACTGCACGAAGCGCATGCCGTCGGCGTAGGCCTGACCCGGCGTGGAGAGGAAGGTGATGGCGCTGGTCTGGGTGGCGATGATGGAGAGGCCGATGAGCCACCAGCGGTGGTCGCGGCCCCCGCCGATGTAGCTCTCGCCGGTCTGCTTCCCCCGGCCCTTCCAGAGGCCCCAGAGCACCACGCCCAGGAGGCTGGCCGCGAGGACGATCCAGTCGAGGCGGCTCACCGGAACCACCAGCCGAAGAGCGCGAAGCCCAGGATGCAGAGGACGAGGGACCCGATCACCACCGCGTAGAGCCGGTTCCAGCTGCCGGTGAGGGGCGGGGGGTCCTGGGGATCCTGATCAGAGCTGAGCATGGGGGCGTTCCGAGGAAAGGGCGTAACGCAGGGGCGCGGAGGCGGTGAGGCGCGGAGAAAGACCAGCAGGGGTTGGATACCCTCCCATCCCTTGCGTGCGTCCCCGCCCCGAGAGGTTGGGATGCCGCTGCTCCTGGGAGGCCCCGCCATGGGTCCTCGACGAACAGGGAAAGCCGGATCCCGAGAAACGGTTCAAACTCTGCGCCTCCGCGCCTCCCCGCCTCTGCGTATGGCTTTTCATTCGAATGATCGGCCGGCTCATGGGTGCTTCCCCAGGGCGAGCAGGTTGGCGAAGAGGCGGGTGGCGCCGGGCACGCCGTCGGGCAGCTGGCGGAAGAAGCTGAGGCCCGTGTAGACGTAGTGGCCCTTGCCGTGATCCGCCACGAGGAGGGCGCCGCCATCCTCCTGCTCTCCGGCATCGGCCATTCCGAGCAGGGGCACGTACCGGGCATCCCAACCCTCGGCGTGGTAGAGGCTGCGCTCCTGCACCCAGCCCTCGAAGTCCCGGACCGACAGCTCGTTGGGGAAGTGGAAGACGGGATGCTCCGGGCGGAGGAACCGCACCGGTGACGCTTCCTCGGTGACCCGCTTGCGGCCCACCTTGAAGGGGAAGGGGCCGATCTGATCCGTGACCATGCCGGCGTTGATGCCGGGGAAGCCCGTGTTCACCGTGTAGAGCACCACCTCGGTGCCGCCCTGAGCCACGTAGGCGTGGAGCTTGGCCTTCAGGGTCTGCAGGGCGGGGCGGGTGTTGAAGGCCCGCACGCCCAGGACGATGGCGTCGTAGCGACCCAGGTCCTCCCGGGCCAGGGCCTCGTCCGTGAGCAGGTCCACCTCGTAGCCCATGCGCCGGAGGGCCTGGGGTACCTCGTCGCCTGCGCCCATCACGTACCCGATGCGGCGGCCCGCATGCTTCAATTCGAGGCGCTCCACCCGCAGGCGGGTCTCCGGAAGGAGGGTCTGAAGGGGGATGTGGGGATGATCTGAGGGTGTGCAGGGCGCGGCCCGGCCCGAACCCGGTGCCCGCATCCACCTCCACCCGGAGCTCCGTGGAAGCGGCCGCGGCGGGGGGAGTGATCTGGAAGGGCAGCTCCAGTTCCCCGGCGGCGCCGAGTTCAAAAGGGGATTCGATGGGGCTCACCTGCCAACCGGCGGGAACGTCCAGCCGCACCCGACCCCGTCGGGCACCCGTCGCCTTCACCCGGAGCCGCACCGTCTGGGGGCTCCCATCCGGGAAGAGCTGCACGCCATCCGCGAAGGCGGTGAGCACGGGTGGAAGGATGGCCAGGGGCTGGTAGCGCTCGCCCAGCACGGGGTCCCGGTGGCGGTATTGCACGGGCACCACCACCTCGAACGGGCCCTCGGGCCGGCGAAAGGCGGCCCGCAGTCGCAGGGGGGCCGGGGATTCGGGGCGCCCCGCCCAAACCGCAGCGCCGGCGCCGCCCAGCCAGTGGGGGTGGGAGATGGGCGTATCCGCGGGCAGGGTGAAGGTGAAAGCCTCCTTCCTCGGCGTGTTGTCCTGGAGGAACAGGGCCACCCGTCGGGTCTCCACCACGGTGATGCCCTCGGGACGCACCGCCTCCAACTGGAGGGATTCCAGGGCCACGGTCGATCCCCCCCGGGCCAGCACCTGGGCGTTCACGGTGAGGGGTTCGCCGGGGACGGCCCGCTGGCGTTCGGCGATGCCCTCGACCCAGAGGCCGGCGAGGGCCCGCACCATGTCCTCCAGGTCGCGGCGCTTCGCCTGGACCAGGGGGTCGGCCTGGCTCTCGGAGGGCAGGTTCCCGAAGGCCATGAGGGCCCGGTGCAGCAGCGGCAGCACCGCGGCGGGGCGCTCCGCCCGGAAGCCCAGGCGGGCCTCCCGCAGGAGGGAGGCCACGTTGCGGGATCCGGGGATGCGGTTCCAGGAGAGATCCACCCCCGCCATCAGGTCCCCCTGGGCGGGGGTCCCCGCCAGCAGCTCGAAGCTCTCCTCCCGGGTGCCCCGGCGGGCCAGGACCCCGAACCCTTGGCTCCGGTGCTGGCTCCGGCTCTCGGCGGCCAGCTCCCCGAAGGAGCGGCCCAGGGTGGCATCGTAAGCCCCCACGTCGAGGGTGAGGCTGTCGGGCGCAGGCTTGGGGGCCTCCTCGCTGAAGCGGAAGTGGTTCCACAGGAGCCGCTTGGCCTGCCAGGGGCGCAGGCCCTCCTTCAACTGCTCGGGGAAACGGGTGGGATCGGCGGCGGCCTTGAAAGCTTCGATGGCGAGCATCGCCGATGCGGTGTGGTGGCCGTGGCCGGCCCGCTCATCCGGAGGGAAGCGGGTGAGGATCACGTCGGGGCGGAAGGAGCGGAGGGTGCGGACCACGTCGCCCAGCACGGCCTCGTGGTCCCAGAGGCGCAGGGTCTCCGTGGCGGTCTTGGAGAAGCCGAAGTCCACGGCCCGGGTGAAGAACTGCTCGGCCCCATCGATGCGGCGGGCGGCCAGCAGCTCCTGGGTCCGGATGGCCGCAAGGCCATCGCCGAGCTCCGCGCCGATGAGGTTCTGCCCCCCGCCGCCCCGGGTCATGGCCAGGTAGGCGGTGCGCAGGTTCCGCCCCCGGCTGAGGGTGGCCAGCACATCGGTGTTCTCGTCGTCGGGATGGGCCGCGATGTACAACACGCTACCCACCACCTGCAGCTTATCGAGGGCCTTCTGGAGCGCCGCGGCGTCCAGCACCGCCACGGGGCCGGGGCTCGACTGCGCGACCAGGGGCACCGCGGGCGCGAGCATCATGAGGGCGGCCGGGATCGGTCGAAGGGGCATGGGCATCCTCGAGGGGTCTGGCCAGGGTAGTGCAGCGCGGGTCCTGCCACACGCCCCGATCCTGGACCTGGGGCCGGGGGCATTCCCCGGGGGACGGATACCCGGGAACAGAATCAGGGCGGCTGCATCCTTTGGGAACACATCCCCGGGCACCTCGCCTGGGGTGGTGGGTCAACCCAAGCGCTGCCAGGGATTGGGATGGGATCAAGAATCGCCCTGCGGGGCCGATGCCGCGGCTGGCTCCGAATCCGGAGCCAGGACACGGGGCATGGCGCGCACCCGGGTGGCTCCCAGCCCCGTGTCCCCCTTCGGGTTCGACCGGCTCAGTTGGGATCGGGGATCCCTTCGCCATCCGGTTCGCCTTCGCTCCCGGCCGGTCGGGCCTGCAGGGCGGCCACCAGGGCCTCCACGCGCACCTGATGGTAGGCCAGCAGGACCTGCTTGGCATGTTCCACATCTCCCGATTGGATGGCCCGGATCATGTCCTGCCGGGTGGGCTGGACGTGGCGCAGGTCCTTCCGGACGCCCTGCATGATCGGGAAGAAGCGCACCGTGCGCCACACCATGTTCTCGACGATGCGGAGCATCTGCGGTCGCCCCGCGGGCTGGAAGAGGATGCGGTAGAACTCGATCACCGCCTCGGGGGTGCGGGTGCCCTGATCGAGCTCGTCGCAGAGGGTGTGCAACATCCGGAAGTCATCGGAGGTGAGGCGGGGGAAGGCCAGGGGGGCCATGGAGAGCTCCAGGGCCATGCTCAGGTCCTGGATCTCCTGGATCTCCTCGATGGTCACGGGGGTGACGATGGCGCCCTTGAAGGGGAGGAAGGTCACGAGCCCTTCGGCTTCGAGCCCGCGCAGGGCTTCGCGGAGGGGTACGGGGCTCACCCGGAGCGCCTGCGCGAGGTCGGCCTGGCGGAGCCGGTGGCCCGCGGGCAATACCCCCTTGAGGATCTGGGAGCGGATGGCTTCCATGATCCCGGGGATCAGCGTCTGGGTATCCATCAGGTTGCTCACGGCGCCTCCGCCAGGGCTTGCAGGAGACCTTCCTGCCGGATGAGGTGGTAGTCCCGGAACACGGCCACCGCGCGCGCCGCATCGCCGCTGGCCAGGGCATCCACCAGCTCGAGGCGGGTGGGATGGACCTTCTGCAGCGCGAGCCGATTGGCGTGGGCCAGTGCGTAGATCCGGGTGCTGCGGTAGAGGATGTTGCGCACCAGATCCAGCAGCAGGGGCATGTCCGCGGGTTGGAGGATCGTCATGTAGAACGACAGCCCCTCGGCGAGGGTGACCTGGCCTCCGTCGAGCTTCGCGGCCAGTTCCCGGAGCAGGGTGAATTCCTCCGCCCGCAGGCGGGGGAGGGCGGCGGGCAGCATCAGGCCGGCCAGGGCCAGCAGCCCCGCATACCCTTCGCGGATCTCCGAGACCGAGACGGGGGTGACGATGGTCCCCCGGAAGGGGAGGAAGGTGACCAGTCCCTCGGACTCCAGCTTTCTCAACGCCTCGCGCAGGGGGACGGGGCTCACACCGAGCTCACGGGCGAGCTCGGTCTGGTGGATCACGGCCCCGGCTTGCAGCTTGCCCAGCACGATCTGATCCCGCACCGCCGAGGCGATGCCGGGGATCAGGGTGCTCTGGTCGCGGGTCCGGATCACGGGGAGGGGGCGATCAGCTGCGGGTGGTGCCGGAATCCAGCTCGCTCATGACCTTGAGCAGGGCTTCCGTGTGCAGGACCAGGAACTCCGTCAAGGTGGCCTGGGCGTGGGCGATGTCGCCGGTCTCACAGGCGGCCACCACATCCCGCCGCGTGGGGCTGATGGATTTGTGCTGCTGGCGCACGAGCTGGATCTGGGGGAAGAACCGCACGGATCGCCACACGAGCCCCTCGATGGCCTCGAGGATCAGGGGCATGCCCGCGGGCTTGAGCAGGGTCCGGTACCACTGGGCCACCAGTTCCGGGGTGGTGCGTTCCGTCGCCAGTTCGTCGCAGAGTTCGTAGAGCTTTTGGAAGTCCCGCTCCGTGAGGCGGGGCATGGCGAAGGGCAGGAGGGCCACCTCCAGGGCCACGGAGGCCACATGGATCTGATGCACTTCCGCGGCGGATACGGGGGTCACGATGGTGCCCCGGTAGGGGAGGAAGGTAACCAGCCCCTCCGCCTCCAGGCGTCGCAGGGCCTCGCGCAGGGGCACTGGGCTCACCCCGAGCGTCTGGGCGAGTTCGGTCTGGTGCAGCACCTCCCCGGCGCGCAGCTTGCCGTGGAGGATCTGCTCGCGGATGGCCTCGGCGATGCCGGGCACGAGGGTTTGGTTGTCGGGACTGGGTTTCATGGCGTTGGGAACTCGGGTCCCGGGGTGGGACGACATGGGTGGCTCCACGCTTTAACGGCAGATTCCACACCCTTCTGGATATCGGGAGCGGTCACTTCCTTGAGAGGGTCCAAAAAAATCAAGAACTGGCTGTCAAATAGTATCAGAATTAATTAATTGAAGCCCAATAAAACGGATGATCACTTATTGAATATAATATTTTTAAAAATTTTTACATATAAATTATTTTCTAAACATCAGAGAAGGGGGAGTTCATCTAATGGGTGAAAGGGCGGATTCCTTCCCTCCATTTTTACTGTTCTTTCGGAGTTGGGATCGAAATCGTGCCATCTACCCGGCGGGAAGCGCCGAGTCGTGCGCGCGGGTGCTGCGGGAGCCGGTCGGCTCGCGGGCGGCCCCGGTCCCATCCCCTTCGGAGTACCCATGCCTCACGCCACTTCCAATCTCCGCTACCGGATGTTCCTCCACCTGCTCAAGCGGTTGGAAGCCGAGCCCGTGGCCGGCATCGAGCGGACCGGGGTGGACCGGGACCTGGCCAAGGTGCTCGCCCAGCGGCAGGCGGAGGATTGGCTCGGCTACGAGACCCATCTGTTCCGCATCTCCACGGAAAGTCTGCGGGCCCTGGAGGATCACCACCGCCGGACCGAGGACCGACCCCACCCCACCCGGGAATTTTGGGTGTGGGAGACCATGGACGGGTCCGCTTCGGAGGATGTGGAAGCGCACCCCACACGGGTTCACGCCATCATGGCGGCCGAGCGGGTATTGGCGCCGGGGATGCCCTACCGGATCGGCCGGGTCGAAGTACCGCGGGTGGTGGACTACCTGCCCTCCATCCGATCCATCCTCGCGGAGGTGAAGGCGGAGGTGGAGCGGCGTCATCCGGGTCGTCCGAAGGATTGGCCCGCCATGACCTTCGAGCAGGTGGCCGCGCTGGAGCGGTTGTTCCAGGGGTTCATGACCGCATTCCTGGAGGAGGAGGCGGCGCCCCTGGTCATCGGCCGGGCCCAATCCATGGAATACCGAATCGTCCCCATCTGCACTTCCGCCTGAGGCACCCGCCAACGGCAAGGGGCCCGCGGCGCGGGCCCCTGATCGTGGGTGAACGTGGGCTCACTGCGCCTTGAGCGTACCCACGGCGATGGTGATGGGGGCCATCCCACTTCCGGTGAGCTCCTGGCTTCCGGAGACCGCGAGCGGAATCTCCGCACCCTGGGGCACACCGGTGCCCAGGGACAGGGCGACCTGGAGGACCGGGGCCCCCGTGGGCGTGGGCGTCCCACCCACGCCCTTCTGGAAGATGCCGGCCACGAGATCCTGGGCCTGCACCTGGGTCCTGAAGAAGGTGGAGCCGCTGCCCAGCGTGTAGGTCAAGTTCTTCGCGAACTCGGCGTCGCCAGGGCCCACCTTGGCCCAGGGGGCCTTGGCGGCGTCCGAGGTGGCGGTGAAGGCCACCCCGAAGTTGGCGCCCCCGGTGGGGCCCACGAGGTTGAGGACCAGGTGGCTCGGGGTGCTCGAGGCATCCCTCACCAGGCGCCAGCCGGACCCCGAGGGATCGGTGTAGGCGAGGGCGGTCGCGTGGGTGGGGCCCTGGGGTGAGGAGCCGCCTCCCCCGCCGCCGCAGGCGGTGAGGAGGAGCAGCAGGGTGGGGAGGGCGAGGGAGGTGCGGAGGTTCATGGTCGTTCCTTCAAGGGAGTCGGGGCGGGTCAGTTGCCGAAGGAGCCGAGGAGCAGGTCGAGGTCCTCGTCGCCCACGGTGCCGTTGCCATCCAGGTCCTCGGGCACCGAGGCCTGGCCGTAGCGGAAGGCGAGGCGGCCGAGGTCGAGGCCGTTCACCTTGCCGCTGCCGTCGAGGTCCGGGTTGCCGGTGACCTTCACGGCCACGGTGGCGGACTTGGCCGGGTTGGCGGTGCTCGTGGCCTTCACGTGGTAGGTGCCCGGAGTGGCCGGGGCCGTGTAGACGCCCCCGGCGGTGATGCTCCCCCCATCCAGGGCCTGCCAGGTTACGGAGGTGTCGGCCGATCCGGAGACCGTGGCGGTCAAGGTCTGGGTGGCCGAGGTGCGCATGGTCGCCACGGGCGCGATGCTCACGGCCACCACGGGGATGGCTTCGATCACGGCCACATCATCCAGGCGGAAGCTGGTGTAGTTGCTGGCGTTCTCCGTGTAGTCGAAGGTCAGCAGCACCCGCTGCCCCTTGTAGGCGGTGAGGTCGAAGGACTTCTGGACGTAGGCCGGATCGGGTTTCACCGCATCCACGTTGGTGTAGGTGGCCAGGGTGCTCAAGGTGGTGGTGCCATCCGCGGTCTTGACCTTCACCCGCAGGTAGTCCTTCTGGGTGGTGCCCACTTCCGCCGTGGCGATCCGGAGCTGGAAGGAGAGGGTGAGGGCGGTGGCGTTGGCGGGGAGGTCGAGCAGGGTGGAGATGGAGTCGGAGTTGGTCTGCCCCCATCCCCCCAGGCGCGCACACTTGGCGCCTCCGTTGGGGAAGAAGGTGTTGATGTCGGTGCCGGCGGAGTGGTTCCAGCCGGCCCAGTCGTACTCGAAGCCGCCGTTGAGCACGGCATTGCCCACGGCGTTCTCGATGCTGAAGGCCACGGGGGCGGTGGCATCGCTCACGTTGTCGTTGGTGTCCACGGCGATGGCCGTCAGCTCATGGGCCCCGAAGGAGAGGGCCGTGCTGTCGAAGTCCAGTGCGAAGGCGGGGCCGGTGCCGGTCTGGGTGGCCACCGGCACCCCGTCGACGAGGAACAGGACATAGGCGATGTTCCGGTTGTCCTGTGCCTGGGCGGTGAAATGGAGGGTTCCCGAAGTGCCCGTCACGGTCACCGAATCCACGGTGGGCTTGGTGAAGTCCTCGTAGAGCCCGTCGGCGGCCACGCCCACGTTGATGCCATGGAACGCATTCTGCACCGCCTGGTATTCCGGGGAGGGAACTCCTCCAGCGCCCGGGTAGAGCTCATCCGCAGCCTGGATGGCGCCCAGGCGGGCATCGCGGAACTGGCTGGTGAAGGTGAGCTTCTGGGTGAGGGTGCGGTACCAGATTCGCGCGGCCTTGTCGTTGGTGATCCCGGCCATGCCGGAGGGGAGGTAGGGCGTGTAGGCATTGCTCAGGGAATCCGAGCTCGCCCCCTGGCTGAGGAAATAGAACATGCGATTGATCGGTCCACTGCTCAAGTGGACATCCAGCTTGTAGATGTCGGGGGACCAGACGTCGACGCTGTACCCATCGAGGCTGGGCTTGTAGAGCCAGCGGAGCGGCGTGGGGTTGAGCTGCTCACCGATGGTCCAGTTCCCCCCCGTTTCGGGGATGGTGCTCCCGGTCCCCCCGGCCCCGCGGGTGTAGAACTCCACCATGGTTCCGAAGATGTCGGAATTGGCTTCGTTGATGGCGCCGCTCTCGCCGACGTATTCCAGCCCACCGCCCGACACGCTGGTGGCCGTGACCCCGTGGCTCAGCTCATGGCCGATCACATCGAGCTGCGTGAGGGTGTTGAATCCCCCCGAAGCCGGACCGCTGCCATCCCCATAGGTCATGCAGAAGCAGCTGTCGCTCCAGAAGGCGTTGTCGAAGGAGACCCCGTAGTGGACGCGGTTGAAGGTGGCGGTGCCGAGCCCATCCACCCCGGTGCGCCCCAGCACGTTCTGGAACATGTCGAGGGTCCGCTCGGTGCCATAGTGGGCATCCACCGCAGCGGTCTGCCCGTTCGCGTTGGCGGTGGCGCCGCCGTTGTAGTTGGTGCCATCGCCCCAGGTGTTGTCGGCATCGGCGTAGGTGGAACCAGGGGCCCCCGAGGCAGGGGTGCCGTGGGCCAGGTCATAGGTGCGGTTGTACAGGAGTCCCGTGGTGGGGTGGACGGCACCCAGACCGCGGGTGGTATCCACCAGCTCGTAGCCCGTGGCCGTGGTGTTCGTGCTGAGGCTGACGGTGCCCGAGTACTGGGAGTTGCCCGTGCCCGTGGTGCCGGTGGTGTGGAGGGTGTCCCACTGGCGCGTGAGGGCGCCGGTCTGGGCATCCACGAAGAAATCCCGGTGGATGGTCTCGGACGTCCCATTTTCCAGCTCCGCGTGGATGTGCCAGGCCAGGTCGTAAGCGAGGACGATCTCGGCCACATCCAGGGCGTTGAGGACATGCCCCTCACGGGCGGGGTTCACGATGCGGTGGGTCCTTGGTACCAGCACCAGCTCGGCCTTGGGAGCGTGGGCGTAGGTCCCCTTAGGGGCCAGGACGGAATGGGCCGTGGCCAGGGCTTCCGAGGCGGACAGCCGGGGCTCGGTGTCCACCCGGATGCCCCGCTTGAGGGCATCGGTCATGGGGAGTTCGCGGCCTTCGGCATCGGCGTGGAGGATGGCGTTGCCCCCCCAAACCGGGATCCCCCGGTAGGTCTGCTGGATACGCACGTGGGCATGTCCCTGGTCATCCCGGCTGGCGCCCTGGATGCGGAAGCCATGGTCCTCGTCGAGGCCGAGGGCGATGCGGCGGGCCCCGAGGCGATCGGTCAACCGGGCCGCGGGGGCGTCGCCCGGGGTGGCGGCTTGGAGCCCGGCGACGAGGAGGAGGGAGAGCAAGGGGAGCATCGTACGTGAACGCATGGGGTCCTTCGGGGGTGGCGCGTGGAGGCGGGGTGATCAGGCCGACGCCCCGGGGCGAACCGGGGCGTCGGAGGCGGTCGGGACGTCCTACTGGGCGGGGAAGGCGTTGCCAAGGCCTTCCAGGAGCACGGCGAAGTCCAGGTCCTGGGGAGCGCCGTAGTTGTTCCACACGGCGGCCATGGGATACACGACCTTGTCATTGGGCAGGCCGAAGGACATGGCCAGGGCTCCGAGGTCGAGGGCATCGGTCTCGGCATCCAGGTCGGCATCCATGGGGAGGGCCAGCACCCGCCCCTTGGCGAACTGCAGGGGGTCGGCCTGGCTGGTGGCCTTCACCACCCAGGGACCGCCACCATTGTTGGTCATCAGGGGGGTGGTCCACACGCCCTCGGGGGTGATGCTGCCTCCGATGGTCGTGGTGAGGTCATCCCCATACATGTCGGTGGTGGGATCCCCGAGGCTCCAGGTGAGGGCCGTGTTGGCGGTGTTCTCGACGAGGCACTTCAGCTTCACCTGGGCCTGGCAGGGCACGATCTGGATCTTGGCGTAGCGGTCGGGGTAGTAGGAGGAATAGTTGTTGAAGAGCCCGGGATCGGCGTGCACCTGGGGGAAGCTCACCTTCACGCGGGCGGGCTGGCCAGGGGCGGAGCCGATGTTGATGGCGGCGAAGGCCTTGGCCACGGCCGCCTCCGCGAGGCCCCCCTCGGGAAAGAGCTCATGGGCGGCGAGGATCGCGGCATCCCGGCAGTCCGCGTAGTTGCTGCCCTGGGTGAGGAATTCGGTCACGGCCTTGTACCAGATCTTGGTGGCCTTGTCGTTGCCGAGGCCCGTCATGCCGCCGGGCAGGAAGGGGCTGTAGGCGTTGGAGGAGGGCGTGCTGGAGGCACCCTGGGCCAGGAAATAGAACATGCGGCGGAGGGGACCGGAGGCGTAGCCGTGGTAGGTGACTTCGATGCCGTCGTACCAGGCGTCGGCGCTCTTGCCGTCGAGGCTGGGCTTCACGAAGTGCGCGAGGGGCGTGCCCTTGCCCGCGCGGCGGCCGATCTGCCAGGTGGCGGCATCCGCGGGCGTGGCGAACTCCGGAACGGCATCATCCTGGCCCGCGGGGCGCTGCGCGTAGGCCTCGATCATCTTCCCGAAGATGTCGGAGGTGCCGAACATCAGGGCCGTGGACTCCCCCCACCATCCGGAGCCGACGAGGCTGCTGGCCTGGATCATGAGGTTGCTCATGGTGCGGCCCACGAGGTCGGGCTCCGTCCAGGGCAGGTTGCCGTCAGTGCCGGTGGTGGTGTCGGTGGTGCCGTCCCCCAGGGCGATGATGCCCCGGTAGGGATCGGCATAGGCCCAGGCGGTCATGTCGAACTGATCGCCCGTGGTCATGTCGAAGGTCATGCGGTGCACGCTGCCCATGATGGAGGTGCCCTGGTCATCCACGCCGTTGCGGCCGAAGAGCTTCTGGTAGAAGTCCCAGGAGGCGGCCATGCCGTGGAGGGCATCGGCGGCCACCGTTTCCCCGTGGGCGCTGGTGGCGTCCTCATAGGAATTGTTCCCGAGGGGATCGGCCAACCAGGCGAGGCCCGTGCCGTTGAAAGGCTGGCCATCGCCCCAGGTATTGGTGGTGTTGAGGCCCATGTAGGGCCGCGGCAGCACCCATCCCGGTTCCGAGGACAGCTCGGTGTCGTAGCTGACATGGAGGCCCGCGGGGGTGCCGGGGAAGAAGTAGTCCGTCATGGGGTTGGGCACGGTGCCCCGGGTGGTGTCGATGAGGGCGAAGGTCCCATCGCCCATGTCGGTGGTCGGGAGGCTCACGGTGCCGCTGTACAGGGTGTTGCCCGTGCCCACGGCGGGCGAGGGGGCGGCGAGGCCAGCGCGGAGGGAACGGAGGGGGGCCGGGGCCGTCAGGGCGGTGGGTCGCCCGGAACCGGCCACGCTCAATTCGCGCGTCTTGCGGAGGATGGCGCCGGTGGTGGCATCCACGATAAAGGTGTAGTCCTTCAGGCCATCCTGGGGGCTACGCAGGTGGACCTTCACCTCGTAGGCCCACACGAAGGGGGCGGCCGGGGCCTTGGCCAGGACGCTCAGCTCGGGATCCACCACCATGCGGCCCCGGGCCGCATCCTGGGCGAGGACGACCCCGCCGGTGAGGCGGGAGGGGAACACGACCGGCTCCACGGTGGGGGCCAGGGTGAGGGGCCCCTTCGGAGCCAGCGCGCGAAGCACCAGGGCCTGGGCCTGGGCGGCTTCCAGCTTCGGCGCACCCTGGAGGGTGACGCCCGGAAGCAGGGACCGGGTGTACGCCTTCACCTCGCCGGTGGCGGCCACGTGGACGATGGCTTCACCCGACCAGACCCGCACGCCCTGGTGCAGCTGGTGGAAGCGGACCACGGTGCGGCCTTCCGGGGTGGTGCCGGGGCGATGGGCCTGGAAGCCCGCCCGGGCATCCAGGCCGAGGTCGGCCTTCAAGGTCTCCAGGTGGGTCTGGGCCTTGGCGACCCGGGCGGGCTGGTCGGCCTTGAGCAGGGCGAGGGCCTCGGTCCTGAGCAGGGAGATGCCGGGGCCGGCGGCCAGGGGCCCGGCGACCAGGGCGAGCAGCATCGCGCTCCGGTGGGGGCGCAGCTTGAAGCGATGCATGGTGGCTCCTTCGGGGAACATGGGAATGGGGTCGATCAGTGGGCGGTGAGGGTGCCGACGGCCAGGGGGATGTCGGCCATGCGCATCTTGTGGCTCAGGGTGTAGAGGTCATCGCTGGCGGTGCCGATGTCCTGGGGGATCACCTTGGCCTTGAGCACGGTGAGGGCCAGGGTGTCGCCCACCTTGGGCTTGTTCGCGGCATTCAAGGTCAGGGCGATGCGGGCGAGGGTGGTGCCGCTGTCCTTGGCCGCAAAGGTGCGATCCTTCTGGAAGATGCCCACGGTGAGGATGTTCCCGGTCTTCACGCCCCCGTAAAGGGCCGCGGGGTCCAGGGGGCCAGGGGTGGCGCTCTGCAGCTCGTAGACGCCGGCATCCTCCAGGGCGAGGCCATTGCCGAAGGCTTCGAACTTCACGGTGGCGGGGGCCTGGAGGTTGAAGCCCACGCCCCGGGTCATCGCCCCGCTGGGGCCCACGAGGTTGAGCACCAGGTGGGTGGCCGTGGAGGAGGGGTCCTTCACCAGCCGCCAACCGGTGCCGGTGGGATCGGTGTAGGTGAGGGTGGTCGCCGCGGGGGCCTCGGGGGTTGCCGGGGCGGAGGGGGAGGAGGAACCGCCACCGCACGCGAGTGAGAGGGCGAGGGCCAGGCCCGAACAGGAGAGGGAGAGGGTGCGGAAGCGCATGGGGATCCTCACTTCACGGGCCAGGCGTTGGCGATGATGTCGCAGATGCGGAAGACGTCTTCGTCGTCCACCCCGTTGAGCTGGTAGATGGACGCGTTGGGGTCAAGGTCGGGGTAGAGGTTCCAGTTGAGGGCGGTGGCGCCCAGATCCAGGGCATCCTGCTCGCCATCCGAATCGAGATCGATGCGGAAGGCCATGAGACGCCCTTCGGCCCGCTGATTGGGATCGGCCACGCTGGTGGCGGTGACCACCCACTTCCCGAAGAGGTTGGGCACGTGGTACGTGCCATCGGGGTTGATGGTGCCGCCGGCCTTGGCGCCGAACATCCCGGGGGAGGTGCCGTTGAAGATGGAGGGACCGCCGATGGACCAGGTCACCCGGGTGTCCGTGGCATGGTCCACCTGGGCCCGCAGGGTGATGGTCTCGCCCATGGGCACTTCCTGTCGGTTGGCCCAGAAGGGGGCGATGTAGGTCTCCAGCCAATCCCCGTTGCGCCAGGGGGCGAACCACACCTTGGTGCGGGGCGTGGCCTGGCCGTCGTGGTCGCCCACATTGACCCCGGCGAAGGCGTTCTTGACGGCGGCCACCGCTGCGGAGGGGTCGCCGTAGAGGTCCGTCGCCGCTTGAAGGGCCGCCTCGCGGGCGCTCATGAAGGTGAGCTCACCGACTTCCGCGGTGGGCAGGTACTCCGTGAGAGCCTTGAACCAGATGCGGGCGGCGGCGTCGTTGCCGATGCCGGTCATGGGGGTGGGCAGGTAGGGGGTGTGGGCATCGGTGCCCGGGGCCCCGGACCCCTGGGCCAGGAAGTAGAGGGCGCGGTTCAGCACCCCGGCGGAGTAGTGGCCATCCATGTAGAGGATGCCGTCGTGCCAGGCGTCGACACTGCGGCCGTCCTTGCTGGGCTTGTCCATCCAGCGCAGGGGGGTGCCCCGGTTCACCCCGGTGCCCATCTGCCAGGTGGCACCGGTGGCGGGAATCACGGTGGCATCGTCCCCGGCGCCGCGGGAGGCGTGGGCCAGGGTCATCTGGGCGAAGAAGTCCGAAGAGGCTTCGTTCAGCGCGGGCTCCTCGCTGTTGGCCTCGTCGTAGGGGTACATGAGGTAGGCGGTGGTGTAGGTCACGCCGTGCGTCATCTCGTGGGCGATGACATCGAGATCCGTCTGGGAGAGCTGGCCGGTGGGACGGGTGGCCGCATCGTAGCTGCCCGCGCCGAGCATGAGGCCCCAGCCGTAGACATCGAACGTGGCTTCATCCGCGTATTCGGGCATGCCGTCGGCATTGCGGAGCACGGCGGCGAAGATCGCGGTGTCCTGCCCATCGGGGCCCTTGCGGTTGAAGACCTTGTCGAAGAAATCGTAGGTGGCCGTGAGCCCGGCCATGGCGTCCACGCCCACGGTCTGCCCATGGGTGTCGTTCTCATTGCCCCAGTCGGGCGTGGCCCAGGAGAGCCCATCGCCCCAGGTGTTGAGGGGGTTCCCCTGGAACACGTAGTCCTGGTAGAGCCAGCTGCCCCCGGGAGTGTGGGCCGAGTACCAGACCTGGTTGCCCGTGGGGGCCCAGAGGGTGCCGTCGCCCTGGGTGGCGTAGAGGAGGCCGTCGTTCTGGCGGGTGCCGCGGGTGGTGTCCCACAGGGCGAAGGTGCCATCCCCCATGTCGGTGGTGGGGATGCTCACGGTGCCCCGGTAGAACCCGTGGCCGGTACCGGTGGCGGGCGTGGGGGTGCCGGCCAGGGCGGGTCGGCTGCCGGGCGCGGTGAAGGCATGGCGGAGGTTGTCGACCCGGAGGATCTGACCACTGCGGCCATCCACGAGGATGGCGGCCGCGGCGGGGATGCCCTTCACGGTGGTGCCCGAGAGCTTCACTTCATAGGCCCACACGTGGGTCTGGAAGCCTTCGGCGGGGTTCCGGCGCAGGCGCATGGGCTGGCCCGTCACGGGATCGAGGATGGGGTTCTCGGGGCGGAGGCGCATGGGGAAGACCACCAGTTCCGCCTGGGGTGCCCGGGTGGGTGCGCCCATGAGCTGCAGCTGGTGGGTGGCCCGCGCGATGGCCTCATCGGCGGTGAGGGTGGCCGGGTACTTCACGACCGGCATGGCCTTCAGGCTCTTGGAGAAGGTGCTGACCTTCCCCTCGGCCCCCACCTTGGCCACCATGCGCTCGCCCCAGACCCGGTGCCCTTCATAGGTGTGGTTCACCAGGGTGACGGTCTGACCTTGGGCATTCGTGAAGGCTCCGGCCACCTGGAAGGATTCCTGGGGCTTGAGGTTCAGCTGGCTGCCCAGGCCGCGCAGGTGGTTTTGAACCTGGGCGACGCGGGCCGGCTGCAGCCGGACCACCTGGTCGAGCTGGGCCTTGGGCAGGGTGTGGAGGGGGCGGAGCGGCACGCCCTGGGCTGCGAGGGCGCTTCCACCCAGGCAGAGGGTGAGGGCGAGGGATGACACCGGATGGGGAAGGGTGCGGAACATGGGGACTCCTACAAGGGAATGGGCGGGATCCGGTTCAGTTCGCGGTGAGGGAGCCGACGGCCAGGGTGATGGGGGTGAGCCGGCCCTTGCGCACCATCTCCTCGTACTCGGCGGGGGTGGGCTCGTAGGTGGCGGGGCCGATGTCGCTGGCCAGCACCTTGGCCTTCAGCACCACCAGGGGCAGCGCCTCACCCGCCTTGAGGTCGGCCGTGGGATCGAATTCCAGGGCGATGCGGAGAAGGGGGGCCGTGGCGGGCTTTGCCGTGAAGGTCCGGTCCTTCTGGAAGATGCCGACCGTGAGGATGTTGCCGGCCTTCACGCCGCCCGCAAGCAGCCCGGGCTCCAGATCATAGGTGCCCCAGTGGTTCCCGAGCTCGTACACACCGCCGTCCTGCACGGGCAGGCCCTTGCCGAAGGGGCCCTGGGCGGGACCGAAGGCGCCGATGTGCACGGAAGGGGGGACCTGCAGGTTGAAGCCGACCCCGCGGGTCAAGGTGCCCGAAGGCCCCACGAGGTTCAGCACGATGCGGGTGGCCGTGGAACTGGGGTCCTTCACGAGGCGCCAGCTGGTGCTGCTGGGATCGGAATAGGCCAGCCCGTGGGCGGGTCCGCTCGGGGCGCTGGCGGCCGGGTCGCTGCTGGAGCCACCTCCGCAGGCCAGGACCAGGCCCAGGAGGAGACCGACAAGGGAGAGGCTGATGTTTCGCATGGGAACCCCTGGTGGATAGGGAAGGTCCCCGGAAAGGGGGCTTTCCGGGCGGTGATGGGGGATGGGTCATCCCGGGCATGGACGGGGCCCAGGGGCCGGGAGCCGGGGAGCTCCGCCCGTGGGACCGGGGTCGAGGCCAGGGATCGAAAGATCAAGTGGGGGGTGGTGCCGCCCGATTAATGTCCGTTCGAACCCACGCAAAGGTGTGACAATATAATTTATTTGGAAAAATTTTAACAAATTCGATAAAATTGTTAAGAATTTTGACTAATTCGGAACTATCTTTACTGATTCTATTCAAAAACAAATGCTTATTGAACGATGGCGCCGTGGTCAAGCGCTCCCCGGGGACCCCGTCTCTCCGACGGAATCCCAGGTGTTCCGACCCATTCCCGGGTGCTTCAGCCCCGGGCCCGGGGCCTGCGATCCCCCGCCTTGCGGGGATTTGCCACCGGTGCAGGGGTGGCTTCCGGAGATGGGGTGCCCTCCAGGAAGGCCTGGGTGGCCATGGACTCGAGCAGCGCCTCGAAGGCATCCGGGGGCAGGGGGCGGCCCAGGAGGAAGCCCTGCAGCATGTCGCAGCCCAGGAGCTCCAGCATGTCCCGCTGGCCCTCGGTCTCCACCCCTTCCGCCACCACCGTGAGGTCGAGGTTGTGGGCCAGCTGGATGACGGCCCGCACGATGTGCTCACTGGAGATGTCGGGCTTCTCCGCCAGCAGGGCCGCCGTGAAGCTCTGGTCGATCTTGAGCGTGGTGATGGGCAGCCGCTGGAGGTAGCCCAGGGAGCTGTAGCCGGTGCCGAAGTCGTCGATGGCGATGCGGGTGCCGATCTCCCGGAGGCGGTGCAGGGGCACCACATCCTCCTGGCCCTGGCGCATGACGAGGCTCTCCGTGAGCTCCAGCTCCAGGCACTCGGGCTTGAGGCCCGACTCCACGAGGGCCCGCACCACGCAGGCATCCCAGTCGCCGTTGGCGAACTGGAGGGCCGATACGTTCACGGCCAGCAGCAGGGGCGTGGCGGAGAGGGCCTGCCAGGCGGCCATCTGCTTGCAGCTCTCCCGGAGGGCCCACTCGCCGATGGGGAGGATGAGCCGGTTCTCCTCGGCCAGGGGGATGAACTTCACGGGCGGCACGGCACCCAGCAGGGGATGGTTCCAGCGGATGAGGGCCTCGGCGCCGGCGAGCCGGCCGTCCATGTGGAACTGGGGCTGGTAGTACATCTGCAGCTCGCCGTTGGTGAGGGCGTCGCGCAGGCACTGCTCCATCTCCTGGCGCTCCAGGGAGACCTGGTTGAGGGTGCTGGTGAAGCACTCCAGCCGGTTGCCGCCCCGCTCCTTGGCGCGGTACATGGCGCTCTCCGCATGGGCCTGCAGGGTGGCGGCATCGAGCCCATCCTGGGGGTGCACGCAGATGCCGAGGCTGGCGCTCAACTGGAGGCCCCGCCCCCCGGAGCGGAAGGGGGAGCGGAAGGCCTCCAGGAGCTTCTGGCCCACCTTGGTGGCGCCGTAGGCATCCTTCAGCTCCGGGAGCAGCACGAGGAAGCGGTCGCCGCCCATGCAGGCCAGGGTGTCGCCCTGGCGCAGGGTGCCCTCCAGGCGCCGGGCCACCTGGAGGAGCAGCTCGTCCCCCCCCGCATGGCCCACCAGCTCGTTCACCCGCTTGAAGCGGTCCACGTCCAGCACGAACACGCCCACGGCGTGGCCCTGGCGTTGGGCCTGGATGAGGGCCTGGTGGAGCCGGTCCGTGAATCGGTGCTGGTTGGGCAGGCCGGTGAGACCATCCAGCTGCGTGGCCTCCGCAAGGCGCGCCTCCAGCTCCGAGATCCGGGCCTCCGCCTTCCTCAGCTTGCCCGCCAGATCGAGACGCTGGATCTCGCGCAGGAAGGCGCGCAGATCGGGCCTCGGGGAAGGCGTGTCGGGCAAAGGGGCTCCGGAGGTTGACGCAGTCTTTTTACCACCCCTGCCCGGAGTTGCCAGGGAAAATAGGATCCGTGGAATCGCAGTTCGAACATGGGCCGCGGGGCGGTCAGGGTTCGAGGAGCGAACAGAGGAGGTCCTTCAGGGGCACCCGTGCCACGGAGGTGGCGGTGTCGCTGGTGGCATAGGGCAGGATCAGGTGCCCATCGTGGATCAGGGCCCCGCAACTGTAGACGACATTGGGCACGTAGCCCTCCCGCTCCGCTTCAAGGGGGGCGAGGAGGGGCTCCCGCAGGCGGCCGAGCACCTTGGAGGGATCGTGGAGATCCAGGAGTGCCGCCCCCAGGCAGTACTGGCGCAGGGGACCCACCCCATGGGTGATCACGATCCATCCGGCCTCGGTTTCCAACGGGGAACCGCAGTTGCCCACCTTCACCCCCTCCCACGGCTCGGCCGGACGCAGCAGGAGGTTGGCCTCGGTCCAGTAGTGGGGGTTGTCCGAGAACATGAGGTAGAGGTTCTCGTCATCCTGCCGCCCCAGCATGGCGTAGCGCCCGCGGATGCGCCGGGGGAAGAGGGCCATCCCCTTGTTCTGCACGGCCTTGCCATCCAGGGTGAGCATGCGGAAGTGCAGGAAGTCCGAAGTCTCCAGCAGCTGGGGCAGGATGGCCCTTCCGTTGTAGGCGGTGTAGGTGGCGTAGTAGGTGACGGCGCCATCGTCATCCACGAAGCGCACGAAGCGGGCATCCTCGATGCCGTTGCTCTCGTTCTGGGACACGGGGAAGATGAGCCCCTCGCTCAGGTCGAGGCCCCGGGGGAAGCAGATCTCGTAGTTGGAATCCGCGAGCCACTGGATGCTGTCGAGGGTGCGCCGATGTTCCTGGGTGAGGGGCAGGGTCTCGCTGCGGGTCCGGGCCACGGCGCGGATCAGGTCCTCCCGGTTGAAGTCGTCGGCCAGGGTGGAGATCACCGCCTCCGTGCAGGCGTTGTCGTAGCCCAGCTCATGGAGGGTCACCAGGAAGCGGCGCTTGCGGTAACGCGGATTGGGCACCACCTCGGGCGGGGTGACGAAGGGGCTCACCGGATCCAGCCGGAGGCCCTCCCCGGGGTGGAGGATCCCCACCCGGAATTCGATGGAGCTGATGTGCCCTTCCCCCGTGGCGCGGAGGCTGAGGATGACCCGTTGGGCCCCTGCCGGCAGGCCCTCCTGATCCGGGTGGGGCACGATGGAGGGATTGAAGAGGGCCGCGGCCTCCACCGAATACTCCCCGGAGAACAGGGCCCCGATGAGCAGACGGCGGGCCTCGGAGAGGGGCCGGTGGGTGAAGACGTGGGCCTCCACGCGGGCATAGTGGGCGGCCAGCCGGCCGGGAAGGTTCCGGTGCCGGGGCCCGAAGGAGGCCAGCAGGCCGTCCAGCTCCTCGCTGACCTCCGCCTCGGTGAGCGCCAGGGCCCGGCCGATGATGGCCTGGAGGCGAGCCGGGTTGCCGGGGATGAAGGGGCGGATGATCACCCGCCGGGGATCGGGGCGCAACAGGAGGTCCTGGCGGACGAGGGGGAGAGGGGTCATGGTTGGAAGGCCAGGGGTTGGGCGAGGCGCTGCTCGGTGTGGGCCATCCCGGCGCGGGCGAGGTGGAAGGCCAGGGTGGATTCCGCGCCCTGGTTCTCATTGACCCGATCCGGGTGCAGGCCATCGACGCAGCCTCCCGTGCGGGCATCGTAGAGGGCCACACCCAGGTCGTTCCGGCCGAGGAACCACTCGAAGGCCCGGCGGGCCTCCCGGTGCCACAGCGGATCGCCGGTGATCCGGTAGGCCTCGAGGCTGGCGGCCACCATGGCCTGCGCTTCCACGGGCTGCTGGTCGAAGTCGGCCCTGCCCCCCTCCCGGGCGTAGAAGCCCTGGCTGCCGATGGGGCGGAAGTGGCCATCGGGGGTCTTCTGCACGGAGGCGAGCCAGCGCAGGCCCTCCAGGGCGAACCCCTTTCCTTCCTCATCGCCCTGGGCCTCCGAGCCGAGCAGCAGGCCGTGGCAGAGGCGGGCGTTCTCATAGGTGGCCGAGACTTCGAACCAGGGCCAGGCGGGGGTGGCGGTCTGGCGCCACAGGCGCTTGAGGTGGGCGGTGAGGCGCGCTTGCACATCCCAGGCCCGGGCATGCCCGGGTTCCAGCAGCAGGGCCTCGTGCAGGCCCAGCAGGGTGAAGGCCCAGGCCCGGGGCGAGGCGAAGGCCTCCACCTGGGTGAGGCTGCCATGGAAGAGGTACGCGCAGAGCTTCCGGTGCCCTTCGTCCTTGGCGCGGTGGAGCCCCGTGCCCAGGGCCCAGAGGGCCCGCCCCTGGCTGTCCTCGCTGCCCAGGGTCTCCAGCCAGTGGCGGTTGAAGCCCATGAAGTTCCGGAAGCGCCCCGTGGCGGGATCCCGGGCCGCCGCGAGGAAGGCGAGGGTGCGGGAGGCGAGGCGCTCCGCGAAGGCGGGATCCGCGGGAATGCCCAGGGCCTCCCACTCGCAGCAGAGCAGGAAGGCACGGGCATTGTCATCGGTGCAGTAGCCCTCGGCGAAGGCGGGCACATCGAAGAGGGCGTGCTGGAAGATCCCCGTGTCATCCGTGAGCCGCTCGAGGTGGGCAAGGTTCAGGGGCGGCAGGCCCAGGGCCCGGGAGGCCAGGGTCCAGTTCCCGAAGGCCGCGCGGGGGCGGATCCGGCGCTCCGACCGGGCGCTGCGAAACGACTCCAGGTAGCGCTCGGCCACCGCGGGCCACACCCAGGCCCGGCCCTGGCGGTAGGCTTCCCGGGCCGTGCGATCCAGGCGCGTCGGGGAGTCCAGGTAGGCGTTCACCCCGGCGGCGAGGGCGGGGGCATCCCGGAAGGGCACCAGGGTGCCGTGGCCTCCGGCCAGGAGCTCCTCCGCGTGCCAGTAGGGCGTGGAGACCACCGCCTTGCCCGCCCCGAAGACATAGGCGAGGGTGCCGGAGGTGATCTGGGCGGGGTTCAGGTAGGGCGTGAGGTACACATCCGTGGCGGCGATGAACTCCGTGAGGTCCTCAAGGGCGAGGAAGCGGTTGTGGAAGATCACCTGCTCCCGGACGCCGAGATCCTCAGCCCGGCGTTCCAGTTCCAACCGGTACCGCTCGCCCTCCTGGGCCAGGAGGTGCGGATGGGTGGCACCCAGCACCAGGTACACCGCACCGGGATGCCGTTGGAGGATCGTGGGCAGGGCCTCGATGGCGTACTCGATGCCCTTGCCGGGGCTCAGCAGCCCGAAGGTAAGCAGCACCGGCCGGCCCGAGACTCCGAACTGGGCCTTGGAATCCTCGGAGGGATGGAAGGGGGTGTCGGGGATCCCATGGGGGATCACGTCCACCTTGGCGGGGTCCGCTCCGAACACCTCCTGCAGGATCTCCAGACCCTTCCGGGCCATCACCACCACCCGGGTGCTCCGGCGCAGCAGCTCCTCCATGACGGTCCGCTGATCCGGGGTGGGGTCGTGCAGGACCGTGTGCAGCGTCGTGACCACGGGCATCCGAACTTCCCGCAGCAGGGCGAGGAGGTGGCTGCCCGCGGGCCCGCCGAAGATGCCGAACTCGTGCTGGACGCAGAGCAGGTCCACATCCAGGAAGTTGAGCTGGTCCGCGGCGCGCCGGTAGGCATCGAGGTCGCGATCGGAGATCTCGAGGTGCACCCGGGGCGGGTAGGCGTAGCCCTCGGGCCGGTCGTTCATGGCCGCAGCGAAGCACTGGGTCTCGGGGGCCGCCTGGCTCACCGCTTCGCAGAGATCGTGGGTGAAGGTGGCGATGCCGCACAGCCGGGGCAGGTAGTTGCCCAGGAAGGCGATGCGCTGGAGGGGCGGCAGGGGGCTCATGGGCGGGCCCCCGCCCGCGGGCCCAGGTCTCGAATCCGCGTCCAGCGGCTTCCCATGCGGCACCTCCCGGGCTACCCAGGCTGGAACGACAACACCGGGACTGCGGGCCCTTCGGGCTTCCGGTCGTCCAGAGCCTGAGCCTGCGCGCGTCGGGAGGAATGCGCCAGCTAATTCTTGGGCGGGTCCCTCAACGTGAGAAAGAGGCGCAGATCGAATTCCAGCTGGGCGTAGCGCGGCTCCATGTGGGTGCAGAGCTGGTAGAAGGCCTTGGTGTGCTCGAACTCCCGGAGGTGGGCGAGCTCATGCACGAGGATCATGCGGAGGAAGGCCGCCGGGGCCTCGCGGAACACGGTGTCGATGCGGATCTCGCGGCTGGCCTTCAGCCTGCCGCCGTGGTTCCGGGAGATGCGCCAGTGCATGCCCAGGGCATCCCGCAGCACCTGGAGCTTGGGGTCGTAGGCGACCTTGTGGAGGGGCGGGGCACTGCGCAGGAAGCGGGCCTTCAGGTCCTGGGCCGCCACCATGAGGGCCGCATCGGTGCGGACCTCGTGGCGCTCGGGGTAGTGGGAGGCCAGGTACTCCCCCAGCTTCCCCGCCTCCAGGAGGCGGCGCACCTGCGCCTGCAGCTCCGGGGCGTAGCCCTCCAGGTAGGGCAGGGGGCACTCCGCCATGGCTACCTCGGGGTGAGGCTCACGACCGCCACCCCGGCGGCACCCGCCAGGGCCCGCAGGCCCAGCTTGCGCCCCGCCTCGTCCAGCTTCAGGGTGTCCCCCGGGGCCAGCTCCACCCCGAGGGGATCCACCCCCACCGCACCGCCCAGGGCGTGGATCAACGTGGTGGGAGCCAGGGTCAGGGAGGTGGCATCGGGCCCCAGCGTCCACACCTCGAAGGTGGTCGTGAACCGGGCCGGATCGTGGATGAGGCCCAGATCGGTGATGGGACCCTGGATCAGGGTGGCGTGCGCCGGAAGGGAGCCGTCGAACTGGATCACCTGCCCGGGCTGCTTCAGCCGCAGGCGGCCCCCGCCCTCGACATCCAGGATCAGGCCCGCGCCCTCCACCAGGGCCAGGGCCCGCGCCATCCCCGGGAAGGTGGAGAAGGGACCGGATCCTTCCACCCGGGCTGAGCTCAGGCGCCAGTGGAAACCCGTCTGGACGGTGGCCCCGGGGGGATGGATGGCGAACTCGGTGGTGGTGCCACCCCCGTCCTTCCAGGGCATGACACGGGCATCGGCGAGGGTGAGGTGCTGCATGGCCCCAGTGTGGCAGGTCCTATTCCGCCGCCGCCCAGCTCTCGGCCCAGCGGGCCGCGTCGGCACCGCCCTCCGGCTTTCCATCCTTCAGGAGGATCACCTGGGCCACGCCCTGGCGGGACACCGTGGCCAGGGTGTGGCCCTTGGCGGCCAGCGCATCGAGGGCGGTCTGGGGCCAGCGGCCCTCCTCCAGGCGGATGCGGTCCGGCAGCCACTGGTGGTGGAAGCGGGGGGCATCCACGGCGGCCTGGGCGCCCATGCCGAAGTCCACCACGTTGAGCACCACGCGCAGGGTGGTGTTGGGGATGGTGCGGCCGCCGGGGCTGCCCGCCACCAGGCGCAGCTTCCCATCCCGGCTGAGGATGACGGGGCACATGGAGCTGAGCATCCGCTTGCGGGGGGCGGCCAGGTTGGCCTTCGTGCCGATGCGCCCCGTCGCGTCGGTGAGACCGGGGCCTGCGTTGAAGTCGCCCATCTCGTTATTGAGCAGGAAGCCGGCCCCCGGGACGATCCGCTTCAACCCGTAGCTGTCCTCCAGGGTGGTGGTGAGGGACACGGCGTTGCCGGCCCGGTCCACCACGGAGAGGTGGGTGGTCTCGTTCGACTCGTGGGGCCAGGTGAAGCGCTCGGGGGAGGAGACGGAGGCCCGGTCCAGCGCGATGCCCTTCCGAAGCCGCGCGGCGTAGGCCTTGGAGGTGAGGCGGGCCACGGGAAGGCCGGGATTGAAGTCGGGGTCGCCCAGCCAGCGGGCGCGGTCCGCGTAGGCGCGGCGCATGGCCTCGGCGGTGAGGTGCACGAAGGCCGGCGAATCCCCGCCCAGGGCCCCCAGGTCATCGCCCTCCAGCTGGTTGAGGATCTCGAGGATCACCACGCCGCCGCTGCTGGGCGGCGGCGCGGCCAGCACCTCGTGGCCGCGGTAGGTGCCCCGCAGGGGGCGGCGCCACTTGGGGGTGTAGGCGGCGAGGTCCTTCGCCGTGACAAGCCCGCCGCCGCGTGCCATCTCCTCGGCCAGGAGCTGGGCCGTGCGCCCCCGGTAGAAGCCGGCGGGTCCCTCGGCGGCGATGCGGGCGAGGGTGTCGGCGAGGTCGGGTTGCCGCAGGAGGTCCCCCGCCTGGAGGGGCTTCCCCCCGTGGCTGAACTGGGCGAGCGTCGGGGCGTGCCTGGCGAAGTCCGGAAGGTGCTCCTCCAGGCTCTTGGCCAGGGTCGGGCTCAGGGGGAAGCCGTCCCGGGCCAGGGCGATGGCCGGGGCGAGGAGGCGGGCCCAGGGCAGCTTCCCCTGGCGCCGCCAGGCGGCGTGGAGCCCCGCCACGCTGCCGGGGACGCCGACGGAGCGCAGGGACTCATGGTGCCGGTCCTCGTCGTAGACGCCCTCCCTCAGGAACATGCGGGCGTGGGCGCGGGCGGGGGCCATCTCCCGGAAGTCCAGGAAGGAGGCCTTCCCCTTCGCGTCGCGGTGCAGGAGGAAGCCGCCGCCCCCGAGGTTGCCGGCCGCCGGGTGGGTGACGGCCAACGCGAAGGCCGTGGCCACGGCGGCATCGGTGGCCGTGCCGCCGTCGCGGAGCACCTGGGCTCCGGCCTCCGCGGCCCGGCGCTCCTGGGCCACCACCATGCCCTGGGCGGCGACCCGGGGCAGGAGGCCCAGCAGGGTGAAGATGAGGAGCGCGCGAAGGGGCATTGGAATCCCTCCTTCAGCGGGTGGCGGGGTCCATACCCCGGAAGAGGCTGGTGAAGTTGCCGCGGCGGCGGAGGAGGCGGGCGCGATCGCCCGTCACCATCACCTCGGCGGGCAGCGGGCGGGCGTTGTACTCGCTGGCCATGGAGAATCCATAGGCGCCCGCGTCCAGGATCACGAGGTGGTCGCCCGCCCTGGGCCGGGGGAGGGTGCGGGCCTCGGCCAGGATGTCGCCGGTCTCGCATACATCGCCGGCCACATCCACGAGGATCGGGTCCGCCGTGCGGCCCAGCACCCGCACCCGGTGGTAGGCCTGGTACATGGCCGGGCGCATGAGGGTGTTGAAGCCCGCGTCCACGTTCACGAAGGTCTTCAGGGGGGTCTCCTTCACGCTGTTCACGCGCACGAGCAGGAACCCGGCGCCGCCCACGAAGAAGCGGCCGGGCTCCAGCCACAGGGTGGGCTCGTAGCCCGCGGCGGCCACCCCGGCCTTCCACACCGGCGCGATGGCGGCGGCCAGGTCTTCGGGGCTCATGACCTGCTGGCCGTCCTTGTAGGGGATGCCGAGACCACCACCGAGGTCCAGGAAGGAGAGGGTGATCCCCAACTTCTCCTTCAGCTCCTTGACCAGGCCCATCATCTTCGTGGCGGCGAGGATGTAGCCCTCCGTCTCCGTGATCTGGCTGCCGATGTGGCAGTGGGCGCCCTCGATGCGGATCTCGGGCATGGCCTGGGCGCGCTCGTAGGCCTTGAAGGCCAGGCCCCCCTGGAGGTGGAGGCCGAACTTCGACTCGGCGATCCCCGTGTTGATCTGGTGGATGGTGTGGGGGTCCACCCCGGGGTTCACGCGGAAGGAGATTCGGGCCTGCTTCTTCTGGCGGCGGGCCTCCGCCTGGATCTGCCCCAGCTCATCGAGGCTGTCCACGTTGAGCACGGTGCCCAGGGCGATGGCCCGCTGCAGCTCCGCCGGGCCTTTGGAGGAGGAGGTGAACAGGATCTCGGTGCCTCGGTAACCCACCCGCAGGGCCGTCTCGATCTCACCCACGGAGACCACCTCGGCGCCCAGCCCTTCGGACTTCAGGATGCCGATGACCGCCGGATTGGTGTTGGCCTTGAGGGCGTAGAGGATGCGCAGCTTGGGGAAGCGGCTGCCGAAGGCCCGCTTGAGGGCCGCCGCCTGCCCTCGGATGTGGGCCTCATCGTAGAGGTAGAGGGGGGTTCCGTGGGTCCGGGCGAGGGGCCCCAAGGCCGCAGCTACGCCTGGATCCCCGGCCCGGTCCTCCCGAGTGGCCATCAGAGCTTCATGGAGGGTGGGCTTGGCCGCCTGCGCGAGGAGCGCGGGGCCGAGGAGGGCAACGAGGCCGAAGGCTCGGAAGGTCACGGCGTCTCCTGGGGATCGGATGCAAGTTCGGGAGGGAGTCCCCAGGCCGCTTGGACCGAGGAGAGGGCGGGCCGGGGAAGCTGGAGCAGCACGGGGGCCTGGGCCGGATCCAGCCACCGCAGGAGGGTGAGGAGGTCCCCGGCGGTCAGGGCCGTGCAGCCGGCGGTGCCGCCGCCGGGGGGCGGGGCGACGTGGAGGAAGATGCAGCTGCCCGCGCCCCGGATCGGGCGGCGCACGTTGTAGTCGATCACCATCAGCCACCGGTAGTGTTCGGTGTCCATGCGCAGCTTCTCCGCGGACTTCCAGGGCTCCGGGGCGTCTGCGGCAGGGAGGCGCGGGAGCGTGTTGTAGGCGGGGTGGTCGGGATCATCCACGCAGCGGTCGCAGGCGGTGGCCTGGCGGTAGGGCCAGCGCACGCCATCCGGGGCCGCAGGCGCGTAGCCCCACAGGCCGGCGAAGCCCATCGCGCCCGCCGGGGCGCGGCCATCCCCCTCCCGCTTGGCGGGGCCCGGCGCAGGGGCCGCGGGCGCGCCCTCGTCCGTGCGCCAGGCGAGGCCCTTGGCGCCGATCCAGGCGGCCAGGGGAGCACCGACGGGCCTGAAGCGGCCATCCGCTCCCCGCTCGAAGCGCTGCAGCTCCCCGCGGGGTGCGTTCCAGTCCGGCGTGACCACCCGCAGCACCTGGCCGGCGCGGGCCAGCTCCTGCGGCAGGCCGGTGATGGCGGCGAAGGGCACGTTCAGGACCGCCTGGCCCTTCCCCAGGGCGTGGTTGAAGTGCCACCACTCCTCGGGCTCCACCTGGAAGCCCTCCGCCTCCATCACGCGCCGCAGGGTGGCGCGGTTGCGCCGGGCCGCCTCGCTGCCGCCCGGATACTCGGAGTGGGCCCGGGGGCTCATCTCGTCGTAGGCGCTGGGCATGGGCACCGGCGCGCCGTCGGCGAGGCGCACCAGGTCCAGGTCCACGGCGCAGGCCCGGTTGTGCACGCTGCCCTTGGCGGGATCCGCCACGAAGGCATGATCCTTGGGGTCGGTGGCTTCCCAGAACACCTTCGTCACCCACCAGGGGCGATAGGCATCGAGCACCCGCAGGCCGAGCCCCTCAGCACGCAGGGCGCGGTGGGCCCGCACCAGGGCTTCGGCTACGGGGCGGTGGAGGAAGGCCCGCGCCGATTCGTACATCGGCGTGCCCATGAAGTTGTGGGCCGTGGCGTAGCGGAGGTCGATGCGGATCGTGGGATCGAGGGCCTGCACTTCCACGAGGTCTGCAGGGTGCCCCACCGTGAGCAGGGCGGGAGGCTCCGCCCTGCGGGCCTCGGCCATGAGCTCGGCCAGGGGGCGGCGCGGAAGGGTCTGCGCGTGGAGTCCGCCGCTTCCTGCGGCTGCCGCCGCGGCCAGGGCCCACCCGACCCAGCGAGGGGAATGCGTCAAGAATCCAAGGGTGGACATGGGGGAAGGATAGCGGGGAACCGCGGGTCCGCGGCCGGGGAAGGACCCAGGCGCAGGTATGCTCAAGGGACCCTGTCCCTGGAGCTGAAGATGGCGAACTTCAGATCGGCGCTGCTGTCGATGGTGGCGATGAGCCTGGCGGCCCAGGAGGGCCAGGGCTTTTCCTGGGTCGGCGTCCAAGGGGGTGCCGTGGCCTTCGATCCGGCCTCCAATGTCGGATCGGCGCCCTGTTTCGGGGGACAGTACGGAACGCTCCTCGCCGCCCGGCGCTACGGGTTCAGCCTGGAGTTCCAGCAATCGCGGCCAGAGAGCAATCTCACGCCGGGGTTCCAGCTCACCCATCGGGCCCTCTCCGCCACCTTCCTGAACGGCCTCTCCACCGAACCCGCCAGCGCCTGGTGGCCCTACTTCGGGGTGGGCCTCGGCGCCCTCACCACCCCGCGCTACGACCCGGCCACCCACCTCCAGGAGGCCCGCACCTCGGCGGCGGCCCACCTTTCGCTGGGATTCCTGCACCGCCCCGGAGCCTTCTGGATCTGGGGGGCGGAGGCCCGCACCCGGGTGGTCTTCACCAAGCAGGACATGTCGGAAGCGCAGGTCACCCTGCTGGCCGGATTCTCATGGGGAGGCGCACCGCCCCGACCCCTGGCCCCGGCCACCCCGCCGGTCGTGGTCACGCCCACGGGCCCCGCCCCCGCGCCGGTTCCACCGCCCCGACCCACGCCCGCTCCGGGGCCCGTCGCACCGGCTCCACCCCCGGCCCCGGTGGCGACCCCAGCCCCGGCGCCAATTCCAGAATCGGGGAACGCTCCGGTGCCCCCCCCCACGCCTGGGTCAACCCAGGTCCCCCCGGTGGTTCCGCCGGCCCCGGGAGTGGCGCCGCCTCCCGCGATCCCGCCCTCCCCAACCCCTCGGGCGATCGCGGAGCCCCCGATCGCATCCGAGCTCGCCGCCCGGTTGGCTGCTTTGCGCCAGGGCGACATGCCCCGGGCCCTGGCGTTGGGACAGGCCCGCATCCGCAGCCTGGGTCCCAATCGATGGACCCTGCGCCTGGAGATCGCCAACCTGCCCAGCACCCTCAAAGGTGCGGTGGAGGCATATGGCGAGGCCACCCCCGACCTCTTCGTCGCCCCCATCAAGCTCCGCACCGGGAAGACCGCCTACCAGCTCTTCCTGGGCAGCTACGCCACCAGGGCTGAGGCCGAGGCGGCGGGGCGTGGCGTACCGGCCTTCTTCAAGGATGGGGGCCGGCCCCTTCCAATGCTCGTGGGAGAGATCCCGAGCGCGGCCCGATAGGGGGAATCGGGGTCACGCGGAGGCGGAGCCTCCTCATAGGTCCAAATCCTGTCCCTTCCGGCTCCCCGGGGGACGCAAAAAGGGCCCGATCAGGTGGGACCCGCACGAGGGATGGGGCGACCCATCTGGGGGATTTGAACTGGGTCCGCTGCGCGGCCCCCGGTCTCGCTCCCGACAGCCCACTGGGCTGTCTCCGCGATCCCATTCACAGGTCCAAATCCTGTCCCTTCCGGCTCCCCGGGGAACGCAAAAAAGGGTCCGATCAGTTCGGACCCTTCGAGTTGGTAGCGGGGACAGGATTTGAACCTGTGACCTTTGGGTTATGAGCCCAACGAGCTACCTGGCTGCTCCACCCCGCGGCAGGACAGTTAGTGTAGCACGGGGGCGGGGTTTGGGAAGGGGAAAGACGGGGGGGATCGGGGCTACACTGGGCGCTTCACCCCGGATCCTCCATGCGCCGTGTGCTGTCCCTCCTCCTGCTGGTGCTGCCCCTGGTGGCGGGCCCCAAGACCTGGACCCCCGAGAAGTGGTTCCCGAAGCCGCTCAGCTCCCGCCTCGCCAACTACACGATCACGGCGAGCCTGGACTGGGAGAAGAAGACCCTGGAGGGCACGGAGGTCATCACCTGGCGGAACGCCGGGACGGCGCCCACCAAGGAATTCCCGCTGCACCTCTACCTCAACGCCTTCAAGGGCCCCCAGAGCCGCTTCGTGAAGGAGAGCGGGGGCAAGCTCCGCGGCGATGCCATGGGCAATGCCACCCAGGCCGATTCCTGGGGCTATTGCCGCCTGCTGGGCACCAAGGTGGATGGCAAGGTGGTGGGCGGGTACACCGGCGAGGATGAGACCGTGTACTGGGTGAACCTGCCCCGGGCGGTGGCCCCGGGGGAGAGCATCCAGGTGGAGGTGAGCTGGCAGGCCCGGTTCCCGCGGGTCTTCGCGCGTTCAGGCTGGGAGGGGAACTTCCTCATGGCGGCGCAGTGGTTCCCCAAGGTGGGTGTGTATCAGGGCGCCACCTGGAACTGCCATGCCTATCACGCCTTCACCGAGTTCTTCTCCGACTTCGGCACCTACGATGTGACGCTCTCCATCCCCAACACCCTGCTGGTGGCCACCACGGGCACCCCCATCGAGAGCAAGGGACCCGATGGCCGGATGTACGAGGCGGTGGAGGATCCCAACCGGCCCAAGGCGCACCTCTGGAAGATCCACGCGGAGGATGTGCATGACTTCGCCTTCGCCTGCCGCCCCAAGCTGGATTGGGATTGCCATGTCTTCGAGTACCGCGGGGTGGAGGTGAAGTACTACACCCAGAGCAAGACCAGCTCCAACCTCCCCCGGCAGCGGCGGGCGGTGGAGGCCGCTCTGCGGCTCTCCCAGGAGTGGTACTTCAAGTACCCCTATCCCACCCTCACGGTGATCGACACGCCGGAAGGGGCGGGTGGGGCCGATGGCATGGAGTACCCCACCCTCATCACCGCCAGTTCCGTGGCCTTCGACCCCTTCGAGCTGCGCTTCGAGCCCGAGGTCGTCTCGGTGCACGAGTTCGGCCACCAGTACTTCTACGGGATGCTGGCCAGCAATGAGTTCGAGGAGGCCTGGCTGGACGAGGGCCTCAACAGCTGGTTCACCCACAAGGTGATGCACACCACCTACCACGGCCTGCTGCCCAGCCGCCGCCTGCACCTGCCCACGGACCTCGGGGAGTGGGCGGGGTACTGGCTGGAGCCCAGCAGCGATTCCATGACGGCCGTGAGCTTCCGGAACAGGGACTTCACCAGCTACGGCCGCATGGCCTACGCCAAGCCCACGCTGGTGCTGAATCAGCTGGAGGCCCTCCTGGGCCGCCCGGTGATGGAGCAGGTGATGCGCGCCTACGCCGAGGAGATGCGGTTCAAGCACCCCACGCGGCAGGACTTCCGCCGCATCGCGGAGCGCGTGTCGGGCCGGGACCTCTCCAAGTTCTGGCAGGACTTCGTGGAGGGCACCGACATCCTGGATTACGCCATCCAGAAGGTGGAGGTCCGGGAGGTGCAGCAGGGAGGCTGGATGGATGGGAAGGAAGGGCCCGTCTTCGCCGCCCCCCAGCAGGTTTCGCCGGGCCGCACGGGGCGCGTGATCCTGGTGCGCAAGGGCGGGATCCAGGCCCCGATCACCCTCTGGGTGCGTCTGGAGAACCGCGAGGAGAAGCGGGTGGTCTGGGATGGCAGGGACCGCTGGGCGGCCTTCGAGTTCGACAGCCCCGTGGTGGCCGCGGTGCTGGATCCCGATGGGAACCACCCCCTGCTGAAGGACCGCCTCCACGCCTCCTGGCTGCCCAAGCCCCCCAGCCGGGGCATCCACTACTGGGCCCAGATGGCCTGGGGGGCCTTCGTCGGGCTCCTCCAGTCCGCCGGCGTCGCCTGAGCCCTCGGCTCACCCCGACAATCCGTTCGCCGGTCCCGCGCCCCGGTTCGGGGCGGTCGGGGCTCCGGTGATCGGGGACCCATGGCCCCGGGGCGGAGGGGGTTCCATGCTGGCCGCGGAGACCGCCATGCGCACCCGCTTCTGGATCCAACGCTTCATCCTGGCCTTCGCCGGGGCCTTCCTGATCATCACCGGCGTCGAGTGGCTCAAGGGCCATGCCTTCGAGGCCGCCGCCCTGCATGGGCTGCGGTGGGCGGTGATCACCGCGGCCTGCTACGTGGGGGGTCAGCTGTACTGGGCCCGCCAGGGCAGGGCCTGCGCGCTTTGCGTGCCTCCTGACCCGGCGAAGTCCCAGGGCTAGAATCCCGGCCCGCCAGGGCAGGTCCTGCCTTGGGCTGTCGGCGGAGGGCGCTCGGAACCACCCATGTGAAAACGCCGCCCCGAAAGGGGCGGCGTTCAGGGCTGGCGCGCGCTTCTCAGAGCTGGCTGAGGAAGTACCCGATGGCCGCTTCGAGGGCCTCAGTGTGGGGCACCTTGCCTTCGGCCACGGCGAGGGGCACGAGGCTGCGGGTGAAGACCCGCTTCCCGCCCACTTCCGCGTCGATGTAGATGACGAAGGCGCTCGCCTTTTCGGGATTCTCCTGTTCGGTGAAGAGGGCGCGCTTGTACTCGTCCTTCCCCACGTTCTCGAAGGCCTTGGCATCGGCCAGGGCATGGGCCGCGGTCACTTTGTTCTTGGAGGCCAGACCGGCGCCGATCACGCCGAAGGCGGCGGAGGAGCGGAGCTGGGACTTCATGTTCAGGTACACGGCGAAGTGGTGCACGGTGATCTCAAGGGGCTTCCCTTCGGCGCCGAGCTTCTCGAAGGCCCGATGCTGGAAGAGGCGGATCGCGGTGGGGACGTGGCTTTCATCGCCCTTCCGATAGAGCCCGTAGGCCTCGCTGGTGACCATGAGGCTGAACATCTCGTTGGTCTTCTCGTTGGCGGGGCGGAGGTCCTTCACCACCGTGCCCTCGGATTTGGCCAGGGTGGGGACCTGAAGGGTGGCCACCGGGGAGGCACAGGCCAGGAAGAGGAGGGGGAGCAGAAGGAGGGCGCGCTTCATGGAATCCTCATGAAATAGAATGACCTTTAAATTGGTCCTTACATATCAGTATATCAGTCTTGAACCTGACGCGAAGCTAGAATCCCGGCTCCTGAGGTGCCGCATCCCCCATGCGCACCTCCGTGAGGCGACCTTCCGTGTCGAAGCGGAGCAGGATGGGAAAGTGCACCAGGCCCAGGCGCTCGAAGTCCCGCCGGCTGGGGGCGAGGTGGCCGGTGAGGCTGGACCCGGCGAGGGCCTTGAGGATCGGCGCGGCCTCCAGGGTGCTCACCTCATCGAGTTGGGCGTCGCCGGGGATCGCCACCCCTCCCAAGGTGGGCACCACCCAGGCGCAACCCGGGGGGATGCGGGGCAGGGAGCCTTCGAATGGAGCCACCCAGACCCGGGGGGCGCCCAGGTCGGAGAGGCGGGCGTCAGCCAAGCGCAGGCCCGGGAGGGTCCAGAGCCTCACGCTCGGGAGGGTCTGGCCGAGCAGGCCGAAGGTGGTCTGAGCCAAGGCATAGAGGTCGTCCTGGTCCTCGGGGGTGAGGGACCGGAGCTCCGTCAGCCGGGCCTCATCCTTTTCAGCCAGCGCGAAGCACAGCGCGTGGCGGAAGGCATAACCCTGGACCAGGTCCAGGCCATGCCCGGCGAGCAGGTGGTCCT
Source organism: Holophagaceae bacterium (assembly GCA_044229665.1). Lineage (GTDB taxonomy): Bacteria > Acidobacteriota > Holophagae > Holophagales > Holophagaceae > JAFDVN01. The sequence goes on from JBGASN010000003.1 coordinate 61,116, forward strand.
CCCAGGCCCGACGCTGGCGGCGATCCAGGGCCCCGGCCCGGACCTGGGCCTTCCCCCAGCGCCAGAGCCCCAGGTAGCTGCCCGGGGCCGTATGGCCCACCTTGGGCAGGCGGGCCACGGCCTCGGCCGGGGGCAGGGTCCAGCAGGCGCGCAGGGCGTCGGCCTCCGCCCGGGCGGGCCCGGGGGGGAAGGGATTGGCGGGTGGATGCCCCGGTCGGGCCTCCGCGCAGGCCCGCAGCCACAGGTAGGGTGCGCGGTCCCGGGCCGCCAGGGCGGGCGTGGGCGGTAGGGCGCGGCCGGCATCGTAGGCCTCCAGCAGGGCGATGGCGGCTTGGTCGAAGGAGAGCTGGGGTCCTGCGGGGCGTCCCGCGGCGGCCTTCGCCTGAAGGGCCGGGGGCGGGGCGGGGGGCAGGGGCATGGGCATGGGCACACCGTGGGAAGATGGTTCATTCTGCGCCCTGGAGACCGCCCCATGAAGCCCAATGCCGATCCGAAGTCCCGTCTGGTGGTCGCCATGGACGTGCCGGAGGCCACCGCGGCCCTGCGCCTGGCGGAGAAGCTGGCCGGCGAGGTGGGGATGCTGAAGGTGGGCCTGGAGCTCTTCTGCGCCGCGGGGCCGGGTTTCGTGAAGGAACTCCAGGCCTTCGCGCCCGTGTTCATGGACCTGAAGTTCCACGACATCCCCACCACCGTGCGTCGGGCCCTGGAGGCCGTGCTTCCCCTGGATCCCCGCCTGGTGAACGTGCATGCCCAGGGCGGACCCCAGATGCTGGAAGCCGCCGCCCAGGCCGTGAAGGCCCACCGGGCCGCCGGGGGCCACACGGAGCTTCTGGCGGTCACCGTGCTCACGTCCCTGGGTCGTGAGGAGTGGGCCCGCCTGGGCCACGCCGAGGAGCCGGGCGCCGCTGCGCTGCAGTTGGCGCGGTTGGCCTCGGAATCCGGATGCGATGGCGTGGTGTGCAGCGCCCAGGAGGCCGCCGCCGTGCGCCAGGCCTGCGGTGAAGCCTTCCTCCGCCTCTGCCCGGGCATCCGACCCAAGGGCTCGGCCCTCAACGACCAGGCCCGGGTGGTGGATCCCGCCACGGCCCTGCAGCTGGGCGCCAACTACCTCGTGGTGGGTCGCCCCATCACCCACGCCGAGGATCCCCGTGCCGCCGCCCGGGCCCTGGTGGCGGAGATGGCCGGCGCCTGAAGTCATCCCCCCTCCCGGGACACCCGAAGGAGTCCCCATGTCCTCCCCCGAAGATCGCCGCGTGCATGCGCGCCTGAGCCTGGATGACCGCTACACGCTGCGGTTCCAGGTGGTGGATCAGGTCTTCCGGGGGGTGCCCATGACCAACCTCTCCATCGGGGGCCTGGGGCTCCGCATGGAGCAGCGAACGACCATCCGAATCCACCCGGGCATCATCCTCAAGGGGATGGTGCTGGAGCATCCCTCGCTGCCCCAGGTGAAGGTGGATGGGGAGGTGCGCCATGTGATGGGGCGCCACATCGGCAACCTGGAGGGTCCCGTGCTGGTGGGCATCCAGTTCGTGAACCCCCCGGAGACCTTCCTGCGCCAGATCGAGGCCTTCATCGAGAAGCGGGCGGGCGCCTGACGCAAACGGCGTACTTCGGCGACACTGGGATCGATGTCCATCACCACGCCCCTGGCCTTCCGTCCCTCGCCGTTGCAGCGCACCACCGCCGTGCTCCTGTTCGTGGGGAGCTGGATGGTGGGGCTGCGGGTGGGTTCTGAGCTCATCGGGCACCTGCCCCGCATGTGGGTGCACCTCCAGCAGGCCCAGGCGGGCGGAGAGTCCACCTTCGGCCTCTGGCTGCTCTTCTCGGCGGCGATCCTGCTGGCGCTGGTGGGAATCCTGGGGCTGCTCGCCTCCCTGGCCATGGTGGTGCTCCTGGAGGGTACGCACGTGCTGGTGGATGAGCTGGGCATCTCGGTGCAGATCCACCTGCTCCCGCCCACCCTGGCCCGCTGGGCAGGGGCGGGGCGGCTGTCTTGGAAGCACGTGGGCGTACTCCGCCGCAGCGGCCCCTTCTTCGTGGTGGAAGGTCCCCGGGATCTGCCCCCGGAGCCCGGGCGCCTCCTGGATCCCACCCTGCGCTTCCTCATGGTGGATGAGCTGGAGACGCTGGTGCTGATGATCGTGGAACGCAGCCCGAACGTGAAGATCGACTGAAGCTCAGGCTCCCTTGCTTCGGGACTCCCGCCACTCACCGACCAGGAGATAGGTCAGAGGCCCGAAGGAGCCCGCCACCAGGGTGAGGGCGATAAAGGGCCAGACGGTGCGACCCTGCCGGCGGGCATCGTGCACCATCCAGAGGCAGGAGAGGACCCCCAGGATGGCGAGGTCCGCCAGCACCTGGCCGGCGCCCCAGCTGCGGAAGTGCGGCAGCAGGATCCCCAGGTAGCCCGCTTGGCTCAAGGCCACTCCGGTGAGGGCGCTGAATCCGGTGAGCACGAAGATCAACATCTGAGCGCGTGGGGTCATGGTCGCCTCCAAAGGGGAAATCCCCTCCCACGGTGGTCCTGCCCTGGAGTGCCCTCAATTACCTCGGAGGTCATTGAACCCCTCGGGGGGGCGCTCCATACTGCCCGGGTTTCCCAGGAGCTTCCGGTGCCTTCCCATCCCCTCCAAGCCGGCCGGGAATGCGAGGCCCCATTCCCCAGGCTGCTGCGGGAATGGCGCCAGCGGCGCCGGGTTTCCCAGCTGGCCCTGGCCCTGGATTCCGGGGTCTCGCAGCGGCACCTGAGCTTCCTGGAATCCGGCCGGAGCCGGCCCAGCCGGGAGATGGTCCTCCAGCTCGCGCAGGCCCTGGAGATCCCCCTCCGGGAGCGGAACGCCCTGCTCGATGCGGCGGGCTTCTCAGCGGCCTTCCGCACCAGCGCCCTGGAGGATCCGGGCATGGGCATGGTGATGACCGCGGTGCGGCGCATGATGCAGAGCCATCATCCCTATCCGGCCCTGGCCCTGGATCGGGCGTGGAACATCCGCCTCACCAACAGTCCCTTCGATCGGTTGGAGCAGGCCCTCGGCCCGGACCTGTGGACCCGCATTGGGGGCGCGCCCCGGAACCTGCTGCGGCTCTTCTTCCACCCCCTAGGGCTCCGCCCCCAGGTGCTGAATTGGGCGGAGGTGGCCCCGCTGCTCTGGCACCGGGCCTCCCGGGAGGCGGAGGCGGTGGGGGGCGAGGACATGCGCGCCATCCTGGCGGAACTGGCTCCCCATCAGGAGGAGTCCCTCCGGGGAGCCGCCCTGGGCGCGCGGCTCCTGCCCGTGTTGCCGCTCGAGCTGGAGGTGGGGGGGCTCCAGGCCGCCTTCTTCACCGTGATCTCCACCTTCGGCACGGCGCTGGATGTGACCACGGATGAGCTGCGCATCGAGAGCATGTTCCCCGCGAACGAGGCCACCGAGCGGTTCTTCCGGACCTTGGGTGAGGCGGGAACCTAGCTCCGGTTCTGAAGGAAGGCCTCGGCCCCCTTCATCACGCCGGTGGGGCCCTGGGCGGGGCCACCCTTCCGTTCCTTGCTGAGCTTCAGGCCCCAGAGGCCCGCCAGTTCCGTGGCCTCGGGGTTGCCCGGGGCCAGGGCCAGGGACTCCGCCAGGTCCACGCGGGCCTCCTTCATGCGGCCCAGCTTCTCGTGGAGCAGGGCCCGCTTCATGAAGCCCCAGAAGTTGCCGGGCTCCCGGCGCACGATCTCGTCGTACTCCGCCTGGGCCTCGGTGAAGCGCCCCGTCTCCTCGGCGGCCTCGCCGCAGAGCATGTTGGTCACGGCGCAGAAGCCCAGCCACCGCTTCTGCTCGGCGAACTCCGCGGGGGTGTAGCGGGCCTTCACCTTGGTCTGCTGGATCACCTTGTCCAGGTGGCGCAGGGCCTTCTCGGTGTGCGCATCCACCCGGGCGAAGATCTCCGCGTCGCCGCTCTCCCGGAAGAACTCCTTGGAGATGCGCCCCTCGGCCCGGTACTGGTCGTACATGCGGGTGCCGGGGTAGAGGGCCAGGGGCGAGATCTGGGCGTCGTGGGGCTTGGTGTCGCGGATCAGGCTGGCGGTCTGCTCCACATCCTCCCAGGTCTCGCCCGGGATGCCCGTGATGAGGTAGATCCCCAGGTTCATGCCCACCTTGCGCACGAGGCCCAGGGCCTGCCGCACATGCTTCATGGAGGTGCCCTTGTCGAGCAGCGCCAGCACCCGCTCGGAGCCGTGCTCCACGCCGAACTGCATGAACTCGCAGCCGGCCCGCTTCATGGCCACGAGGCGGTCCTCGTCCACCAGGTTCACGCGGCTCTGGCAGTTCCAGAGGGGGTGCAGCCCCGACTTCTGGATCTCGTCCATGAGGGTGAGGATGCGGCCCCGGTTGGAGGTGAAGGTGTCGTCCCGGAAGGAGTAGTAGGTGAGGCCGTGGCGTTCCCGCAGGAGCTGCATCTCCTCCAGCACGCCCTGGGCCGACCGCACCCGGATGGCGGTGCCCCAGAAGTCCGGGGTATTGCAGAAGTTGCAGGTGGCGGGGCAGCCGCGGCTGGTGCTGATGTAGCTGAGCTGGCCCACGTCGTCCAGGAAGTCCGTCTCCAGGTGGGCCACCGGGAGGCCGATGCTGTCCAGGTCCTCGATCACGGGCTGGGGCGCCGTGGAGCCGCTGCGGAGGATGAGCCCGGGGGTGCGCTTCCAGAGGTCGCTGCCGGGGGCCGTTTTCAGGCGCTCCACCACCCCCAGGAGGATGGGTTCGCCCTCGCCACTCACGATCGCATCCAGCTCGGGGCAGTCTTCGAAGACCTCCTGGGCCAGGTGGGTGGGGTGGGGGCCCCCCGCCAAGGTGATGACACCTGGGCAGGCCTCCTTGGCCATCCGGAGCAGCTCATAGGAGCGCTTCCGGTTGAAGGTGAACATGCTCACCCCCACCACGGCGGGCGCCTGGGCCTTGAAGTAGGCCAGGATTTCCTTCCGGGACTTCCCGGAGAGGTTCGCAACCCGGCACGGATGCTGCCGAGACTTGAGCATCGCCTGCAGGAAGCCGAGACCAATGGGCAGAAAGGTCATCCATTCGTCCCCGAATCCGCTCTTCGGGGCACTGTAGACAAGCAAGGTTTTTGGACTGTTCATCCGATCCGCCCAGCCGTTCAGTATAGGAAGTTGAGGGTAGCAAGTCCCGCTTTTTTCATGAGGTCCCCTTGGGAGGTCAGGTCATCCGGAACGCGGCAGGGGTCTTCGAGGCCCTGCAGGCGGCCTGCAACCGGCGCGAGCTGCTCATCCTCGCGACGCCTTACCTCCGCGTGGACAGCCACTTCGTGCGCATGGAGGGCAACGAGGTGCATGTGGCCGCCACCATGAGCCGGGATGACGCCATGTACGGCCTGAAGAGCAATGACCTGCGGATGCGCTTCCCCCACCACACCTCCTTCCTGGAGGGGAAGACCGAGCTGAAGGGCTTCGGGCTCTCCGATGGCCGCCGGACCCTGCGCCTGGTGATCCCCGGCACCCTTCAGGATGACGAGCTCCGGGGCGCCTACCGGGTGGATCGGGTGGGCAAGGTGACCTGCACCTACAGCACCCGGAAATACGACCTCCAGACCGCGAGCCTGGTGAACATCAGCACCACCGGGGCCCGGCTCCACGCCTACAAGGACTTCACCGAGGACGAGCTGCGGATGGGCGACAGCATGTCCGTGACCATCCCCTTGCTGGAGACCATCCGCATCAACAGCCCGGCCAAGGTGAAGCACATCCACATGCGCAGCTTCGGGGTGGAGTTCGAGCCGCCCCTGGGCGGCCCCCTGCTGGAGAGCCTGTCCCGGTGGGTGTTCCAGAAGCGCGAGGAGGACCGGGAGCGGGAGGCCCGGCGGGGCATCGAAACCGTGAACCCCGGGGATGCCCAGCGCTCCCTGGCCAGCCAGCTCACCCCCAAGCGGGGCATCGTGCTCCTGAGCTCGGATGCCACGCTGGAGGCCCAGCTCCACGAGAGCCTGGATGTCCTCCAGCCCGTCACCCGCGTGGCCAGCCCTGGCGGCCAGGGCGTGAAGGAGGCCCTGGCCTTGAACCCGGCCCTGCTGATCTTCCACGTGGCGAGCCTCAGCCTGGACGAGAAGCGCCGCCTGAAGACCCTCTTGGAGGGGCTCGCGGCCAAGGTCCCCTTCATCCTCCTGGGCATGGCGGTGGATCCTTCGGCCCTCATGGAGCTGGGCAATGAGGTGAAGGCGGCCTGCGTGTACCAGTTCAGCGCCTCCCGGGGCGCGTTCTTCCAGCGGCTGGTGCAGGGCATCCTGCGCCGTCACGGCGCGGAGGCCGGCCCCGTTCCGGAGGAAGTCTGATGGGACTCTGGCCCTTCGGCGAGGAGGCCCCTGCGGGGGCGATCCAGGGGCGCGAGCTCCAGGCCATCCTCACGGAGCTGGGGGAACGCAAGGAGCAGGTGCTCCTGGCCACCCCCTACCTGAGCGCCGAGAGCCGGGTGCTGGAGCTGGGCCCCGACCTGCTCAAGGTGACTTCGCCCTACCCGAAGGACACGGCCCAGCGGACCCTGGGCGAGCAGGCCCTGCGGATCCGCGTGCCCTGGCGCCTCACCATGCTGGCGGGGCCCGTGGGTTGGAAGGCCTTCGGCCAGGAGGACCGCCACCGCTGGATCCAGATCACGCGGCCCCTCTGGCTGGCGCCGGATGAGCAGCGGGCCCACACCCGCTGCGAGCTCCTGGGGCGCAGCTTCTTCACCCTCACCACCGAGGAGCTGGAACAGTTCCGGGGCAGCCTGGAGAACCTGAGCCTGGGGGGTGTGCAGGTGCTGCTGCAGGAGCAGGCGGCCCCCGGCGTGCTCACCCCGGGCCGGGTGCTGGAGCTGGGCCTGCGGTTGGACCAGGGTCCGGCCCTGAAGGTGCGGGCCCGGGTGCAGCACGGGGACTACCCCCGCATCGGGCTGGCCTTCCAGGCGCCGGGACCGGAGTTCCTGGGCCCACTGGACCACTGGCTGAAGCCCCGCCTCGCGGAGTCGCTGCGCCGGTGGGAGAACCGCCGGGAACTCCGGGCCCAGGCCGAAGCGGCCGCGAAGGCGCGGGCCCTGGCGGCCCAGGCGGAAGGGGTGCTGGTCATCGGCTCCCAGCTGCTGGCCGAGGAGGTGGGCGAGGGGCTGGAGGGCCTGGGTCCCGTGAAGTTCGGGCCGGCGGCCCTGGCGCCCCTCAAGCGGCTCCTGGAGCGCCCGCCCCAGGCCGTGGTCCTGCAGGTGGCCAAGGGGGACCTGGAGGAACGCTACCGGCTGCGGGGACTCTGGCAGACCCTGAACCTGACCTGCCCACTGGTGGTGGTGGGTACCGGGCAGACGGGGTGCGCCCAGGAGATGGCCCTGGAGCTGCACGCGGATTCCAGCCTCCAGTGGGATCCCGGCAAGGCGCGCTTCCTGGGGCGCCTGATCAAGGGGCTCATCCAGCGCGCCCGCAGCGGCGACGAGGACACCCATCCTGGCTGAGGCGGGCCCTACACTGGGTCCATGTCCATGCCTTCCCTCCCCGATCCCATGGACCCGGCGCCCCTGAGCTGGACCGCCCGGGATGCCGAGGCCCTGGCGTTGGATCCGGACCGGCGGCTGCGCACCGCCGAAGGCGAGGTGCTCCAAGTGGCCTTCGGCGCGACCCCGGCCGAGGCCTGGGTGCGGCTGGTGCTCCTCGGGGCCCGCCCCCTGCGGCTGATGGGCTGGGGGCTCGCCGAGGCGGATACCGCATTCGCCCTGGGGGCGGGCCTGCCTTGCCTGGACCTGGCTGCGGAAGGGCGGGGGGCGCTGGCCGTGGGCTGCGTCGCGCAAGCTCCGGAGCGGCTGGTCCCCCTCCGGGAACCCGGTGGGGATGGCTTGGCCCTGGGTGCCCGGCTTCGGGCGCTGGTCCAGGAGGGCGCTCCCTTCGCGCCCCGGCTCCGGGCGGCGGGGTGGGAGCTGGCCCCTGAACTCCCGGAGGCGATCGTTGGGGACGCTTCCGGAGGCGGGGTTCCCGCGCCCCCCGTGGAATCGCTCCCGGGGGACCTCTCGGCGGATCGCCTCGAAGGGGTCTTCCGCACCTTGATCCTGTCCGCTCCCGAGGCGGCGGATCCCGACTGGATCGACCTGGGACCCGGTGGCCTCCTGGCGGTGCGCGTGGGGCAGGCGTCGTCGGCCCATGCCTTGGACCCGTTCTGGGGTGCGGCCACCGCGGTGGCCGAGGCCGGGGTGGCCCTCGCAGGGACCGGCGCAGAGGGTCTGGGGCTCGCCGTTGCGCTGCCCTCGGCGGTGGCGGAGTCCGCCCTGCTGGGCCTTCGCCAGGCCGCGGCCAGCCTGGATCTGCCCGTGGTGCACGTCCAGCGGGTCGCCGGGCTTTCGAGTCCCCTCGTGCTGGCCCTGGGGCTGGCCGACGCCGAAGCGCAACCCGTGGACGTGGCGGCCCCGGAGGCCCGGGGGCTGGCCGGCACCCCGTCCCGCCGGTGCGGCTCGGTCTGGCGCAAGCCCTTCGATGGCTGCTTCGTGGTGGGGAGCCCTCGGGAAGACCTGGGCGGGAGCCGCTACCTGGATTGGGCCGGCGGTTCAGCGCCCTGCCCGGAGCCCTGGCTGGATGAGCTCTTCCGCTTGCATAGCTGTTTGCGCGAAGGCGTGGCCCTGGGCCTTCTGCGCAGCGTGGCGCCCATCGGTGCGGGGGGCGTGTTGGCGGCGCTGCACGGGGCCCACCTCGCCTCGGGCTTCGGGGCCCAGATCTTCCTCGAACCCCGGGGGGGCCGACTGGATGCCCTGGCCTTTGGCGAGACCCCCGGCCGTGCCCTGGTCACCGTGAGCGGGGAGGGGGAGAGCGCCCTGCGCACCCTGGCCCGCACCCACCGGCTGCCCCTCACCAAGGTGGGAGTGGTGGGCGGGGGGCGGTTCACGGTGGCCGTGGCCGGCGAGCCGGCCTTCGACCTAGATCCGCCGGCCGCCGCAGAATAGCGCCCGTAGGGTCCAGCCCGCGGCGCGGAAGGGCAGGAAGATCAGCCAGAGGATCGGTGCCACCACGGCCACGGCGAGGGCCAGGGGCCAGCACAGCACCAGCAGGATGCACCAGAGGATGAACGAGGCCATGGGTCCCTCCGAGACCCAGGATGGGCGCGCGGGATTTTCAAGGCGGGCCCCTTCGGCCAACGGCGGCGGCGCGTCGGTGAACACCGGGGTGGGAACGGCCGCGGCGACCCGGCCATACTGGGCCCATTCCCCCGAGGTGCGTGATGGCCCTGAACGACGGTCTCGACCGCCGGTCCTTCCTGGGTGCGGTGCTCGCCACCGGCGCTGCGGCGACACTGCCCCTGGAGGCCCGTCCCGCCAAGGTGAAGGTGGATGTCACCCGCATGGACCTCTCGGCTCTGGCGGAAGGCTTGCGGGCCCGCCAGTTCAGCAGCGTGGACCTGGTCACGGCCTATGCGGAGCGCATCCGCATCGTGGATCGCAACCTCCACGCGGTGGTGGAGCTCAACCCCGACGCCATGAAGCTGGCGGGCGAGCTGGACCGGGAGCGCCGCGAGGGGCGGCTGCGGGGCCCCCTCCATGGCCTGCCCATCCTCATCAAGGACAACCTCGATACCGCGGATCGCATGAAGACCACCGCGGGCTCGCTGGCCCTGCTGCAGGCGCCGACGCCCCGGGAGGATGCCTTCGCCGTGCAGCGGCTCCGGGCCGCGGGTGCGCTCATCCTGGGCAAGACGAACCTCAGCGAGTGGGCCAACTTCCGCTCCACCCACAGCATCAGCGGCTGGAGCGCCCGGGGTGGGCAGACCCGCAACCCCCACGCCCTGGATCGCAACCCCTCCGGCTCCAGCAGCGGCTCCGGCGCGGCCATGGCCGCCAGCCTCTGCGCCGCCGCCGTGGGCACGGAGACGGATGGCTCCATCGTGAGCCCCGCCAGCGTGAACGGCGTGGTGGGGCTGAAGCCCACCGTGGGGCTCGTGAGCCGGCGGGGCATCATCCCCATCTCGCACAGCCAGGACACGGCCGGACCCATCACGCGCACTGTGCGGGATGCGGCCCTGATGCTCTCGGCCCTGGCCTCGGTGGACTCCGAGGATCCCGCCTGCGCCGACGCGAAGGGCCGCATCGCGCCCGACTATACGACCTTCCTGCAGGTCGATGGGCTCAAGGGCGCCCGCCTGGGCCTCATGAAGAACTTCCTCGGCATCCATCCCGGCGTGGATGCGGCCCTGGCCCCGGCCCTGGCCAAGCTCAAGGCCGCCGGCGCGGAGGTCGTGGAGGTGGAGCTGCGGTCCACGGCCTTCGATGCGGCGGAGTTCGAGGTGATGCTCTACGAGTTCAAGGCTGGGCTCAACGCCTACCTGGCCCGGCGCGGCGGGGCCGTGAAGGATCTGGCCGGGCTCATCGCCTTCAACCGCAAGGAGGCCAAGCGGGAGCTGGCCCTCTTCGGTCAGGAGATCCTGGAGCTGGCCCAGGCCAAAGGACCCCTCACCGAAGCGGCCTACCAGCAGGCCCTGGCCACCTGCCGCCGGACCTCCCGGGCCGAGGGAATCGATGCCGTGATGGATCGCGAAAAGCTCGACGCCCTCATCGCCCCCACGGGTGCCCCGGCCTGGCTCATCGACCCCGTGAACGGCGACAGCTTCGGCTTCAGCTGCTCCTCCCTGGCCGCGGTGGCGGGCTATCCCCACCTCACGGTGCCCGCGGGCCACGTGCAGGGGCTCCCCGTGAGCCTGAGCTTCATGGGCCGGGCCTGGAGCGAGGGCACGCTGCTGAAGCTGGGGCATGCCTTCGAGCTGGCCACGCGCGCCCGCCGGGAGCCCCGCTTCCGGAACCACGCGGGCTGATCCCGGCCCTTGATTCACCGGTTCACCCTGGCCACCCTGGAGCTTCCCTTACCCAGGAGGCTTCCATGAAGCTCGCCATCCTCGCCCTCATGGGCACGCTCGCCTTCGGGCCCCTGCAGGCGCGGACGCCTTCAAGGACCTATGGGCAGGCGCCCGCCAAGGACGCCAAGAAGGACAAGAAGGCCGCGGCCCCCACCGCCGCGCCCGCCCCCAAGGCCGAGGCGAAGGCCGCCCCCAAGGCCGCGCCCGCCGCGGGCGGCTTCGTGGGCAACAAGGACTCCAAGACCGTGCACAAGGCAGACTGCAAAACGGCCGCGAGGATGAAGGAGGCCAACAAGGTGTCCTTCGGCTCCCTGGCCGAGGCCGAGAAGGCCGGCTACAAGGCCTGCAAGGTCTGCAAGCCCTGATCACCCACCCATCCTTCCAGGAGAAACCATGAAGCTCCCCATCCTCCTCCTCGCCGCCGGGCTCGCCCTCTCCGCCCAGGACCTGGGCGCCCTCAAGGCCGCCGCCAAGGCCAAGGCCGATCAGAAGGTCGACGAGACCCAGCAGAAGGCCGACGCCAAGGCCGATGAGGCCAAGGCCAAGGCCGATGCCAAGGCCACCGAGACCAAGGGCAAGGTCGACAAGAAGGCCGAAGGCACCGCCGTGGAAGGCAAGGTCAAGGGCGCCACCACCGGCGCCGAAGCCGCCACCAAGGGCAAGGGCGAGCAGGCCAAGGCCAAGACCAAGAAGGGCACCGCCAAGGGCGCCTCCAAGGCCAAGGCCGCCACCGCCAAGGCCGCGCAGTAGGCTGCGCACACCAATGAAAAGCGCCGGCGGTGGCCGGCGCTTTTCATTGGGGAAAGGACGATCAGTCCTTCTTCTTGCTGAACTGCCGCTCGTAGGCCTCCTCGGCGTACTCGCTGGGGGGCACGCCGAAGCGGCGCTTGAACGCGCGGGTGAAGGCGCTGGCGTCGTAGAAGCCGAGCATCTTGGCCACGTCGCTGGGGCGCTCGCCGTTGGCCAGCAGGGTCACGGCGCGCTGCAGGCGGCGCTCGATGAGGTACTGGTGGGGGGTGGTGCTGGTGGCCTCGCGGAAGAGGCGGATGAAGTGGTCCGGCGTGCAGCGGGCCATGGTGGCCAGCTCGGGCACGCTGTTCTTCTGGCCGATGTGGGCCTCCATGTGGTCCAGGACCAGCTGGAGCGTGGAGCGGTTCAGGCGGTAGGGGAAGCGGCCCCGGTCCTCCTTCTCCGTGAGGCGGCTCATCTCGGCGCCCAGGAGGATGAGGAAGAGCTCGCGGGTCATGAGCTGCACGCCATCGGGGTTGGTGAGCTCGGAGACGAAGATGTTGAAGAGCTGCTTGAGGCTGAGGCTGCGCAGCACGGCGAAGCTGGCCTCCTGCCACTTGCGGGGCGGGTGCTGCAGTGCACCGAGCAGGGGCTCGGGGAAGGGACCTTCCAGGTAAAGGGCCGTGAACCCGAAGGGCTGGTCCTCCTGGTGGCGCTTCAGGGTGTGGCCGAAGCCCGGCAGAAGCAGGGCCAGGTCACCCCGGCGGATGATGCCCTCCTCCCGATCCTCCGCCGTGAACACGCGCACGGCGGTGCTCGGCTGGATCAGGGTCCAGGCATCCCGGCCCGGGAGGGCGCGGGGGGGCACAGGGTCCTTCTTGAGCTGGACCAGCTTCAGCGGGCCGCTCGTAAAGATCTGGGTGTTTTTCGAGTCCTGATCGTTCATGGCGATGGAATAAAAAGAGGGAACGGTCCCTGCCAACGGATAGCGTGACAGGAAAATATCCATGACACCCAATATTTTTTCGTAGGAAACCAGCACGAAATGAGGGGTTTGGATCCAATACGAGCAGGGCGGGCGGGCAAGGCTCAAATCAAGAGGTTGATTCCAGGGGCCTTCCGCCCCCCCAAAGGAAACGACCCCGGCCGAAGCCGGGGTCGCAGGGGATGGATCGGGACCTAGAACCAGACCTGGAAGGCCAGCACGAAGCTGTCGCTCCCCTTCTCGCCCGTCTCCGTGGAGATGGGTGCCACATTCGGCAGGAGGTAGTTGTGGCTCCGCATGATGTAGTTCGCCTTGATGTTGGCGGCGCGGATGCTCTCGGGCTTGAAGGCGTAGGTGTAACCCACGGTGATCTCGTGGAACTTGGGGGTGAGGTCGGCGCCATCGGCCCGGGCCACGCCGACCGCGGTCTCCTTGTAGGGATTGAAGGCCGTGTACCACTTGTCGCCGCTGTTGTAGTTCATGAAGTCGTAGCGCAGGGCGAAGACATGGTGGCCGGTGGTGTAGGTTCCGCTCAGGAAGTAGCCCATGTACTCCTGGTCCAGGTGCTGACGGGCGGCGGCACCCGCGGCGCCCACGGAGGCGAAGCGGCGACCCAGCAGGCCCTTGGCCACTTCCACGTCGGCATGCCAGGGACCGCTGTTGAAGTAGTAGTAGGCGCCGAGGTTCGTGGTCTTGTCCTTGTTGTCGATGATCTGGGCGGCGGTGGGGGTACCCGTGCCGGCGAAGGTCTTGGCGGCCAAGGCCGTGCGATCGCTGTAGGCGAAGTCGGTGGAACCCTGCAGGGTGTAGGCGCCGAACTTGTGGGTGGTGCCCAGGTTGAAGTCCACGCGGGCCACCCAGTCCTTGTGCCCGTTGGACTCGTTGGCGCGGTCCCCCCCGTTGAAGGCACCCACGGAAACCTTCCCGCCGAATTCCTTGTCGCCAAAGGTCATCCCGGCGGTGAGGCCGCGGTCGCGACCATCGCCGATGCGGCGGGCCAGCTGGGCGCGGTCCACGAAGATCAGGTCGGCGGCGCCGATGGAGGTGGCCTCGAAGGTCTGCATGGGCTTGAACTGGCCCACCTTCACTTCGAACTGGGGGAGGGGCTTGTAGGTGATGTACGCATCGTAGAGGATCGGCGCCGCCTGGTTGGGGTCGAACATCACGTTCGCGCTCACCTGGTCGTTGATCTTCGTGGCCAGGTACACCTCGGAGCGCCGGATGCTGAAGCCACCGTTGGTGAACGAGCTGGGCGTGTTGGTGCCGCCGGTGCCGTAGTAGGCCAGGGGCGCGGCGGGGGCCACGTTGTTCCGGGCGGTGCCATCCATGTTCTGGACGAACCAGCCGATGAGCAGGGCGTCGACCTTGACGTCCTGGGCCTGGGCCGCGCCGGCCAGGGCCAAGGCGACGAGTGAGGTGGTGAGGCACTTCTTCATGATCCCCTCCAAGGAGGTGCGGCCCAGCGGGCCGGCGGGTGGGAAATCTGGATGTGGTGCTCGTTGGCACCCAAGGTACAGCAGAGGTCCTGTGACGCACGTCCGAAATGCAAATTACGGATCCAGAAATCCTTTTTTGAATCGGGCGTGAGCCGGGTCACAAGGACGACTTGGACTGTTTTTTCCAGACAGAAAACCGGCCGCTTGCGCGGCCGGCTGCTTCAACCCGGCTTCCCGGGAGGTGGAGGGGAGCTGGAACTTTAGAAGGCGACCTGGAAGGCGGCCACCAGGGTGTTGCCGCCCTGCTCGGTGGTCTCGCCGTTGGCGGCGAAGGGCTTCAGGAAGTTCTTGGAGCGGCTGATGTAGTTCAGCTTGAAGTTGGCGGCCTTCAGGGACTCGGGCTTGAAGGCGTAGAGGTAGCCCACGGTGATCTCACGGTACTTGGGGGTGAAATCGGCGGTGGCGGTCTTGTAGGGGTTGGCGGCGGTGTACCACTGGTCGCCCTGGTTGTAGTTCATGGAGTCGAAGCGGCCGAGCACCGTGTGGCTGCCGAAGGTGTAGGCGCCGGTGAGCACGATGCCCATGAACTTCTGGTCCAGGTGTTCGCGCAGGGCGGCGCTGGTGGCGCCATTCACCAGGGTGGAGGTGGAGGCGATGCCGTAGCCGCGGCCCAGGAGGCCGTTCACGTACTCGGCGGAGAACAGCCAGTCGGCGGTCTGGAACACGTAGAAGGCACCCACGTGGCTGGTCTTGTCCTTGTTGCCGAGGATCTGGGCGGCGGTGGGGCCGTTCACGGCGCCGGTGAAGGTGCGGGCGGTGAGGGCGCTGCTGTCCTTGTCGTTGAGGTCCGTGGTGCCCTGCAGGGTGTACACGCCGAACTTGTGGTCCTTGGCGACCTGGAATTCCACCCGGGCGACGTAGTCCTTGCCGGCGTTGGTGTCATTGCCCTTGGAGTTGCCGTTGAAGGCGCCGAGCACCACGCGGCCCCCGAAGTCCTTGGGATCGCCGAAGCCGTAGATGGCGGCCACGCCGCGCTGGCGCACGTCGCCGATGGTGCGGCCCATCTGGCTCCGCTCCACGACCATCAGCTCGGAGGAGCTGTTGAGGCCCTCGTAGGTCTGGAAGGCCTTCATCTGGCCCATCTTGATGTCGAGGCCGAAGGGGCTCTTCCAGGTGATGACCGCGTCCTGGAGGATGCTGTTGGTGGTGGAGGGGGAGATGGAGGGGTCGATCATGGCCTCGTACTCCACGTCGTCCGTGATCTTGCCGCTGAACTTGAGCTCGGTGCGGCGCACGGCGAAGCCGTTCTCCTTGAACTCACCGCGCAGATTGTAATAGGCGGTGGTGTTGGTGGAGCTGGTGGCGGCGGCGTTGTTGCGGAGCTGGTCCGGCGTGGTGATGTTCCACCACACCTGGACGAGACCGCTGACCTTCGCCTGGGCGGCCGCGGGGGTGACGCCGGCGGCGAGCAGGGCCACCAGGGAGAGCAGGGCAGAGCGCTTCATCAGGGTTTCTCCTAACCGAAATCGTCGGTAGGACGAGGTTCCCCTTGCGGCGTGAAGTCCCTGTGAACTCGCCGCGCCGTTCCCCGCAATCCGAGGTGACCTTTTCGTAACGTCGCTTACGAGGGTTCCTTCGGGCGCCAGCGGTGGGCCTTCAGATCGAGGTTCCCCTCCGCATCCACGAGGATGCCTTCCGCCAGCAGCCGGCGCGCTTGCTCCAGGGCGCTCCAGGCTCGGCCCTGACTGGGGATGTGTCCCTGATTGTTCACCACCCGGTGCCAGGGCACGCGGGTCCCCGACGGCAATCCCTTGAGCACCATGCCCACCTGGCGGGGGCGCCCCGGAAAGCCCGCGAGCACCGCCACCTGGCCGTAACTGGCGAGGCGCCCCTTGGGGATGCGGCGCACCACGCCGAGTACGAGCTCGGCAAACTCGGGGGGCAGCTTCCGGGGACCGGGTGCCGGCTCAGGGGTGGGCATGGTCCGGCCGCTCCGCCACGGGCATGCGGCCGCGGAACCCGGCCTCGTAGCTGTGCCAGTGGTCCAGTTCCGTTTCGGGCCAGGCCCAGCACCAGTAGCCATCCCCGCTATCGAAATCCACGAGCCAGAGGCCCTTCACGTCGGCGCCCAGGTCGCGCATGGCCTCGCTCCAACTCTGCACCAGGTCCTGCAGCCGTTCCTGGAGGGCGTCCACGCGGGCCTCCTCCTTGAGGGCATCGGCCTCCTGGATCTCCTGGGCCAGGCTCTCGGCGAGCTTGAACACGGGCTCGGTGATGCCCCTGACCTGGGGCATGCGGGCGCGGGCCTCCTCCAGGGTGAACGTGCGAGCCATGGAACCTCCGATGCTCCATGATAGGTGCATGAGGTACCTCCCGCTCCTCCCCAGCCATCTGGACGCCACGCCCTGGCCTCCGGACGTGGACCTTCAATGGACCGGGAGCCTGCACCCCAGTTGGCGCCACCCCGCCTGGGGCGTCCACGCGGTGCATCTGCCCCCAGGGCCCTTCGGGGACGCGATGCTCCACCGGGCCGCGGAACCCTTCCAGGCGGGCCTCCAGCCGGACTTCCTGGTCCTGCCCGTGGGCTCCCTGGCCGATCGCGCCGAGGGCTTCAGCCTCCTGGGCACCCTGGAGATGTTGCTGGAGATCGCCCGGGGGCGGTTCAAGCTGGCCCTGCGCATCGAGCCCGGCCTTCAGGGTGCGGCCCTCACCTTGTTGCGGGAGGCCCGGGCCGAGGCCGTGGGGTTCTGCTATGCGGGTGGTGATCCTGAGCCCATGGCGGATCGACTCTGGTGCGCCGTGGCCGGGGAGGGCACCGGGGTGGACCTGGCTCCCCTGCGGGCCCTGGGCTATCGCTGGAACGTGGCCCTGGCGGCCGACGATCCGGTCGCATTCGCCACCGAGGCCGCTCGCCTCTCGGAAGCCCATCCTCCGGTGCTCTTCCCCGAGCGGCTGCCGGACACCATGCTGGGCCGCACGGTGGTGCCGGATCCCTCGGTCACCCTGGGCGCCCACTGGGAGTCGAAATGACCCTGCTCGTCATCGCGGGTGAGGCGAGCGGGGACCTGCACGGCGCTGAGATCCTGCGGGCCCTGAAGACCCTGCGCCCCGACCTCCGCATCGTGGGGGTGGGCGGGGGGCGCATGACGCCCTTCCTCGATCTGAAGCTGGCCGATGTCTCCGACCTGGGCGTGGTGGGCTTCGTGGAGCCCCTGGTGAAGCTGCCGCGGCTGCTGGCGCTGCGCCGGCGCATCCTCGAGGTGGCCAGGGCCGAGGGCATCCACACGGTCCTCACCATCGATTATCCCGGCTTCAATTTCAGCCTGGGCGCCGCGCTCAAGGCCCAGGACCCGGCCCTGCGCCTCCACCACTATGTCTGCCCCCAGGTGTGGGCCTGGAAGAAAGGGCGCATCCCCAAGATGGGCGCCCTGCTGGATGTCCTGTACTGCCTGTTCGATTTCGAGCCGGCCCTCTTCGCGGGCTACCCCGTGGAGGCCCGCTTCGTGGGCAACCCCCTGGTGGAGGTGGTGGCCCCCGAGGTGGATCATGCGACCTTCCTGCATGAGACCGGACTGGATCCCCAGCGCCCCCTGGTGGCCCTCCTGCCGGGCAGCCGCCGTTCGGAACTTGCCCGATTGCTGCCACCCATGGCCGAGCTCGTGGCCCGGTGGCGCTCCGAGCGCCCCGAGGTGCAGTGGGTGCTCCCGGTGGCTCCCACGTTGGAGGATTCGGAGGTCGCGGCCCATCTGGGGAACCTGCCCGTGGTTCGGGTGCCCGGCTCGCGCACTTATGCTGCCCGCGCCCATGCGGATGCGGCCCTGGTGGCTTCGGGCACCGCGACCCTGGAAACGGCGCTCCTGGGCACGCCCTTCGCAATCGTCTACCGCCTCAACGGCCTCACCTACCAGTTGGCCCGTCACCTCGTGAAGCTCCCTCACATTGGACTCGCCAACATCGTCGCCGGCACGGAGGTGGCACCGGAGCTCGTCCAGGGGGCCGTGGTCCCCGCCCGGATGGGGGCCGTGCTCTCGAACCTCCTGGAACCCGAGGAGGCGGCCCGACGTCGGGCGGACCTCGCCCTGGTGCGCGCCCACCTTGGGGAGCCGGGCGCGGCCCAGCGCGTGGCCCAACGCCTGGCGGCGGACCTCACCTAGGCTTTTCGGATCGTCCCCAGGCCGCGCCAGGGCTGGACAATTCCGGCCTGGAAGCGCATCCTCAGGGCATCCTTCCGGGAGGGAGAGGTTGAGCATTTGGGTCACCGGCGTTGGAGGTGTGGGGGGCTGGATCGCCCACCAGCTGGCGACTGCCGGCGAGGCCATCAGCCTTGTGGTGCGCCCCGGCACCGAGGCCCGCTGGCGGGAAACGGGCCTGCGGCTGGTCACCGAGGACGGCCCCCGCCCCATCCTCCACCTGGCGGTGGATGAGCGCCTGGATCAGCTGCCCCGTCCCACCCTCGTGGTGGTGTCCGTGAAGATGCCCGACCTGGCCATGGCCCTTCAGCGCCTGGCGCCCCACCTGCCCGAGGGCACGCCCGTTCTGCTGCTGCAGAACGGCCTGGGGGCGGGGGAACTGGCCCAGGCCATGCTCCCCAAGTGCCGCATCATCCACACCCCGGTCTTCCTGATGGGCTGGATCAGCGCGCCGGGAGAGGTGACCGCCTACCTGCCCCGCCGCATCCTGCTGCCTGCGGATCCGGCCCTTCAGGCCCCCTTCCGCAAGGCCGGCTTCGAGGTGGAGGAGGTGGCGGATCTCGCCATCGCGCTCTGGCGGAAGGCCGCCTTCCTGATCGCCTTCGCGGGCCTGGACGTGGAACTCCGTGGAGGCGCCGCCGCCGTGGTGGCCGATCCCCGGTTCAAGGAGCTGGTGGAGGAACTGAGCCTCTTCGCATCGGTGGAAGGGCACCCCCTCCCCGAGGGCACCGTGGAGGAGATCCTGACCTTCACCCGCAACCTTCCCCCGGATGCCCACAGCAGCCTCTACCGCGACCTGCAGTTGGGCCGGGAAGGGGAGTGGGAGGATCTGGTGGGCTGGTGCCAACGTCGGGCCCGGAGCCGCTTCCTCGACCTGCCCATCCTCATGGGCCTGGCCAAACCCGAGCCGCTCCGCAGCGAGGCCTGATCAGAACATCAGGGAGAGTCCGGCGCTTACGCCCGTGGCCCGCACGTCCGCATCCACGGGGCTCCAGAAGGCCTTCACCTCCAGGGAGAGGGCCCGATTCCACCGCAGGCCCACCCCGCCGTAGACCCCCAGCTTGGTGCCCCCGATGCGCTGATCACCACTGGGGGTGGAGGTGGTGATCCGCCAGTTCTGCGCGCCGAGCGCGGCCAGGAGGAAGGGACCTTTGCGGTCATGGTTGGGGTACCAGACGGTTTCCAACGCCAGCATGTAGGCGAACACCCGGGTGCTGTTGCCGGACAGCCCCAGGGCATCGCCCTTGGGGAAATAGTCGAACTGCACGAGGGGTCGGAAGGAGATCCCCTCCAGCTCCCCCTGGGGGAGGTCCATGAACCCCGCCACCGAGATGCCGTTCTGACCTCCGTTGAGGTCCCGCAGGTTGCCCATGGGGGCCTGGAGGTGGGCCCGGAGTCCGATGTTGGCCCGATCTTCCGGATCCTCCTGGGCCGCCAGCCCGAGGCCGCTGGCAAGGAGGAGGCAGGCAGCGAGGGCGTGTCGGCGGATCATGAAAGCTCCAGGTACGGTTCCACCATGTCGTCCCACCGGCCCTGGGCCTTGAGGATCCGCTCGGCCATCATCCGCAGGACGCCGGTGCCGCCGGCCAGGGGCAGCACCCAGTGGCAGCGCTCCCGCACCTCCGCCACGGCGTCGGAAGGGCAGCAGGCGAGGCCCACCCGCAGCATGATGGGCAGGTCGTGGAGGTCGTCGCCGATGTGGGCGATCTCATCCAGCTGGAGGCCGTACTTGGCGCAGAGCTGATCCAGGATCGGCTTCTTGTCCAGGTGCCCGGTGAAGCAGTCCTCGATGCCCAGGTCCTGGGCCCGGTGGTCCGTGGCGGCGCTCTTCAGGCCGCTGATGAAGGCCACGGGGATGCCGGCCTTCTGCAGGGCCTTGATGGCCACGCCATCCCGCACGTGGAAGGTCTTGGTGTGGCCGGGCTCCCGCCCGTAGACCAGGGCCCCCGAGGTGAGCACGCCGTCGATGTCGGTGCAGACCAGGCGGATGCGGGCGGCGCGGGCGTCGAGGTTCGGATCCATGGCCTGGAGTGTACCCTGGAGGCTTGGAGCAGGAGATCGGCGCATGAATGGTTTCATTCCCGTGGAGGAGGCGAAGGCCCTTCTGGATCAGGGTGCGGTGGTGGTGGATGTGCGCACCCTCCCGGAGTGGAACGAGGGCCATGGCCCCAGCCTCTTCCTGCCCCTGGATCAACTGGAGGCCCGGCTCCATGAGCTGCCCAAGGACAAGGTGCTCCTGATGGTGTGCCGCAGCGGGGCCCGCAGCGGCAATGCCGCCGCCTGGCTCCGGGCCCAGGGTTACCAGGCCCACAACCTCGGCCCCTGGCAGCGCAGTCCCCTGGTCCAGGAATAAGGGCGCCCAGGTCCAGTTTCCTGTTGAGGAAACTGGACTTGCGACAATTTGGTGCATTGACGTAGATCAAAGGGGGCGGTGAACTGGGCGGGGAGGTCCAGGACCATGGGTGATCCGCTCATCTGGCATCGGCTGCAGTTCGCCTTCACGGCGATCTTCCACTACGTGTTCCCCCAGCTGACCATGGGGCTCGCGCTGTTGATCTTCCTCCTCAAGGCCCGGGCCCTGCGGACGGGTGAGGCACGGTACGCGGATGCGGCCCGCTTCTGGATCAAGATCTTCGGCGTGAACTTCGCCTTGGGCGTGGTCACGGGCATCCCCATGGAGTTCCAGTTCGGCACCAACTGGGCCGGGTTCGTGAAGCAGACCGGCGGCATCATCGGCCACACCCTGGGCATGGAGGGCATGTTCGCCTTCTTCCTGGAGAGCAGCTTCCTGGGGCTCCTCATCTGGGGCGAGAAGAAGCTCTCCCCCAAGGCGCACTTCGGCGCCGCCACCGCGCTCTGGCTCGGGTCCTGGCTGAGCGGTTACTTCATCGTGGCCACCAACGCCTTCATGCAGCATCCCGTGGGCTACACCGTGGCGCCCAACGGGACCCTCCAGCTCGCAAGCTTCTGGACCTTCCTGCTCAACCCCTGGGCCATCGCCCAGTACGCCCACACGATGATCGCCGCGGTGGTCACGGCCTCCTTTGTGATGGCCGCCGTGGGGGCCTACTGGGCCCTCAAGGGCGTGCACGGGGAGCAGGCCCGCCTCAACCTGCGCTGGGGCACCACCGCGGGGCTCATCGCCAGCCTCCTCGTGGCATTCCCCACCGGGGACATCCAGGCCAAGCTCGTGGCCAAGCACCAGCCCGCGGCCCTGGCGGCCATGGAAGGGCGCTTCGTGACGGGCTCCCATGCGGAGATCAACCTCATCGGCCAGCCCAACGTGAAGGAGCGGCGCCTGGACAACCCCGTGCCCATCCCCGGGGTGCTGAGCTTCCTCGTGCACGGCACCTTCTCCGGCGAGGTGAAGGGCCTGAACGACATCCCGGAGGACCAGTGGCCGGGCAACATCGAGCTGCTGTACTACAGCTTCCACATCATGGCGGGGCTGGGCACCCTCTTCATCGCGTTGATGGGGCTCGGGGTGCTGCAGGACCGCCGCGGCAAGCTCCCCACCCAGCGACCGCTCCTGTGGGCGCTCATGCTGGCCTTCCCCTTCCCCTACATCGCGACCACCTTCGGGTGGATGGTGGCGGAGCTGGGCCGCCAGCCCTGGCTCGTGTACGGCCTGATGCGCACGGTGCACGGCGCCAGCCCCACGGTGCACTCCGGCACGGCGGCCTTCACCATGATCGGGTTCTGCGGGATCTACTTCGTGCTGGGCCTGCTCTTCCTCTTCCTCATCGGCCGGGAGATCAGCCACGGCCCCACCTCCGCTTCGGCGTCCCACTAGGAGTCGGTCATGGAGATGCTCTGGTTCTGGCTTGTGTCCGTGATGGTCGCCATCTACGTGGTGATGGACGGCTTCGACTTCGGCAGCGGGGCGCTCCACCTGGTGGTGGCGAAGACCAACGAGGAGCGGCGGACGGTCCTCGGGGCCATCGGTCCCTTCTGGGATGGCAACGAGGTGTGGCTGCTCGCCGGCGGCGGCTCCCTGTTCCTGGCCTTCCCCCGGGTGCTGGGGGCGGGCTTCAGCGGGTTCTACCTGGCCATGTTCCTGGTGCTGTGGACCCTGATCCTGCGCGGCTGCGCCATCGAGTTCCGGAGCCACGTGCAGAGCACCCTCTGGCGGAGCTTCTGGGATATGGGCTTCAGCGTGGCCAGCCTCCTGATGCCCGTGCTCCTGGGCGCCGCCCTGGGCAACGTGCTGCGGGGCGTGCCCCTCACAGCGGAAGGCACCTTCGAGCTGCCCCTCTTCACCCACTTCGGCCCCAGCTCGCCGGTGGGCCTGCTGGACTGGTACACGGTGCTGGTGGGCGTCTTCGCACTGCTCACGATCACGGCCCACGGCAGCGTGTTCCTGGCCTGGAAAGCCGAGGGCCCGGTGGGCGAGCGCAGCGCGGCCCTGGCCCCGCGCCTCTGGATGGGGGTGGGCCTGCTCTGGCCCCTGGTGGCCTTCGCCACCCACCGGGTGAACCCGGCCGTCTTCGCGGGCAGCCTCCGGAACCCCCTGGCCATGCTCTTCACCGCGGTGCTGCTGGCGGGCTTTGCGGCCCTGGTGCTGGGGCTCATGCGCCAGCGCTTCCTCCAGGCCTTCCTCGGCAGCGGCGCGTTCATCCTCGGCCTCCTGGCGGCTTCCGCAGCCAGCGTGTGGCCCGTGATGCTCCCGTCCACCTTGGATCCGGGCTGGTCCCTCACGGCCCTGAACAGCGCTTCCACTCCCGAGACCCTACGCAAGGGATTGGGCTGGTGGCTCCTGGGCTTCCCCATCGCCGTGGGCTACGTGCTCTTCCTCTTCCGCATCCACCGGGGTAAGACCCGGGCCGCTGCGGAGGGTGAGGGCTACTGAGATCCGGATCCGGAATTCCTTGGTTGGAAGGCGCGTCTCAAATATAAAAATGCCGAAATAATCCTGACCGTGCCGCTTATGAACGCGGTCACGGATCGGATCGGCCGGAGGCCCATCCTGGGAGGGTGCCATGACCCCAAGGAGGCTTCCATGAGCACCCTGATGACCCGCGACGCCCGCACCACCCGCCCCGAGACCCCCGTACTGGAGCCCTTCCGCATGATGCGGGAGCTCATGCGCTGGGACCCCTTCCGGGACAACCTCCTCTCCCTGGAGACCCAGACCTTCATGCCCAGCTTCGAGGTGAAGGAGACCCCCACCGCCTACGTGTTCAAGGCGGACCTGCCGGGGATCAAGGAGGAGGACCTGGACATCCAGCTCCTGGGCAACCGCCTCACCATCGGCGGCAAGCGGGAGACGGAGAAGAAGGAGGAGAACGAGACCTGGCATCTGATCGAGCGCAGCTACGGCTCCTTCAGCCGATCCTTCACCCTGCCGGAGGAGATCGCCGCCAACAAGGTCGATGCCCACCTGGTGAACGGGGTGCTGACGCTCACCGTGATGAAGAACCCCGAGGCCCAGCCTCAGAAGATCCGCGTCAAGAACTGAAGCGGTTCCGAACCGAGCGCAGGCGAGGGCGGACGGTGGCCCCCCGGGGAGCGGAACCCCGGGGGGCCGGATGGTTGGAGGGGGCATGCGGGCCGGGTGGATCGCCTGCCTGATGGCGGTGTCGTGCCGTTGGGCGGTGTGCGCTCCGGGCGGGCTGGACGCCCGGGGGCTGGTGGGTCTGTGGCGGGGGCTGGGCGCCCTCCTGGAGGTGGATCGGGAACGCCCCTCGGAGCCCCTGGCCTTCGATCTGTCGGTGGATGAGGCGTTGCATGGCCAAGGCCGCGTGGGCGGGGCGGTGCTCAGGGAGTGGACCTTGGCCCAAGGCTCGCGTCCCCTGCGCATCACGGCCCGCCTGGAAGGGGTCGTGCATCCCGAGCCTGCTCGGAACAAGGGGTTCCTGATACTCCTGGTGACGGAGATCCGGATGGACCGGCTTCACGCCGAGTTCGCCCTGGTGGCCGACCCGGGCTTCGACCCCACCGCCTGCCGGGGGCGGGTGGTTCTCAATCGGGTCAGGCCAATCGCCGATCCGCCCAGACCCGCCACCCCAACCAGAGCCCCCAGGCCACCAGCATGATCCACCCCAGGGTCACCAGGCGGCCCGCGTAGATCGCATCCCTGTGGAGTACGCCCCAACGGACGAACAATTCGGACCAGTCGTGCTCACCGCCTCCGACCAGGGGAAGAAGGAGGGCCTGGGCATCGGCCATGTACCGGGCAATGTTGAGGAGGTTCTGACCCGTCCACTGTCCACAGAGGGCCACGCCCAGGGGTTGGCGCTTGATCCAGAAGCTGACCAGGAGCGCCAGGGGCACCAGCAGCTGCATCAGCGTTCCGCCCAGGATGGTGAGGGTCTCCCAGCCGAAGATCCCGAAGATGGGGTGCCCGGCTTCGTGGAAGATCAGGTTGATCCCGTCGAGGAAGGGCATCCATCCATCCCCGGTGCGGCCCACCACGACCCAGCCGAGAAAGAGGGCCGGCAGGGTGGTCATCCAGGGGGACATGGGGTTCCAGGGCTCTCCGAGCTGCTCCTGGAGCCCCTCCAGCCACTCAGGCATGGGCCCGGTGGTGGAGCACGATCTGCTCCACCGTCTCGTGGATGTTCAGGTGGCCGTTGTCCAGTTCCCAGGCATCCTCGGCCTTCCGCAGGGGCGCCACGGCGCGGGTGCTGTCCTGGTAGTCGCGCTGGGCCAGGTCCGCCTGGACCTCGGCGAGGGTGAGGGTGGAGCCCTTGGCCTCCAGCTCGCGCCAGCGGCGGGAGGCCCGGGCCTCCACCGTGGCCACGAGGAAGACCTTGCAGCAGGCGTTGGGGAAGACCACGGTGCCGATGTCGCGCCCATCCACCACCCAGCGGCCCCGGGCGCCCAGCTTGCGCTGCTGGGCCACGAGGACTTCGCGGATGGCGGGATCGGCGCTCATGGGGCTCACGAAGCGGGTGATCTCCGGCGTGCGGATGGCCTCGCTCACATCCTCCCCATCCAGGAAGTTCCGGGTGCCCCGCTGTTCGAGCTGGGCCTTGCCGGCCACCTCGGCCACCTGGGGATCCCCCAGGGCGAGGCCCGCCCGCTGGATGGCCAGGGCCACGGTGCGGTACATGGCGCCCGTGTCCAGGTAGTCCCAGCCCAGGGCCTCCGCCACGCGGCGGGCGGTGGTGGACTTGCCGGCCCCCGAGGGGCCGTCCAGGGCGATCAGTTCCAGCTTCGACATGGGTTCATTCTAAGTGAAAGCAAGGAGACACGGAGATCACGGAGGCGACGGAGGACACGGAGCGGCCGGTGGAGAAATGGACGTTCTGGCGGAAGTTGCCTGCTCATCGTCCCTCCGCGATCTCCAGCTCCTCCGCGATCTCCGTGTCTTCCCGTTTCAGTTGGAATGGCTCCGGATCGCGGCGAGGAACACATCCCCGTACTGGGTGAGCTTCTTGGGGCCCACGCCGCTGAGGGCGAGGAAGTGCTCGTCGGTGGTGGGCCGGTGCCGGGCCATGGCCCGGAGGGTGGCGTCGGAGAAGACCACGTAGGGGGGCAGGCCCTTGGCGTCGGCCAGCTGCTTGCGCAGGGCCCGGAGGGCCTGGAAGAGCCCCTCGTCACCCTCCAGCTCCTCGCCTTCGGGCACCCGGGCGGGCAGGGGAGCGGCCTTCTTCTTGGCCACCTTGGGCGCGGCCGCCAGGGGGTCGTAGCCGGTGCAGGCGTCGCAGGCGGTGCCACAGGTGGGCATGCGCTCCCCCAGGTGGGCCAGCAGGACCTGGTGGCGGCAGCGGGCACCATCGGCGAAGTCGAACATGGCCCGCACCTGGGCCTTCTGCACGGCGGCCATGCCGGAATCGGAGTCCTCCAGCATGCGGTCCAGGCTCATGACATCGGCCCAGGAGTAGAAGAGCACGCAGTCGCTGGGCTCGCCGTCGCGGCCCGCGCGGCCCACCTCCTGGGCGTAGCCCTCGAGGCTCTTGGGCAGGTCCCGGTGGAGCACGAAGCGGATGTCGGGCTTGTCGATGCCCATGCCGAAGGCGATGGTGGCCACCACCACGTCGCAGTCGTCCTTCCGGAAGGCTTCCTGCACGCGGCCCCGTTCGGCCGGGTCCAGGCCCGCGTGGTAGGCCTCGGCCTTCACGCCGTGGTCGCGCAGGTAGGCGGCGGTGGACTCCACGCTCTTGCGGCTCTGGGCGTACACGATGCCGCTCTGGCCATGGCGGGCCCGCACCATGCGCAGGATCATCTCCCGCACGCCCTGGCCATCGCCCTTCTTGACCGTGGACAGGCGCAGGTTGGCCCGGAAGGCGGAGCCCGTGATGCGCAGGGGCTGGCGCATGGCCAGCTGGGCCACGATTTCATCCTGCACGGCCGGAGCCGCCGTGGCCGTGAGGGCCAGCACGGGCACCCTCGGGAAGCGGCCCTTCAGGCCGGCGAGGTTCCGGTAGCTGGGACGGAAGTCGTGGCCCCACTGGCTGATGCAGTGGGCCTCGTCCACGGCGATGAGGCGCAGGTCGCAGGACTGGAGCACCTCGGCGAGGTAGAGCTCGAGGCCTTCGGGCGCGGCGTAGAGCAGGTCCACCTCCCCGCCCTTCACGGCGCGGAGGCGCTCCCGGCGGGCTTCCGCATCGAGGCTGGAGTTGAGGTAGGTGGCCCGCAACCCTGTGTCGGCGAGCCCATCCACCTGATCCTTCATGAGCGCGATGAGGGGGCTCACCACCAGCGTGAGCCCGCCCAGGAGCTTGGCCGGCAGCTGGTAGGTGAGGCTCTTGCCGCCGCCCGTGGGCAGCACCGCCAGGGTGTCGCGGCCCGCGAGCACCCCGCGGATGATGGCCTCCTGGTGGGGGCGGAAGGCCTCGAAGCCGAAGTGGGTCTTGAGCGCAGCGCCCAGGTCCGGGCCCTCGGACTGCAGGGCCGCGGCCAACCGCTTCAGGGCGGCGATGGCCTCGGCATCGAAGTGCTCGGGGGCCTGGCGGTACTGGGCCCGCAGGGCTTGCAGGCGCGCACCTGCCGCCACGGGATCATGCTGGCGCAGGGCCTCCAGGGCCTGGATTTCCGAGGTGAGGTTCATCAGCAGCCGCAGTCGATCAGGGGGCCCGCCTGGGCCCAGAAGGCGGCCCAATCGGTGGTTTGGATGGTGAGGATGAAGGGGCCGGCAGGTTGGGCATCGAAGCCCTTCGCCCGGAGCGCCTTGGCGAGGTGGGTGGCCGGTTCGCGAACCTCCAGGCGGAGTTCATCGCCCTCCAGACCGAGGAAGGCCGCCCGGCGACGGGCGGCCTCCACACGGCAGAGGTCTTCCGGCGCCATCAGGGCCGCTCGGTGAGCACCTTGTCGATGATGCCGTACTCCAGGGCCTCCTGGCTGGACATGAAGTAGTCGCGCTCCATGTCCTTCTGCACCTTCTTGATGGGCTGCTTGGTGTGCTTGGAGAAGGCCTCGGCGAGGGTGTCCTTCAGGCGCTGGATCTCCTTGTAGGTGATCTCGATGTCCGTGACCTGGCCCTGGGCGCCGCCGGAGGGCTGGTGGATCATGATGCGGCTGTTGGGCAGGGCGAAGCGCTTGCCGGGGGTGCCCGCGGCCAGCAGGTGGGCGCCCATGGAGGCGGCCTGGCCCAGGCAGTAGGTCACGATGTCGTTCTTCACGAACTGCATCGTGTCGTAGATGGCCAGGCCCGCGGTGACGCTGCCGCCGGGGGAGTTGATGTAGATCTGGATGTCCTTGTCCGGGTCCTCGCTCTCCAGGAAGAGGAGCTGGGCCACGATGGCGTTGGCCACGCTGTCATCGATGGGCGTGCCCAGGAAGATGATGTTGTCCTTCAGCAGCCGGCTGTAGATGTCGTAGCTGCGCTCGCCCCGGGGGGTCTGCTCGATGACGATGGGGGGGTAGTAGCCGGTGGCCATGGGGGACCTCGATGGGGGTTCAGGATAGCAAGGGGTTCAACTGAACACGCAGAGGTGAACAGAGAAAAGCGGAGGTTAGCAGAGGTTTTTCCTCTGTTCACCTCTGTCCCTCTGCTCACCTCTGCGTGTTCATTTCCATGCAAAGAAAAAGCGGGGCGCCAGGGGCACCCCGCTTGGTCACGGCCGGGAATGAACTACTCGGCCTTCTTCTTCGCGGGAGCCTTCTTGGGCTTCTCCTCGGCTTCGGGCTCGGCCTTCTTGGGGGCGGCCTTCTTGGCGGGCTTCTCCTCGGCGGCCTCGGCCTTGGGGGCGGCCTTCTTGGCGGCCTTCTTGGGCTTGTCCTCGTGATCGTGGTCGCAGTCGGGGCCGTGCACGTGCTCGTGGTGGTGCGCGGGGGCGCCACCCTCCTGCTCGGCCAGCTCACCGCCCTCGAGACCGCCGGCATCGAAGCGCTCCAGGGCCTCACCGGCCTCGCGCTTGCGCTCGAGCTCCACGACCTTCAGGAAGGCCTCCTTGTCCAGGAGCTCCTCGGTCACGGTGGCGCTGCTGAGGAGGCGCTCGAAGATCTTGTCCGTGCGGATGCGCCCCTTGATCTCGGTGGTGGCGCCGCGCTGCTCGAGGTCGGACTTGAAGGCCGCGAAGGGCTGCTGGACCTTGTTCTCCTCCATGAAGGCGCGGACATCGGCATCGATCTCCTCGTCGCTCACCTGGATGTCCTCGGCGTTGCCGATGGCCTGCAGGAGGTAGCCGCTGCGCACGGCGCGCTCGGCGTCACGCAGGCGGTGCTGGCGGTAGGCCTGCCAGTTCACGCGGCGGGGATCCACGCCCTGCTGCTGCACGCTGCGGGCGAACTCCTGGCAGTAGTCATCCAGCTGCAGGATGACCATGCTGCGGGGGGCCTCGAACTTGGCGGCATCCAGGAGCTGGTCGAGGATCACGGTCTGCACGCGGGCCACGGCATCGCGCTCGGCGGCCTCCTCCAGGTCCTTCTTCACGCCCTCCTTGAGCTCGGCCAGGGTCTGGTACTGGCCCAGGTCCTTGGCGAGGTCATCGCTCAGCTCGGGCACCACGCGGGTGTGGAGCTCCTTCACGGAGATGGTGTAGGTGATGGTCTTGCCGGCCAGGGCGGGGTTGGGGGCCTGGGCGGGATCCGCCTCGTGGGTGAGGGTGAAGGTCTTGGTCTCGTCGGCCTTCAGGCCCACGAGGTTGGCATCGAAGGGGCGGTCGGCCTTCAGCTCGATGACCTGATCCTTGTAGGACACGGCCTTGGCGGGCTTGCCCTTCTCGCCCTGGGGCAGCACCTTGATGTCGCAGGTCACCAGGTGACCCAGCTCGGCGGCGCCTTCCACGGGGAGGAACTTGTTGGCGCGCTGGCGGAGGCCCTCGAGGTGCTCGGCCACGGCCTCGGCATCGATGGCGCGCTTCTGCTTCTTGACCTTCAGGCCCTTGTACTCGGGCAGGTCCACCTGGGGGGCCACGTCGAACTGGGCCTTGAAGGTGGCTTCCTGGCCGTCGCGCAGGTTCACCTGCTCCAGGGCGGGCTGGGAGATGGGCATGACGCCGGCTTCCTGCGCCTTGGCCCAGAAGTGGCGCTCCATGAGCTGCTGGGCCACGTCCTGGTGGATCTCCTGGGCGTACTTCTGGAGCAGCACGGTCTTGGGGGCCTTGCCGGGGCGGAAGCCGGGGATGCGGACCTTCGGGGCGATCTTGGCGACCACCTCATTGAAGGCCGCGCTCACCTCGGCGGCGGGCACGCTGAGCTCCAGGCTGAAGCGCGTGGCGGAATGCTGGGCGACGGTAACGGACATGAAACGACTCCAGGTTGGTGCGGAAGGTGCGGGGGAAGGGTGGTGCGAGCGGCCGGACTCGAACCGGCACGGGGTGAGCCGCTGGAACCTAAATCCAGTGCGTCTACCAGTTTCGCCACGCTCGCAAGGTTGCGGGGTGGTGCACCCAGAGAGATTCGAACTCCCGACCCTCAGGTTCGAAGCCTGATGCTCTATCCAGCTGAGCTATGGGTGCCTCTATGTGAACCTACGATTCTACCCCGGCTGGGGCCCGGGTACGACACCCGGATTGGCTGGATAGAGCCCCAGGCTCCGCCTGATGCTCCTCCGGCTATCACGGGCTCCCCCGGAGCCCGCTCCCGCGCGCTGCGCTTGCGGAGCCGGAGCCTCCCAGCTGAGCTATGGGTGCCTCTATGTGAACCTACGATTCTACCCCGGCTGGGGCCCGGGTACGACACCTGGATTGGCTGGGGAGCGACGCGACCCCGGCCGCAGGCCCCTAGCGCAGGCACCACGCATCTTCCGCCCCGAAGCGGCGCATCGACAGCAGATCGGCTTCGGAGAGGCCCAGGGACCGGGCTGCGTCCTGTTCGGTTCGGAGGTCACAGGGGATCACCCCGGGGTCATCGGTGCCCAGGGCGCAGCGGACGCCGGCCGCCAGCATCCGGGGCAGGGGGTGGGGCTGGACGTCGGCCGCCAGAAGGGCGTTGGAACGGGGGCAGACGTCCACGGGGATGCGCCGGTCGGCCAGCAGCTCCAGGGTGGCGGCATCGGACCGCAGCCCGTGGACGATGCGGGCGACCCCCCCTTCGATCACCGCCTCCCGGACCTGGTGCTCATCGCCGTTCTCCCCGGCGTGGGCGGCGATCTTCAGGCCCCGCTTCCGGGCCCGGTGGAAGACCGGGGCCCAGTCGCGGAAGGGCACCCGCTCCAGGCCTCCCGTGCTGAAGCCCACCACGAACGGAGGCAGGTCGGCCTCGATGAGGTCCAGCACCGCATGGCCGTGGTCGGGGCCGAAGTGGTTCACGGCATCCACCACCACGCAGGTGCTCAAGCCCCGGGCCCGGGCGGCGGTGAGGCCCGCGTCCAGCCCCCGCCAGAAGGCGTCCAGGCTCAGCAACTTCCAATGGGAGACGAGGGCGCTGGGGCTGCACCAGAGGTCGAAGCCCGAACCCCCGGCCCGGGCGGTGCGATCGGCGATGGCCGTTACGGCCGCGGTCACCGCGGCTTCCGAGCCCAGGAGCTGGGCCCCGAAGAGGAAGGCCTCGATGAAGGCCTCGAAAGGCTGGGCCTGGCCCCGCCAGAGGGACTCGAGGCTCAGGGGTACCGGCACCGACCGGAGGGCGGCCTCGGCCCGGACCCAGTCCGGATCGAGACCGCCCTCCAAGTGCACGTGCCGGTCGATGAGGGGCGGGAGGGGGTCCATGGGAAGCCCCATCCTACCGCTTCGGCCGAGGCCTACTCGTCGTAGTCGTCCATGCGGAGGTCGCCGGGATCGGGACCCTCGCCCCGACCGCGCTCGAGGGGGATGGCTTCGGTGAAGCCCTCCTCCAGTCCTTCCGCTTCCGGCTCGGCGGCGAAGTCGTCCTCGATCACGTGGGCGACCTTCTCCTTCTTCGGCGCCTTGGGCTTGGCGGGAGCATCCTTCATCTTGGCGCCGCACTTGGGGCAGACCGGGTCCGCCTTCCCGAAATCGTAGAACTTCGCCCCGCACTGGAAGCAGCTGTGCTTCTTGCCCAGATCCGCCATGGTGCCTACCCCTCCAACCCTACAGGTCCAAAGATCGGAAGGAATACCATGGAACTAAGGAATTGTCACGCCCAAGGAGTGGCTCCCAACCGCCCGGCGTCGCCTTCGCAGAGGAGTTCAATGATCGCCTTCACGAAAATTCCGTGACGGGCCTCCACCTCCTCGCCGAACCGATCCACGAAGCTCTGGCGGCTCCGATCCAGCTCATCGTGCAACAGGCCGTAGAGGTTCCCCTGGGTCCGCGCCTGTTCCACCTTGGCGGGGAAGTAGAGTTCGATGTCGCCGGCCAGCACCCGGGCGAAGCGCTCGGCGGTGGCCTTCACCTTGGGGTCCAGGGCCGGGGCGCCGGGCTCGGGGATGGGGTCCGACACCACCACGGTGGGGCGGGTGGGGTGGTCCGCCGGGGCGGGGGCCTTCTCCTCCTCCTTGGCCCCGGCCAGGACGGCCAGGGAGGCGCTGGCGGCCAGGGCCACGGCGCGGAGGGTGTGGGGCTGATCAAGGGTCTGCAGGGCCCCGCTGTCCACCAGCAGCAGGGCCACGGGCTTGCGCTTGATGCGCAAGGGGAAGATTCGGGCCTCCGCCGCCTCCCGTCCCAGGGGGGCCACCAGGGCCTGGTAACCCGGCCCCTTGCCCACCCAGGCCTGGCGGCCGGCCAGCAGCTCCTCCAGGTCGGCAGGGGGGACCACGGGGGTGCCGGGCTTGGGGGTGCCCTCGAAGCCCCGGGAGGCGTAGAGGTTGGGAATGCCCTGCTTGACCACGAAGATGGCGCTCCGCTCCACCAGGGGCTCCAGGCCCTCCAGGAGGCGGCGGAGGGTCTCGCTCTGGCTGGGGGAGGCCTCCAGGAGGTCGAGGGCCACGCCCACCTCCCGGTCCTGACCGGTGCCGGGGGCCGCGGCCGGCGGGGGCAGGGCCGCCACCAGCTTGGCCACCAGGTCCGCGTCGGGCTGGCTGCGGATCCCCGCGGCCTGCAGGGTGCCGGCGATGTCCTCGAAGAGCCGCTGGTGCCGCTCCGCGGCCCAGGTGGCGAGGATGGTCCGGAGGGCCTCGGTGTCGGTGGGGGTCATGGGATCCAGGGGGATGGGTGACTTCAGCCTAGCACCGGTGACCCCCCCTGTAGCCAAGCGCTGTCCTGCCGATTAGGATGGGGAACCTAGGATCCTTGGGAGCGTGACGTGGCTGATCTCTCGATCGAAGTGCGCGAAGTGGGTGGCATCGCGGTGGTCCTCCCCGCGGGGTTCATCAATGCGCACACGGTGCGGGAATTCGAGCAGGCCCTCGAGGGCCTCGTCTCCAAGGGGCAGTACCGGATCCTCCTGAACTGCCAGAACCTCTCCTACATCTCCAGCGCAGGGCTGGGCGCCATCATGGGGCTCATCGAGACCGTGCGGGAGAACGGGGGCGACATCCTGCTCTCCAACCTCCAGGAGAACGTGTACGCCATCTTCGACACCCTGGGCTTCACCCAGCTCTACCGGGTCTTCAAGGACCAGGAAGAGGCCCTGGCGGCCTCGGAGCAGGGGGCCTGAGATGGGCAAGGTCCAATCCGCCGAGTTCCGGCTCACCATCCCCAGCCAGACCCGTTACCTGAACCTGGTCACGGGGCTCGCCAAGCGGGCCGCCCTCGTGAGCGGCATGGACGACGCCACCGCCGCCAAGGTGAGCATCGCGGTGGATGAGGCCGTCACCAACGTCATCCTCCACGCCTACAAGGGCGATCCCGGCCGGGAGGTGGAGCTGGACCTGCGCTTCACCGGCCTGGCCCTGGAGATCCACATCTGGCACAGCGGCGAAGGCATCCACCGGGATGAGGTGGTGCTCCCGGATCCCAAGGAGTACGTGAAGCATCCCCGGAAGGGGGGCCTGGGCCTCCTGCTCATGAGCCGCTTCATGGATGAGGTGGACTTCCGCGAGGATCACGGCCGCAGCGAGTGCCTCCTGGTGAAGAAGATCTCCTGAGGGTTCGGTGACGCCCTCCGGCCCCCCCGAATCCAACGCCTTCGAGCGGCTGCGGACCCTCGCCCTGGGCGTGCCCGGGGGGGCCCAGGAGCTCCTGCCCCTCATCGACTTCCTGGAGACCTTCCCGGACCAGGGCACCGAGGAGGACCTGCTCCACCTGGTGGGGGTCTCGGCCCTCGGCATCGCCCGGGCCGGCCAGGGCGGCATCTGGGATGGCCAGAAGTGGCTCTTCCTCCGGGGCACCGCCCCCGCCTTCCCCACCAACCCCGGCAAGGACTGGGTGAGCCTGCCCTGGCGCCACGGCGAGGCCGTGTACGGCCACCTGGTGGTGAAGGCGGCGGGCGAGGTGCCCGCGGCCCTCCACCTGCTCCTCACCATCAGCGCCCCCCTGCTCGTGTGGCGGCGCCTGGAGAACCTCCGCAGCGAGCAGAACCGGCAGCTGGCCCTCCAGTTCAGCCGCATGTCCACCCTCTTCGACCTCACCCGCTCCCTGGGCCAGGTGGAGACGAAGCAGGAGCTCATCCGCCTGATGGCCAACACCCTCAGCGGGGAGTTCCGCATCCTGCGCCTGCTGGTGCTGGATGCGGGTGGCGCCGTGCTCATGGCCCGGGGGCTCGCGAACCTGCCGCCGGTGCTGGAAGGGGAGGCCCTGCACTCCCTGCTGGAGGAGCGGAACCTCATCCACGCCATCGAGCTGCGGGATCAGGACCACTCCCACGGCTTCGCCTACGCCGCGGATCCCCTGGTGGGCACCCTCACCGAGGAGGACCGCATGTTCCTCCAGACGCTGGTGAACCTGACGAGCAGCCAGCTCACGGGGCTCGAGCTCCGGGCGGCCCGGCTGCAGTCGGAGCGCCTGGAGAAGGACCTGGACCTGGCCCGCAACATCCAGCGCCAGCTGCTGCCCCAGCGCCTGCCGGAGCCTCCGGGCTGGCAGCTGGCCGGCGCCAACCTGCCCTACCAGGCCGTGGGTGGCGACCTCTACGATGCCTGGATCGCCAGCGATCCCCCGGCCGGGGGCTGGGAGGACGAGGCCGAGGGCGACCGCCTGCACCTCGTCGTGGCCGACATCAGCGGCAAGGGGCTGCCGGCGGCCCTCATGATGACCCAGCTCAGCGCCTACCTCCGCGCCCGGGCCGATCGCCGGGTGAAGAACTGGGGTCGCCTGGCCACGCGGCTCAACGTGCGCATGAACGAGGTGCGCGACAGCTTCCGCTACACCACCCTCTTCGCGGCCAGCCTCAACCCCGACAATGGCGACCTTCGCTACGTGAACGGGGGCCACAACCCCCCGCTCCTGGTGCGCCCCGATGGCACCTTCCAGCGCCTCGAATCCACGGGACCCATGGTGGGCCTCCTGCCCGGGGCCACCTTCGAGCAGGGCCACAGCGCCATGCGGCCGGGGGATGTGCTCATCGCCTTCACCGATGGCCTCGTGGAGGCCGAAAGCCTGGCGGGCGAGGAACTGGGGGATGCGGCCCTGGCCAAGGTGGTGAGTGACCGGCCCGAGGCCAGCGCCGATGAGCTGCTGGAGGCCATCCTCGTGTGCGCCTTCCAGCACATGGAAGGCAATGGCTTCCGGGACGACGTCACGCTCCTCGTGGTGCGTCGGGTCTGATCAGATCCCAAGGCCGAGGGAACCGGCGATCTTGGCCGCCAGGTCCTGCTCGCTGAAGGGCTTCATGAGGTAGTTGCAGGCGCCCTCCTGCAGGAACCGCAGGATGCGGGCCCGCTCGGATTCCGTGGTGAGCATCATCACGGGCACCCCGGCATGCACTGGATGGGCCTTGATGCGCTGGAGGGTGGTCTCCCCATCGAGCTCGGGCATGTTCACATCCAGGATCACCAGGGCGATCTCGCCCTGCTCGCGGTCCAGGACCTCGAGGGCCTGCAGGCCGTTGGCGGCTTCCAGGAGGTCGTAGCCGAGCACGGAGACCGTGCGGCCCACGACCCGGCGCATGGTGGCGGAGTCATCGACAGAGAGGATCTTGAGGCCCATGGTGGTCTCCCTATTCCGGGGCTTTGCACTGGTAGTAGGTTCCCCCCGCGTGGGACAGGGGGGTGAAGCGGTCCGCCAAGCTCAGCAGGTTCTCCACTGCGCTGATCACAAGGTAGCCGTCGGGGCTCAGGAGGTCCGCGATCTCACGGTAGATCCGCTCCTTGAAGTCCTCGGCGAAGTAGATGGTGACGTACCTGCAGAAGATGATCTCCATGCGCCCCATGGCCGCGAGGCTGTCCTGCAGGTTGAACTTGCGGAAGGTGACCAGGCGCTTGACCTCCTCCTTCAGCGACCACACCTGCCCCTGCTGGGTGAAGTACCGGTCCCGCTTGTCCAGGGGCAGGCCCCGCGATATGGCCGCCGCGTCGTAGCGTCCGGCCTTCGCGAAGAAGAGGGCGGATGGGGAGATGTCCGTGGCCAGGATCTCGAACTGCTCGGGCTTCAGGCCGGGGGTGCGGGCGCAGAAATCCAGCACCTCCATGGCCAGGGAGTAGGGCTCCTGTCCGGTGGAGGAGGCCGCGGACCAGATGCGGATCCGGAAGCGGCGCCCCGCCAGCAGCTCTTCCGCCAGCTTGGGCAGGAGCTTCTCCCGGAAGATCCCGAAGGGGTGACCATCCCGGAACCAGAGGGTCTCGTTGGTGGTCATGGCATCGATGATCCGGTCCCGCAGGTCGGGGGGGGTGCCCCCCATGGCCAGGCGGTAGAAGGCCCCGTAGTCCGCGGCCCCCGTTTCCACCATGAGGCCCGCGAGCCGGGTCTCGATGAGGTAGGCCTTCTCCTCGCCGAGCACGATGCCGCACTCGCGTTCGATGAAGTCACGGAGGAGCTTGAAGTCGGCGGCGCCGATGGGCTCGGTCGGCATGGCTCACCTTTCCATCTGGACCAAGTGGGTGATGCGGGCTGCGAGGCGGCTGAGGTGGACCTTCTCATCGGAGAGGCCCGCCTCGTCCACGGCCATGGGCATGCCGTAGATCACGCAGGAGTCCTCGCTCTGGGTGAGGGAATGGCAGCCCCGGCGTTTCAAGGTGCGCACGCCCTCGCAGCCATCGCTCCCCATGCCGGTCATGACCACGGAGAGCACGGGCCCCTCGTACTGGGTGGCCAGGCTGCGGAAGAGCACGTCCACCGAAGGCCGGCAGCTGTGCTCGGGGGGATTCTGGTTCAACCCGATGAACCGGACCTTCTCCCCCTCTTCCGACGTGCGGGAACGGACCACCATGTGCTGGCCGCCGGGGGCGATGTAGAGCCATCCGGGCTTGAGGGTCTCCCCATCCTGGGCCTCCTTCACGTGGATGGCACTGCGCTTGTCCAGGTGCTCCGCCAGGGAAGCGGTGAACCCGGGGGGCATGTGCTGGACGAGGAGCAGGGGCACGGGGAGGTCCGGAGGGAGGGCGGGCACCAGCTCGCCCAGGGCGTTGGGGCCTCCGGTGGAGATGCCGATCCCCACCACCTCGATGGGGCCCTGGAGGGGACGGACCTTGGGGCGGGGCGGCGGGGGAGCCGGTGCGGGGGTCCTGGGGGCGGGTGTCGGGGCGGTCGCCCGGGGAGGGGTCGGCACCCCGCGGAGGTTGCGCCGGGTGCGCACATGGCGGACCAGGGGGCGCAGGGCCTCCCGCAACTCCGTCCGGTTGGCTTCGGGGTCGGTGCCCTCCGGCTTCCGGATGAAATCGAGGGCCCCCTGCTCCAGGGCCTGGATGGTGGCGTTGGCGGCCAGGGAATTGGAGCCGCTCACCATCACCACGGAGATGTCGGGGAAGCGGGCCCGGATGCGCTTGAGCGCCTCCAGGCCGTCCATCTCCGGCATCTCCACGTCGAGGAGCACGAGGTCCACGGGATCCTGCTCGAGGCGGGCCAGGGCCAGCTGCCCCTGGGGGGCGGTGCCGGTGACATGCACGTCGCCCAGCCCCTCCAGCGCATCCGTGAGGATGCGCCGGTAGAGGATGGTGTCGTCCACCACGAGGGCCCGGAGGGGGCTGTCGGCCATGGGAGGAACCTCGTTCGCTACAGCTTGAAGGTGGCGACGTTGCCCTGGAGCCGCTCGGCGAGGCGGGCGAGCTCCTTGGAGGCATTGTTGGTGTCCGTGGCGCCGCGGCTGGTGTCCTTCGCCGCGATGCTGACGGAGGCCACGTTCCGGGCCACCTCGTTGATCCCCCGGGCGGCCTCGGCGGCGTTGCGGGCCACTTCACCCGCACCCATGGCCAGCTGGCCGATGTTGGAGGAGATGTCCGTGACGCCGCGGACGGCCTCCTGGACATTGCGGCTCACCTCACTGGCACCGCCGGCGGCCTGGCCCACATTGCGCGCGGCTTCCGCCGCACCCCGGGCCGCATGGCCGATGTTCTTGGAGATCTCGTTCGTGGTGGCGGTCTGCTCCTCCACGCTGGCCGCGATGCTGCCGGAGATCGCGTTGATCTCGTTGATGATCTTCACGATCTCCTCGATGGCCTTCACCGCGTCCTCGGTGTTGTTCTGCATGTCCTGGACCTGGGAGCGGATCTCCTCGGTGGCGCCGGCGGTCTGCTTGGCGAGCTCCTTCACCTCGTTGGCGACCACCGCGAAGCCCTTGCCCGCCTCGCCCGCGCTCGCCGCCTCGATGGTGGCGTTGAGGGCCAGGAGGTTCGTCTGGGCGGCGATGCCCTTGATCATGTCCACCACCTTGCCGATCTCCTGGGCGCTCTTGCCGAGCCGCTCCATCAACTGGGCGGTGTCGGAGGCGCTGTTCGCCGCGCGGTTGGTCACCGTGGCGGCCTGACCCGAGCTGCGGGACACCTCGTTCAGGGAGACGGACATCTCCTCGATGGCTGTGGCCACCGTGGTCACGGCGCTCTGCATCTGCTCAGAGTTGCCGGCGATGACCTTCAGGTTGCTGGACATCTGCTCCACGGCGGCGCCCACGGTGCGGAGGTTGGCGGTCACCTGCTCGGTGGCGGAGGCCACGGAGTTGGCATTGGCGCTGATCTCCTCCACCCCCGCGGCCATGTTCTTCACATTCCCGGAGGCCTGTTCCGTGGCGGCGGCCACGGTGTTGGCCTGGCCCGTCATCTGCTCGCTGTTGCTGGCCATCACATTGCTGGTGGCGGTGAGTTCATCCGCGCTGCTCGCCAGGGTGTTGGAGGCGCTGCTGATCTCCGTGAGGGCCTGGGCCAGGCGCGAGGCGCTGTTGTTGATGGCTTCCGCCAGCTTCTGGAAATCGCCCCGGTAGGAGGTGTGGATGCGGGCCGTGAGGTCGCCCTTCTCGATGGCCCCCATGGCCTTCATCACTTCCTCGATGGGGCCGACCACGGCTTCCAGCAGCTCATTGAGGCCCTTCACGATGTCGGCCCAGTTGCCCTGCAGGGACCGATGGTCGCCCCGGGTGCCCAGCTGGCCGGCCTTGGCGGCGTCGATGAGGGTGCCCACGGTGCGGGCCACTTCCTTCAGGTTCTTGCGGAGATCTTCGATGGTGTCGTTGATGAACACCTTCTTGCCCGGGAACTTTTCCAAGGGGGCGTCGAAGTTGCCGCGACCCATTTCCGCGATGCAGGCCATGGCCTTCTTCTTGACCGCGATGTGCCCGAAGACCATGTCGTTCACGCCCTGGCCCATGGCCTTGTAGGCGCCCTGGAACTTCTCCACACCGATCTTCACATCGATGTCGCCCGCATCGTGCTGGGCGGACATGGTGTTCATCTCGGTGATCAACCCGTTCAGGCTCTCCAGCACCTGCTTCAGGGCCGGGCGCACTTCATCCTGGGCATCAGCCGCCATCACGGTGGCACTGAGGTCGCCCGCCGCCACCTGCTTGAGGGTGGCCACCACCTTGTTTTGGAGCTCATCGGTGAAGGCGTCCATGTTGTCGGCCAGGATGCCGATCTCATCCTTCCGGTCCATCTTGAGCCGGGTGGTCAGGTGGCCCTTGGTCATTTCCTGCATCATGTCGACGCCCTGCTGGAGGGGGCGGCTGATGGACCGGGCGATCAGGATGCCCAGCCCCACGCCCAGGAGGATCCCGATGCCGGCCAGGGTGAGCATGTTCCGGTTCGCCGCGGCCGCCAGCGCGGCATTGTGGTCGGCGGTCTTCTTCGTGAGGTCCAGCTTGGACTTCTGGAGGTTGTCCAGTTCCTGGTTCAGCTTGTCGGAGCTGGCCTTCCCATCTCCGCGAAGGATGACCTCGGCCTCCTTCGCCTTGCCGGTCTTGAGCAGGTCGAACATGCGGGCCTGGTTAGCCAAGTTGGCCCGATCCGCATCGAGGTAGGCCTTGAAGGCGGCCTTGCCGGCCTCGGTCAGCAGGGACTTCTCATAGTTCTCCTCGTGCTTGCTGAGTTCTTCCTGGAGCTCATCCACGCGCTTCGAGAACCGGGCGGTGTCGCCGGTCATGATGGCATCGCGGATGTTCACCCG
This sequence comes from Holophagaceae bacterium, assembly GCA_044229665.1. GTDB lineage: Bacteria > Acidobacteriota > Holophagae > Holophagales > Holophagaceae > JAFDVN01. The sequence continues at coordinate 100,970 of JBGASN010000003.1, forward strand.
CACCCGCTGCTGGAGCTGCATCATGTCCCCCAGCTCACCCAGAGGGATGGCCATGCCGGTGTTCATGGTGTCACCGGCCTCTTTGAGGGTGTTGATCTGGGAGATGGCGTAGCCGCCGACCACCCCACTGATGGAAGCCACGAGGATGAAGGCGGTGATGAGCTTGGGGCCCATCTTGATGTTGTCGAGCCATTGCATGGGATACCTCCGTATCTTTGAGGGGATCAGTGCGCGGTGAGCAGGTCGGTGAGGTTGAGGAGGACCAGGAGCCCGGCGTCGGTCTTCACGACCCCGGAGAGGAACCGGTCCTCGGCTTCATTGACGTTGGCGGGGGGGGTCTCCGTGGCGGCGGCGTCGGCTTCGACCACGTCCCCGATGGCATCGACCAGGAGTCCCACCGGATCCTGGGGGATCCCGGCGGAGGGGAGGGACTTGATCACCACGATGTGGCTCTGGTCCGTGAGGCTCGGGCGCTCCATGCCCAGCCGTACCGCCAGATCGAGGATGGTCACCACCTGGCCCCGGAGGTTGATGAGGCCGCGGATGTGTTCCGCGGAGCGGGGCACCGCCGTGATGTCGGTGGCGCGGATGATCTCCCGGACGGAGAGGATGTCGATGCCGTACAGGCGTTCATGGCTCTGGAAGCTGGCATAGAGGGTCATGCGGACCTCCCTTGGAATTCCCGGACCATGGCCTGGGGATCCAGGAAGAGGGTCAGGTGCTCATGGACGACCGCTGAACCCAGGAGCCCGACGCCCTGGATGTCCACGGGCTTCAGGTCCACTTCCAGGTCCAGGGCATCGAGGATCGCCCCGATGAGGATCCCGCTCGGCGGGATGGAACCCTGACCGGGGATGGGCTTGGGGATCACCAGGAAGAATTCCTGGGCGTTGACATCGATGGGGCTCACGTCCAGGGCCTTGTCGAGGCGGATGATGGGCAGGGCCTCGCCCCGGTACTGGATGTATTCCCGCTCCCCCATGTGGCTCAGGTCGGCGGGCGTGATCCGCTCCAGGCGCTGGACCTTGTCCTGGGGAACGGCGAAGTGCTCCCCCTCCGCCCCCCGGAAGAGGATGACGGACCGCCGACGGATGTTCTGGGCATGCCGCCGATCCAGCTCCTCGTTGGTTTCCGCCGCCTTGCCCTGGAAGTCGCTGAAGTGCAGGTCGGCGAGGCCGGCGAGCCCGGCGGCATCCAGGATCATCACCACCCGGCCATCGCCCAGGATGGTGGCGCCGCTGAAGCACTTCGTGTCCTGGAGGTAGGCCGAGAGGGGTTTCACCACGATCTCTTCGATGTCGTAGAGGTCGTCGACCACCACCCCGAACTGGAAGGGGCCGTTGCGGAGGACCACGATGTTGTAGTCGCTCCGCCAATCCTGGCGGCGATCCGAGCGGTCCTCCTCCGCCTCCGGGGCGGGGCCCCGGCGGTCCACCAGGCTGACGCGCCGCTCCGGCCGGTCCTCCCCGGTCTCCGGGCAGCGGTAGGAGGGTTGGATGTCGAGCACGGAGGACAAACGGACGAGGGGGAGGAGCTGGTCGCGGAGGCGGAGCACCTCGGCGCCCTGGACCCGCTCCACGCGGTTCCGGGCGTCCGCGGCCTTGACCCACACGAACTCCACCACGCTCACCTGGGGGAAGGCGAAGCGCTGCTCCCCCACCCCCACGATCATGGAGGGGATGATGGCCAGGGTCAGGGGGAGCTGCAGGCGCACGGTGGTGCCCACCCCCACGGCGGTGTCCACGGTGACGTGGCCGCCGAGCTTCTCCGTGTTGGTGCGCACCACGTCCATGCCCACACCCCGCCCGGAGATGTCGGACACCTGCTCGGCGGTGGAGAAGCCCGGCGCGAAGATGAGGTTCACCATCTCCCGTTCGCTCATCTCCGAGGCCTGGGCCTGGGAGACCAGGCCCTTGGCGATGGCCTTCTCCAGCACCTTGCGGCCGTCGATGCCCCGGCCATCATCCCGGATGGTGATGTTGACCTGGCCGCCTTCGTGGAAGGCGTTGAGCACGATGGTGCCGGTGGCGGGCTTGCCCGCGGCCAGGCGCACCTCGGGAGTCTCCAGGGCGTGGTCGGCGCAGTTGCGGATGATGTGGGTGAGGGGGTCCACCAGCAGTTCGACGATGGACTTGTCGAGTTCCACTTCGGCCCCGAGGATCTGCACCTCGATCTGCTTGCCCAGCTGGCGGGCCATGTCTCGGATGATCCGGGGGAAGCGGGTGAACACCGAACCGATGGGCTGCATCCGCGTCTGCATGATCCCCTCCTGCATGTCGGAGGTGACCTGATTGATGTTCTGCAGGATGGCGGGCAGTCCCTGGATGCCGCGGCTGTGGGGTCCCACGGCCCGGAGCAGCTGGTTGCGGCCCAGCACCAGCTCCCCGGCCAGGTTCATGAGGTTCGTCAGGAGGTCCACGCGCACGCGAAGGGTCTCCGCCCCGGCTTCCTTGGCGTTCCGGGCGCCCCGGTCCTCCGGCGCGGATTCGGCGGGAGCCGGGGCCGGGACCTTGGCAGCTTTGGCCACCGGGGCCGCGGGCGCGGGGGCCGTCTTCCCCACGGACAGCTGCTGCTTGAGGGAGACCATGTCCAGGGGCTTCAGCTGGGTGGCGGGCAGCTTGAGGCCCAGGGCGGCCAGATCCGGCTCCAGGACCGTGCCCACCAGGAGGGTCACCGGCACATCCTGTGCGAGGCATCCACCCAGGTCGGCCAGGGTGGAGAGGTCGATGAAGGCATCCAGGCAGACCCCCACGCTCTGGGCGTTGGCGAGCCAGGTGAGGGGCGTCATCCCCTGATCGCGGATGTCCCGGTGGAGGTAGGCCTGGGCGTGGTAGAGCACCATGCCCCGCCGCACGGCGGCCCGCACATCCTCGGCATCCAGGTTGAACTCGGCGCCACCCTGGGTCTTGGCCTTGAGCTGGGCACCGTACTGCACCCCCTGGCCTTCGAGGATCCGCTTCAGGGCGGTCATCTCGGTCTCGCAGGGGACGCTCTCGCTCTCCTGGATGTCATCCAGCATGGTCCGCAGTCGGTCGAGGGCGGCGAAGACCACGTCCATGACCTCGGCGCTCACGGAGAGCTTCCGATCCCGGACCTGCATGAGCACGCTCTCCATGGCGTGGCTGAGGGTCTTCAAGCGCTCGAAGGCGAAGAAGCCCGCGCCGCCCTTGATGCTGTGGATGGCCCGGAACACCCGGTTGATCACCTCGTTGGAGGCCCTGTCGCCCTCCGCCTCCATCTTCAGCAGGTCGGGTTCGATGCTGCCCAGGTGTTCCCGGCTTTCCGTGACGAAGTCCCGGATGATGCCTTCATCGGCGAGGCTACTCATGGGGGGCCTCTTCCACGGGGAAGAACTTCGTGAGGCTGAAGAGCCGGAACACCCGGGCCAGGTTCCGATCCACGCCCGTCACCCCGAAGGACAGCCCTAGGTTCTGGGCGCTCTTGTAGAGCCCGAGGATGAGGGTCACCCCCATGGAATCGATCTGGGTGATGCCCTCCAGATCCAGCTCGATGCGGCCCTTCACCCCCTGGATGGCCGCCTGGAGGGCATCCCGGAGGGCTTCCACCTGGCTGGCCACCAGCTCCGCCTTGGGGTGGATGCGGAGACCATCGGGGAGCTTCGTGAGTTTGAGGGGGGATTTCACGGCAGCCATGTCAGGCCTCCCATGCGAAGGTCAGGGTCAGTTCGCCCCCGACCATGGCGGTGGTCGCGGCGTAGGTGGTGATGAAGGGAAGGCCCCGACCGCGGGTGGCCAGGGGGTCGGGGATGGCGGGTTCCGCGGGGGCCTCGAAGCCCAGGCCTTCATCCGCCACGAGGATCTGGAGGCGGGGTGGATCCTGGGACCAGGCGGCCTGGAAGAAGACCTGCAGCTCGGGCCGATCCTGATTGCCGTGGCTCACGGCATTGATGAGGGCCTCGCGGGTGGCGGTGACGATGTTGAACCGCTGGCTCCGGGTGAGGGGGATGCTGCGATCGTGGCGATCGAGGACGCCCTCCAGCGTGCCGATCACCCGGTCCACGGCACCCATCTCCGAAGGCACCCACAACCAGGTGCCCCCGGGGTCGGCGGGCCCCTGCTCGAAGGCCACCACCATCACGTCATCCTGGATGCCATCCCGGGCGTGGAGCTGGGCGGCGGTGCAGAAGATCTCCAGGGCCTGGGCGACCGGGGTGCCCCCAAGGCCGCGCCAGACCTGCAGGGCCTTGTCCTCGAAGCGCCGGCCTTCGCCATCCTGGGCTTCGAGCACGCCGTCGGTGCTCAGGAGCAGCCGATCGCCTTCGCGGAGCCACACCACCTTCTCCTCGATCACGGGGGCATCGAAGAACCCCAAGGGGGTGCCATTGATGGGGAGGGTGATCCCCCGCTCCTGTTCCGCATCGGCGAGCAGGACATGGGGGATGCCGGCGTTCAGGAGGTGTACCCGGCCGCGGCGCAGGTCCCAGTGGCCCAGGAGGGCGCACACGGGGATGTCGGGGAACGGGCCCTCCTTGACCCCCTGGTTCAGGCGGAGGGCCAGGTCATGGAGGTCGGTGGCCACCGGCGCGAGGCTGGAGAGCATGCCGAGGAATGCGGCCACGGCGTAGGAGCTCATCACCGAGTGCCCCATCACGTCGCCCAGCACGAAGAAGAGGCTCCCATCGGGCCGACGGAACCATTTGAAGAGATCCCCGCCGGCATCGGTGAGGGCATGATGCACGGTGAAGATCGGGACATCGGGTTCAGGCGTCACCACGAGCGCCTGCTGGGCCCGGCGGACCTCCTTGGCCGTATCCTGGGACTCCTGGGCCCGGCGCTGCCTGCGCAGTCGACCCGTCAGGCGGTCCACGCAGGCCACGAGATCGGCCTGGGAGAAGGGCTTGCTCAGGAACTCATCCACCCCCAGGTTCAGGGCGGATTTGGCGGCGCCGTGATCCTCGAGGCTGGTGAGGATGGCCACCGGCAGGTCCGGGTTCGAGGTGCGGATCCGCTGCACCAGCTGGAGCCCATCCATGCGGGGCATGACGATGTCCGTGAGGACGAAATCCACCTCGCGCTGGGTGAACAGCTCCCAGGCCAGCGCCCCGTCCCGGGCCTCCACCACCTCGCACCCGAGGCGGAGCAGCCAGTTGCGGAGGAGGGCGCGCGTGGAGGCGCTGTCCTCGGCGAGGAGCACCCGCAGGGGGCGGGAGCGCGGGGATTCCGGAGTCTCGGGAACCGTCACCGTGCGGAGGCGGGGCGCCACCTCCCGGATGGCCCGGGCGAGGTCCTGGAGGCCCACGGGCCGGGTGAGGAGGGCATCCGCATCCTCCGGCGCCACCTCGGGTTCGGGCGACATCCCCAGATCCTGGATGCGCACCAGGGCCAGGTCAGGCCGGAGGGCCCGGAGGTGACCCAGGAGGGCGGCCCCGGAGAGGCCCCGGGGCGCCGATTCAGTGACCACCACATCGTAGGCCCCCGGGTTGCGCCGGACGGCCTCCAGGGCGAGCATGGCATCGGCGAACTCGCTCACGGCGTAGCCGAGGCGCTGGAGCCCCTGCTTCATGAGCGCCAGGTGCACCTCGTCCTCACCCACCAGGAGGACGCTTTCCAGGCCCGCGAGCGCCTGGAGGGGCAGGGTGGTGGGAGCGGGTGCACCGGCCCCGGCGCGGGGAAGGCGGAGGGTGGCCCGGGTTCCCGTGCCTGGGCTGCTCTGGAGGTGGATGCTCCCCCCATGGGCCGTGAGGATCTTCTGCACCACGGACAGCCCCAGGCCGGTGCCCCCCGCTTCCGCCTTGGTGGTGAAGTAGGGCTCGAAGACATGGGCCAGCACCTCCGGGGAGATCCCGCTGCCCGTGTCGGCCACCACCAGCTGGAGTTCCGGCTCACCGGAGCCCTCGGATGGCAGCTCGCTGAGGGCGACCTCCAGGGTCCCGGCGCGGCCTTCCATGGCCTGGTAGCTGTTCACGGCCAGGTTCATGAGCACCTGGTGGAGCTGGGTGGGGTTGCCGGTGGTCCACAGGGACGTCTCGATGGCCTGGGTGAAGGTGATCTGGGGCGGCAAGGTGGTTTTGAGGAGGATGCAGACCTCTTTGACCAGCCGACTCAGGTCGAAGGGGATGAAGGTCTCCTGCTCCTGCCGGGAGAAGGTCTGGATGCGGCGATTGATGTCCTTCGCCCGCAGCACGGCCTGGCGGATGACCTGGAGCTTGGCGTGGGCGGTGCTGTCTTCCGGGAGGGTCCATTCCAGGAGCTCCGAGGCGGAGAGGATGGCCGAGAGCACGTTGTTGAGGTCGTGCACCACCCCGCCGGCCAGGGCCCCCAGCGTGTTCATCTTCTCCACCTGGATCAGCTGGCGCTCGGCTGCGAGTTCCCGGGTCAGGTCCTGGAAGACCGCCACCACCGTGGGGTGGCCGAGATCCCAATCCCGCGTCAGGCTCAGGGCCCCCCCGAGGGTGTGGATGGTCCCGAGCTCATCCGTGCGCTGGATCCGGCCTTCCCAGGTACCCCTTTGAAGCAGGGCCACCTGGATGGCCTGAAGGAGGTCCCGGCGCTGCTCCCTGGGGATCAGGCCGACCAGGCGGCACCCTTCGACCAGCTGGGGCAACCACGGGGCGAGCATGGCCCGGGCGGACTGGTTCGCGTAGATCAACCGGCCGGACTCGGAGAGGACCATCACCCCCTCGGCGATCTGGCCGATGGCCGTGGCCAGGCGCCGGTTGTCGTACTGGAGGTCGAGCCGGTCGGAGATGTTCTCCTTCACCGCCAGGAAGTGGGTGAGCTTCCCATCCTTCCGGATCGGCGAGATGGTGGCCTCCTCCCAGAACCTCACACCGTTCTTCTTGGTGTTGCAGATGCGTCCGGACCAGATCCTCCCCTCGGCGAGGGTCCGCCACATGCCCCGGTAGAACTCGGGGGTGTGCAGGCCGGATTTGAGGATGCGGGGGTTTTGCCCGAGGGCCTCCTCCCGGGCATATCCGGTGATGTCGACGAAGGCCTGGTTGACGTATTCGATGGTGCCTTCCGCGCCGGTGATCACCACGGAGGCGGGGCTCTGTTCGATGGCCTGGAGGAGCAGCTGTTCCCGGGCCTGGTGGGCGTGCAATTCCGTGAGGTCATGGATGAGGGCCAGGTAGCCTTGCACCTCCCCCTCAGGGGTATAGATGGGATGGCTCCCCACCCGCACGGGCACCACCAGGCCATCGGGTCGGCAGAGGCTCAGTTCCACCTTCTGGGGGAGGGGGATGCGCGACCCATCGGGGGCCACGGCCCGGGTCCGATCGGCCTCCGCCAGCCAGAGGGTCCACTCGCGGTCGATCACGGATTCCCGGGGGGCCCCGGCGAGGTCCAGGAGGGCCTGGTTCACCTCAAGGATCCGGCGGTCGGGGGAGAGGATGGCCACCCCCACCGTGGACGCCTCGAACAGGGAACGCCAGCCCAGCTCGTTCCGCTTGAACGCGCTTTCCGCCTGGCGCAGGGGGGCGAGGTCCCGGGCGGTGACCACCAGGTAGTCGGTCGCGCCCTGGTGGAAGGTCCGGATCGAAAGCTCCACCTCGGTGGCCCCTTCACCCACCGGGCGGACACTGAGGTCCATCGCGCGCATGTGGCCCGGGGTGGCGGTGGCCTGCTGCCAGCGGGTCCAGCTGGCGGGCTCCAGCAGCTCGTCCAGGGTCCGCCCGACCACCGGACCTCCCCTGGGGGCGAGGAGCCCCTGATAGCCCTCGTTGGCCCAGACGTGGCGGTGCTCCTTGAGGACTGCGATGGGGGTGGTGACCTGGCTGAGGGCCGCCTCGAAGAAGCCCTGCCCCCGGCCCTCCGGGGTGCTCCCACCCTCGTCGCGCCCCAGGAAGCGGGCGCGGAGGGAGTCGAGGTCGAGGGGGGTCGTCTGGGGCATGGGCGGAGCTCTCGCCACCTCGCCGGAGGGCGGGGTCGCAGCTGGATGGGATCTGGGTAGACGCAGAAAAGGCGCGGGTGCGCGCCCCGAGGATGAAACTGTGGACCCTTCCAGGCTAGGCTCCGGGTTCATCCACGCAAGGTGATCGTCATCACCTTGGGGAGGGGGGTCCCACGAGCCGCTCGAGGTCCTCCCGGAGTTGGCCCAGTTCCTTGCTCTTGAAGGAGCCCTTGGTCTTCTCCAGAACCTGGATGGCGGAGCGCAGGCCCGATTCCATGGCCTCCAGACGGGGGCAGTGGCTCAGGGAGCAGAGCTCGTGGGGTTCGCCGGGTTGGAGCGCGAGCTCGAAGAGGGTCTTCATGTCCAGCAGCACCCCGGCGATGTTGCCCAGGGAGAGGGCCAGGACCTCCCGCGCGGAGTCGCGGTCCACGAAGTTCCGGGAGTCGCGGACCATCCGCTGGATCCGATCCATGTCGCCCACCCAGCCCAGGAGCCTATCCTGGCTCTGCTTGAGCACCCGGCGGGTGTGGATCCCCTCTTCGATGCGCTGGAGTTCCGCCAGCAGGGCGCCGTAGTCGAGGGGCTTGGTGAGGTAGGACTTTACGGAGAGGTGCAGGGCATCCACGGCGGTGCCCACCGAGGGATAGCCGGTGATGAGGATGATCGGAAGGTCCAGGTCCACTTCCCGGATGCAGCGGATGAGATCCAGGTTGGCATTCCCGGGCATCAGGATGTCGGAGAGCAGCAGGTCGTAGGCGTTCGACCGGAGCATGTCGATGGCCACCCCGGCATCCAGGGCCGTATCCACGAGGAACCCGTCGCCCCGCAGCAGGTCGGCGGTGGTCTCGCGGAAGGTGTCTTCGTCATCCACGAGGAGGACGCGGAGGGGGGCCTGGGGAGGGGTGCTCATGGGATCCGGCGGGAAGGGGCCATCATTCCGGCTGCATCGGCGCCAGCGGGAGCCGGATTGAGAATGTGGCCCCCCATCCGGCCTCGGGGCTGTGCAGCACGAGGTCGCCCCCCAGGTCCCGCAGGAGGCTGCGGCTGAGGGCGAGGCCCGGGGTGAGGCCACCGGTGATGGTGGAACGCTTGGTGGAGAAACCCAGGTTCCAGATGGTCTCCCGGAGCTCCTCGGGTACACCCGGGCCCGTGTCCCGGAGGGTCAGCACCAGGAGGTCCCCCTCCAAGTCCCCGCCCAGTTGCAGCCGGCCCTCCGGAGGGGAGGCCTCGATGGCGTTCATGAGGAGGTTGAAGAGGACCTGGCGCACCACCTCGGCTTCCGGGGCGGAGAGCCGGGCCTCCGGGTCCACGGCGACCTCCAGGGTGAGATGGCGGGCGGTGAGCGCGCGGGAGATGAGGGACTCCACCTCGCGGGCGACCTCCAGGGCACCCACGGAGTCCTCGGGGCGCATCTCCCGGTTCAGCTCGGCCAGGGCCTGCACCACACCTTGGATCCGGGTGATGCCCTGGTCCATCAGGTCCAGGTAACGGGCCAACTTCTCCGCATCGCCCTGGGCGCGTCGGATCAACAGGGCGGCATTCCGGAGTCCCGCCAAGGGGTTGTTCACCTCATGGGCCAGGTAACCCGCCATCCGGCTCTTGGCCTGGGCGATGGCCCGCACCCGATCGAGGGCCTTCTCCCGGCGCAGGTGCGGGTCCTCACCGCCGGGAAGCGCCCCGGGCTCAAAGCCCCACCGGGCCAAGAGCCAGGTGCCCTCGGCGCCCCCATGGCGGGAGAGGTGCAGGGTGCCCAGGTCGCCGAAGCCGGGGAAGGCCCGCCCCGGGTCGCCGGGAGCCCCGCCGAGGGCCCAGGTTCGGGCGGCGGCCTCCAGGGCGGGGGCCTGGGCGGCGAGTGCAGGCTCCGCCGCGGCATTGGCGGCGCACAGGCGGCCGTCGGCAGCCAGGGCCGCGTGGGGGGTGGGGTCCGAACCGTAGAGACGTTGGAAGGCCTCGGCCAGGGTGGAAGGGAAGGCGGATGCGGCCATGGTGGAACCATCGGCAGGTCCGCCCCGCCTCCCCAATCCGAATCAGAGTCTCGGATCCGGAGAACAAAATTCCCTTGACCGCATCCGTACAGTGGAAAGAGGAGGTTGTTTCCATGAACCAGGCCAAGAGTTTCATCCTCATCGCGGCCCTCACCGGTCTGCTGGTGTGGATCGGGGGGCGCCTCGGCGGGACCTCGGGCATGGTCCTGGCGCTGGGCATCGGGCTCGTCATGAACGGGGCGAGCTACTTCTTCTCCGACAAGATCGTGCTCGCCATGTACGGCGCCCAGGTGGTGACGCCCCAGGAGGCCCCGGAGCTGCATGCCATCGTGGCGAACCTCGCCCAGCGGGCCGGCCTGCCCATGCCCCGGGTGGCCATCATCCCCGAGGACACCCCCAACGCCTTCGCCACGGGCCGTAATCCCGAGCACGCGGTGGTGGCCGTCACCGAGGGGCTCATGCGCCTCATGACCCGCGGGGAGCTGGAGGGTGTGCTCGCCCACGAGCTGGGCCACGTGAAGCACCGGGACATCCTCATCGGCTCCATGGCCGCCGTGCTGGCCCAGGCCATCATGTTCCTCTCCCACATGGCCTACTACATCTCCCCCCGGGACGAGGAAGGGCGCTCCAACCCCCTGGCGGGCATCGTGATCATGATCCTCGGCCCCCTGGCCGCCACGATGCTCCAGATGGCCCTCAGCCGCAGCCGGGAGTTCATGGCCGACGCCTACGCCGCCGAGGTCACCGGCCGCCCCGATCAGCTGGCCAGCGCCCTGGAGCGCCTGGAGGCCTACAACCACCGCCTGCCCATGCAGCACCAGGAACCCGCCACGGCCCACATGATGATCGTGAACCCCCTCAGCGGGGGCGGGATCATGAGCCTCTTCAGCACCCACCCCCCCATCCAGGTGCGGGTGGAGCGCCTCCGGCAGATGGCCCTCCAGTTCTAAGGGGGCGGATGGGGTTGCCCCCGCCAGGGGCCCCAATCCCCAAGTTCCACCACCGGCTTGCCGATGGCGGAGGGGATGCCCGAGACCCTGGGGAAGTACAAGATCTTGCGACCACTCGGCCAAGGGGCCATGGGCGAGGTCTTCCTGGCCCAGGACCCGGTGCTGGGCCGGGAAGTGGCCATCAAGACCGTGCGGCCCGGGGGCACCTTCGGGGAGGATGCCTGGGCCCGGTTCCAGCACGAGGCCCGGGTGGTGGGGGGGCTGAACCACCCGCACATCGTCACCGTCTACGACTTCGGGGATGACCAGGGCACCCACTACCTGGTGATGGAGTACGTGCCGGGGAAGGACCTGGAGAAGCTCGTGCAGGCCGGGCATCCCAAGGCCGCACTCATCGAGCTGCTGGCCCAGGGTCTCGAAGGGCTCGCCATGGCCCACCAGAAGGGCATCGTGCACCGCGACATCAAGCCCGCCAACCTCCTCGTGCGCACCGATGGCAAGCGCTGGCTGGCCAAGCTCACGGACTTCGGCGTGGCCAAGGTGGAGGGGACCTCGCTCACGCAGGATGGCTCCTTCATGGGGACCCTCCACTACATGGCCCCGGAGTATCTGGACACGGGCAAGGCCTCCCCCCTGTCGGACCTCTGGGCCTTCGGCGTGATGCTCTACGAGGTCATCAGCGCGGGACGCAAGCCCTGGCCGGGCAACAGCCCCGGCCCCATCCTGGGCGGCATCCTGAAGGATCAGATGGCGCCGCTGGTGGCCACGGATTGGGCGGGCCTGCCCCAGGGCCTGCGGGCCGTGCTCAAACAGGCCCTCGACAAGGACCCCCGCAAGCGGTTCCCGGATGCCGACGCCTTCGCCGACGCCCTGCGGCGGGTGCTGCGGGAAGGCACCACCGCCCACCATGGGATGCCCACCCTCGATGCCCTGGAGCTTCCACCCCCGGTCCCGCTGACCCCGGCTCCCGAGGCCTCGCCGGACCCCGAGCCCCCGGCCGAGGAAGGGCCGGGCACGGACCGGCTGCTCAAGGTCGGCAAGGGCGATGCCCGCTGGCTCAGCCTCCGGGTCGCCCTGCGCCAGGCTCCGGAAGGGGCCCGGGTCCTGGTGAAGCCCGGCACCTACCTGGAAGCCCTCCTCGTGGAGCGCGACATCACCCTGGTGGCCATGGGGGAGCCCGGCGCCGTGACCCTGGACGGAGGGCAGAACCCCGCCGTGATCCTGAAGGGGGGAACGCTCCGGTTGGAGGGGTTCCTCCTGCGAACCCACGGGGCCCTGACCCTCAACCTGGAGGGGGGGCGCCTGGAACTGGCCCAGTGCCGGGTCCAGGCCGGGGCCGAGGCGGGTCTGGAAGCCGCCGGGGGTGCCCTGAGCCTGGAGGGATGCACCTTCGAGGGGCCGGGCGTCGGGGCCCGGATCCACGGCGTGCCCGCCCAGATCTACGACACCACCTTCGCCAACCTCGCCGGGGGCGGTCTCGAGGTGGGCGGGGCCCCGGAGGCCCACCTGGCCCGATGCACCTTCCGCACCTGCGCCTTCGCGGGGATCATCGCCCTGGAGGAGGCCCGGATCGCCGGGTCGGACTGCACCTTCGAAGGGTGCGAGGATGCGGGCGTGCACCTGCACCACGGGGCCCAGGCCACCTTCGGGGCCTGCACCTTCCAGGCGGGCCCGGCCTATGGTCTCTCGCTTCAGAAGGGTGCGCAGGCCCGGCTGGAGGGCTGCACCCTGAAGGGCCATGCGGTGGCCCCGGTGCTCCTGGGGCGGGACGCCGCGGCGCCCGAGCTGGTGGACTGCACCGTGGAGGGTGCGATCGTGCGCGAGGAAGCCGCTACAGCTTGAGGCCCAGGGCCGAATCCAGGCGGCGCACGAGGCTGCCCACGGGCTCATCGGCCTCGAAGGGCAGGGCGCCTTCCACCCCCGTGGCCAGGGCCTCCGGCGCCAGCACCACATCCGCGGGCGGGAGGGCGGCGGGATCCGAGGCCAGCCGGATGCGGAAATAGCCCTCCCGCCGGAGGCTGCCCCAGAGCTCCTCCCGGGCGGGGCCCTCGGCCATGAGGAGGCTGAGGGGGACGCAGCGCCGCTTGAGGCGGAGGAGGTGGCTGGGGGGCTGGGGCACCGGGGCCTCGGCCTCCTCCGGGGCGCTGGGGGCACCGCCCCGGCTCCGGGCGGGGGCCTTGGCCTCCTTCTCCGGGAGCACGCTCTGGGCGCCCTTGCTGACCACCTCCCGGAAGCGCAGGGCCGCTTCGAGGCTGGCCTGCGCCACCTCGGACAGGCCCGTGAACTCCAGCCCCAGGTGCACCACGCCATTCAGGTCGTAGGCCCCCGCGATCCGGCCCCGCAGCTCCAGGAAGGGGGCCTTGGCCAGGTCCTGCACCTTCACATCGAAGGCCCGGCCCCGCTCGAAGAGCGCGGTGTCCACCTTGAGGCGGGCATGGGTGTCCAATTCCACCACCCGGTCGATGCGGAAGCCCAGGCCGCCGATGCTGAGGCTGGCCATGGGGCCGCTGGCCGCCAGGTGGCCGTTGGTGAGGGTGACGAACACGTTCTCCCGGGGCCGGAAGGGGAAGCGCTTGTGGCGCCGCCGGTCGGCCAGGAACATCTGCTTGGGCAGTCCGAACCGGTACTGCAGGTAGGCCTCCCGGCCCTGGAAGGGGATGAGCCCTTCAAAGCGCTGCTCCCCGTGGGTGACCACGAAGTGGAAGAGGGCGCCCTTGAGGAGCTCGGGGGGAAGGGCCCGCTGGAGTTTGAGGATCCAGTGATCCTTCTGCCGGCCATGTACCACGGAGGTGTAGGGCAGGGTGGCGGTGCCCTCCACCTTGATGGGGAATTCCTCGCCGCGATCCTGCAGTCCGGCCAGCACCTCCTGGATGAAGGCGGGCGTCTCGATGGGGGTCTTGCGATCCTCGGGCAGCTGGAAGTCGGTCACGGGGGGCCTATCGGCCCGGGGGGGCCGCCCCTTCAGTCCTGGGCCCCGAACGGCACCGGGCCCCGCATTGCGGGGCCCGGTGGCTGGGGGAGACGGGTCCGGCTAGACGTTGAAGAGGAAGTGCATGACGTCGCCATCCTGCACCACGTACTCCTTGCCCTCCGTGCGCTGGCGGCCGGCGTCCTTGGCGCCCTGCTCGCCGCCGTACTGGATGAAGTCGGCGTAGCTGATGGTCTGGGCCCGGATGAAGCCCTTCTCGAAGTCCGTGTGGATCACGCCCGCGGCCTGGGGGGCCGTGTCGCCCTTGTGGATGGTCCAGGCGCGGACCTCCTTCACCCCGGCGGTGAAGTAGGTCTGGAGGCCCAGGAGCCAGTAGCTCTCGCGGATGAGGGCGTTGAGCCCCGGTTCCTTGAGGCCGGCCTCTTCGAGGAACATGGGGCGGTCCTCGGCGGGCAGGTCCTGGATCTCGGCCTCCAGCTTGGAGCAGATGGGAATGGCGTGGCAGCCGCGGGCGGCGGCGATGGCCTTGAGGGCGGCGAAGTGGGGATTCCCCTCGGGGTTGGCGATGTCGCCCTCGCCGATGTTGCCCACGAAGAGCACGGGCTTCAGGGTGATGAGGCCGAAGCTCTTGATGAGGGCCAGCTCATCCTTGTCCAGGCCGGCCTTGGAGGCCCACTGGCCTTCGTTCACCACCGCGAAGGCCTTCTCCAGGGCGGCCACCAGGGCGGTGGCCTCCTTGTTGGCGCCGCTCTTGGCGTTCTTGCGGGCGCGGTCCAGGCCCTTCTCCAGGGTCTCCAGGTCCTTCAGCACCAGCTCGGTCTCGATGATGTTGATGTCCCGCTCGGGGTTCACGCCGCCTTCGACATGGGTGATGTCGCCATCTTCGAAGCAGCGGACCACCTGCACGATGGCATCGGTCTCCCGGATGTGCTGGAGGAAGGCATTGCCCAGTCCCTCACCCTTGGAGGCGCCCCGCACCAGACCGGCGATGTCCACGAACTCCTGGGCGGCGGGCAGCACGCGCTGGGGCTTCACGATGGCGGCGAGGTGGTCCAGGCGCTCATCGGGCACATCCACCACGCCCGTGTTGGGCTCGATGGTGCAGAAGGGGTAGTTGGCGGAAGCCGCCCCGGCGCGGGTCAGCGCGTTGAACAGGGTGGACTTGCCCACGTTGGGAAGCCCGACGATGCCACAGGCGACGGCCATGAATCCTCCAGACCCTCCAGTATCCCAGAGGGGGGGCGGTCCGTCAGCCGGGAACCTACTTGTAGACCCCGCAGCCGAAGATCATGCCCTCGAAGAGCTCGATGTAGCTGGTCTTGGCCTCGATCTTGTTGTCCACGGGGTTCATGAACTTGTAGTCCTGCCACCCCTTGCCCTTGGTCTTGGCCAGCTCGATCCGCTCCTTCACGTAGAACTTGCCATCGGGGTCCTTCCCATTGAGCTGGTTGGAGCCCACCCGGCGCACATCCCCGCCGTGGGCCAGCACCTTGCCCTCCAGGTCGTACACGAAGACGTAGAGCTCCCCCTTGCGGAACTGGCCTTTGGGGTTGCTGATCTCCTTCAGGGCGGCCTCCCTGCCTTTCTCCTTGGCGAAGGCGATGGCGGCCTTGACCATGGCTTCGGCTTCGGCCTTCTCGTCGGCCCGGAGGGGCTGGAGGGCTGCGATGATGATGAGGGTTGGCATCAGGAGTCGGGTGTTCATAGAGGCTCCTTGGGGAATGGACCCGGCCAATATGGGTCGCGCGGCGGGGAATGTGACAAATATTTCGTCTGCCCCCTTGCGGCGAGGCTCAGGCCCCCCTAGGCTCCAAGCCGTACCCTCCGGAGGCGCGGGATGATCGTCAGGGCGGAATGGCCGGGCTATGTGGTGGATGTGCTGGTGAAGCCGGGCCAGGAGGTCGAGGAGGACGAGGCCCTCGTCCTGCTGGAGCTCACGGACCAGGGACGGACCCCCTTCTACGTGAACGCCCCCGAGGCGGGCAAGGTGCGGGAAGTCCTCATCGAGGAGGGCGACTTCGCCCAGGAGGACGATGAGCTCGTGGCCATCGGGGAGTCCGACAAGGACGACTGATCCCGTTACACTGGATCCCTGCATCCGTGGAGTGAACGATGGCGGTGATCCGTGCCGAGATGGCTGGGAAGGTCCTTGAGGTCTGCGTGGCCGAAGGTGAGGGCGTGAGCGAGGACCAGGACCTGGTCATCATCGAGTCCATGAAGATGCAGATCCCCGTGGGCAGCCCCGAGCAGGGCACCGTGGTGAAGGTCTTCGTGGTGGCCGAGCAGTTCCTCAACGAAGGCGATCCCATTGTCGAGCTGAGCTGATGGCCGAGGTTCGGGTCGATCGCCTTTCCGGGGCCGACACGGGCATCGTGCTCCTGGGCCTCGACCGCCCCGCGGCCAAGAACGCCCTGGGTCGCCAGCTCATGACCGAGTTCCGGGCCGCCCTGGCGGAGCTGCGCTTCGATCCCGCCGTGCGGGTGGTGGTCCTTCACTCCCACGTGGCTGGGGTCTTCTGCGCCGGCGCCGACCTGAAGGAGCGGGCCACCATGGCGCCGCCCGAGGTGGCCTCCTTCGTCCACGGCCTGCGGGCCGGGTTCACGGAGGTGGAGGACCTGCCCATGCCGGTGATCGCGGTGATCGAAGGCGCCGCCTTCGGGGGCGGCCTGGAGCTGGCCCTGGCCGCGGACCTCCGCATCGCCGGAGCCGACGCCAAGCTGGGCCTGGTGGAGACGGGCCTCGCCATCATCCCCGGCGCCGGGGGCACCCAGCGGCTGCCCCGCCTCATCGGGAAGGCCCGGGCCAAGGAGCTCATCTTCACGGCCCGCAAGCTCAGCGCCGCCCAGGCCCTGGACCTCGGCCTCGTGGAATACGTGGAGCCCGCGGGTGCCGCCCTGGATCGCGCCCTGGCCCTGGCCCGGGAGATCCTCCCCAACGGCCCCATCGCCGTGCGCCTGGCCAAGCAGGCCGTGAACCGCGGGGTCGAAGTGGACCGCGACTCCGGCATGGCCCTGGAGCAGGCCTGCTATGCCCAGGTGATCCCCACGAAGGACCGCCTGGAGGGCCTCGCGGCCTTCGCGGAGAAGCGCAAGCCCCAGTACCGGGGCGAGTGATGGGCCACGGCCACGACCACACCCATGGCCCCACCACCGTGGGCCGCCTCGCCTGGAGCGCGGCCATCTTCTTCGTGAGCTTCGTGATCCAGGGGCTCGGCGGCCTGTGGACGGGCTCCATCGGTCTGGTGAGCGACAGCCTCGAGAACCTCAACGACGTGCTGGTGAACGCCCTGGGCATCCTCAGCCTGAGCCTCGCCAACAAGCGGGAGCCCAGCGACCGCTGGGCCTTCGGCTGGCATCGCCTGGAGGTCTTCAACAGCCTCGTGGGCGCCGGCTTCCTGCTGGCCCTGGGCGCGGCGGTGGGCTGGGAGGCCCTCCAGCGGTTCCGGAACCCCCACCCCATCCA
Organism: Holophagaceae bacterium; assembly: GCA_044229665.1. GTDB lineage: Bacteria > Acidobacteriota > Holophagae > Holophagales > Holophagaceae > JAFDVN01. Next base: position 118,147 of record JBGASN010000003.1, read on the forward strand.
GACGGGCTGGGTGCTGGCCTTCTCCACCGTGGGGCTCGGCCTGAACATCCTCGCCACCGTGGTGCTGGTCCCCAAGGACCGGACCCACCTGGAGAAGGACGCGAACCTCCGGGCGGCCTACCTCCACGCCTTCGCCGACAGCCTCACCTCCATCGCCCTGGTGCTCAGCATGCTGCTCATCCGCTTCACGGGGTGGAAGTGGGTGGACCCCGCCATCGCCCTGGTGATCCTCGCCGTGATCCTGCGGGGGGTGACCCTGCTCCTGAGGGATGCCTTCGGGATCCTCATGCACCGGGCCGCCTTCGACCACGAAGCCGCGAAGGCCGACCTCCGGGCCCTGCCCGGCATCTGCGGCGTGGAGGACCTCCGCAGCTGGAAGATCTGCAGCCACCTCACCATCGCCAGCGCCCACGTGATCGTGCAGGCCGAGCGGCTGGATGAGACCGAGGCCTACCTGGAGGACATCGAGCACCTCCTCTGGGACCGCTACGGCGTGCGCCACCTCACCGTGCACTTCGAGACCGCCGCCATGGCCGAGCGCCACCACCACCGCTTCATCCACCAGCACGAGGCCGCCGGCTGCGAGGATCCCATCCACCACGGCGACCACATGCACGAGCACGACCACGACCACTGAAAAGGGCCGCGGATGCGGCCCTTTTCAGTGGCGCTCCTTCGAGCTAGCCCACCGGCAGGGTGGCGAGGGTGAGCCAGAAGGACTGGATGGAACCCAGAAGCCGGGTGTAGGCCTCCAGGTCGCCGGGCTTCACGAGGTAGGCGTTGGCCTGGGCCTGGTAGCAGCCCTGGATGTCGGCCTCCGCCTGGCTGGAGGTGAGCACCACGGTGGGGATGGTCTTCCAGGCTGCGTTCTCCTTGATGGTGCGGAGCACCTCCATGCCGCCCATGCGGGGCATGTTGAGGTCCAGGAGCACGAGGTCGGGCCGGGGCGCGCCCGTGAAGGGGGCGTCCCCCCGGAGGAAGGCGAGGGCCTCCTCGCCATCCTTGGCGCTGTGGAGTCGGCTGGGCATCACGCCATCGCGGAGCGCCTCCTCGATGAGGCAGACATCCCCGGGGTTGTCATCCACGACGAGCACTTCGAGGGCTTTGGGGTGGCTCATGGGTCGATCCTTTCGGCAGGAAGGGTGAAGAAGAAGGTGGCCCCCGCGCCCGGCGCGGAGGTCACCCCGATGCGGCCGCCGTGGCGGGCGACGATGCGCTTGCAGAAGGCGAGGCCGATGCCGCTGCCCGGGAATTCCTCCCGGCCATGCAGCCGCTGGAAGATGACGAAGATCTTCTCCTGGTGTCGGGGATCGATGCCGATGCCGTTGTCCTTGACCCAGCACCGCCAGAAGGCGCCTTCCCGCTCGGCCCCGACGGCGAGCTCCAGCCTGCGGTCCGGAGCCCGGAACTTCAGGGCGTTGGCGAGGAGGTTCTGGAAGAGCAGGACGAGGTGGGACCGGTGGCCCAGCACGGTGGGAAGGGGGCCGCGCCTCAGCTTCGGATCCACCTCTTTGAGGGCCACCCCCAGGTTCCCCAGGGCCGTGTCGAGGGCCTCCTCCAAGGCCACGGGCTCGGGAGCCAGGTCTTCGTTCAGGCGGGCGTAGGCCAGCAGGTCCCGGATCATGACCTGCATGGTGAGGGCGCCCTGGGAGGCGAAGCGGATGTACTTGTCGGCGTCGGGATCCAGCTTGCCGGCGTAGCGCTTCGCCAGGAGCTGGGTGAAGCTGGAGACCATGCGCAGGGGTTCCTGCAGGTCGTGGCTGGCCACGTAGGCGAACTGCTCCAGATCCGCGTTGGACCTGGCCAGGGCCTCGGCCCGTTCCGCGAGCTCCTCCTGCTGGCGGCGGAGTTCCTCCTCCACCCGCTTGCGCTCCGTGATCTCGAAGCGGATGGCCATGTGCTGCCAGGGCCGTCCGGTCTCATCGAGGAAGGGCACGATGGTCGTGTCCACCCAATAGGAGGTGCCATCCTTGGCGCGGTTCAGGATCTCCCCCCGCCAAACCCGGCCCTGGGAGATGGTGCGCCACAACTCCGTGAAGAAGGCCTTGGGGTGGTGCCCGCTGTTGAGCAGACGGTGGTTCTGCCCAAGCAGTTCCTCCCGGCCGTACTTCGAGATCCGGCAGAAGCGATCGTTGACGAAGGTGATGGTGCCCGCGGCATCGGTCACGGCCACGATGGCGCTCTCATCCAGCGCGTGGCGCAGCTCGGCGAGCTCCCGACGGGTGTGATCTTCGGCAAGGGGCATTCGGGCATGGTACGGCAATCCGAATGCGGAATCTCTGAATTGATTAATGATAGATGAGTCTTAAACCTCCGCGGCGGACCGAAAAAAGGGCGGCCGGAGCCGCCCTCTTCGAAGGTATCCGGGGCTCAGTTCCCCATGCCGTGCTTCTTCATGATGGCGCCGCGCTGGGCATCGAACTCCGCCTGGCTGATGAGCTGGGAGTCGAAGAGGTCCTTCAGCTCCGTGAGCTCGTCCTTGAGCGACTTGGCGGGGGCGGCCGGGGTGGCGGGCGCCGCGGGGGCGTTGCCGGCGGGGTAGGGGGCCTGGGCCATCTGGCCCATGGCGCCGCCCATCTGCTGGCCCATCATGTTGCCCATGCCCACGCCCACGCCGAGGCCCATGCCCATCCCGGCGAGGCCGCCGGGGTTCTGGGCGGCGAGGGGGATGGAGTCGGCCACCTGCATCTGGGTGTAGGCGCCCATCACGGGGGCCATCATGCCCACGCTGGAGCGCTTGTCGAGCATGGCCTCCACCTCTTCCGGCAGGGCGATGTTCTTCACCACCAGCTTGGCGCAGTCGAGGCCCATGGTCTGGAACTCGGGGGCCATCTTCTCGCGCAGGGCCTTGCTGATCTCCTCGTACTTGGAGGCGAGGTCCAGGGCGGGGATCTTCATCTCACCCAGCAGGTCGCTGAAGGAGCTGAGGATGGTGCCGCGCAGCTGGCCGGAGACATCGTCCACGGTGTAGACGCCGTTGGTGCCCACCAGCTCCTTGAGGAACTTGGCGCTGTCGACCACCCGCAGGCTGAAGATGCCGTGGGCGCGCAGGCGCACGGCGCCGAAGTCGGCGTCGCGCATCATCACGGGGTTGGTGGTGCCCCAGCCCAGGTCGTTGTAGAGCCGGGTGTTGGTGAAGTAGACGAGGATGGGCAGGTTCTGGGTGGTCAGGTTGTGGGTGCCGGCCTTGAACACATCCGCGAACTGGCCCTCGTTGACGAACACGGCCTCCTGGCTCTCGCGAACCACGAGCTTGCCGCCGTTCTGGATCTCCTGGCCCTGCATCGGGAACCGCCAGGCCATCACGTCTTTGGAATCATCAAGCCACTGGATGATGTCCAGGAATTGGGCTTTACCCCAGTCGAGCAGACCCATGTAGGTCCTCCATGCGGCACGGAGGCCGCAATCCAAGTCTACGATCCCCATCAAGGGCGGTTGAGCCCTTGGGAAATCCCGGCTTCAGCCTCGGCTTCAGAGGCCGGGCTCCGGGCCCGTGCTGGTGTAGGTCCAGGTCCACCCTTCGTAGACCTCCCGGGGGACGGGCTGCGGGCGGCCCGGGGCGTTCGCCACGGCCAGGGCGAGGTCCCGGGTCACCTTCACCACCCGGGCGAGCTTCCGGTAGTCGATCTTGTCGGCGGTGTCCGTGCTGCGGTGGTAGTCCTCGTGCATCCCCGCGAAGAAGAAGACGGCGGGGATGCCCTTCTTCACGAAGTTGTAGTGGTCGGATCGCCGCCAGTAGCCCTCGGCGCCGCAGCTCAGGGGGAAGCCCTGGGCCTCGGCGATGCGCCGGGCCTCGGCGGTGAGGGTGGTGACCGCGCCCTCGATGCGGGCCGGCGTCACGTGGAGCTCATCGGGGCGCCCCCGGCCGATCATGTCCAGGTTCAGGTCCGCCACCACCCGGTCCAGGGGGAGCGGGGGGAGGCGGGTGAAGGCCTCGCTGCCGAAGAGGCCGTTCTCCTCGCCGCTGACGCTCAGGAAGAGGAGGGTGCGCTTGGGCTTCGCCCTGCGGAGGAGGCGGGCCGTCTCCAGGATCCCGGCGGTGCCGCTGGCATCATCATCGGCCCCCGGATGGAGCGTGCCCCCTTCCAGCCCCAGGTGGTCGTGGTGGGCGCTGATGAGGACCACCTCCTCCTTGAGCTTGGGGTCTGTGCCCGGGACGAGGCCCACCACATCCGAGGCCTGCACCGGCTCCGTGACCGCGGACCAGTGCAGGGCCAGGGGACCCAGGCTCCGGGGGGCGGCGGGGCGGCCGGAGTCATCGAGGGCCTTCTGGAGGGCCTCCACCTCCAGGCCCAGGGCGCGGGCCCCGGAGGGGAAGACGCCGATCATCCGCGGCAGGCGCCGCTCGCCGTCGCCCCCCTTCAGGCGCAGCTGGGGCTCCTGGAGGCGGCGGGCGAAGCGGGAGAAGGGGGTGCGGAGGTCGGGCTCACCGGGGTGGGCGCCCTGGACCAGGATCAGGCCCAGGGCCCCGGCCTCCTGCGCGGCCTTGAGGCGGCTGGCTTCCACGGCGCCAGCCTGCGGGAACGCCTCGCGGAGCCGAGCCTCGGCCTGGGGGGGCAGGCCCGTGAGGGCCACGACCCACTTCCCCTTCAGGTCCGCACCCTGGTAGTCATCCCAGCCCGCTTCCGGGGCCTTCAGGCCATAGCCGAGGAAGAGGGCTTCGCCCTCGGTCGGCTCGGTGATGAAGCTCTGGAAGTCCTCCCCGAACCGGAGGTCCACGCCCCCGAGGCGGAGGGTGGTCTTCGTGGGCTCGAAGCGCACCCGCTCCAGGGCGTAGGCGAAGTGGTAGGGGGAGAGCCCGCCCATGCCGGGGCCCCGGAGGGGCTTCAGGCCATTGGCCTTCATGCGCTTGGCGATGTAGGCGGCCGCCCGATGCTGGCCCGGGGTGCCGGTGGCCCGCCCCTCGAAGGCCGGGCTGGCCAGGGTGTGGACGTCCCGGCGCAGCCGGGCCAGGTCCGGAGCCTGGGCGAGGAGCAGGGCCGGGGCGAGGAGGATCGCCAGCACGCGGTGGGTCATGGGGGGATCCTCAGCGGCGCGGGAGCGGGGGATTCTCGATGCGGGTCTTGGTGTGGACCATGTGGGTGTCGGCATCGATCACGCACCGCCACCCGCGGGCCTCGTGGGCCATGTGGACGTCCACCTCCCACCCGCCGCTGGCGCCGTTCAGCGGCACGCTCCGGGCGTGGACGGCCCGGCCGCCGGTGTCCTGCTCGGCGATGCGCTTGGCCTCCTTGGCGCTCCTCACGGGACCCCCCCGTCGGGGCTTGCGGAGGGCCCCGGCGCTGAGCACGAGGGCGGGGGCGAGGAACAGGGGCAGCAGGCGCATGGAAACCTCAGAGGTGCGCTTCGGGGACGCCGGCCTCCCGGAGCCAGGCGGCGTGTTCGGTGGGCCGCTCGCTCCGGTGGTCCCCCTTGCGCAGGGCGTGCAGGAGCAGGGCGCCGTCGGCGAAGCCGAGGAGGGTGCCCTCGCCGCTCTGCCGGAAGGCGCCCGGGGCGCAAGGCAGGGCGGTGGGCAGGGCCCAGGCCACCTTGAGGGGGCCCTGGGGGGTTTCCAGGAAGGCATTGGGCCAGGGGTCGGCCACGGCCCGGATCTGGTTGAAGGCCTCCGCGGCGGGCATGGCGAAGTCCAGGCGGCTGTCGGCCGGCTTCCGACCCCCGAAGTAGGTGGAGGGCCCCAGGGTCTTCTGATCCACCCGCGAGGCCCGGCCCTCCGCCAGCTGGGGAGCCACCTCCCGCACCAGGACCCGGGAGGCCTCCGCGGCCCGCCAGGTGAGGCTGAGGGCCGTCTCGTCCCAGGCGATGGGAAGGCGGGTCTGGGCGACGATGGCGCCATCATCCGGCTTCGGGGTCATGGCGTGGAGGGTGATCCCGGTCTCGGTCTCGCCCTTCACCAGCACCCAGTTCAGCGGGGCCCGTCCCCGGTACCGGGGCAGCAGGCTTCCGTGGAGGTTGTAGGCGCCCAGGCGGGGGAGGTCCAGGAAGCGCGCCTGGATCATCTCGCGGAAGTAGAAGCTCAGGAGCAGGTCCGGTGCCTGGGCCCGGATGCGCTCGTAGACGGCGTCCGCATTGAAGGAGGGTTCCTTGAACACCGGGATGCCCGCCCGGCGGGCGATCGCCTCGGGGGCCTGGAACCAGCCCTCATCCGCGGCCTGATCATAGGTGTAGAGGGCCAGCACCCGGATGCCGGCCTCGAGGAGGCCCTCCAGGGCGAGGGTGCCCACGGGGCTGTAGGCGCAGACGATGGCGGAGGCGGACATGGCGTCAGCATAGCAAAGGGGGGAGGGGCCCCCGTGGGTCAACCGCGCCCAGATCGGGACGTATCCCCCTTCCCCGGGGGCCGATTCGGACCGATGGTGTGGGGAGGAGATTGATTCGTGCGCACACCCGCTTGCCTGGCCTTCCTGACCGCCACCCTGGCGGCCCAGTCCGGCCCCTTCGCCATGAACGAGGCCATGCGGGAGCAGGTTCGGAAGGTCACCGCCATCCACACCTTCCCCCAGGCCAAGGTGCGGGCCCTCCTCCAGTTCACCTTCAACCCCGTGGAGTCGGGGGGGCTCGGGATGACCTATGACAACTCCCGGACCCGCACGGTGCAGGAGGCCTGGGACGAACGGAAGGCCAACTGCATCACCCTCACGGCCTATTTCGTGGTGGCCTGCAGGTTCCTGGGGTTGGAGGTGGGCTTCGCCGAGGCCCCGGGCATCTCCAACTGGCGGAAGACCGGCCCCCTCATCCGGCACGAGCGGCACATGGTGGCGACCCTGGACCAGCGCCCCGCGGGCATCGCCGTGATGGACTTCCTCCCGGAGCTGCGGAAGGGGTTCTACGTGGTGGATCCCATCTCCGAGGCCCGCGCCCTGGCGCTATGGCATGCGAACCGCGCGGTGGAGGCCCTGGAGCAATCCGACATCCCGGAGGCCATGGCCCAGGCCAACTTCGCGGTCTCCCTCCCCGGGGCCGCCGGCATGGGCTGGAACACCCTGGGCGTGGTGCGGCGCCACGAGCGGGATTTCGAAGGTGCGGAACAGGCCTTCCTCAAGGCCCTGGAGCTGGATCCCAAGGAAGGGGCCGCCTGCGGCAACCTGGAATCCCTCTACCGGGAGCAGGGGCGGCACGAGGAGGCGGACCGCTACCGGGCCCAGGCCCACAAGCTGCGGGCCAAGGATCCCTACTTCCACGCCTTCCTGGCCCGGGAATCCATGGAATCCGGGGACCTCGTGCAGGCGGACAAGGAGCTGGATCAGGCCATCCGCCTGATGGATCGGGAGCCGGAGTTCTTCATCCTCCGGGCCCAGATCAGCATGCTGGCGGGCCGGAACGAGCGGGCGGTGAAGGCGCTGGAGCAGGCGAAGAAGTGGGCCAGCCCGGAGGAGCGCAACCGCATGGACCGCAAGCTGGCGAAGATCCGCAACGAAGCCTGAGGCTCCGGGCGCGGGTCAGTTCGCCTCCAGGGAGGCCAGGCGGTCCTGGGCATCCGCGCTGTCGGGGTGGTGGATCAGGCACTCCCGCAGATAGCGCCGGGCCCCCTCGGGATCCGCCAGCTCCATGCGGGCCTCGGCCAGGTGGATGAGGGCCTCCTCGCCTTGCGCGTCCACGGTGAGGGCCTGGCGCCAGTGCATCTCGGCCCGGTCCCACTCCCCCAGCTCCGCGCAGGCATGGCCGGCATCGAGGAGGTAGCGGAGCCGGGAAGGCTCCATGCGGGCCGCCCGCTCCAGGTCCACCCGGGCCTTGAGCGGATCCGCGAGGTGGGCCCGGCAGAGCCCCCGGAGGTGCCAGAAGGCCGAGTGCTCCCGGCACGCCTCCCCGAGGCCGTCCAGGTAGGCCAGCAGGGGTTCCCAGGCCTCGAGGCCCGCCATGCAGTCCGCCTGCATGAGGAGGAGGGCCGGATCCCCCGGGGCGGTGGCCAGGGCCTCCTTCACGAGGGCGTAGGCCTGCTCGTAGTGGCCGAGGGCCACCCTCACCTGGAGGCTCAGCGGAGGATGGTGGTCCCCCTGGGCCTCGGGGGGCAGCGCCGAGAGGTGGGCCCAGGCGGTCTCGGGATCCTCGTCGTACCAGAAGGCGAACTCGGCGCGGCGAAGCTGCCACTCCCGCCGGACCGCCTCGCCCTCGGGGCCGTCTGGGATCAGGGCCTCCGCCTTCTGGAGGCTCTGGAAGGCCTCCTCGTCCTCCCCGGAGTCCAGGGCGATGAGATGCCGCTCCATCCACAGCCGGAAGGCCTCGGGGTGGCGGGCCAGACCCGCTTCCACGGTCCGCCAGGCGGAGGTCCGATCCCCGAGCAGGCGCTGGGCCGCGGCGAGGCAGAGCCAGTGGAGCGGCTGGGTGCGGCCCTCGGGAGGCAGGGGCTCGAGCAGGGCCAGCACCAGGGCCGGGCGATCCTGGTGGAGGTGGTGGAGGGCCGCCGCCGCGCGGTCCCAGGGGAGCCGGGGGTCTCCATGGCGGTCCTGGAGGGCCCGGAGGGCCCGCTCCCCGAGCTCGGGCATGCCCTGGGCGAAGGCCGCGAGCATCAGGTCCTCGAGGACGAGCGGATCCTCCCCGCTGAGGGGGAGGGCTTCCGCGAAGCGGACCCAGGCACGCCGGGAGGCGTCCTCACCCCCCTGCCGGAGGTGGAGGATCCCCAGGAGGTGCCGCAGGCGCCCCAGCCCAGGCGCCAGGCGCATCAGGCGCTCACCGCGACGCAGGTGGCCCTCGGTGGGGTGCTCCGGAACCCGGTGGAAGTAGGGCCGGAGCAGCAGGCGCTTCCAGAGCGGAAGGCGATGGAGGTGGGCCTCCAGGTGCTCGATCCAGGCCCGGTCCCGGTCCCCCTGGGCCCAGGCGGCCCACCCCCGGAGGAGGGCGATCCGGTATCCCTGCTCTCCCCGGGAGAGGCTCACCTCGCCGAGGGCCTTGCGGAGGGACGCAGGCTCCGCCCCCGTGGCCCGGAGCACCTCGGCGCGCTGGAGGCGGCGGGGGCTCCACGAGGCGGGTGAGGATCTTGATGCCCAGGAAGGCGCCCGCCCCGCTGGCGCCGGACACGGTAGCCAGGAAGGACAGGCCGAGGCGTCAGCCCGTAGGGCGACGCCAGGGTGGCTTCACCTGGAGCAGGGTGACGAGCAGGGCCATTGCGAAGAAACAGGGCCCGGCGTGCGTTCATCCCCCAGTATGGGGCTCCAGGAACGCATCCGGCCCGGGGGGACCTGGGCCGGATCGGGAGGGCTGGGGAATCAGGCCTTCTGGACGTTGGCGGCCTGGGGCCCTTGGGGCCCTGGACGATGTCGAAGGAGACGCGGGACTTCTCTTCAGGTGCGGAACCCCTTCATGGTGATCGCGGTGGTGGACAAAGACGTCGCCATCATCGAGGTGATGAAGCCGAAACCCTTCTCGGCGTTGAACCCACTTCACGGTGCGCTGGGACATGGTGTGACTACCTGCTCGGGCTGGGCCGTTGCCTGGGACGTTCACGCGGGGGGAGCACCAGGCGGAACCCTCCGGGGAGCAATAGCTCCGACGAGCCGGGGACCCGCTGGTCCACGGCACCCACATTGCGGCTTGGCCTGACAAGGATGGATGCAGGGATTCTAGGGGCAGAGTTTTTGGCCGTTCAATACAAAATTCTTGACTGGCCAAGATACGGCCCAGATGGGGCCGTATCCAGGTTCGCGATCAGATCTTGCTGACGTTGGCAGCCTGCAGGCCCTTGGGGCCCTGCACCACGTCGAAGGAGACGCGCTGCTTCTCTTCCAGGGTGCGGAAGCCCTGGGTCTGGATGGCGGTGTGGTGGACGAAGAGGTCGGTGCCGCCCTCGTCGAGGGTGATGAAGCCGAAGCCCTTCTCGGCGTTGAACCACTTGACGGTTCCCTGAGCCATGGATGTTTCCTTTTTCCTGCCTGGCGTAGTGATGAGAGCGATGGAACCGACCAGGCGAAGGCGACCAAGGCTTGAAGATCAGGGGATCCCGATCCAGTGTGCGCTCGTCCCCCAGGGGGCCAAGCGAAGAGTCACGGAAATCTTGCGGAGGCGGGAACCTTCCCCGGGGCGGGGCCATCGGGGCACCCCTCCCGGCGCGCCCACTGATGGCGGGAACCCCCCATCCGGCCGAAGGCGAAGCGGAGGGGGTGAGGGCTCCGCCCCAGCTCCCGGGGGGCCGAAGGTCCCCTGACATGAATAAGGAGGGCCCATGGCCCGCCTCCTCTGGTCCGCCCCTGGGTCCAGTTGCCCTGCTGGGTCTCCCCGACCCGGGCCTCCGGCCCTCAGGGCGGTGCCCCCGCCATCGGCTGCGCCGATGCGGTCCTATCCTCCCTGCGCTTCGCTGCGGTCGGATGGTCCCGTCGCACCGGAAAAAAGGAAGGGAGGGCGAGTCGCCCTCCCTTCCGTCATTTCCAAGGGCTCAGTTGCCCTGCTGGATCTCCTTGGCGATCACGAGGCGCTGGATCTGGTTGGTGCCTTCGTAGATCTGGAGGAGCTTGGCGTCGCGCATGCTCTTCTCCACGAGGAACTCGCGGGAGTAGCCGTTGCCGCCGAGGATCTGCACGGCGTCGGTGCTGACCTCCATGGCGGTGTCGGTGGCGAAGGTCTTGGCGATGGCGCTCTGCTTGGAGTTCTTGATGCCGTTGT